>NZ_AWWI01000175.1 GCF_002760615.1 Puniceibacterium antarcticum | reverse complement strand
GTAAGCGGTGCGCCGCCCCCACCTTCCTGATGGCTTCTTGATCTGCGAGTCCTTTTCCAAGTGTAGATTTGGGAAGGAGACGGCGTTGGTAGGACATATAGAGCACTATATGGAGAACATTGGCCGGATGGAGGTCATGGTTGGTCCTTCGGGTAAGCGGACTTGGTCGGATGCGTTCAAGGGCCGGGTTGTTGCGGAAACTCTGGTGCGGGGTGTGACGGTCAACGAGGTGGCGCGGCGACACGGTCTACGGGCCAATCATTTGTCGACATGGCGGCGGTTGGCGAAGGACGGCAAGTTGGTTGTCCCTGATTTGGCGGGAGCTGAGTTTGCCCCTGTGGTTTTGGAACCTGAGGTAACACCGTCTGAGGCAGCGCCAGAAAGAGCCATTGAGATCGTGCTTGGGCAGGTCATCATTCGTGTGGATGCAGGAACCCGGCCTGGCCGGATTGCCAAGATTGCCCATGCGCTGTCTGCACGGGGATGATGTTTCCCTCGAACCGCGTGCGGATCGTTATTGCGACCAAACCTGTGGACTTCCGCAAGGGGCATGACGGGCTGGCGGCTCTCGTAAAGAACGAGCTGCGCAAGGAGCCGTTCACCGGGACGGTCTTTGTGTTCCGCGCCAAGCGGGCGGACCGGTTGAAGCTGCTCTTTTGGGACGGTACCGGGCTGGTGATGGCCTACAAGCGGCTGGAGGAAACGACCTTCACCTGGCCCGCCATCAAAGATGGCCTGATGGCCCTGAACCATGCCCAGTTTGAGGCGCTATTCTCCGGGTTGGACTGGCGCAAAGTGAAGGCTCTGGCAGCGCGTCCGCCGACTGCGGCAGAGTGAATCATGCAGGCTTTTGCGTGAGTGCGTAGGCACCAAAAGTGATAGTCTTTGGACATGCTGAAGCCTGCTGATCTTCCCGATGACATAGCAGCCCTGAAGGCGTTACTTGTCGCCTCTGAGGGCCGCAACCTGCGCAAGCAGGACCGTATTGATCAGCTGGAAAAGCTGGTTGCTGACTTCAGGCGCGCCCTGTTCGGGGCACGGTCCGAGAAGACCGACCCTGAGCAGTTCGAGCTGGCGCTGGAAGATATCGAAACGGCGATGGCGGCTGTTCATGCGGAAGATGCAGCCCTTGATCCGCCCGCATCACGCGCAACCAAGCCACGCAACACCAATCGCGGATCATTGCCCAAGCATTTGCCCCGCATCGAAGAGGTGATTGAACCTGAGCAGACTCTTTGCGGCTGCGGCGCTGAGCGCCATGTGATTGGTGAGGATACTTCAGAACGCCTCGACATCATCCCCGCACAGTTCCGTGTCATTGTGACCCGACGCCCAAAGTATGCCTGCAGATCCTGCACAAACGGCGTCGTTCAAGCCCCTGCACCCGCCCGGCTCATTCCCGGCGGTATGCCAACGGAGGCCACGGTGGCGCATGTGCTGGTCAGCAAATACGCGGATCATCTGCCGCTTTACCGGCAAGCGCAGATCTACAGCCGCCAAGGCATCGATCTGGACCGTTCGACCCTTGCGGGATGGG
>NZ_AWWI01000174.1 GCF_002760615.1 Puniceibacterium antarcticum | reverse complement strand
GGGCTGGCGCGGCTCCGCCCTGCGTAGCCTTCACCTATGCGCCGGGGCGGTCCGGCCAATATGCAGATGACATTTTGAAGGGCTTCTCGGGCATCCTTCAGGTGGATGGGTATGCAGGCTACAATCGCCTGCTCAAACGTGTCGATAACAATGTTGCTTTGGCGTACTGCTGGGCGCATGCGCGACGCAAACTGCACGAGGTCGCGCAGTCTGGCACCGCACCCATCTCCGAAGAGGGTTTGAAACAGATCGCAGCCCTCTACCGCATCGAAAAGGATATCCGTGGGCTGAACGCCGAAGCGCGGCTGGCCGCGCGGCAAGAACAGTCAGCCCCATTGATCGCGGCGTTTGAGGCATGGCTGACCGCCCATCGCGCCCGCGTATCTGCCAAAGCGCCCTTGGGCGAAGCGCTCAAATACATCGCCAAATACTGGGACGGGCTATGCCTGTTCCTAACCGACGGCCGCATCGAGATGGACAATAACGCTGTCGAGCGCACTATCCGTCCTATCGCCTTGAACCGCAAAAACGCGCTCTTCGCTGGTCATGATGCAGGGGCCGTAAACTGGGGCGTCATCGCTTCGCTGGTCGAGACCTGCAAGCTCAATTACGTCGATCCCCACGCCTATCTGACCCACACGCTCACAGCCATTGTAAACGGGCATAAACAATCTGATATCGACGCGCTGCTGCCGTGGAATTACGCCAAATAGGTGGGAACGGCGCACCGCTTAC
>NZ_AWWI01000173.1 GCF_002760615.1 Puniceibacterium antarcticum | reverse complement strand
TCGGCAAAACTCAAACCCGGAGTCTCGCTCACGCTGGATAAAAGTTGGGGGCAACGTCAAAATGGCACTCTCCCGATCATCAGGATGTGCTAATTGGAGAGCTTTCGTCCCCCGTGACGCTGTGGCACGCATCCGCTCCTTGGTTCGTGGCCCTGGAATGTAACGCCAGTTGTTGCTGCGTCGGAGGAAGGAGATTTCGGTGCGACTGAGCGTTTTTGTTTCGCCTTCAGCGGGATCTTTTGGCTCCAATACGCAGAGCGCATCCGTCTGGTGAACACAGCTGTAGCGCGTCCCATAGATGATGAAGGTATCATCTGGCTGGTAGGGAAAGATCATGCTGTTCCCTCCGCTACAACCAGCGTTTGCAGTCCGATTTTTCCGTGTACAAGCTGACGGAGGCGCCCTTCGATGATCGCCCTGAACGCGGCGCGAAAACCGCGACCCGCCAGACCGACCTGTTCGACGAGTGCCTCCAACGTTGTCGGCTCAGTTTGCTGTCCGACAACTGCAGCGAGCGCCTGATCCGCCTGGGCATCCGGCTTCTTTTTAAATTCATGGTACCGCTGTGCATTCAGCGCCTGTGCCCGCGTGAAATCTGCATCGGACATTAGGATCAGGCCATCAGCGTAGGATGGCGGCATACAGGCGGCGACGTAGCTGAGCTCAATGTCGAAATTGCGATGTTTCACCCGGTCAATTGGTTTCACCGCAACTGCAAAACGGGTGCCGTCTGCGAGTTCGACCAAATAATCCGGGGTGTGTTGATGATGGCTGCCATCTGGACAGCTAAAATGGATGGCGGGGGGTTGATCCCAGACATCGATCACATCGCCACGAGAGATGATGAGCAGGATGCACATGAGCTCCAGAAGGCTCTCATAGACGACGATCTGCCGATGACTGCCGATGTACAACACAGCGGAACCCCGACAGCTTCCGCGCGATTTCCGTGAGATCGGGCGCGTGGCCCGGGACGGCTCCGGAAGCACAAAGCCTTTGATAACTTGGTTAGACATTGCCGCCCTCCCCACAACAGGAGGCGGAATGGGCTGGAGAAGGCGAACCGATGTAGCCCGGCGCGCAGGACATGCGCGTGAAGATGGCCATGGAAGACCCCTTTCAAATGACAAACGTTTCGGTTTGGCACGCCAACAGGAGCGCCAAACGCTTGACTTGATGATCGAGAAGGGGGTATCGAGGACTTGGAAAGAGGGTGTCCTAGATACCCGAATGAAGGGCTTGGAGATTGCAGTCTCCAGGCTCTTTTTCGTTTTGGTTAGATCATGTCATGTGTTCTCCTCATCATCGTAACGGTCGGGCCAAATGTCTGGCGGACAGCAGTCGAGATGCGCCGCGATGGCTTCCTCAACTCGGCGGCTTCGATAGTGCCCTTGTGACACGGAGGTAATCAGCCCGCGTGTTCGATCAATTTCCCGCGCGATCTGCGAAAGCGTTATACCCTTCGCCGCGAGCCGGGTGACGATCATCCCATGCCGATCTAAATCTAGTACCATGCCCAAGCCCGCTCCATTCTTCTGGTGTTTAGGTCGGCTCCGAATCTGGCATGGACTCTCAGTGTCTGCGCTGTCAACAAACAAAGAAGATTATTTGAGAAATAAATGATCACCCTCCACTAAAGGGGGGAACGAAGTCGGAACTTTTCAGGTAAATATATACATTAATCAGTTACTTGAGAGGTAAACATATACATTGACGCCCACCAGTTCAGCAGCTTGTAGGATAGTGCCGCTCACAAAGGGCCACCAAAAAGCGTGGAGAATGCTTCAATCGAGCAGCTTAAAACGCTTCTTTCGAGGTTTCTCTCAAGTCTTCGCGCCTAGGATTATCCGATCAACATGTAGTGCCAACTTCAATCCAAACGCATTGCGAATTAGCGCTGCTGTGGCTTACAGTTAAGCCGTGTAGCGATGGGGGGAACATGGCCAACTGGTACACGGCCGATCTTCACTTCGGTCACAGTCGCATCATCGAGTTTTGCAGACGGCCGTTCAAATCGGTGGCTGAGATGAATGCTGCCATTATCGCGAGTTTTCAGGCATGCGTCGGTCACGACGATGACCTGTGGATCCTCGGTGATTTCGCTTTCGGGCGCGCAGACGATACCAAACGGTTCGAAAACTGGTTTCACAGCTTGCCAGGCCGCAAACATCTTATCATCGGAAACCATGACGACGAGGCCGTGGTCTCACTGCCTTGGGAGAGCATCGAAAACCTGGCTGAGATCCAAGACGGTGAGCATGCTCTGGTGCTTTGCCACTACCCCATGATCACTTGGAACGGCGCACGACGCGGCGCGCTGCAACTCTTCGGCCATGTACACGATCAGTGGCAAGGGTCTAGGAACAGCGTCAACATCGGCGTTGACCAATGGGATTTCAGGCCAGTGCAAATCAAAGATATCGCAAGGCGAGCCAAACGTCTGCCTGTGAACAAGCATTGGACTGATGTCGAGCATGGGAATGAGCTATAGTGTTGGTGCCAAAATGCAGATCCGCGATCTTCGCCAGTGTATTAGCTATCGGATCCTTACGCCGCCTTACAGTGCAGGATCCGATTACCGATATGGTGCTTGACCTCACAAGCACCCCTTCTGCTGATCGAAGCTGCTCTTCAAAGACGTCGCTCATGTCTCTCGCCGTGAATGGGCACAAGCTTTAGGCTACCAATGAAAGGACACGCCATGAGCTTGCATGACGACCCGGTACACCCAGGTGAAGTTCTGAAAGAGCTGTACAATGGCTCCGCTAGGAACCGGTGCGATCGCGCTACCTTGGCACATTTTGATGCCGCCGGGGGGCGTCCACCCCATCGGATACTTTTGGTGTACCACGTTCACGAATCGAGCGACTGGTGAACGGCACGAACAGCATGACGCCCGACATCGCACTGGTTCGCAATGGGGACAATGGCGGAGCGGATGGGCCTGAAGTCCAACCTTCTTCATTTTTCAGCATGCTGATTTGTGGCGCAAGCGCTTTCGAGCTCGGTCAGCCAGTGGCTTCGATCATAGCCTCATCGTCGATAAGTAGTCGTCGGATGCGATTAAGTATATTTGCATTATTCGACACGTCTATGCTCGCGGTCTCGAGAATAGTGGAATGCCCGATGATGCGATGGCGGGCATGAACAGCGTCTTTGGATCCGAGGCCGGGGTGATGGGGATAGAGCAGTGTTAAGCGGGGAGCGGGATAGAGCTGAGCATAGGCCATCATCTGATAGATATCGGCCTGCGAGACGCCTTGTTTAGGGTCATCGATCCTCGAGGATATCCGCTTCCACTTGGTGTCGATGACATGGGTTACCTTACCACCCCTGCGGATCAGGATGTCGGGTTTGGTCTGGAACAGCTCGCGTTCGCTGTCCTGCGCGCTGAGGCAGAACAGGCGTCCACCTTGTAGCGAGACGGTGAGCCCGGTTCCCGCCAGCGCGCGAGCGATCAGCCGCCCGACATATTCTTCGAACAGTGCGCTCATCTCGAACAGCATGGCGGTGCCTCGGCCCGTCCCGCCTGTCGTCGTCTGGTAGCGGTCATGCAGGAAGAGTCGCGCCATGGCGAATAGCTCCTGCCAGGATCGGTTGGTCCGGTCGATGACGACCTCATCCCATAGCAGCGCTGGGACCGTCACATCGGAGATGTCGGCGTAAACAAAGGCGAGTTCACGCAGGCGTTTTTGGTTGGCGCTGTGCCGCGAGAGGCGAAACAGGTGTACTACTGCCGCCTTCATGATCCGGTTGAGCGGCGTGTCTTCCGATAGAAGGTCGAAACGGCAGGCGAGGCGTGAAGGATTGACCGCATAACGGGTGAACTGGCGGGTAACGTCGAGCTGGCCACGTAAAGTCGGCAATTCTTCTTCGCGACCGACGTAGCGGCGCGGCATGCCCTTGCGAAGGGCTTCCGTCAGCTTATCGCAAAAGATGCGGATCAGGATTTCCAGAAGGGTTTCGCGCTGCCAAGCGAGATCGGTAATGACGCCGAGATCGATCTTGAGATTAAGCGCGACGGCCAGCATATGCACCAGTTGTTTGCGGATCGCCGCGTTCTGGTGATCTGGTGTCTCATCGGACGCCACATCGATCTTTGGCAAGATCTCTAGGCTTGCATCGCCCGCCGCCAGAATGCCGACCACGCCGCGGGCACGCAACGCGTGTCGGCCATGCTCGAGCACTCCGCTGCCGCCGCGGCCAGCAAAGGCGGATCGGGCAGCCAGCCCCGCTAGTCGGTCGGCATGGTGAGCCGCGATCTGCCCCTTGGCGTCGCCATAGGCAAGCTTGTTCCATTCACGAACCGTGTACGTCGGCATCAGGCTGCAAAGTCCGAGAAATCGAAACTGGCCTTTACAGTCCAGCGCAGCTTGTCCCCGCCCAGCTCATCATCCTCAAAGCCGAGGGGAGCCACTAATCGTTTAGCTTCCAGGAAGTTAGAGCCTTTGACACCGTCGCCATCGCCGAGCACTGCGGCGACCTTTGACCAGTCTTCGTAAAAATACTCTGCCAAAAGCGGGATGACCTTGTGGCGCATGACCTCGTCTACATCGGCACGGGTCGTGCAACCGGTGAAGTAAGCATGGCCGATCTGGTGTTCGCGATCAAAGAGATATTCGATCCGCTCGTTGAGGGTCTGCAGTAACTTGCATATATCGAGCCCCTCGAGATTTGCGGCATCAAGCTGCCGCGCCACCAGCGCCCGACGCAATTCTTCAACGTCGGGCATTAGTTCGCGGAACGTAAAGCGGCGGCGCAAGGCCGTATCGAGCAGAGCAATCGAACGGTCTGCCGTGTTCATGGTGCCTATGATATGCAGGTTGGCTGGGACGCCAAAACTCGTCCCCGAATAGGGAAGCCGGACTTTAACTTCGTTTTCGCAGCCGAGCCGCTTGTCAATTTCGAGCAGCGTGATCAGCTCGCCGAAGACTTTGGAGATATTGGCCCGGTTGATCTCGTCGATGATGAGGACATGCGGGCGCGCACTGGCCACAGGCCGCTCGGCGTTGGGATCAATCACCACCGATTCCAGCGCATCCCAGTCGACCCGGTTCGGATCGAGCCGATAGGCGGACTGGCGGCGGAAGTTCCGTGCGTAGAAAGGTGCGCGCTCAGACCCGTTGTCGTCGCGCCAGATCCATTCAACACTGCGCCGATGAGGATGAAAGTCGGCATGGGCGTCAAAATAATACTCGCCGTTCACACGTCCAAAGGCGCGATAACCGTCACGGCCATCAGAGATGACAACATAGTCGCCGACCTGAAGGCCGGACCGGAACGCGAAGAGCATCTCAATATTGGGGTCCTTGCCGGATGCTTCGGGATCCTTTTGCTCGTTCCACGCCCTTCGGATTTCTTCGAAATCATCGAAGCGTTCGTCCGACCAGTCGATATCGCCGCCCCAGCCGAGATGGATCAATCCACCATCGAGGCCTTCGCGGATTCGGTCCTCTTGGCTGCCGCGCTGACCGAGAGCAATCTTGTAGATTGGGCGCGATCGGTCGAGTCGAGTGACGGGTGCATCGCCAGTATCGAGCCGTGCCTTCTCGCTGATGATCTTGAATACTCCGGCATGAGGCTTGAGGCTGAAACCGCCAGAATTACTTGCACCCTCTTCGTCGCCTTCCTGATCATTCCCTGTCGTAGGCCGCAGCCCTTCGACAAAATCCTCGTATGAGAAAGACTGATGGAAAGTAACGAACTCGATCCGACCTTCACCAACAAGACGGCGATATTCGGTCATCAGGGCATCGCGGTCATCGCGCAACAGTTCGGTTGCGGCCCCGTCCAGGCAAAGGCGCACTGCCTCCCAGGCCGTGGCGTAGGTTTTGCCGGTTCCGGGCGGGCCGTAGAGGATGAGGTTAGTGGGGGTGGGAATTGCGGTCATGGGTTCAAATGTCATCGGTTCGTGCCCTTCCGCCGAGGCGAGGTGAAAAGTGAAGACAGTGGAGCTGCTGGGATTTGGCAAGGTGTACTTTGGCGGTGGAACCTGAGCATATCGCTGGAAATCTTTACTCCCGAGCGCGCCACAAATAGCGGGATGCCGTTCGCGTAAACCCATTTCGTGGCCGAGATCGCGGGCGCGTATGGCAACTTCGGCTGCGCCGTTCTCCCGGGCCGGTTCGATATGATAGTTTCGAGCGCACAGGCGGATGCGATCAGCACCTGCGATCAAATAGTCCCGGGTTGGCGGGTCAATCGGATTGTCATCACTATCTACGATGATAAATCCGGAATTATGCAGTGCTGCAGCTGAGTATTTTGGGCCAGCCCAACCCCCAGAGCTCGCCTTGTTGCCATTAAGCCAAAAATTGATTGGCTTGGAGGGGTAGATTCGATTGGTACGCTCGCGCGTCGAACGCACCCAGTAGTCGCGCGGCGTACCGAAGCTATCGAAGATTGCACCATGCTCGCCTGACTTGAGATAGCTATCATATGCATCCATCGCCCCTTCGATCGCTTCCCGCGAAAATGTTGCCATGTCCTCATCCTTGTAATTGTGGGCGATCCAGAGCGTGCTTTGCACATCGATCTTGTCGCGCGGCTCCATCCGCCGTCTGGACGAACGGCATTCACCCCAAACTACAAACCTGTCACCAAGACCCAAAATTCGGCTCAGTTCACGCGATATGGACTACAAAAAAATCGCAAGACGCACAGATGGCGTGATCGGAGCGCAAGATCGCCACAACATTCAAGAGAAAGCAATATACTTGGGGAATCTTGGATTCAAGTTTGAAGTGCGACGGTTGATTTGATGGCCGCGAGTTCTTCGGCTATGGCTTCTGCAGGCGTATTCCATCCCAGTGTCTTGCGGGGACGGTTGTTCATCAAGCGTGCGACGTCGTTCAGTTCGGTCTGACTGAGGCCGCTCAGGTCCGTGCCTTTCGGGAAGAACTGGCGCAGCAGGCCGTTGGTGTTTTCGTTGGATCCGCGCTGCCAGGGCGCGTGCGGATCGCAAAACCAGATATCGATCTCCAGGCGTCGCGCCAGTTCCGAGTGGCAGGCCATCTCCGAGCCACGATCATAGGTCATGGACCGGCGTAACGCCACGGGCAACCGTTTCATCTGTCGCGTGAACCCTTCAAGGGCGGCGCTGGCGGTGCAGCCGTTCATCTTGCTGAGAATGACAAAGCGGGTCTTGCGCTCGACCACCGTGCCCACCGCCGAGCGGTTGAAGGCGCCCTTGATCAGGTCCCCCTCCCAGTGGCCTGGAACAAGACGCGCCTCGATGTCTTCGGGACGATGGATAGTCCGCAGCGTTTCCGGGATGATAGAAGATCCCGCCAGAGAGGTGCGCCGGGCGCCGGGCTTCGGTTTGGCCTGCCTGAGTGCCTCGATCATCAGCGTCTTCAGCCCGCCCCGGGGCTGTGCGTAGATCGCGGCATAGATTGTCTCGTGGCTGACGCGCTGACTGGGATCATCGGGATGCATGCGCCGCAGTCTGGCCGAGATCTGCTCTGGCGACCAGCGCCAATGGATCAGACGGTTGCGCACCCAGTCATAGAATGGGCCTGCGGGGACCAGTTTTTTCCGTCGACCCGAACGCAACTGAGCCGCATCCCGCGCCAGCCTCGCCACCTGTGGATCATACCCGCAAGGCATCTTTCCTCGCTTCAGTTCATGCCCGATGGTGCCATGATGCCTCCCAAGAAGCCGACCGATCTGACGCAAGCTCGATCCCCGCCGGTTCTCCGCAAAAATCACGCCACGTTCCTCGGCGTTCGGGTGCTTGTAGTGACTTTCCATGCCAACATCCTATGCCCTTCGGGCTGTGGGTGTCGCACTTCAATCTTGAGACCAAGAATTTTGGATGAAAACGTATCTAATCTTTCTTACTATCGCTCTGAAAAACCTCATTGTCGCTTAAAAGAACAATTCTCCCAATCTTTGTATTAGGCCCCCAGTCCCTACTCTTTAACATCCCGTCGGCGATATATAGGTCTTCAATATCGTAACGAATCCATGACCCTTCACCATCAGACAGATTGATAAAAGCTGGAATAGCGTTTTTTACAATTTGGAAATATTTAGGGTCGGCGTGTGCTGCAAACGATTCCATTATCGTTAGGACTTCTTCGTATTCAGTTATTCGCTCATCAACGAGGAAGGCGCACACCGCCTCAAAGCCACCACCTCCTACACCCAAAATTGCAGCAGGGACCCAGACAAATGGATTAGGGTCAGGACCCATTAATCGGGTTGATGCTGCGAGGCCTGCATGATTCACCGTCCTCGAACCAAGGAGGGCTTGATGAGTAATCTGTATTGGCTTAGCGAGGCTCAGATGGAGCGGCTCCGGCCTTATTTTCCGAAGAGCCATGGCGTGCCGCGCGTCGACGATCGGCGTGTCCTCAGCGGCATTATCTTCATCAATCGCAACGGCTTGCGCTGGCGAGATGCACCGGCCGAGTATGGCCCCCACAAAACCCTCTACAACCGCTGTAAAAGGTGGAGTGATATGGGCGTGTTTGCGCGGATCATGACGGGATTGGCGGCAGAAGCCTCTGACCACAAGACGATCTCCATCGATGCGACCTACCTCAAAGCACATCGCACGGCCTCAAGTCTGGGGTCAAAAAAGGGGGGCGTGGACGTCTGATCGGGCGAACCAAGGGCGGTATGAACACCAAGCTGCATGCTGTGACCGATGCGCGTGGGCGGCCCATCCGGTTCTTCATGACGGCCGGTCAGGTCAGCGATTATACCGGAGCGAGGGCATTGCTGAGCAGTCTTCCGAACGCGGACTGGCTCTTGGGCGACCGGGGATATGACGCGGATTGGTTCCGCGAAGCCCTTGTCGACAAGAAGATAACGCCCTGCATCCCTGGTCGAAAGTCACGCGACACGCCCGTCAAATATGACAAGCGTCGCTACAGAAAGCGCAACCGCATCGAGATTATGTTCGGACGCTTGAAAGACTGGAGACGCGTCGCCACACGCTATGACCGAAGCCCCAAAGTCTTTCTCTCAGCCATCGCTCTCGCCGCAACCGTGATCTTTTGGTTATGAGTCCAGAGCCTACAGCCGTTAGCCGTTGCTGAACGGCTGAAAATCCGTCTAAGGTCCAAAAATAAAAGGTTTATTCGATTTGCTACTTTTGTGGCGCTTTATGTAGTTAGGAAAAAACTTAATGGACAAACGGTCACTTAGTGAGCGTGACATTTGTACGAAGTACATAACACCATCACTTCGTCGGGCGGGCTGGGATGAATTAAGTCAAATCCGAGAAGAGGTCAGCTTTACCAAGGGTAGAATAATTGTTCGTGGAAAGTTGGTGAGCCGCGGTAAGGGAAAACGCGCTGATTACATCCTTTCCGTTAAGCCGAATATTCCAATCGCAATAATTGAAGCGAAGGAAAACACCCAATCTATTGGCGCTGGACTGCAGCAAGCTTTGGAGTATGCAGAAACGCTGGGAATTCCATTTGTGTTTTCTTCGAATGGCGATGGCTTTGTCCTTCACGATCGAACTGGCATGAGCCCCTCTCCTGAAGTCACACTTTCGCTGGACCAGTTCCCTTCACCTGCGGAACTCTGGGCACGTTATTGCCAGTGGAAAGGCTTGTCTAAAGATGCGTCAGGCGTTGCCCTACAGGATTATTTTGACGACGGCAGCGGTAAGACTCCGCGCTACTATCAGATAAATGCAGTGAACGCTGCGGTTGAGGCGATTGTTAAAGGACAGGATCGAGTTCTGTTGGTGATGGCCACCGGCACTGGCAAGACCTACACGGCCTTTCAGATCATCTGGCGACTTTGGAAAGCGGGCCAGAAAAAGCGTATCCTGTTTTTGGCAGATCGCAATGTGCTCATCGACCAAACGATGGTGAACGACTTCCGGCCATTCGCGGGCAATATGGCCAAACTGTCGACGAAGGCGAAAACGATTGAACGCGCGGATGGTACGTCAACTGATTTGACATTGGCTTTGGACAAGCGTCGCCGGATTGACACGTCTTACGAAATCTACCTCGGATTATACCAAGCGATTACCGGTCCGGATGAAAGCCAAAAGCTCTACAAGGAGTTCTCGCGCGATTTCTTTGATTTAATCGTGATCGACGAGTGTCACCGGGGCAGTGCGGTAGACGACTCCGCGTGGCGGGAAATACTCGACCATTTCACATCGGCGACCCAGATCGGCCTGACCGCCACGCCAAAAGAGACTGAATATGCCTCCAATATCGATTATTTTGGCGCGCCAGTGTACAGCTATTCGCTGAAACAAGGCATTCGCGATGGGTTTCTAGCGCCTTACAAGGTGATCAAGGTCCATATCGATCGAGATGTGCAGGGTTATCGCCCGGTCCAAGGGCAACTCGACCGTGATGGGGAAGAGGTTGAGGATCGCATCTACAATACTAAAGATTTTGACCGGACACTGGTTCTGGAAGATCGCACCAAACTTGTAGCCAAGAAAGTGTCGGAATTCCTGAAGCAAAGCGGCGACCGGATGGCCAAGACGATCGTCTTCTGCGTTGATCAGGAACATGCGGCTAGGATGCGCCAAGCACTGATCAATGAGAATGCTGATCTCGCGACCCAGAACCACCGCTATGTCATGCGTATCACGGGCAGTGACAAGGACGGCCTTGATCAACTGGGGAACTTCCTCGACCCCGAGGCACCTTATCCGGTGATCGTGACGACCTCCCGGCTTCTGTCCACCGGCGTTGACGCGCAGACGTGCCGCCTGATTGTCTTGGATCGCGAAGTCGGGTCAATGACCGAGTTCAAGCAGATCATCGGTCGTGGTACGCGAGTGCATGAGGATACCCAGAAACTTTTTTTCACCGTGATGGATTTCCGTGGCGCAACCAGTCATTTTGCCGATCCTGAATTTGATGGCGAACCGGTTCAGATTTATCAGCCCGGCCCGGATGATCCTATCACACCACCGGACGAAGTGCTGCAACCTGGCGATGACGGTGAGGCATTGTCGCCAGATCCGGGTGTCGATGAAACTGTGCTCATCGATCCGCTGGACCCAGTCGGTGGCACCACCGGAGGTACTCCTCTCCGCAAGGTCTATGTTGATGGGGTAGGTGCCGTCATTGTAGCGGAACGGGTCGAGTATCTCGACGAGAACGGCAAGTTAGTAACAGAATCCCTGCGCGATTACACTCGCAAGGCTCTGAAACAGCAATTTTCCAGCCTTGATGACTTCCTGAAACGCTGGAAAGGCGAAGGCCGGAAACAGGCCCTTTTCGAGGAACTGGAGGCAGAGGGCCTGCCGCTCGATGTGATCGCGGCAGAGCTTGGTAAAGATCTGGATCCGTTTGACCTCATCTGTCACATCGCTTTCGATGCTAAACCTCTGACCCGGCGCGAGCGGGCCGACGGCGTTAAAAAACGCGATGTCTTCGCCAAGTACGGTCCTCAGGCGAGGGCAGTGCTCGAAGCACTGCTTGAAAAGTACGCGGACGAGGGCGTAATGAACCTCAACGACCTCGGTGTCCTAAAGATCGCACCTTTCAGCGGCATGGGAAGCGTGGTTGAACTCGTCCATGCTTTCGGTGGAAAACCCGGGTTCGAACAGGCCGTCCAGGACCTGCAATCTGCCATTTACGAAGAAAGCGCATAACCGATGTCCGTTCGCACCCTCGTTAAATCCATCCAAGACATAATGCGCAAAGACACCGGCGTGGATGGGGATGCACAGCGCATCAGCCAGCTTTGCTGGATGTTCTTCCTCAAGATCATCGACGATCAGGATCAGGAACTCGAACTTACCAAGGATGATTACGCCTCGCCCATTCCAGCTGATCTGCAATGGCGCGCCTGGGCTGCTGACCCGGAAGGGATCACGGGTGACACGCTGCTGGATTTCGTGAACAACACCCTGTTCCCAGATCTCAAATCCCTGCCCACCAATGCAGGCCCCCGCGCCAAGGTCGTCCGCGACGTGTTCGAGGATGCATACAACTACATGAAATCCGGCCAGCTGATGCGGCAGATGATCAACAAGATCAACGAGGTCGACTTCAACAACCTGACCGAACGCCAGCATTTCGGCGACATCTACGAACAGATCCTGAACGATCTTCAGAACGCGGGCAACGCGGGCGAATACTACACCCCGCGCGCCGTCACGGCCTTCATGGTGCAGCAGATCGACCCCAAGCCCGGCGAGATCATGTTTGACCCTGCCTGCGGCACCGGTGGCTTTCTGACCTGCGCTATGCGCCACATGCGCGAAAACTACGTAAAACGCTCCGAGCATGAGGCGCTGATGCAGGGCGCCCTGCGTGCCGTGGAAAAGAAACCGCTGCCCCACATGCTCTGCGTCACCAACATGCTGCTGAATGGGGTGGAAGAGCCGGACTTCGTGCGCCACGACAACACGCTGGCCCGACCATTGGTCAGCTGGACCAAAGATGAGCGCGTCGACATCGTGCTGACCAACCCACCCTTCGGCGGCAAAGAGGAGGACGGGATCGAATCCAACTTCCCCACCTTCCGCACCCGCGAAACCGCCGATCTGTTCCTTGCCCTGATCATCCGCCTGCTCAAACCCGGTGGCCGCGCCGCCGTGGTGCTGCCCGACGGCTCGCTGTTCGGCGAGGGGATCAAGACCCGGCTCAAGGAACACCTGATGGAGGAATGCAACCTGCACACCATCGTGCGGCTGCCCAACTCGGTCTTCAAACCCTATGCCTCCATCGGCACTAACCTCCTGTTCTTTGAAAAGGGCACGCCGACACAGGACATCTGGTATTGGGAACACAAAGTGCCCGAGACGCAGAAAGCCTATTCCATGACCAGGCCGATCCGGCTCGATCATTTGGACGACTGCGCCGCATGGTGGGGCGGGGCCGCGCGCGAAGGGCGGGTCGAAGGCCCGCAGGCGTGGAAGGTCACGGCGGCAGAGATCAAGGCACGCGGCTATAACCTTGACGTCAAGAACCCCCATACGGTGGCCGAGGATCATGGCGATCCCGAAACCCTGCTGGCCGATCTGACAGCGGCAGAGGCCGAGACAGCCGCCCTGCGCGATCAGTTGAAAGCCATCTTGACCGAGGCGCTTGCGCGATGAAGGACACCACCTTTTCATCTACCCGCCTGCTGGAGCTTTACGACCGCATCTCTGATGCCGAAGACGCCATCCCCCGCCTGCGCCGCTTCGTGCTGGACCTCGCCGTGCGGGGCAAGCTGGTTGAGCAGGATGCAGCGGATGAGCCTGCGGCGGAGTTGTTGAAGCGGATTGCACAGGAGAAGGCGCGGCTGTTGAAGGCTGGGGAGATCGGAAAATTTAAAGCAAGAGATCAAATATCTCATGGCGACCTTGCATTCGCCATTCCTCCACCTTGGCGACCGGCTTTCGTCGAGGCAGTTCTTAACGAGCTTCAGACCGGCCCATTTGGCAGCTCGCTGCATCAAAGCGATTACTGCTTGGGCGGCATACCCGTCATCAATCCTGCCTCACTCCAAGACGGGCGGATCGTGCCGATAGAAAAGATGGCCGTCGACATCACAACGCTTGAGCGATTGGCTTCGTTCAAGTTGCGCCCTGGTGACATTGTCTTGGCGCGACGAGGCGAGATGGGACGGTGTGCGATTGTCACAGAAAATGAGGCCGGATGGCTCTGTGGCACAGGCAGTCTTATTTTAAGACCTTCTACATTTCTCTGTGCTCGGTTTCTCGTGTTGGTGATCGGGTCGCCCTTTGGAAGGGAATATCTGGGTAGTTCATCTATCGGTTCGACTATGCAAAACTTGAACCAGTCAATCTTGCTCAATCTACCATTCGGCCTCCCACCCCTCGCCGAGCAGCACCGGATTGTGGCCAAGGTCGATGAACTCATGGCGCTGTGTGATCAGTTGGAACAGGCCCGCGCGGGGCGCGAGGCGGTGCGGGATCGGTTGACCACCGCCAGCCTCGCCCGCCTGACCGCCCCCGAGACCGACGCAGAAGCCTTCCAATCCCACGCCCGCTTCGCCCTGCAATCCCTCCCCACCCTCACCACCCGCCCCGACCAAATCAAAACCCTCCGCCAAACCATCCTGAACCTCGCCGTGCGCGGCAAGCTGGTGGCGCAGGATGCGGCGGACGAACCGGCGGCGGAATTGTTGAAGCGTTTCAAGGCCGGGAAAGACGCTCTCAAGAAGGAAACGGGTGACGCTAGAATAAGGCTAGCCCCCGACGCAAAGAGAGAAGGTTATCCTTTAGACCTTCCGCTTGGTTGGGAGGTGCAGTCCTTCGAGAATCTATTTCTCTTTATAGACTATCGAGGCAATACCCCGCCTAAGACAGAAGGTGGCGTACCGCTGATCACCGCGAAAAACGTGCGAATGGGAGCCCTCAATCGAGAACCCCGTGAATACATATCTGAGCAGACGTTCGAGAAGTGGATGACACGAGGTTTTCCGCGTTTGGGTGATCTGTTTTTCACAACCGAAGCGCCATTGGCCAATGTTTGCCTCAATGACATCGAAGAGCCATTTGCTTTGGCACAGCGGGTCATCTGTTTTCAACCATACGCAACAATCGATACGCGCTACCTCATGCTCGCGCTGACAAGCGAAGTCATGCAAGCTCTGATCGACGGACAGGCGACAGGAATGACAGCCAAGGGTATAAAGGCTGCAAAGTTGAAGCCTCTTCCGATCCCGCTCCCACCCCTCGCCGAACAACACCGCATTGTGGCAAAGGTCGATGCCCTGATGACCCTTTGCGATCAGCTGGAGGCCAGCCTCACCACCACCGCCGCCACCCGCAGCAAACTCCTCAACGCCCTCCTGCACGAGGCGCTGGAGCCTGCCGCAGAAACAGCCGACGCATGACCCAGATCCGCGCGGTCCATCGGTTCTTTCCGGTCGGTCAGGGTCTGTTTGCCACTGGTTCGGTAGAGCACTGGCCACCACAGAAGCCGAAGCGCGTCAAAACTCACGGGCGGACCAAACCTGCTCCGGTCGGACCGTATCGCTGGGTCTATGACTGTGGGTCCAGCACGAACAAGCGGCTGGTCACCAACGCCATCACTGACCTGAAAGGCGTATGCAAAGGTGAAAAAATCGACCTTCTTACCCTGTCGCATTTCCACAACGACCATATCAGCGGCGTGGTTGACCTGCTGAATGAGATCGGTGCCGAGACGGTCATGCTGCCTTGGGCGCCGCTGTGGCACCGTCTGCTGATCGGCTTTGAACAGGGGCTGAGGGCAGACGACCCGGAGATGTTGTTCTTTGTCGATCCTGTACAATACTTCGCCCAGGTGGCAGGTGATGGATTTGGACAGGTTTTGTTCGTCATGCCATCTGACGGTGATGGGCCACCATTCCCGGCCGAACCAACCGCAGCCCCCGAAGACTTAGATGACTCCGACAAGTCGTCGGGCCCGGGCGAGCCATGTTCACCTGATGAACTGGACCTGTCAGACAATCACGGGGACGACGGCGTGCGGATGCTCCGGCCCGGTCTAGCGATTTCCGTCTTAGGCGTTTGGGAGTTCGTTCCATACAACGATCCGGACACGGAACCATCTGATCCGGCTGGGTTCGCCGCAAAGGTAGACGCTTTGCGGGATCAACTCCTGAATGGGAACGATGCCAAACGGAAGACGGCGCTTAAAGCTCTGAGGGCGTTGTATGAGGCGACCTTCGGTCGAGCGGCAATGAACGATGTCAGCCTGACGCTTTATGGGGGCGCGGTTGGCCCTTGGACGGGGCAGAGCATCTGCGACTGCGAATGCTTTTATCACCGACTTATTGGGGTTTGCGGCTGTTGGAAGGAACATGAAACGAGAGGGGCGATCCTGTTAACCGGCGATGGGAACCTGAGCCGCCCTGCAAAGTGGGACAATTTGGAGGGTTACGTTGACGCACGCCGGGCAAGACGAACGAGCGTGTTTCAAGTCGCGCACCATGGCGCCCGGGCAAATTGGCACGAAGGACTTGCCGCGCTGGCTGCGCCCACAATAAGCGTCTTCAGCTCGGATCCGCGCCACAGCTACGGCCACCCGCATGCTGAGGTGTTGCGCGATTTCTGGTCGTTCCGTCCCGTGCAAGTGGATCAGCACTCGGGTTTCTCGTTGCATGTGGTTCTGAAGCGTTGAAATCAGAAACGTTGCATCTACTGAAGGGCAAATGTAAAAATGAGTGATATCAAACTCTTCCGTATAGCCTCGAACGCCGTCACCGAACTGACCGGCACTACAGATACCGTCGAAAGATCGGTTCAAATCCTGTTTGAAACGAACCTCGAGGCACTTTTGGGCGTCAGATTCCTCGCCACCGAATTCACCACCACCCATGGTGGGCGGATCGACACGCTGGGCCTTGATGAAAATGGCTGCCCGGTGATCTTGGAATACAAGCGCGCCTCGAATGAGAACGTGATCAATCAGGGCCTCTTCTATCTTGACTGGCTTATGGACCACCGGAAGGATTTTCAGTGGCTGGTGCTGGAAAAGCTGGGCAAAGACGCGGCCGATGCCGTCGACTGGTCCGCCCCGCGACTGATCTGCATCGCCGGTGATTTCAACCGCTATGACGATCACGCCGTCAAACAAATCCAGCGCAATATCGAGTTGATCCGGTATCGCCGCTTTGGAGGTGACTTGCTGATGCTTGACCTTGTGGCGGCGACGTCTGTGAAAGGTTTGGTGGGCCTTGGAGGCTTGGGCAATGGTGCAGTGACTGTGTCTGGAAAACAGAAAACGATCAGCACAGTCATGGCAGAGCTGGACGCAAGCATGATCGACAGGTTCGAAGCGCTCCGTGCCTACCTGGTGGCACTGGGCGACGACGTACAGGAAACAACATTGCAGCTTTATATCGCGTTCAAGCGGATCAAGAATTTCGCCTGCGTGGAATTTCGACCGACGGCAAACAAGATACTCGTTTTCGTCAAAGTCGACCCGTCCACCGTGAAGATAGAGCCCGGGTTCACGCGGGATGTATCAAAAGTGGGCCACTTTGGCACCGGCGATTTGGAGATTGCCTTGACGACTGCTGACGATCTTGAGCGCGCTATGCCTCTGATCGAACGCAGCTACGGAGATTCCTAAATGGGCAAAACCCTCGTGCTCACCATGGCGGACTGGGGCAGGTCCGAAATTCCCTTCCAGACCCGGTATTTCATCTGGGTTTCAGCAGCTTGAATATCGAAGTCCTGCGCCATGAGGCGCTGCCCCAGCAGTTTCACACAGTCCATCTTTGCCTCGACGCGGCTTGGGAGATTGTATCCACGCCGTTTTGTCAGATCGGGCGGTCATTGTATTTTGACGCCCACAGAACCTCGCGCTGTAAGCCGCCTCGGCTTGCAGCGCGAGGCGGTAGGCAGCTCAAACTTGCCGGTCACACGCTTCGGCTTTGCAGATGCAGCATCTGACACGAAGGGCGGAAAGGAGACATCCGCTGCGGCTAAGAGTGATCAAACGCAGATGATCAAAGCAGACACTTTTGGAAGCTCAGGAATCATTGCGCAAAGGCGTTACAACCGCAATATACGATACAAGACACATTTTTAGTTACCGAAGGTTGCATGTCCAACCACCCTTAGCCAAGGTAAATCAAAGTTGTTGATCGCTAGATAGGGGATGATGTGACCAAAGCTAAGTATTTTCGGTGGCTGCATCTTAGTGACCTGCATATTGGCGCAAGTAATTTGGATGAACTCTGGCCGCGAGTGAATGAAGTTTTTCTAAAAGACCTAACAAGCCTTTTGAACCGGTCCGGTCCAGTGGATTTAATCGTGTTCTCGGGGGATATGGTCAACAAAGGACTTGTGGCTGAGTTTCGTAATTTTGATCAAGTAATAACCAAAATCTTGGATCATATTGAGCAAACCCAAAACAGACCCCAAATTATCACGATTCCCGGCAATCATGATCTTGAACGACCAAAGGTCACAGTACCAGAAGCAATTGCCTTTACTCAATATTGGAGCCACGAGCCTTTTAGAAACGCTTTCTGGAAGCGAGATCGCAAATATGACACTTTTCTCAAAAAAGTGTTTAAGAATTACTCGTCATGGGTGACGAGCGCAATAGACTCTGGCACTCATGCAAAGCCCGAAATAGAGGGTATTTTGCCCGGCGATGCATCATACGTAATCGACAACGGACAGTGCAAAGTTGGCGTAAATGCACTCAACTCAACGTGGTTGCAACTCAGTGGAAGCAACTATGAGGGTGAGCTGCATGTCGACGTCCGCCAACTCCATGCAATAACAGGGAAAAATGCCGGTGAATGGGTTGAAAAGCAAGAAATCAACCTTTTAGTCACTCATCAACCAGCTAGCTGGTTGAGAACGAACTCACCCAGCACATGGGACAATGACGTTTTTCCAGCAGGGCGATATGATCTGCATCTTTTTGGACACATGCATGATCCAATTACTAGATCGTCAACGGTCGGTGGCGGCAAAAGTAAAATTGAAAGCCAAGCCGCGTCACTCTTTGGTCTTCAGCACTATGGCAACAATCGATCAGATCGAATTCAAGGATATTCCTTGAATGAGATTTGCCTAAATGGGGCCAGTCGTGTTTTTAAGAGCTGGCCCCGAATATTGGAGCAGATGGCCAACGGTACTATGAAAATGGTGCAGGACAATACTCAAGACCTAGATGATGTGTCTGGTAGTTTTTCAATTTCCTATATAGGGAAAAATGCGCCCACTTTTGATGAGGCCGCACCTATTGAAATAATAACTCAAGAGCAAAATCCCATAGAACTAAATATGGAAAGCGATTTTGATATTGAAATTCTGAGGCAAAGTCCCAGCTCTGCAAAAGCGCATGCGAAGGTCCGACATTTGGAGCAAGAACTTTGCGTAAAGTCATTAAAGCAAGATCGTGCAGTATGGTTAGCTTCGGACTGGGGGATGGGCCTGAGCGGGTTTCTTTCGTCTATTGTCGTCGATTTGAATGTGCGCCCAGAAAATATTTTCTTTATAGACATGAGTGCCTATCAAGACAGAGATGCGTTCTTTGACAGTTTCAGAAATACTTATGGTGCTACATTTCAAAGCATGTGTGAGTCTTTGTCCATTGTCGGGCCATCTGTTTTGGTGCTTGATGATGTTGATGCAACTACCACAATGCACGTTGAAAAGGCCCTTACTTCAGACATAGAAGAGTTTTGCCAAACCATATCGGATTTTGCGCCCGAAGCTTTTCTAGCAATTAGATGTCGAAAGTTGCCTCGTAAAGCTACCATCTCTGTTGTCGAACTCAAACCACTTGATGAGCCAGATTTGGCTACGTATGTTGTAGAAAGCGAATTTGGAAGTGATGCATACGGAAAGCCATCACACGCTTCTATTCTGTACCGCCACACAGATGGCGTTCCATCCAGAGTAGATGCAGCTTTGCGGGATCTCGAGTTTATGTCGATTGATGATCTCCTACGTATGGATCCAGATTTTTCAGACAACCAAGAAACGAAAACGGACGCGCCCGCCGCTTTAGTTGCGACAATAAGAGATATGCAGCTATCTGATGATGATGCTGTTGGTCGCGCGTATCAGTTACTACTTGCTTTGTCTGCGCTCCCACGCGGTGAACAGTTAGTAAATTTGAAGCGGTTCTTGGGGCCACATCCGATTGGACCGATACACGCTCGCATTTTGCATGAGCGTTCACTCATAGACATGAATAGCTTGGCTTTTTTGGATGGTGTTCAAGATGCATCTACTCGAAAAGTTGTTTCAGTTCCTCGGCCAGTTAGAGACTATGTCCGTGAAATTACAGAACAGACCAGGGCAAAAGAAATTGACGTAATGGCCCTAAATCTATTTTTTGGCAGCGATTGGAAAACTGGAGAAATAAGCAAATCAAAATTATCAAAACGTGTTCGGCTAGCCGTAGTTAGCAACCATGAATTGGTTAATGCGAACGCGTTGATTTTTCGTGCGTTAAGGCGAGCGCTTGCTACATCCAATTTATTGGATATAAAAGCGGCTGTGCTACTTGCAACATCTTTTATTTCAAAGCTAAAAGCCGGCTCTCACTACCGTAGCGCCAATCTCCTATGTGAAGACATAATTGGTTTAATCGGCGAAACGGCTGATTTGGGCGCTGATCTAAATTTCATAAGGTACGAACAGGCGCGGGCCTTGCGTATGATGGGTCGCACTACAGATGCACAAGTGATTTTTGATTCACTGAATTACGAATTGCTAAACAAACCACAAAAGCAACAAGCCAAATTGGGATTAGCTCTTTGTTTTGAAAGTCAAGGAGATATATTAGCTGCTGCGGAGGCAGCCAAGCAGACAATTTCAATATCTCGAGGAACTGCACCTGCACTTCATGCCGAAATTATACTTGCTGAGCAAATAGAAGATAAGACTGAAATGTTGAAGGTACTTAGCCGTCTATTGCAGCGTGCTGAAGCAAAGCAGAACCACGTTGTAGCAGCGAACATTCGATTTAAAGTTGCTGAGATTGGTCGAAACAACGGCGAGAACGTGGATAACCTCATTCGTGCGGTGTTGCAGAACTCAGCGCTAAAGGGAGATGCCTACAACTCCGCTCGCGCAATTGTTGATCTTGCAGAGGGAATAGGGCAAATTTCATTGCTTAGCAATGGCGAGAGGACCCGGCTAATCGAAGCATATCACTATCTGTATAACGAACGTCTATTTAATTTGTTCGATAGATGTCATTCTGCGCTTTGGAGGGTTTTTGAAGATCAAAATCAAAAAAGGAAATCTCCTGAATTTGTTTCGTCATAGTTCATTTATCTGGAGGTTGAATAGAAAAAAGTCTGCCGAAATTAGGTATCTCACTAAGTTGAGCGAAACGCACGGCCTAGAACTTGAGAGTAAAAGCAGTAGGGATAGTGTCTACTATTCGGTGCGGATCAACGCTGTGTTGGTAGGTCATTCACAATAGGCCTTCCCGATGCAAGACACGAATTGGCCATCGAACTTAGGACAAAGATGGTTCGTAGAACTATGTCGTAG
Organism: Puniceibacterium antarcticum; assembly: GCF_002760615.1. Classification (GTDB taxonomy): domain Bacteria; phylum Pseudomonadota; class Alphaproteobacteria; order Rhodobacterales; family Rhodobacteraceae; genus Puniceibacterium; species Puniceibacterium antarcticum. The sequence continues at coordinate 43,900 of NZ_AWWI01000173.1, read as the reverse complement.
TATTTTAGAGAATTATCAGGCTATCCCACAACGAAGATAAAGTGCTGATGCATAGATGAATGACCGCTTCGACGGGCCGCACCGTAGCATTCTGATCGGATGGCCAAGGTCCGCTAAGGGCCGTTCAAGTCACTGAGGGCGGCCACGGTTCGCAACTTTGCACCGACGGCTTTCTGCGCGTTGCTGCTGTTCGAGAGCGGCGCAGCGAATGCACGCTTCCCTGAAGCCTTCAAGGCTATGCAACAAATCGAGCATTCGCAGCTAACGGCCGCGCTTATGGTGCCTGAACCAGAACGGCAGGGACCGTCGTGCGAAGCGTTCACAGATTTGAAGCGGCATATATTTCAAGAGCGCGACAGATTGAGCTTGAAGCAATAATCCCAATGTCGAAAAACACCAAATTCCTGTCGTAAGCGACAAACCTAGTGTCGTCTTACATTAGAAAAAGTGGTGAGCCGGTCGGGATCCGAACCCGAGACCTACTGATTAAAAGTCAGTTGCTCTACCAACTGAGCTACCGGCCCACTAGGCGGCTGTCTAGAAATACTGGCGGGGCGGGTCAACCCCCAAAAGTGCATTTTATGACCAACTTGTAACGGCCCTAGCGTCAGCCGCTGCGAGCCCACTGGAAAGACGCCCCCACAAGGCGTATAGGCGCGGCCATGAACACGCAGGATACCTCTGGTTTGCCCTTCATGAAGATGCACGGGCTGGGCAACGACTTTGTCGTGCTGGACGCGCGCGCGCGCGACATCGCCGTGACGCCAGCGCTTGCCATTGCGCTGGCCGACCGGCACCGGGGCATCGGGTTCGACCAGCTCGCCCTGATCACGCCCAGCGACCGTGGCGATGCGCATCTGACGTTTTACAATGCCGACGGGTCGACCTCTGCCGCTTGTGGCAATGCCACCCGCTGCATCGCGCGTCATATCATGAACGAGACAGGGCAGGGGAGGCTGACCCTGATCACCGACCGCGGCACCCTGCAGGCCGTGGATGCGGGCAACGGCCTTACCTCGGTCAACATGGGCCATCCACAGCTTGACTGGGCCGAGATCCCGCTGGCCGAGGCGATGGATACCCTTGAACTGCCCATCGAGGGTGGCCCCACCGCCACCGGCATGGGCAATCCGCACTGCACCTTCTTTGTGCCGGATGCAGAGGCGGTTGTGCTTGACCAGTTCGGACCGCGCTATGAACACCACCCGCTGTATCCTCAGCGCACCAATGTACAGGTCGCCTCGCTGATCGGGCCGGACCACCTGCGCATGCGCGTCTGGGAACGCGGCGTTGGCGTCACCCTCTCCTCCGGCTCCTCCTCCTGCGCCACGGCGGTGGCTGCCGCACGCCGCGGCCTCACCGGGCGAAGGGTGCAGATCGACCTTGATGGCGGCACACTGATGATCGACTGGCGCGACGATGGTGTCTGGATGACCGGGGCGTCGATGCACGTCGCCTCGGGCACGCTCACCCCTGACTGGCTGGCCACGCTATGAGCGCGCCCAAAGTCACCACACCGGTTTTTGCGACTTTGGGCTGCCGCCTGAATGCGTATGAGACCGAGGCGATGAAGGCGCTTGCCGCCGAATCAGGCATGACCAACGCCGTGGTCATCAACACCTGCGCTGTGACAGCCGAAGCGGTGCGCAAGGCCCGTCAGGAAATCCGCCGCCTGCGCCGCGAAAATCCCGACGCCCGCCTGATCGTCACCGGCTGCGCCGCCCAGACCGAACCTGAAACCTTCAAGGCGATGTCAGAGGTCGACGCCGTCATCGGCAATACCGAAAAGATGACCCCGGCCACCTGGCAGACGCTGGCCACCGATTTCATCGGCCAGACGGAAAAGGTGATGGTCGATGACATCATGTCCGTCACCGAAACCGCCGGCCACCTGATCGACGGCTTCGGCACCCGCTCCCGCGCCTATGTGCAGGTCCAGAACGGCTGCGATCACCGCTGCACCTTCTGCATCATCCCCTTCGGGCGCGGCAATTCCCGGTCCGTCCCCGCAGGCGTGGTGGTGGATCAGATCAAACGCCTCGTGGACAAGGGCTTTAACGAGGTCGTCCTCACCGGCGTCGACCTGACCTCCTGGGGTGCGGACCTGCCCGCGACGCCGAAACTCGGTGATCTGGTGATGCGTATCCTGAAGCTGGTGCCCGACCTGCCGCGCCTGCGGATCAGCAGCATCGATTCGATTGAGGTCGATGAAAACCTTCTGCAGGCCATCGCCACCGAATCCCGCCTGATGCCGCATCTGCACCTGAGCTTGCAACACGGCGACGACCTGATCCTGAAACGGATGAAACGCCGCCACCTGCGCGACGATGCCATCCGCTTTGCCCAGGAGGCGCGCAAACTGCGCCCCGACATGACCTTTGGCGCCGATATCATCGCCGGTTTCCCGACCGAGACCGAGGCTCATTTCGAAAACTCCCTGAAACTGGTCGAGGACTGTGACCTCACCTGGCTGCACGTCTTCCCCTACAGCGCCCGGCAAGGTACCCCCGCCGCCCGCATGCCCGCCGTCAACGGCGCCGCGATCAAGAAACGCGCCGCCCGCCTGCGCGCCGTCGGCGATCAACAGGTGCTGCGGCACCTCGCTGCACAGATCGGCCGCACGCATCACATCCTGATGGAATCCCCCGACATGGGCCGCACCGAACAATTCACCGAGGTGCATTTCGCAATCCCCCAGACCGAAGGCCAGATCGTCACCGCCACAATCACCGGCGCGCACGCAACTCACCTGCTGGCATGACGCTGATCCTCTTCCTGCACGGCGCCTCCAGCAGCGGGAAATCGACACTGACCCGCGCGATTCGCGCCAGCGCAGGGCGTCCCTTCCTCCACCTCTCGCTGGATCACTTCCGTGACAGCGGCGCGCTCGATCCCAAGGCCTATCCGGATTGGGCCGCCGCACGGCCCGCGGTCTTTGACGGGATGCACCGCGCCATGGCGGCCTTTGCCGAGGCGGGCAATGACCTGATCGTGGACACATCCTTGACACGCCGGGCTGGCACGCACAGCTCCAGACGGCCTTCGCCCCCTTCGACGTGCTGTTCGTCGCCCTGTTGACCCCGCCGGAAACGCTGACACAGCGTGAAACGGCGCGCGGCGACCGCCCCCTTGGCTCTGCCCTGCAGGATCACGCCAAAATCCACAGCGGTCTGCGCTACGACATCACGCTTGACGGTACCGCCGACCCTAAGGGCAACGCGCACCTTATCCTCAACGCTCTTGCAGATCCACGCCCGCGCTCAGCCTTCTTCACCGCCTGAGTGCGGGCCCCTTGCGCAGACCCCGGCTTCTTCTCTTTCCAAATACGCAAAATTCCGCCCGTGCCGCAGGCGCAGTCCTGTGCAAAATGTGCACACCCCCGTGAAGGTACGCCCTCGCGACCTATATCCGGTTTGCAAGCCGCGCAAAAAGTGTCCATGACAGTTCGATGACCGCACAGACCAAAGCCCTCACCGTCCATCTCCTGACCGCCACGGGCGCGGTCTTTGCCATGCTTGCCCTTCTGGCGGCGGCACAGGGAAAATGGTCCATCATGTTCCTCTGGCTGGTGGTGGCGTTTTTCGTCGACGGCATCGACGGACCGATGGCGCGCAAATACGATGTGAAAACCAACGCACCGCGCTTTGATGGCGTGCTGCTGGATCTGATCATCGACTATCTGACCTATGTCTTCATCCCGGCCTTTGCGCTGTTCCAGTCAGGGCTGCTGCCGGGCTGGACAGGCTGGGTGGCGATCATCCTGATCACCTTTGCCAGTGCCATGTATTTTGCCGACAACCGCATGAAAACCTCTGACAATTCCTTTCAGGGCTTTCCGGGCTGCTGGAACATGCTGGTGCTGGTGATGTTCGCGCTGACGCCAAATTTCTGGATCATCCTCGCGGTGGTGGGCGTGCTTGCCGTCACGATGTTCCTGCCGCTGAAATTCATCCACCCGGTGCGCACGGAACGCTGGCGGGGCGTGTCCCTGCCCATGGCCATTGCCTGGACGTTTTTCGCCGGCTGGGCCGCCTGGGTCGATTTCCACCCCCAAAGCTGGGCACATTGGGGGCTGGTCGTGACCTCGGTCTACCTGATCTCGGTCGGCATCCTGCAGCAGCTGATCCCCGCGCGCCGCTGATCCGCACAATGTGGCTGGACAGGGGGATCGGGCAGGGGGGATAGCCCCGCCCGGACCAGACGTCAGGCCTTCAGCCGGTACCCGGTGCGGAACATCTGCCAGGCAACACCCAGTATCGCCAGCGTCGCCGCCAGCGCCACGCAGAACCCCAGCAGGGGCGAGGAATCGGACACACCGATCATCCCATAACGCACCCCGTCGATCAGATAGAAGATCGGGTTGAAATGCGTGATCTCGCGCAGCACCGGCGGCAGCGCCTGAACCGAATAGAACGTGCCCGACAGGAACGCCAAAGGTGTGACCAGGAAGTTGGTGATCGCCGCCATCTGGTCGAACTTGTTGGCATAGATCCCCGCCAGCAACCCCAGCGACGACATGAACGCCGCGCCCAGGATCACGAACACCAGCGCCACAAACGGATGCGCCGGCACGATCCCCAGCGCAAACCCCAGCACCGCCGCCAGCGCCACCGCCACGAACAGCCCCCGCGCCACACCGCCCGCCAGATACCCCAGCACCAGCTCACCCCCGCTCAGCGGTGGCATCAGCGTGTCAACGATATTGCCCTGCACCTTGGAAATCACGATCGAGGATGAGGTATTGGCAAACGCATTCTGGATCACCGTCATCATCAGGATGCCCGGCGCGATGAACGTGGTGAACGCCACCCCCATCACATCCCCCCGCGTCGGCCCGATGGCGATGGTGAAAATCAGCAGAAACAGCCCCGCCGTCACCAGCGGCGCCAGCAGCGTCTGCGTCCAGACCGAACTGAACCGCATCACCTCGCGCCGCGCCAGTGTGTACAGACCCAGCCAGTTGACCCGGCCAAAGCGGCGTGTTCCTTGCGGATAGGGGGCGGATTCGTGCATATCGTCTGCTCCTCATGGACTCACCCGCTTGTAACTCGGGGTGGAGTGATTAGAATAGGACCTCATACGGAATTTTCAGGCGGCCCGCCAGCGTGGCCGCTTTTTCAGTAAGGAACTCCCATGTCCTGGACCGACGAACGCGTAGAGCAGCTGAAAAAGATGTGGGGTGAAGGTCAGTCCGCCAGTCAGATCGCCAAGGAACTTGGCGGGGTCACCCGCAATGCGGTGATCGGCAAGGTGCACCGGCTGGGCCTGTCCAACCGCGTCGGCGCGGATCCCGCGCCCGCAGCCCCGACAGCCCCGCCCCCGACAGAACAGCCCCAGGTGGAAGCACGCGCAAAACCAGCAACCCCCAAACCAGAAGCGAAGCCTAAAATCCCCCAGCCCAAGACCGAAAGCGCCCGCCCGGTATCGACCGAGCCTGTGCTTGAAACCAAATCCGCCCAGCCGCCTGCGCGCCGTGCGATCATTCCGGCCGGCCAGCCCCTGCCGCCGCAGCCCTCTGCCAACGAAATCAGCCCCGAGGCCCTCGCCAAGGTGAACGAGATCGAGAAGAAGGCGAAAAAGCTTACCCTGATGGAGCTGACCGAGCGCACCTGCAAATGGCCCGTGGGTGACCCTGCGACCGAGCACTTCTGGTTCTGCGGCCTGCCCGTGCAACAGGGCAAACCCTATTGCGAAGCCCATGTCGGCGTCGCCTTCCAACCCATGTCGGCAAGACGCGACCGCCGCCGCTAGGGACCGGCCCCTCTATCGAAATTCTGGAAGGGCGCGCATTCACGGCGCGTCCTTTTTTGTGGCGTGAGGGGAAGGGGACGGCTGATCTTCAATCCTTCCGCCCAACCAACCCGGCCAGCGCCGCCGCACCCACGGCGGTGATGATTCAACCAGCCATCTGCACCGGCATCCGCGCCCAATAGCCGATGGCCCCCCAAATTCCCCGATCCTTTGACGGTGCGGTCGAACTCCATTGCCCAAAACAACGCGACCAGTTTTCGCCTGAGCAATTAGTTTTTTTCAGCTTTGGACCAAGGGCGCTTTTTCTTCACATCGGCCAAACTCTGTCGCCAAATCTCCGCCATCTGTCCCCAAATCCCTCACACACCACACCACACCCCTACCCTAGCCATACGCTTTCCATACGCAATCCATACGGTTTCCAGCCCGGGTTTTGCGGCGCCCCGCAACAAACCCTTTCCGGCGCTCAAAGCTGCCGCTATGAGGAGCCATGTCCCAGAACCCGCCGAATCTGCGCCCCGACCTTGCCCCCAAAGCCACCCTGCCGTCCGACCGACGCGCGGGCCAGCCCTCGATCGGGATGGTCTCGCTCGGCTGTCCCAAGGCGCTGGTGGACTCTGAACGTATCCTCACCCGGCTGCGCGCCGAGGGCTACGGAATCTCCGCCGATTACGCCGGCGCCGATGCGGTGATCGTCAACACCTGCGGCTTTCTGGATAGTGCCAAGGCCGAAAGCCTTGAGGCAATAGGCGAGGCGCTGGCCGAAAATGGTCGTGTGATTGTAACGGGTTGCTTGGGGGCAGAGCCAGATTACATCCGCGAACATCATCCCCGCATCCTCGCCGTGACCGGCCCGCATCAGTATGAACAGGTGCTGGACGCCGTGCATCTGGCCGTGCCGCCGTCGCCCGATCCCTTCATTGATCTGATGCCTGCGGCGGGGGTGAAGCTGACCCCGCGCCACTACAGCTACCTCAAGATTTCCGAGGGCTGTAACCACAAATGCAAGTTCTGCATCATCCCCGACATGCGTGGACGTCTGCAATCCCGCCCCCAGCGCGCCGTCCTGCGCGAGGCGGAAAAGCTGGTCGAATCAGGGGTGAAAGAGCTGCTGGTCATCTCTCAGGACACCTCCGCCTACGGCACCGACTGGAAAGACCGCGATTCCAAAGCCCCCATCCTCGACCTCACCCGCGAACTCGGCCAGCTGGGCGCCTGGGTGCGGATGCATTATGTCTATCCTTATCCGCATGTTAGGGATCTTATCCCGCTGATGGCAGCGCAGTCTTCCTCGGGCGGTCGTGTGCTTCCCTATCTCGATATTCCGTTCCAGCACGCCCATCCTGACACGCTCAAACGCATGGCCCGCCCCGCCGCCGCTGCCCGCACGCTGGACGAAATCGCTGCATGGCGCGATGTCTGCCCCGATATCACCCTGCGCTCGACCTTTATCGTCGGCTATCCAGGTGAAACCGAAGACGAATTTCAGACGCTGCTCGACTGGATGGATGAGGCGCAGCTGGATCGTGTCGGCTGTTTCCAGTACGAAAACGTCGCCGGTGCGCGGTCGAACGCCCTGCAGGATCATGTGCCGGACGAGGTCAAGCAGGATCGCTGGGACCGCTTCATGGCCAAGGCGCAGGCCATTTCCGAGGCCAAGCTTGAGGCCAAGGTTGGCACCCGCCAGCAGGTGATTGTCGATCTGGTCGAAGATGACGCCGCGACCTGCCGCACCATGGCAGATGCGCCCGAAATCGATGGCAACCTGTTCATCGATACGGGCCATGAAGGCCTGAAACCCGGGGATATCGTGACGGTCGATGTGGATGAAGCCGGCGAATACGACCTCTGGGGCCGCCTCGTCTGATCCATCTCCTGTTCTGAACAGCACCCGCGAAGCCGGAGTGGCAGAGGCAACCTTGGGGTCTTGCCAAGCCACCTTGTGCGCGGCAAGAGGGCGCCATGGCAAAGCTCTATTTTCACTATTCCACAATGAATGCGGGAAAATCTACCCTGCTGTTGCAGGCCGCGCATAATTACGAGGAACGCGGCATGATGCCCTTTCTGCTGACCGCCGCTGTGGACAGCCGGGCAGGGCAGGGGCGCATCGGCTCACGCATCGGCCTTGGCCGCGACGCTGAAACCTTTGCCCCGGACACCGAGCTTTTTGCCCGGCTCAAGGAAGCCTCGGCCCTGCAGGACATCGCCTGCATCTTTGTGGACGAGGCGCAGTTCCTCACCCCAGATCAGGTCTGGCAGCTGGCGCGCGTGGCGGATGATCTCGGCGTGCCAGTGATGTGCTACGGGCTGCGCGTGGATTTCCGGGGCGCGCTGTTTCCGGGCTCCGCGACCCTTCTGGCGCTGGCCGATGACCTGCGCGAGGTGCGCACCATCTGCCATTGCGGGCGCAAGGCGACGATGGTGGTGCGGCAGGACGAAACCGGCCATGCGCTGACCTCGGGCGCGCAGGTGCAGATCGGCGGCAATGAAACCTATGTGCCGCTCTGCCGACGCCACTGGCGTGCAGCGGTGGGCGAAGAGGCCTGAGAACAGGGCGTTTCGGGACATACATGTATCACGTGTTCACGGCCTTTCGCCTGCGGCGCAACCGCGAAACGTGATCCATCGTGTTTCAAGGTTCCCCGTGACGCGCCAAGGCGTTACTTCGCCGTCACCTGCTCCACCGGCAGACCGGAATCGCGCCAGGCGCTGAACCCACCGCCCAGATGCGAAACCTTGTCCAGCCCCATATCCTGCGCCGTCTTGGCCGACAGGGCCGACCGCCAGCCACTGGCGCAATAGAACACGAACTGCACATCCTCGGCAAAGATCGGCTTGTGATAGGGCGATTCCGGGTCGATCCAGAATTCCAGCATGCCGCGCGGGCAGTGAAAGGCACCCGGGATCCGTCCTTCACGCTCCAGCTCGCGCCGGTCGCGCAGATCGATGAACCGCACATCCGCCGCACCATGCCGCGCCTTCGCCTCTTCCGCCCGCAGCGTCACAATCTCGGTCTCTGCCGCCGCGACCATATCCTTTACGCGCAATGTCATGCCACATCCTTTCGTTCCAACAGGACAGAGCCGACGGAATAGCCGGCCCCGAATGAGCAGATAAGCCCCAGATCGCCGTCCACCAGATCCTCGCAATATTTGGAAAAGGCGATGATCGACCCGGCGGACGAGGTATTGGCGTAATCCTGCAGGATGTTGGGCTGCTCGCCCGGGCCAGGGTCGCGCCCCAGCACCTTGCGCCCGATGAAATCGTTCATCGACTTGTTGGCCTGATGCAGCCAGAGGCGGCGCAGCTGATCCGCGCCGACGCTCTCGGCCTCTAGGTGCCCGGCGATATGGGCCGACACCATTGGCAGCACTTCCTTGAACACCTTGCGGCCATTCTGCATGAACTGCATGTCGCGCCGGTCGTTGGTCCCATCGGGCCGCGTGCGACGCAGAAAGCCGTTGTTGTTGCGGATGTTGTTGGAAAACTGCGTCGCGCAGCGGGTCGAGCGCACCACAAAATGCGCGCCCTGCGCCTCCTCTGCCCGCTCGATCACCAGCGCCGTGCAGACATCGCCAAAGATGAAATGACAGTCCCTGTCGCGCCACTCCAGATGGCCGGAACAGATCTCGGGGCAGACGACCAGCGCACAGCGCACCGATCCCGCCCGCACCATATCTGCCGCCGCCTGAATGCCAAAGGTGGCCGAAGAGCAGGCCACGTTCATGTCAAACCCAAAGCCGCCCGCGCCCAGCAGCTGCTGGATCTCGATCGCGATCGCCGGATAGGCACGTTCGTGGTTCGACGCGGCACAGATCACCAGATCAACATCGGCGCCCGGTCGCCCCGCCGCTGTCAGCGCCTTGCCACAGGCCTCAAGCGCCATTTCCGCCATGATCCCCGGTTCGTCATCACTGCGCTGGCGCAGGCGGGGATACATCCGGTCCGGGTCCAGCACCCCGTCCTTGTCCATGACGAACCGCTGCTCAATCCCGCTGGCGGACAGGATGAACTCAGAACTTGACGGCCCCTTGGCGCGCAGCGCACCGGCGGCAATCGCCTCGGCGTTTTCGGCATTGTAGCGCGCCACATAGGCGTTGAACGCGACCACGAGTTCATCATTGGTGATCACCTGTTCAGGGGTGTACACACCCGATCCGGTGATGGCTGGCTGATACATCGTCTCTCCTCCGTCGCCGCGACCACAGCGCACCCGCAGTCACGGGTCAAGCACGACGTGACACGACCCGCGCCAGTCCCCGGCTTCTTCTCTTTCCAAATACGCAAAATCCGCCCGCCGCCACGGGCGAAACGTCAGAAGTCAGTGCATCCGCCCGCCTAGGGGCACATCCTGATCCGGGCTCAGCAGCACCACGGCGCCCTCGGCGTCGGGCACGCCCAGCACCAGAACCTCGGACCTCACCGGCCCGATCTGGCGCGGGGGAAAGTTCACCACCGCCATCACCCGTTTGCCGACCAGCGACTCGGGCGTGTAATGCACCGTCACGTGGGCCGAGGTCTTGCGCTCCCCGATCTCGGGGCCAAAGTCGATCCACATCTTGATCGCGGGCTTGCGCGCCTCGGGAAACGGCTCTGCCCGGACGATCTGACCGACCCGGATATCGACCTTCAGAAAATCATCAAAGGAGATCTCAGCCATTGGCCAGCTCCTTGGACCGTGCTGCGGCCGCACGCACAACCGCCTTCATCAGCGGCGGCAGGCCGGTGTCTGCGTTCATCAGCACCTCAAGCCCGGCCTGCGTCGTGCCATTGGGGCTGGTGACATTCTTGCGCAGCTGACCGGGGTCTTCGCCGCTCATGGCAAGCGCCCCGGCACCCGCCACCGTGGCGCGGGCCAGCTGCAGGGCCAGCTCGGGTGACAGACCTTCGGCCACGCCGGCGGCGGCCATGCATTCGATCATGTGAAACACATAGGCCGGGCCAGAGCCGCTGACCCCCGTCACAGCGTCCATCTGGCTTTCATCCTCAAGCCGCACAACCTCGCCCACGGCGCTCAGCAGGGCCTCGGCGGCGTCCAGATCGCCCTCGCTCACATGCGGATTGCCGATGATCGCGGTGATCCCGCGCCCGACGGCGGCAGGTGTGTTCGGCATTGCGCGGATGACCGGAGAGTGCGCGCCCAGCATCCGTTCGAAGGTTGCAATCGGAATGCCCGCAGCGACCGACAGAAACACGGTGGTGCCATTCCCCAGCGCCTGCAGCGACGGCAGCGCATCTGCCATCATCTGCGGCTTGACCGCGATCAGCACCACCGCCGGATCTTCTGGCACGCCCTCGTTCAGGCGCACGCCCTGCGCGGACAGCCAGTCGCTGGGATGGGGGTCCATGACCCAGACCAATGTTTTCGGCAATCCGCGCGCCAGCCAACCTTCGAGCATGGCCGAGCCCATCTTGCCACAGCCCAGCAGCACCAGCCCCCGCTTTGCGATCTCGCTCTCCTGCATGATATTGTCCTTCGTTTACGGTTGGTTCAAAAGCGAAAAGGATCGGTCGCCCGATCCTTTTCAACCTGCGTGCGGCAAAAGTTACGCGCGACCGTAGGCTTCTGCAATGGCGACCTGAAGCGCTTGGCGCGGCGTCTGGTCGGAATAGACCATCAGCTGAAATGCCGGGTAATACCGTTCGGCATTTGTCACTGCAGCGTTGATCAGAGTGTCGATCTGATCGGGCGCTGCGACCTGACCGCCGGACAGCACAAGACCGTAGCGATAGACCATCAGCTTTTCTTCGGCCCAATAGGTAAAGGCCCCCGTCCAGCACTGATCGTTGACCGAGTTCAGCCCCTCGTACAGGTTGCCCAGCCGTTCGGTTGGCGGCTCCATCTCAAAGGTACAGATCAGGCGCAGGGTCTCATCATAGCTGGACCAAGCGAGGGTTATGGAATAGGTGCGCCACTGTCCTTCTACGGTCATCGCAATCTGATCGTCAGCGATGCGGTCAAAGTCCCAATCGTGATGTTCGGCCAGATGCTCGACGATGTCGATCGGGTGAATGTCGTCTTCAAGATACTGCTCGGACAATGCCATGACGCCACCTTTTTGTTTGCGTAGCGCAGGGGCCTGAGAGCGTCCCAAGCGCTAGGTGCCTGCTCAAGGACCTGCGGGGATTTCCGCATTCCTTACCACATATGGTGCCTGCCAGGGGTCATATCTGTAAAGCTAAATTTCTGTGGAAAACGCAATATCTTGTGGATGAGAACGCAATAAGTTGTGTATGAATACCTTAATGGATCAACAGAAGGTAGGTGGGCGGTTTCTATTCCGGCGGACTGCTTGCCGCGCCCTTAAGCAGTGATGCCGATTCCCGCTGAAATTCGGCGTCCACTTGGGCAGGGCGGTCGAAATCGGCTTTTGCCCCCCGGCGCAGGCGCGCATACTGCGGCGAAAATCCCATTCTGGAGGGCGAGCATGGCGCGCATCGATACGCTGAAACTTGGCACATTTGTCTATACCTTCGGCTTTCATCCCGCCGCCTGGCTGCATCCCGGATCGGATGTGACCGGGGCGAACAACATCGACCATATGGTAAAGATCGCGCAGATTTCCGAGGCGGCCTGCCTTGATTTCATGTTCTTTGCCGACAGCCCCGCCGCTGCCGTCGGCCACCCAGAGGCGCTGGCCCGCCAGCCCACCAAGATGAACCGGTTTGAGCCGATCACCGCAATCACGGCGCTGTCGATGGTGACAGCGCGTATCGGATTCGTCGCCACCGCCTCGACCAGTTATTACGAACCCTATAATATTGCGCGGCTCTTTGCGTCTGCCGATCATATCTCGGGCGGGCGGATCTGCTGGAACGTGGTGACATCCGACCATGATGAGACCGGGTATAACTACAACCGTGAGGGGCTGGATGCCCATGGCGACCGCTATGATCGGGGCGAGGAGTTTCTGGATGTTGTGCTGGGTCTTTGGGATTCGTGGGAGGATGACGCGCTGCTGCTTGACCGTGAAAACGGGCTGTATCACGACAAGGGCAAGCTGCATCAGCTTGACCATATGGGGGCACATTTTCAGGTGCGCGGGCCGCTGAACATCGCCCGCACGCCGCAGGGTCGACCGGTTATCGCGCAGGCTGGCGGCTCCGAGAGGGGCAAGGAACTCGCGGCGCGCACTGCCGAGGTGGTGTTTTCGCTGGCTTCGAACATCGACAAGAACAAGGCGTTTTATGCGGATGTGAAGGGGCGGATGGCCAAGTATGGCCGCAAGCCGTCAGACCTCAAGATCATGCCGGGGATCGTGATCAACGTGGGCGAGACGCGCGAAGAGGCCGAGGCGCGCGCGCAGGAAATGGTGGATGTGATGCACCCCGAGGTCGGCTTGCTGATGCTGCAGGAGTTTCTTGAGATCGACCTGCACGGCGCGGATCTGGACAAACCCTTTCCGATGGAGCGGATGCCGACAAAGGCCAAGGGATCGGTAGCGATGTTCGAAGGGGTCAAGGAATTCGTCGAACAGGGGCACAGCTTGCGCGACCTCATCATCCATTACGCGCGCCAGCACACCGGCAACGGGCTGACCGGGTCGTACATGGAAGTCGCTGATTACATGCAGGAGTGGTTCGAGGCCGAGGCGGCGGATGGGTTCATCCTGATGTGTCCGACGCTGCCTTCCAGCCTTGAGGATTTCACCCGTCTCGTGGTGCCGGAACTACGCCGCCGTGGGCTCTTCCGCGAGGAATACGAGGGCACAACCCTGCGTGAAAACCTGGGGCTGTCCTTTCCCATCAACCGCCACGTGGCGGCACGCAACTAGGCAGAGTAAGTGCGCTTGACGCCCTGACCGCCCGTTTCGGGGACCGGATATTAACCCGTGCTGCTCTGCGCGATCAGCATGGCTCCGGGTACAGCTGGCACGCCGCCGCGCCCCCCTTTGCGGTGCTGTTTGCGCAGACGACGCAGGATGTGTCGCACGCTCTGGCAATCTGCAACGATCATGGTTTTACGGTTGTCGCCTTCGGACATGGCTCTTCGACACAGGCGGTGCAGAGTGGCCTCAGCATCGATTTGACCAACATGACCGCGATCCTGCCTGTGTCGCCCGAGGATATGGATGCCACGATCGAGGCTGGCGTGACCCGCGAGCAGCTGAACGAACATCTGCGCGACACCGGGCTCTTCCTGCCCATCGACGTGGGCGCGCATGCCAAGCTGCGCTCTTGTCATGGGGCTGACATTGGTGCTGCCGGATGGTGAGGTGATCCATGATCCACACCGGGGGCCGGGCGCGCAAGTCGTCCTAAAGACATGACCTGACTGCGCTGTTCGTCGTGGCCGAGGGCACGCTGGGCATTGTCACCGAACTGACCCTGCGCCCCGGTGGCAATAGCCTGTCGACAGATGTCTGTGTGCCGATGTCTGAACTGCCCGGGATCATCGCCGCTATTCAGGCAAAAATTACTGCCGAAGGCATCATCGCCCCCCCCTGCACGGCTATTTTGGGGGGCAGCAATTTTTACCTTATCGTGGTTTTCGATCCCGAGGATGCGCAGGAACAGTCACGGGTGAAAGCGCTGAACGCGCGGATTTTCGGCATGGCGCTGGCCTGTGGCGGCACGGCGACGGGCGAACATGCTGTGGGGCTGCGCAAGAACGCGTTAATGGAGGCCGAGCATGGCGGCGCGCTGGCGCTCATGCGACGGTTGAACCGCGCGGTCGATCCCAAGGGGATTCTGAACCCCGGCAAGATCTTTGATCTTTTGGGGCAGGCGACGGCCCATCCCGGCATCAGGCACCGCTGTTTTCCCAGATCGGAACTTGCATGACGTGCCTGTTTCTTGCGCGGGGCTGGTTGAAAGTGCCCAATGGACAGGCGTCTATCGGCGGAAACCGACTTCCCCATCGCCTGTTTTTGCTGTTCACTGCTATTTGTATACACAAAAGCCATGCGGCGTCTGCAGGGCCTCCGCGATCAGGACAATCAACAACGATGCCCCGTCAGGGGCGCACAGGGAGAATATCAATGCGCAAGCACTTTCTTGCCGCCCTCACCGGCGCGGCCCTTCTGTTTGGTACGACCATAACGGCCCAAGCCCAAGACGCGCTGGAACGCGTCATGGCGGCGGGCACGTTGAAGGTCGGCACCGAAACCGCCTTTGCCCCGTTCGACTATATCGATGCGGGCACCCACACCGGCCTCAACATGGATATCTACGATGAGATCGGCAAGGAAATGGGGGTCAAGATCGAATGGATTACCCTCGACTGGACCGGGGTTCTGCCAGGTCTTGAGGCAGGTCGCTTTGACGTTGTCGCAGGCCCTGCCACGATCACCAAGGACCGGATGGAACGCTACCGCTTCTCCAGCCCCATCGCAGAGGCGACCGTCGCCCTGCTGGTTGGCGCGAACAGCGACATTGCCGCCCCTGCGGATATTGCGGGCAAGCCGGTTGGATCGGCGACCGGCACTGCGCAGCTGGCGCAGCTGCAGGAATTCGGCGCGACGCTGGACCCGGCACCGACCGAGTATCGCGAATACGTGTCGTTCAACGAAGCCTATGCTGACCTTGCCGCTGGCCGGATCGAGGCGATGGCAAATTCCCTGCCGAACATCGCCTTTGTCGCCAGCCAGCGTCCCGAAGTATTCAAGGTCATCACCCCTGCCTTTGGCACCCCGACCTATTTCGGTTTTCCGGGCCGGATCGAGCCGGAATATTCCAGCCTGATGGACAAGATCGATGAGATCCTGCTGGCGATGAAGTCAGACGGCCGCATGGCGGAGCTGCAGAAAAAATGGTTCGGCACCACCTTTGACATGCCCGACTACGTGACCGACCCCAACATCTGATCGACCCGCGCGACGGGGCGGCCCACCCGGCCCGTCGCGCATGCATGACAGGACTCCTCACCCCATGACCTGGTATCTCTTCCAGCTGCTCTTGCAGGCGTCGCTGATGACGATCTTCGTAAGTGTCCTTTCGATTTTTGCCGGGCTGGGGTTTGCGGTTCTTCTGTCGGCTATGCGCATGTCCGGTAATCGCGTGCTGTTTGGCGGCGCGGGGCTGTTCATCTCTTTCTTCCGGGGTGTGCCCTTGCTGGTGCAGCTCCTGCTGATCTTCAACCTGCTTCCGGTGATTGGCATCACCCTGCCCAGCCTGGCCACAGCCATCATCGGCCTGTCGTTGAGCACCGCAGCCTATCAGGCTGAAAACCTGCGCGGCGGGTTTGAAGGCGTGCCCATTGGTCTGGTCGAAAGCGCCGAAATGGCCGGGTTTTCGCGCCTGCAGACATTCATCTATATCCGCACGCCCATCGCGCTGCGCATGACCTTTCCGGCGCTGGTGAACGAGGCGATCCTGATCCTCAAGGCCTCGTCCCTTGTGTCCGTAGTGGGCCTGGTCGAGTTGACCAAGATGGCGCAGAACCTTGCGGCCTCGACCTATCAGCCACTGCCGATCTTTGCCTCCGCCGGCCTCATCTATCTGGTCATCAACCTGATCGTCGCCTTTGCCGCCCGCCGGGCCGAAGACGCCCTGCCGGGGTTGCCCGCCAAATGAGCTTTGATTTCGCCGTCATTCTGGCCAAGGGGCCGCAGATCCTGTCCGGTCTGGGTGTCACCGTCCTGATCTGGCTGGCGGGCACGGCGCTGGCCGTTGCCCTTGGCTTTGTCGTGGCCACCGCGCGCCGCTTTGGCGGGCCGCTGATCAATCTTGTGCTGATGGTCCCGGTCGAGGTGCTGCGCGGCACGCCGTTTCTGATCCAGATCTTTCTGCTGTATTTCGGCGGGCCCTACATCGGCCTGCGCCTTGATCCGATAACCGCCGGTTTGCTGGGCATTTCGGTCTATGGTGCCGCTTATTATTCCGAGATTTTCCGCGCCGGATATCAGTCGGTTCCCCCGGGCCATGTGGAGGCGGCGGAATGCGTCGGCTTTTCCCGCCTGCAGACAATCCTGTTCATCCTGCTGCCGGAAATGGCGCTGCTGGTGCTGCCGCCGTCGATGAACATGGCGATCATCCTTCTGAAAGACACCGCACTTTTGTCGCTGATCACGGTGCCGGAAATGACCATGACGGTCAGCGCCATCGGGTCGCAGCAATATGCCTTTGTCGAATCCATCGTGGTGCTGGCCCTTGTCTACTGGGCCCTGGTCGAGCTTGCCAACTGGCTGGGCCGCATCACAGAACGCAAAATCGCAAAACTGAGTGTGACATGACCGACAGCGCCATCAGCATCAAGAACGTCTCCAAACAGTTCGGTGACACCGTCGTGCTGCGCGACATCAACCTTGAGGTGCCAAAGGGTCAGGTGTCTTGCCTGATCGGGCCGTCGGGGTCGGGCAAATCTACCCTGCTGCGCTGCATGGCGTTTCTGGAACAGGCCAATGCCGGAACGATCCTGATCGAGGGAGAGCCGGTAGGCTTTGTCGACGGTCCGAACGGGCGACGCCGTCAGACGGCTGCAGAGTTGCGCCGCGCACGTTCCAAGATCGGCATGGTGTTCCAGCAGTTCAATCTGTGGCCACATATGACGGCGCTGGGCAACGTGTCAGCCAGTTTGCGCCGCGTGCGCAAGATGTCCAAGGCCGAGGCCGAGGCCATAGCGATGCGCCAGCTGGAAAAGGTCGATCTTAAGGAACGCGCGCATCACTATCCCTCTCAGCTGTCCGGCGGCCAGCAGCAGCGCGTGGCGATCGCCCGCGCCCTCGCGCTCGACCCGACAATCATGCTGTTTGACGAACCGACATCGGCGCTCGATCCCGAACTGACGGGCGAGGTGCTGAACGTCATGCGCACCCTCGCGGATGAGGGTATGACCATGGTGGTGGTCACGCATGAGATCGGCTTTGCCGCCTCGGTCGGCAACAAGGTCTGTTTTCTGGATCATGGCAAGCTGCTGTTCCATGACACCCCGGAAAAGGTCTTTGCCGCTCCGCGCAATCCGCGCCTGGAGCAGTTCCTTGATACCTATCTCGACCGTGGTGCCTTTCTGGTGCAGTAGTGCCTTCCGGCAACGGCAGCCGGCTCAGTCGCGAGGAAGGACCACAGATGACACAGCCGCCAAGGCGGATCAGCCAGCATGACCGGATCACCGCGGACATCCGTCATATGATCGTGTCGGGCGACTGGGCGCCGGGGCATCAGCTGCCGGTGGAAACGGCTATGGCGGAAACCTATGGCGTGTCGCGCATGACGATGAACAAGGCACTGACGCGGCTTGCGCGCGAGGGCTATCTGATCCGTCGCAAGAAACGCGGCACCTTTGTCGCACAGCCGCGCGCGCAATCGGCAATCATGGAGATCGCGGATATCGAGGCCGAGGTCGGTTCCATGGGACAGGATTACCGCTTTACCCTGCTGTCGCGAAATTCCCGCGCGCTGAGCGGTTCCGAAGCGGCTGATATCGGTAGCGGCGCGGTCGCAGGGCAGGGCGCCTTGCAGCTGGAAGGATTGCACAGCGCCGATGGCCAGCCATTTTGTCACGAAACCCGTCTGGTGAACCCGGGTCAGGCCCCTGGCGTTCTGGAGCAGGACTTTGGTGCGACCCCGCCGGGCACATGGCTGCTGCGCCGCGTGCCGTGGAGCGAGGCAAGCCATCGCATCCGTGCGCTGAACGCAGATTCTGAAATGGCGGGCGCGCTGGCGCTGAGCGACGGTGATGCCTGTCTGGAAATTGTCCGCCGCACCCGCACGTCCGAAGGCTGGGTGACCTGGGCGCGGCTGGTTTATCCGGGCGACAGTCATCAACTGGTCGCCGCCTTTGCACCAAGGGCGCAAAGCGATCAGGGGTAAAGACGCCCCCGCGTCCTGAATTCAGGCTGTTGGCACGGGGATCTCAGAGATTTTATTTATGGCCACAAAAAGTGCCCGTCCCGTTGGAACGCAATCAGTGGGTTTGACCTCCACCAGATCAAAGGCTGCAAGGTCTCCCATCGCTTCCAGCGCGAACAGGTAGCACGCCACCGGTGCCCCCTCCCAGACCGAGGCGTCATACCCCGCTGCCGCCCGGTACGGCGCACGGGTCTGCAGGTTCAGCACCAGCGTCTCTGCGCCGTCGTGGTCACAATAACACTCGGCTTCACCGGAAAAGGCAAAGGGCGCATCCCCCGGCGTGACCTTCTGGACCTGCCCTGGCAGCCGCAGGGTGACCGTGCCGCCCTGATAGGGCGTGAACAGGCGATCCAGCCCGGGAAAATGCGAAAACGGTGCAGAGCGGGTGATAACCGCCGTGCTCACCCGCCAGTCGAGCCTGTCCCAATCGGTGCCCCCGGGGCTGGTGAGAATCACGGCCATCGTCCCGGCGCCGTTCTTCCACGGCTCGGACACGCGGTCGGCGGCGCGCCAGACCCTCATCCCAGAATCCGGGGCAAGCGCAGCCCGTTGGCGCGGGCGCATTCCACGGCCTCGGGGTACCCTGCATCCGCATGGCGCCAGACGCCCGACGCGGGGTCGTTCCACAGCACCCGTTCCAGCCGTTTCGCTGCCTCGGGGGTGCCATCGGCGCAGATCACCACGCCGGCGTGTTGCGAATAGCCCATGCCGACGCCGCCGCCGTGGTGGATCGACACCCAGGTTGCGCCGCTCGCCGTGTTCATCAGGGCATTCAGCAGGGGCCAGTCGCTGACCGCGTCGGACCCGTCGCGCATCGCTTCGGTTTCGCGGTTGGGGCTGGCGACAGAGCCTGAATCCAGATGGTCGCGTCCGATGACGACGGGCGCGGACAATTCGCCGCTCGCCACCATTTCGTTGAACTTCAGCCCCGCGCGGTGACGGTCACCCAGTCCGATCCAGCAGATGCGGGCGGGCAGCCCCTGAAAGTCGATCCTGTCGCGCGCCATATCGAGCCAGCGGTGCAGGCCTTCGTTCTCTGGGAAGAGTTCCTTCATCGCGCGGTCGGTCTTGTAGATATCTTCTGGGTCGCCGGACAGCGCGACCCAGCGGAACGGCCCGATGCCCTTGCAGAACAGCGGGCGGATATAGGCGGGCACAAAGCCGGGAAAGGCAAAGGCGTTTTCCAGCCCCTCATCCTTGGCCACCTGCCGGATGTTGTTGCCGTAATCCAGCGTCGGCACACCGGCGTTCCAGAAGCCGACCATGGCGGCGACGTGGATCTTCATCGACGCACGTGCGGCGGCATCGACCGCCTTGGGGTCGCTTTCCTGCTTTTCGCGCCATTCTGCCACGGACCAGCCTGCGGGCAGGTAGCCGCGATAAGGGTCATGGGCCGAGGTCTGGTCGGTCACAATGTCGGGGCGGCCATTGGGCAGCGCCTCACCAGCCTGCATGCGGCGCAGGATTTCGGGAAAGACGTCTGCGGCGTTGCCGATCAGGGCGACGGATTTCGCCTCACCCGCTTGGGTCCACTGGTCGATCAGCGCGAGCGCGTCGTCCAGCGTATGAACCTTTTCATCGCAGTACCGCGTGCGGATGCGGAAATCGGCCCGCGTCTCGTCACATTCTACCGCCAGACAACAGGCCCCGGCCATGACAGCGGCCAAGGGCTGCGCCCCGCCCATGCCGCCAAGCCCCCCGGTCAGAATCCACTTGCCGGTGAGGTTGCCGTCGTAATGCTGGCGCCCGGCCTCGGCAAAGGTTTCATAGGTGCCCTGCACGATGCCCTGCGCGCCGATGTAGATCCAGGACCCGGCGGTCATCTGGCCGTACATCATCAGGCCCTTTTTATCGAGTTCGTTGAAGTGGTCCCAATTGGCCCATTCCGGCACGAGGTTGGAATTCGCGATCAGCACGCGCGGCGCGTCCCGGTGGGTGCGGATGATGGCGATGGGTTTGCCCGATTGCACGATCAGGGTTTCGTCCGCTTCGAGATCCTTGAGGCTCGCCACGATGCAATCGAAATCCTCCCAAGTCCGGGCCGCGCGCCCGATACCGCCATAGACCACCAGCTCGTGCGGGTTCTCGGCCACGTCGGGGTGCAGGTTGTTCATCAGCATCCGCAGGGGCGCCTCGGTCTGCCAGCTTTTCGCGGTCAGCTCGGGGCCGGTGGGCGGGTAGATGTCGCGCAGGTTGTGGCGGGAGCCGGGCATGAGACGATCCTTTCAGGCGAGGGTGGGGGCAAGGTCGATGAGATCTTGCAGGATGGGTTTCAGAACGGCGCGCAGGCTGTCGGATTTGTCAGGGTCCAGCGCAAAATCAGGTGTCTCGCGGGCAAGATGGCTGGACTGTGCGAGCTCCATCTGGATTGTGTGAATGCCTGTGGCGGGCGTGGCGTAGTGCCGGGTGGTCCAGCCGCCGCGAAAGCGCCCGTTCAGGATGGTGGTGCGGCCAGACGCGGTGCAGCGTTTCAGCACGGCTTGTTCCAGCGCAGGCGCGCAGGTGGCGCCGCTGTCGCTGCCGATGTTGAAATCGGGCAGGGTGCCGTCGAACAGCCAGGGAATGACCGACCGGATCGAGTGGCAGTCATAGAGGATCGCGATGCCGTGCCGGGCCTTGACCCGCGCCAGTTCCGCCTCAAGCGCCGCGTGATAGGGGCGGTGCCAGTCGGCCAGACGCTGGGCGATGTCAGCCTCGGTCGGTTCTGCCCCTTCGGCCCAGATCGGCGTGTTGTCGAAGGTGTTCAGCGGGACAAGGCCGGTGGTGGTCTGCCCGGGGTAGAGCGATGCTCCGTCGGGGTCGCGGTTGGCGTCAATGACGTAGCGGTGGAAATTCGCCGCGACGCAGGTGATTCCGGGTATCAGATCGCGGTAGAGCGAGTCGATATGCCAGTCGGTGTCGCGCAGCATCCGCCCTTCGGGGTTCAGGCGGGCGCGGATGTCGTCGGGCACATAGGTGCCGGTGTGGGGAAAGCCCAGAACCAGCGGGCTGTCGCCCCGGGTGACGGTGACGGGATGCATCAGGAAACCTCCGGCAAGGGGATGCCCGCAGCCTGCGCCAGCGCGCCGCTGGCCACAAGCGCCCCTGCAGCGTCCAGATCGGGTGCCATGTAGCGGTCTTCGGCAAGGGCGGGGACGGTTTCGCGGATCTTTGCGATCACCGCCTGCAGGCTGGGCGAGGTTTTCAGCGGGCCACGCATTTCGATGCCCTGCGCGCCGGTCATCGCCTCGACCCCGATGATCCAGAACAGGTTCTGGGTCATCTGCAGCAGCCGCCGCGCGCCGTGGCAGGCCATGGACACGTGATCCTCCTGGCTGGCGCTGGTGGGGGTGGAATCGACCGAAGCGGGATGCGCGAGCTGCTTGTTCTCGCTCATCAGGGCGGCGGTGGTCACCTCGGCGATCATCAGGCCAGAGTTCAGGCCCGGTGCGGGGCTGAGGAACGCGGGCAGGCCGTAGTTCAGGGTCGGGTCCACCAGCAGCGCCACACGCCGCTGGGCAATTGCCCCGATTTCGGCTACGGCAAGGGCGATCTGATCAGCGGCAAAGGCCACGGGTTCGGCGTGGAAATTCCCGCCCGACACAATGCTGCCGTCCGACAGGACAAGCGGGTTGTCGGTTGCGGCATTCGCCTCGATCCGCAGGGTGGTGGCGGACTGTCGCAAAAGGTCAAGGCAGGCACCGCCCACCTGTGGGTGGCAGCGGATGCAATAGGGGTCCTGTACCCGCTCGTCCCCATCGGTGTGGCTGTCGCGGATGTCCGACCCGTCGAGCAGGGCGCGCAGGGTGGCGGCAACTTCGATCTGGCCGGGTTGGCCGCGCAGCAGCTGGATTTCTTCGGCAAAGGGCGCGGTCGATCCCATCGCCGCATCGGTTGTCAGCGCGCCGGTCACGACCGAGGCCTGCAGCGCGCGCATGGCGCGGAACAGCCCGGCCAAAGCCAATGCGGTCGAGACCTGCGTGCCGTTGATCAGGGCAAGCCCCTCTTTGGCGGTCAGAACGACGGGTTTCAGCCCCGCGCGGGTCAAAGCATCCGATCCCGGCAGGCGGACGCCGTGCACCCATGCCTCTCCCTCGCCGATCATCACAGCGGCCATATGGGCCAGCGGGGCAAGGTCACCCGAGGCGCCAACCGAGCCTTTTTCGGGAATGACGGGGATCACGCCACGGGCCAGCATCCCCTCCAGCAGTGCTACCAGTTCCGGGCGCACACCCGACGCCCCACGCCCCAGCGACAACAGCTTCAGCGTCAGGATCAGGTGCACGATCTCGGGCGCGAGCGGATCACCAACGCCGCAGCAATGGGACAGGATCAGGTTGCGCTGCAGGGTGGTCACATCCCCCGGCGCGATGCGCAGGGAGGCGAGTTTGCCAAAGCCTGTGTTGATGCCATAGACCGGATCGCTGCCGGCGGCGACCTCGGCCACCCGTGCAGCCGCGACCCTGATCCCCGGCAGGGCCGAGGCGTCGAGCGTGACCGGGGTCTGGTGCCAGTAGATGTCGGCCAGTGTGGCCAGATCCACGGTGCCGGGTGTCAGCGTAAGTGTCATCAGACGTATTCCCCTTTGAAGACCCGCGCTTTGAGCGGGTTGAACCCGATGCGGTTCACCATGACGGCGGCGCTGTCCGCCTCCCACAGGGCGAAATCTGCCGACAGGCCCGGTGCGATGGTGCCGGTTTCATGGCTCAGCCCCAGCGCCTGCGCGCCATGCCGGGTGACGGCGGCGAAACATTCGGGCACAGTCAGGCGGAACAGCGTCGCGCCCATGTTCATGGTCAGCAGGATCGAGGTGACGGGCGATGTGCCCGGGTTGCAGTCGGTGGCCAGCGCCATGGGCACGCCAGCCGCGCGAAAGGCCGCGACGGGGGGCGACTGGGTTTCGCGCAATGTATAAAACGCACCGGGCAGCAGCACGGCGACAGTTCCGGCGGCGGCCATGGCATGCGCATCCGCCTCTGTCGCGTATTCGACGTGATCTGCTGACAGCGCCTTGTGCCGGGTGGCCAGCTGCGTGCCGCCGCAATGGCTGAGCTGTTCGGCATGCAGTTTGACCGGGATGCCCAGTTTGGTGGCGTGGGCAAACAGCGGTTCCAGTTGTTCCACCGAAAAGGCGATGCTTTCGCAAAAGGCGTCCACCGCATCGACCAGCCCTTCGGCCTGTGCGCGGTCGAGGCCGGTAATTGCCACCTCGGCGATATACTCCGCCGCGCGGCCCTTGTAGGCGGGGGGCAGGGCGTGGGCGGCGAGCCATGTGGTCACCACGCGGACCGGGCGGACCTCACCCAGCCGACGGGCGGCGCGCAGCATGTTCAGCTCGGCCTCGATATCCAGACCATAGCCCGATTTTATCTCGACCGTGCAGACGCCTTCGGCCAGCAGGTGATCAAGGCGGGGCAGTGCGGATTGCACCAGGTCATCCACGCTCATCGCGCGGGTGGCAGTCATGGTGGCGGCGATTCCGCCGCCTTCGCGGGCGATCTGTTCGTAACTCGCGCCCTCAAGCCGCAGTTCGAATTCGCGGGCGCGGTCGCCGCCGAACACGATATGCGTGTGACAATCCACCAGTGCGGGCGTCATCAGCGCGCCGCCGCAATCGACAACCTCGGCATTGGGTGCCTCAATACCGGGCGCGACGTGGATAATCCGCCCGTTGTCGCACAGCACATCCAGAGGTTCCGGGCGGATCTGGTCAGTCTGCCCCGTGATCACCCGCGCATTGGTCCAGAGTTTCAACATCCCGATCTTCCGCCTTTTCCTGCACCATTAATAAGTATATACATAATAAGGGGCCTTCAGCAAAGCCCAAAGTGTTGTTGATCGGAGAGGTGTCATGCAGATTGTCGTAAAACAGGCCCTGCTGCCTGAAGGTTGGGCAGAGAATATCGCGATCACGGTCAGTGATGGCGTGATCACTGCGGTTGAGCCTGCCGGGGCGGGCGTTGCTGCCGGTGTGGACACCTTGCTGCCGGGGATGAGCAATCTGCACAGCCATGCGTTCCAGCGCGGGTTTGCCGGCCTTACCGAACAGCGAGGGGCCATGCGCGACAGCTTCTGGACATGGCGCGAGATGATGTATCGCTTTGCGCTGCAACTGGACCCCGACGGCGCGCAGGCCATTGCCGAGATGGCCTATGTCGAGATGTTGGAGGCGGGCTATACCCGCGTGGGCGAGTTTCACTATCTGCACCATGCGCCTGACGGGCAGTCCTATGATGACCCCGCCGAGATGTCGGCGCGCATCTTTGCCGCAGCCCATGCGACGGGGCTGAACCTGACCCATTTGCCGGTGTTCTATGCTCACGGTGGCTTTGGCCCCGTTCCTGCGGGGGCGGGACAAAGGCGGTTCCTGCATGGTTTCGAGTCGTTTCTTGAGCTGATCAGCCACTGCGATGCTTTGGCCACCCGGCCCGGGGATCTGGTGGGTTATGCGCCTCATTCGCTGCGGGCGGCCAGTGGTGCGGATCTGTCCGCGCTGGTGGCGGCGCTGCCGGGGCGGCGGGTGCATATCCATATCGCTGAGCAGGTGAAAGAGGTCGAGGATTGTATCGCCTTCAGCGGGCAACGCCCGGTGGACTGGCTGTTTGATCATGCCGAAGTCACGCCGGACTGGTGCCTGATCCATGCGACGCACCTGACCGAAGGGGAGGTTGCGCGCATCGCGGCCTCTGGCGCTGTGGCGGGGCTGTGTCCGGTAACAGAGGCGAATCTGGGCGACGGGATATTCGCGGGGCGGGCATTTCTTGAGGCTGGCGGGCGCATCGGTCTGGGCACCGACAGCAATGTGCAAATCGGGTTGGCCGGGGAATTGCAGGCGCTGGAATATTCCCAGCGGTTGAGCCTGCGTGAGCGCAATGTGATGACGCCGCAGCCGGGATCAACTGGTCAGCAGCTGTTCGATGCGGCTCTGGCCGGAGGCGCGCAGGCACTGGGCGCGGGTGATCCGGTGATAGCGGTCGGGGCGCCTGCGGATCTGGTGGCGCTGGACGATCCGTTTCAGCTGGGCACAGACGGTGCGCAGACGCTGGACCGCTGGATCTTTGGCCGGGATATTCGGGTGCGTGATGTCTGGGTGCGCGGGGCGCATCTTGTTCAGGAGGGGCGGCATGTGGCGCGAGACGCAATCGCGCAACGCTATGTTCAGGTGGTGCGGGACGTGCTGGCGCGGTAGCGCATCAGGTGAACTTGCGAAACAGCTTGGTCTGGTCGAACATCTCTTCCAGCGTTTCCATGCGGCGGCGCGTGTCCTCCCACAACAGGCTTTGAACGGCGGAAATCATCGTCTCGACCAGCAGCATCGGGGTTGCCAGCGAATCCCAGGCCGAGGGCACGACGATCCTGCTTGAAAAACAGATGCCTGCCAGAGCGTGGATGGGCGAGCGCCACTGATCGGTGAACAGGATGATCTGCGCGCCCCGCGCCACCGCCATTTCGGCAAGCTTCAGGGTATTATTCTCGTACCGGCGCATGTCGAAAATGACGAAGACATCGCCCGGTCCCGCATCCAGCAGGTCATGCGGCCAGGTGTTCGAGGTAGAGCGGATATGTGTAACGTCCGGGCGGATCACTTGCATGTGCAGGTAAAGGTATTCTGCCAGGGTATGCGTGATTCGCCCGCCGACGATATGCACCTTGCGCTTGGGGTCCGCGATCAGCGCGCAGGCGGCATCAAAGGCTTCGGGTTCGATCTGCGCCAGCGAATGGCGGATGTTGTCGATCACCGCCTCGGTAAAGCGGTTGAGGATGTGGCCCGAAGGCGCGGCCTCGGCCCAGTTGTCATATTTTGCGATGGGGCTTTTGACCTTGGCGCGCAGTTCTTCGCGCAGTTCTGCCTGAAAATCTGGGTAGCCGGCATACCCCAGCTTTTGCAACATACGCAGCACGGTCGGCCCCGATACCTCGGCATCGCGCGCCAGCGCAGAGAGTGGGCCAAGGCCGCTGGCGGGATAATTTTCAAGGATCGCATGGGCGAGCTGTCGTTCGGCGCGGGTCAGCGTGTCCAGTTCGGACTGGATGCGTTCTGCAATGGTCTGGTCGCTCTGAGCCACGGATTCGCTCGTTTTGATGGAATTCGTTACATCATGATAGCATATGTGAGATCTGTTACATTAAGTTATTGACAGAATCTTAACCTCCCCCGAAGGTTTCTGGAAAACGGGGGACAGATGTCAGGGATTGCGACCTCAGAAAACCAGTCCATCGTCACGGTGTGTGGCGGTTCCAGCGCTGTGGTGCTGGTCTGCGAACATGCTTCGGCCTTTATCCCCGAGGGGCTGAAAGGTCTGGGTCTGTCCGAGGCGGATCGTCTGAGCCACGCTGCCTGGGATCCGGGTGCCATGGCAGTGGCAGAACGTATGGCAGCAGAGTTGGATGCGGTGCTGGTCGCGTCGAACGTTTCGCGGCTGGTCTATGACTGCAATCGCCCGCCCGAGGCGCCCGACGCCATGC
Source organism: Puniceibacterium antarcticum (assembly GCF_002760615.1). Taxonomy (GTDB): domain Bacteria; phylum Pseudomonadota; class Alphaproteobacteria; order Rhodobacterales; family Rhodobacteraceae; genus Puniceibacterium; species Puniceibacterium antarcticum. Next base: position 16,915 of record NZ_AWWI01000173.1, on the reverse strand, counting down.
CAGCGCAAAGCGAAGTGATCGTGGTGCCGGGCAATGCGGATCTGTCCGAGGCGGACCGGGCCGAGCGGGCGCGCCGGTATTACGCCCCCTTTCGCGCCGCGCTTGCGCAGGAGGTTGCGACCGTGGCGGCGCCGGTGATCGTGACCATTCACAGCTTTACCCGGGTGTTTCATGGTCAGCCTCGGACGGTTGAGATCGGTGTGTTGCATGACAGTGACACGCGTCTGGCCGATGCGATGCTGGACAGTGCGGCGCGGCATACGCTGCTGAACGTCCAGCGCAACGCGCCCTATGGCCCCGAGGACCGTGTGACCCATACCTTGCGGGAACATGCTTTGCCGGGCGGGCATCCGAATGTGATGATCGAAATCCGCAATGATCTTATCGCGACCGAGGCGCAGCAGCAGTCGATTGCCGCAATGCTGGCAGGCTGGGTACGTGAGGCGCTGGAAACAGTGCAGGGGGGACGCGATGCGTAAGTTTATCCGTGGTGTGGATGGCTTCAACCACCGCCTTGGTCGGATCATGATGTACGGGATCTTTGTGCTGATGGGGATCTTGCTGATCTCATCAATCAACAAGACGTTTTTCACGCCCACGCTGTGGACGCTGGAAATGGCGCAGTTCACCATGGTCGCCTATTACATCCTCGGCGGGCCCTATTCGATCCAGCTGGGATCAAACGTGCGGATGGATCTGCTGTATGGTGAATGGTCCCCGCGCAAGAAGGCGGTGGTGGATCTGTTCACCGTGCTGTTCCTGATCTTCTACCTCTGTGTGCTGCTTTACGGCGCCATCGGATCGACCGCTTACAGCCTTGGTTATTTCGGGACAGAACCGATTTCGTTCTTTGGCGGGCTGATCACCGGCAGCGAAGAGATCGGCTATCTGGAAACTTCGCCCTCGGGCTGGCGGCCCTGGCTGTGGCCGATCAAAACCATCATGATTCTCGGGATATTCCTCATGCTGCTGCAATGTATTTCCGAGCTGTTGAAAGACGTGCTGCGGCTGAAAGGTGAGGCGATCTGATGTCCTACGATCTGATTGCCACGCTGATGTTCGCGACAATGATGCTGATGCTGCTGACCGGTCAGCGGGTGTTCGGCGCCATCGGGTTTGTCGCAGTGATGGCGGCCCTGCTGCTGTGGGGCGACCGGGGTGGCTATGACATCGGGTTTTCGGCGGCGATGAAGCTGATGAAGTGGTATCCGCTGCTGACCCTGCCGATGTTCATCTTCATGGGCTACGTGCTGTCGGAATCCAAAATTGCCGATGATCTTTACAAGATGTTCCACGTCTGGATGGGTGGGTTGCGCGGTGGTCTGGCCATCGGCACGATTGGTCTGATGGTACTTATTTCAGCCATGAACGGGCTGTCAGTGGCAGGTATGGCCATCGGGTCGACCATTGCCCTGCCAGAGCTGCTCAAGCGCGGCTATGACAAGCGGATGGTGACGGGGGTGATCCAGGCTGGGTCAAGTCTGGGCATCCTTGTGCCGCCATCGGTTGTGCTGGTGCTTTATGCAATGATCGCGCGCCAGCCGGTTGGGCAGCTCTGGCTGGCCGGGGTGATCCCGGGGCTGATGATGGCGGGCATGTTCATCGCCTATATCGTGATCCGCTGCTGGCGGAACCCGGAACTCGGCCCGGTGCTGCCACGCGAAGAACGTGACATTCCGATGGCGGAAAAGATGCGACTTCTGGGGGCGGGCGCGCTGCCGCTGGGCATCTTTGCAGTGATGATGGTGCCCTTTGTGAACGGCTGGACATCGCTGGTGGAAAGCTCGGCCATCGGCGCAATGGCCGCGTTCATGGCGGCGGTTCTCAAGGGGCGCATGACGCGCGAGGTGTTTGAGAATTCCGTCAGAAACACGCTTGGCATCACTTGCATGTTCATGTGGATCATCCTCGCCGCGCTGGCCTTTGGCGCGGTGTTCGACGGGCTGGGCGCGGTCAAGGCGATCTCGGGGCTGTTTACCGAACAGCTGGGGCTGAACCCCTGGGTGATCCTGATCCTGATGCAGCTGAGCTTTATCGTGATGGGCACCTTTCTGGACGACACCGCAATGCTGGTCATTGTTGCGCCGCTTTATGTGCCGCTGGTGGGGGAGCTGGGCTTTGATCTGGTCTGGTACGGTGTGCTTTACACGATCACCTGCCAGATCGCCTACATGACGCCGCCCTTTGGCTATAACCTGTTCCTGATGCGTGCAATGGCGCCGCCGGAAATCTCGATCCAGGATATCTATCAGTCGATCCTGCCGTTTGTTCTGGTCATGGCTCTGGCGCTGGCTGTTGTCATGATCTTTCCGCAGATCGCCCTGTGGCTGCCCAATTACGTTTACGCAAATTAACCCCAAGAACTCCGGCAAACGGAGCAGACCCCAACCAACAAGGAGAAGACCATGACTTCGAGACGTTCCTTCCTGCGCACCGCCGCCCTTGGCGGTGCCGCTGCGGTGGCAAGCCCCGCCATCGTCCGCGCCCAGACGCCGATCAAATGGCGCTTTCAGACCTATGCCGGTGCGGCCTTGGGTGAGTTTGTGACCAAACCGACCATCGACTACATCAACAACGCCGCCAACGGCGAGATGGAGATCGAGCTGTATTACGCCGACCAGATCGTGCCCACAGGCGAGCTGTTCCAGGCGCTGCAGCGCGGCACCATCGACGCTGTGCATTCGGACGACGATTCCATGGCCTCGCCCACACCGCTGCAGGTGTTTGGCGGATACTTCCCGCTGGCGACCAAGCATTCGCTGGATGTGCCTGTGCTGTTCAACCAGTACGGTCTTGCCGATATCTGGCGTGAAGAATACGCCAAGGTTGGCGTCCAGTGGCTGTCCGCTGCGGGTCAGGATCCCTGCAACTTCAACACCAAGAAAGAGGTCACGTCGCTGGCCGATCTGGATGGTCTGAAGCTTTATACCTTCCCCACGGCGGGCCGGTTCCTGTCGCAGTTTGGTGTGGTTCCCGTGTCCATTCCCTACGAGGATGCACAGGTCGCCGTGCAGACCGGCGAGCTGGACGGCATGGCTTGGTCGGGCATCACCGAGGATTACACTGTCGGCTGGGCGGATGTGACCGACTACTTCCTGACCAACAACATCTCGGGCGCCTGGATCGGGTCGTTCTTTGTGAACCAGAAACAGTGGGCCGATCTGCCCGAACACCTCAAGGCCATCGTGATGTCAGGCATTGAGGCCGGTCACACCTACCGCAACCAGTGGTACTGGGGCGGCGAGGCGCGCCTGCGTGCGCAGGGCGACAAGCTTCAGTTGCGCTCGATCCCGCAAGAGGAATGGGTGCAGGTCGAAGAGGCCGCCAAGGTGTTCTGGAAAGAGGTCGCCGGAGAAGGCGAAGTGCATGCCAAGATCGTCAAGATCTTTGAGGACTATAACGAGGTCATCAGCAAGGCAGGCCCCCCCTATACCTTTGGCTGAACCTGAAACCGGGGGCATCCGTACGGGTGCCCCCAACCCTCACGAAAATGGACGAATACCATGGCCGGCACTCTGAGCTTTGAAGACCTGAAATCCCAAGTCGCCAGCGGTGTGATCGACACCGTGCTGGTCTGCGCGGTCGATATGCAGGGCCGCCTGATGGGCAAGCGCTTCCACGCGGCGAATTTCATCGAAACCTCGTACGAGGAAACCCACTGCTGCAATTACCTGCTGGCGACCGATCTGGAAATGGCGACGCCGTCCGGCTATGCCTCGGCCAGCTGGCAGGCGGGGTATGGCGACTATGTGTTGCAGCCGGATCTGTCTACCCTGCGCCCGGTTCCCTGGCTTGCGGGAACGGCCATGGTGCTGTGCGATATCCTTGATCACCACCATCATCAGCCGGTGCCGCATTCCCCCCGTGCAATCCTCAAGAAACAGATCGCGCGCCTGGCCGAACTGGGCTTTGACGCGATGATGGCGACGGAACTGGAATTTTTCCTGTTCGAGAAAAGCCTGGATGAGATCCGCAAGGGCGGCTTTCGCGATCTGACCCCGATCAGCGGCTACAATCAGGACTACCATATCTTCCAGACCACAAAGGAAGAGATGATCATGCGCCCGGTGCGCAATCATCTTTACGCCGCGGGCATTCCGATCGAGAATTCCAAGGGCGAGGCCGAGGCCGGTCAGGAAGAGCTGAACATCCGCTATTCTCCCGCGCTCGACTGCGCGGATTTTCACACCATCGCAAAAAATGCTGTCAAGGAAATCGCCTGGCAACACGGCCATGCGGCAAGCTTTCTGCCAAAATGGCATGCGGACCGTGTCGGGTCCTCCAGCCATGTGCACCAGTCGCTGTGGCAGGATGGCACGCCCGCCTTTGTAGACAAGGCGGATGATCTGGGCATGTCCGAGCTTATGAAACACTACATGGCGGGGCTGATTGCCTATGCGCCCGACTACACCTATTTTCTGGCGCCTTACGTCAACAGCTATAAACGCTTTGCCAAGGGCAGCTTTGCGCCGACCAAGACCGTCTGGTCCGTAGACAACCGCACCGCCGGATTCCGCCTGTGCGGCGCAGGAACCAAGGGCGTGCGGGTCGAATGCCGCATTGGCGGATCCGACCTCAACCCCTATCTGGCGCAGGCCGTGATGCTGGCGGCCGGGATCAAGGGGATCGAGGACAATATGGTGCTGGGCGCGCCGACGACCGGCGACGTCTACGAGGATTCCAAGGCCGGGGACATCCCGCAAAGCCTGATGGCGGCGACCGGCACCTTGCGCAATTCTGCCTTCCTGCGCGAGGTTCTGGGCGATGATGTGGTTGACCATTACACCCGGGCGGCAGAATGGGAACAGGAAGAGTTTGACCGCGCCGTGACCGACTGGGAAATCGCGCGCGGCTTTGAAAGGGCCTGAGGACATGACGACAATCAGCTGTATTTCACCGATCGACGGATCGGTTTATGCCACCCGTGACGCGTTGAGCAAGGACGCCGCGCTGGACGCCGTGGCCCGTGCGCGCGCCGCGCAAACGGCTTGGGCCGCGCGCCCCTTGCAGGAACGTATTGATCTGGTGATGGGCGCCATCGACCAGATCGAGCAGAGCAAAGAGCGTATGACTCTGGAACTGGCGCATCAGATGGGGCGCCCCGTGCGCTATGGCGGCGAGTTTGGCGGGTTCAAGGAACGCGCGAGCCATATGGGCCGCATCGCGGTTGAGTCTTTGGCGCCGAAAGTCATCGAGGACAGCGACAAGGCCCTGCGCAAGATCGCCTTTGAACCGCATGGCGTGGTGTTCGTGGTCGCGCCCTGGAACTATCCCTACATGACGGCGAACAACACCATCGCGCCCGCGCTGATTGCGGGCAATACGGTGATTCTGAAACATGCATCGCAGACCATCCTTGTGGGCGAACATCTGGCGGATGCCTATCATGCCGCCGGGGTGCCCAAGGACGTGTTCCAGAACATCGTGCTGGACCATGACACAACCTCGACTCTGATCGCCGAGAATGCGTTCGATTTCATCAACTTCACCGGCTCCGTCGGCGGTGGTCAGGCGATGGAACGTGCCGCAGCCGGCACCTTTACCGGCGTTGCGACCGAGCTGGGTGGCAAGGATCCGGGCTATGTCCGCGCCGATGCCGATCTGGACGCTGCGGTCGATGGGCTGATGGATGGGGCGATGTTCAATGCCGGGCAATGCTGCTGCGGGATCGAGCGGATATACGTGCACGAAAGCCTCTATGACGCTTTTGTCGAAAAAGCCGTGGCATGGGTCAACGCCCTGAACCTGGGCAACCCGCTGGAACAGGCGACGACGCTGGGCCCGATGGCCAATGTGCGTTTCGCCAAGGAAGTGCGTGCGCAGATCGACGAAGCCGTTGCCATGGGGGCCAAGGCGCATATCGCGAAGATGCCTGCCGATAATGGCGGCGCCTACCTCACGCCGCAGGTGCTGACCAATGTGACGCATGACATGCGTGTGATGCGCGACGAAAGCTTTGGTCCCGTGGTCGGCATCATGCCGGTCAAGGATGATGAAGAAGCGATCGTCCTGATGAACGACAGCGTCTTTGGTCTGACCGCCGCGATCTTTACCAAGGACGCGGTTGCGGCTGAGGCCATCGGTGCGCGGCTTGAAACCGGCACCGTGTTCATGAACCGTGCCGATTATCTGGACCCGGCGCTGTGCTGGACCGGGTGTAAACAGACCGGGCGTGGCGCGGGCCTGTCGGAACTCGGTTACCGCGCGCTGACCCGTCCGAAATCCTATCACCTGAAGAAAGCCTGATCCATGTCGCTGAAAGCCAACTGGTCCTATCCCACCGCCATCCGTTTCGGGGCGGGCCGCATCGCCGAGATTGGCGAGGCCTGCGCCGCTGCGGGCATCAAGAAACCCCTGCTGGTCACCGACAAGGGGCTTGCCACTCTTCCGATCACGGCCAAGACGCTGGATCTGGTCGAAGCCGCCGGTCTGGGCCGCGCGATATTTTCCGAGGTTGATCCCAACCCGACCGAGCACAATGTCGAAGCCGGTGTGAAAGCCTATCGTGATGGCGGCCACGACGGTGTGATTGCCTTTGGCGGTGGCTCGGGGCTCGACCTTGCCAAGATGGTTGCCTTTATGGTCGGGCAGACCCGCCCGCTATGGAATTTCGAGGATATCGGCGACTGGTGGACCCGCGCCGATGCCAGTGTGATCGCCCCCATCGTGGCCGTGCCGACCACCGCCGGGACCGGTTCCGAAGTGGGCCGCGCCAGCGTGATCACCAATTCGCAGACCCATGAGAAAAAGATCATTTTCCACCCGCTGCTGCTGCCCAAGGTTGTGATCTGCGACCCGGAACTGACCATCGGCATGCCGCCGATGATCACCGCAGGCACCGGCATGGACGCCTTTGCCCATTGTCTTGAGGCGTTCTGTTCGCCGCATTACCACCCGATGAGCCAAGGCATCGCGCTTGAAGGCATGCGGCTGGTCAAAGACTACCTGCCGCGTGCGTTTGCCGATGGCAGCGATATCGAGGCGCGTGGTCAGATGATGTCTGCCGCTGCGATGGGGGCTACGGCGTTCCAGAAGGGCCTTGGCGCGATCCATGCGCTGAGCCACCCGATTGGCGCCTGGCACCATACGCACCACGGCACGACCAATGCCGTGGTGATGCAGCCGGTGCTGATGTTCAACCGGCCTGCGGTTGAGGACCGGCTTGAGATGGCGGCGCGCTATCTGGGAATCGACGGCGGTTTTCAGGGTTTTTACGACTATGTCGGCGCGCTGAATGCCGAGTTGAAGATCCCGGCGAACCTGACTGCGCTGGGCGTCAAGGACCCGGATATCGACGCGCTGGTCGCCTCGGCCCTGCAGGACCCGAGCGTTGGCGGCAACCCGGTCGAGATGACGGTGGAAAACACCACGGCGCTGCTCAGGGCCTGTTTCTGAAGCGAGGCTTTGATCAAAAGACCGGCGGCGTCCAGGCGCCGCCGGTCACGCCAAGGATCAGTCGGGCGCTGAAACGGGGCGACGAAGATATCGCCGTTCCGTATTGGCAGGCGCAGTGTATGGACTTGTGCCAAAGTGCTGGATGCCAGAGCGTCGGGGCAGCCGCCAAAGCCAGATTGATTGTAACGAGATTCCTGCGCATGGCCATTTCCGGCAGGATCCCAGGTGCCCGGCTTTGGAATTCGGGGCATCTTTGGTAAAATTCCGATTTGACCTCAAGAGGATGCTGGCTGGTACGGGGTCGTGGCCTGCGTGACTTTCCTGACAGATGTGTCCGGGGAGACGTGTGTGGTCACGTTACCGATGTATGCATCGGGCGTGATTTCAGGGGGGTAAAAATTATGGATCTGTTCACATTTCTTGAAACCTTGCTGAACGGATTCAGGATTTTTTCATGGATTTCGTCGAAAACCATTCGGGTAGTGGTATGGTGAAATAAAGAATGAACAAGACAGAGCCAGACATGCGGGTCTGCGCTGAAGTTGGCTATGTGCAACGGGACGGCTGCCGTCACAATGCAAATGGCCCGCCAGTAGATGTGAAACGGCAATCCCGTGACTCTGCAGGCGTCGATGGCGAATCTGAAATCGGACCCTTGCGATGATTGCAGCCCAAGGATTTGGCCGCGGCTCGACCGGTGTCCTGATGATCATCAGTGATGATTTCGATGTCGGAAGCCTGCGCCAGTCTCTTGCCGAAGACGGGATTCGGTTCCGGGTCGAGTGTTTCGATGATGCGGCCAACGCCATTGACCATCTGAAGCATCGGAATTTCGAAATTGCTGGTGGTCTTGTCATCCTTCTTGATCTCGACTCGGCGCTGGGAGGGCACGAGGATCTTGTGGCCGAAATCCGAAAGGATCGCTGGCTGTGCCGCAGCGTGATCCTGGTCATGTCCGCTTCGGGGGATCGGGGTCGTATCAACGCGGCTTATGACCAGAATGTCGCGGGATACATCGTCAAACACGCCACCGAAGAGCACAATCAGAATCTGGTCCGGCTATTGCGTGACTATTGCGCCGTGGTGACCCTGTCGGGGCTGCCGAGGCGCTGAGCTTCCGGTTTGGGTCAATGCTTTCTGTCTCAAGACGCTTGCGGGACGTAGATTTGGGAGAAGGCGCGTTTGACGTTGTTTGTGACCTCGCTCAGGCGCTCTTCGATATGGTCGCGTACCTGCTGCGAGGCTGCGATCCGATCTCTGGCGCGCATGGCGGCGACGATGCGTTCGTGCGACTGGTTGTCCAGATCCTGTCCGCCGCGTTGTTCGCTCATCGCCTGCAGGTCGATCAGGCGGATGTAATGGATGCGGGCATTGATGTTTTCCAGCAGCTTCAGCAGTTCGCCATTGCCCGACAGATGCGCGAGGCGCAGGTGAAAGTCCTGATCCTGCCGCACCAGTTCCACCGGTGAGGTGCCCGGCCGATAGGTGGCGCGGGCGTCGGTGATGAACTGGTTGAGATCCTCTAGCTCTGCGTCGCTGGCGCGGTCGGTGGCCAGGCGCACGGCCTCAGCTTCGATGGCGGCGCGGGCCTCATAGAGGTTGCGGATTTCCAGCGGGTTGAGCGAGCGGCAAAAGAACCCCTGACCGCTCTGGTAGGTCAGAAATCCTTCGGATGCGAGACGGTTCAGCGCCTCGCGCAAGGGGGTGCGGGACACGTTGAGACGAAGCGAAAGTTCGCTTTCATTGATGCGCGCGTCAGGTTTGAAATCGAAGCGAGCGGCCATCTCCTTGACCTCGCGATAGATCCCGTCTGAACGGCTGATATTTTTCGTCATTTTTAGAACACCTTGTGGCATGGATCCCGCAGCCCGATCCGGCTTTGGTCAGCTTATACGCGAACTGTGGCGCGGGAAAGAAGGGGCAGGCCATTTTGCATGAAGCCATGTATACAGAAAAGAATGCAACGCTGCGTTTTAAAAAACCTTGCACAGCGTACCGGCAGGAGAATAGCGCAGCGGGCAGAGCAAACCGGAAACGCAGCGAACGGTGTATCGGCGGGGCCTGTGCCAGTACCGGGGCAATATTGCACAGATTTTACGCAGAGATACCGTGTGGTGCGGGAAAATGTGCTAGAATGCGGGCAGGGCAGGCGGCAAGCTGACATAGAATCCACCCAAAGTTTGCGGCAGCCACCCCGAGACAGGACAAGCCGTTGAGTTCAGGAGTTCATACATGATTCGCACCGTTGTTTTCGATCTTGACGGCACATTGGTTCACAGCGCGCCGGATCTGCAGGCCGCCGCAAACCGCATGCTGGCAGATCTGGGGCATGACCCGATCGATATCGAGGTCGTGATCAGCTTTATCGGCAACGGGGTAGAGGCGCTGGTGCGGCGCTGCCTGCGCCATGTGGGGCATGACCCGCAGGAGTTGAGCCGTGCGCTGGAAATGTTTCACGCCTATTATGCCCGCGACCTGACCACTCTGACCCGGCCCTACCCCGGGGTGGTGCCGCTGCTGGAGCAGCTGCAAGAGGGAGGGTTCGCCCTTGGATTGTGTACGAACAAACCTGAAAAACCTGCGCGTGATCTGTGTCAGGCCCTTGATCTTGAGAGGTTTTTCCCCGTCGTATTGGGAGGGGACACACTGGAGGTGCGCAAGCCTGATCCGGCACCTTTGCGCCATGTCATAGCGGCGCTTGGCGGCACCGGGCCTGAGACGCTGTATGTGGGTGACAGCGAAACCGACTATCTGACGGCGCGGCGCGCGGGAATACGTTTTGCCTATTTCGATGGCGGTTATCAGAACACGGAGATTGCGGGATTCAAACCTGATTTGACGGTCAGCCATATGGGTGATCTGGCCGCATTGATCCTGCAACACGCGGAGTAATCGTAGATCTGGTATTGTAACATTTCCTGTTAGCTATATTTTGTTAAATTCTGTGCGATAAGATTTTCTTGAAAGGTTTGTTTGCGAGAGTGTCTGAGAGAATGCAGGAAATAGCTGAACAAATCGCTGCCTTACCGATACGGTGGGATAAAAACGGTGTATTGCGGATTTTACTGGTCACCTCGCGGGATACCGGTCGATGGGTCATGCCCAAGGGCTGGACCATGGATGACCATAAACCCTGGGCCGCAGCCGAGATCGAAGCCTTGGAAGAGGCGGGTGCCGTCGGCTATATCTCTCAGGTGGCCATCGGCAGCTACAGCTATCGCAAAATTCTGAACAACGGCAAGACGATACCCTGCAGCGTGCAGGTGTATCCGATGATCGTCGAAAACCTGAGGCGGAACTGGAAAGAACGCCACGAGCGCAAACGCAAGTGGTTCAGCGCGAAATCCGCAGCCAAGCAGGTGCACGAACCGGATCTGTCCGAATTGTTGATAGGGCTCGCAAAACGCCCGCGAAAACAACCTGTAATTCAGGAACTGCTGCGCACGGCATAGGATCTGCCTGCCCGGTACGCGGGTGGGCGCATGAAAGGTCTTGACCGGCGCGGACGGCGCGTTTGGCCGTCGTACCCGCGCCATAAACCCGCTGCGGTGTGCCGGTTGTGTTGGCCGTCGGCGCGACGGTTAAAATACCCTGATGGATGGCATATGGAAGGCGTATGGAAACCGTATGGTTTGCGTATGGCTGACTGCGTCGGTGACAGGGGGGGGCTGAAGCCGCCTTGCCCGGACCAAGTCGGGTGATCCTGCGAGAGGCGCGCGGCCTCCATCGCGCGCCTCTCTTCAAACAGGGAGCCGAACCCGCCCCTCCCAAAGCGGGTCCGGTCCCGTTACCGCGCCTCGCCTTGCGGAAGGCGGACGCGGGGACGAAACAGTTTTTCAGGCGCTGGGCCGGCGGCCTGACAACTCTTCAAGCATGAGCTGGATCGTTTCATTGGTGAACGGCAGTTCCGCCGTCAGCGTGCGACAGGCGGTCATTCCCGCATGCGCCATGTCGGACAGCAGCAGCAGAAGCGCTCCGTTGCGTTCTTTCAGCAGGGCGACGAAGGGACTGTCCATCAGTCCCTGGCGCGGGGCGATGATCAGGGATGCGACAACATCCACGCGATCGGAGATGGCCCGCGCTGCCTCCTCAAGCGAGCTGAACACCGCAACTTCGGCCCCGGGGACGTAGCTGCGGATCGCCTCGGCGGCGTCCTCTCCGACAAAAAGCTCAGAGCTTATGACGGTATAATAAGGCACGCGGCCGTGAGGATGCGAATCAATGATGATATTATGTCCGGTTTGAAGAGTTTCCATGCGCCATATGGAACAGAACTGTGACTATCCGCATTAATCTACGACATAGCTGGAGATATAGATGTCGATCAAATGCGTGAATTGTCCGATTAGAAAGTCGCCTATTTTTCAGGCCATGGATTCCGAGACACTGGAGTATATGCAGCGCTTCAAAGTGGGGGAACTGGTGGTCGAGCCGGGCACGCCCCTGATGTCCGAAGGATCGAATGCGCCGCAGCTTTATACGGCACTGAGTGGGATGGGTTTGCGCTACAAGTTGCTGGAGGATGGGCGCCGACAGGTGATCAGCTTTGTGTTCCCCGGCGATTTCCTGGGCCTGCAGTCGGGCGTGATGCGCGAGATGACCCATTCGGTCGAGGCGACAACCAACATGCGTCTGTGTGTCTTTGACCGTTCGGAACTGTTCAACATGTTCCGGCACATGCCGGGCCGCGGGTTCGATCTTACTTGGCTTGCCGCGACGCAAGAGCGGTTTCTGGGCGAGGCGATGACGTCAATCGGGCAGAAATCTGCAACCGAGCGGATTGCCTGGGCGATGTCACGGGTGTTTCGCCACCTTCAGGCCATGGGAGAAGGGAAAGGCAAATCCGTGCCGATGCCCTATCGCCAGCAGGATCTGGCGGATGCGCTTGGGTTGTCGCTGGTGCATACCAACAAGACGCTGGCGCGGATGCGGGAAAAGCAGCTGATGAGCTGGAGTGACGGCCTTCTGACGGTGTCCGATATCGAGGCACTGGAAGAACTGGGGTTGGTCGAGGACGATGGTGTCGCGAGTCGGCCGCTGATGTAGGGTGCCGTTGAGTGGGCCTGTCGCATGTGAAAAAATTAAGACAGGATCGTTTACACCGCCCTTGCGCCCCTTGACGCCGAGGGGCGAAACGCTTACCCACCCGTAACGAGATTCTGGGCGCGGCTTTGCGGCGCCCTTTCATATTGGGGATGCCCGGACTTTTGGTGAGGTTCTGGCAGTCGCCGAAAGCAAAGACGAGGATGGACCCATGTCGCGTGTATGCGAATTGACCGGAAAAGGCCCGATGTCTGGCAACAATGTCAGCCACGCAAACAACAAGACCCGTCGGCGTTTCCTGCCGAACCTGAACGACGTGACGCTGCAGTCCGAAGTTCTGGGCCGTGGCATCAAGCTGCGGATTTCGGCGTCGGCGCTGCGCAGCGTTGATCACCGTGGTGGTCTGGACCTTTTCCTGGCGAAAGCCAAGGATGTTGAACTTTCGTCTGATGCGCTGAAAGTGAAAAAAGAGATCGCCAAGGCGCAGGTCGCTCAGGCCTGATCTTTTTGATCCTGAAGACTTTAGCAGCCTCGGCCCTTCTGGACCGGGGCTGTTTTCGTGTGTGCAGATCAGCTATGCTGCGCCAGCAGGGTGTCGACCCAATCGGGCACGACGGTGCTGGCGGGGCCAATGATGTGCTGTTCGAAGGCCTCTGACACATCGGTTGCGGCGGCGTTGATTTCCAGCGTTGCGGCGCCGTGACAGGCGGCTTCGGCGACGAAGCCGGCGGCGGGATAGACCGCGCCCGAGGTGCCGATGGCCACAAACAGCGCGCAGTCGCTGAGATGGCGGTCGATGGCGGGCAGGTGATGCGGCATTTCCCCAAACCAGACGATATCGGGCCGGGTGGCCGCCTTGCCGCAGTGCGGGCAGGCGTCTGAGGGCGCCATGAGTGCAGGCGCGGGCCAGCGGTGATCGCAGGCCGCACAAACGGCGCCGGACAGCGCGCCGTGCATGTGAAGGGCCGTGCTGCCGGCCGCTTCGTGCAGGGCATCGACATTCTGGGTGATCAACACCACCGGATCGGGCCAGTCCCGCTGCAGCCGGGCGAGCGCGTGATGGGTGGCATTGGGTTGTGCCCTGCCCGCTGCCTGCCGACGCATGTTGTAGAAATCATGGACCTTTTGCGGATCACGGACAAAGGCCTGCGGTGTTGCCACCTCTGTGATCGGGACCTGTTCCCACAGGCCGTCACTGTCGCGAAAGGTGCCCAGCCCGCTTTCCGCCGAAATCCCGGCGCCGGTCAGGATCAGGATTGTACCGCTGGTTTGCATGCTGGCCTCTGGCTGTTAGGATCGGGCAGGAGGTGCCTCATGCCCTATCGTATTCTCTTTGTCTGTCTCGGCAACATCTGCCGGTCCCCCTCTGCCGAGGGGGTGCTGCGCCAGATGGCCAAAGCGCGCGGTGTCGCGGTCGAGATCGACAGCGCAGGCACCGGGGACTGGCATCTGGGCGAGCCGCCCTATGGCCCGATGCAGGCTGCCGCCGGTGCGCGGGGCTATGATCTGGCGGGGCTGCGGGCGCGACAGGTCAGCGTTGCGGATTTTGCGGCGTTTGATCTGATTCTGGCGATGGATGGCGAGAATATGGCCCATCTGGAGCGGATGCGTCCCGCCGGCAGTGCAGCAGAACTGCGGATGTTCACCGATTATGCGGTGGGGGCAGGTGGCGCGGACTGCGCGCCGGGGGCAGGTGGCGCGGGTGATGTGCCCGACCCCTATTACACGCGGGATTTCGACGGTTGTCTTGATCTGATCGAATCCGCCGCCACTGGGCTGCTGGACCAGCTTTGCCTGCCTCAGGGGCGGATGTAGGCGTAGCCCTGTTCCTGCAGAGCGACCAGACGCACCACGCCCGAGGGGGTCATTGCGGCCTCTGACACCAGCGGAATGTCGTGGCCTGCGCTTTTCTGCATGCCGTTGAGGGTGTTCTGGCAGGCGGAAAAGCTGAGGTTTTCCATCTCCAGGCTCATGGCCGAGATGCGCTGTTCCACCGGGCTTTGTCCCTTGACCAACATCATCAGGCCAGGGCCGTAGGTCACCACCTCGATCACGACGCTGTCGCCCTGATCGGCATAGAAGGAGTCCATGTTCTGGGCATTGTTGAGTGCCATGTTCATCACCTGCGGGTCGTTCTGATCCACATGGATTGCGACGTGATGAGTCTGTCCTTCGGCCTGCGCCTGGCTGGCAAGGGCAAGGGTGATGGCGGTGATGAGCATTTTCATGGGGGAGTCCGTCTGTTTTGCAGTCAGGGTCGCATTTCCTGCGCCGGACGCAAGGGGTTTTCCGCGCCATCTCTTGACCCGATTTTGCCGTCGCGTGAAGATAATGTTTTTTGACACAGCGTTTCGAATTGCAATCGCTTCCCCAGTGCCTCTTTGGCACTGGGGAAGGGCAGAGGCATCAGGTTGCAATTGAGACCCCTCAGGTGAGGTTTGCCATGTTCGGACCCTTTTCGCTTTGGTCCCCGATCTTTCGTTTCCCGCTGTCTGGCGACATTCATCAGGACATCGACCCGGAATTCACCACCCATATCGCGGGCGTGCCCGAAATCGAACTGGCGGTGATCCGCGATGTCGCAAGCTACGGCGCGCAGCTGGACAAGGTGCTGGAAGCGCTTCGGCTGCTGTCCGACAAGACGGAGGTTGCCTTGCCCGAGATCGATTCACTCTACGAGCGGGTCCGAGAGGTAAAGATGGCCTCAAGCGCTGCATTGGAGGCCCACGCGGTTGCGGCGCTGGATCGGCTCAGGTCCGTGGACGAGGACGCCTGGAGCAGGGTGAAAGGGCGCTGAGGTTTTGAGAGAGGTTTGGGGAGGTGCTGACCGGTTTGACTGTCAACGTCGCGTTCTGGCCTGACACTGTTGTTGTGATACCCGCAGCCCGGCAGACCTGACGCGACCCCACCCGTCGGGCAGCGCATGCCTGCACTGACGAGAGCGTGTTGCGCAGTACGTCGGGGATCGTTGCCTGAATCACCAAAATTTGCAACATTGCACTGTCACCGTGCATCAGGCTGCCCCTGATCTCCCTCACACCCATGGCATCAAGGTTGCGTTATAGAAATGGCTATCTCTTCCGTTCGCAAAGTTCAGATTGTCTGCTTTGCCCTGTCCCACATCCCCCTTGCCGCGGTTGTCAGCATTCTCGCGATGGACGGGCTGCGCGGCGATCTTGGCATCATCCTGACCACCCTGCTCGCGACGGTTGTGACGGCAGTTCTTTTGATTGTTTATCTGGGGCGCGCGCTCGGCTCCGGTTCGGATTTGCAGGGGCAGGGCAGTGCATCGGCGTTCAGCGCAGGTGCCGCAGAGTAAGGCCCAGATCACGCCCCCGAGGGTCAGGAGAGGTCAGGGTGTGAAGATCAGCCAGATCAATGCGCCGATAAGAAGGATCTTGGCGGCGGCGACGCCGACCAGAACCGCGCGGTTTTCAGGTGCAAAGAGGTCCTGCAGCAGCGTGCGCCTGGGCGCGCCCCAGAGCGCGGCGGACAGCGCCTGAAAGACACGTGGCGGCGGCGCGACGGCATCCTCCCCCAGCATGACAACGAGGTTCTCTTCCCAGAAGGCGACCTCGGCGCGCATCTCAGGGTTGCTTTCTGCCAAGTCTGTGGCTCGACGCAACTCTTCGCCCTCCAGCAAGCCGAGGACCAGCTCTCCCGCCAGCGCAGATGTTTCGGGGTCGTTCAAGAAAACTCCTGTTTCAGGGTCAAGCGGCGCAGTCCGATGGGTCAGTGTGGCAAGCTGCGTCTAGGGCTTGTTGCATTTAATCGATAACTAAAAAAGCGGCCTCTCGCTTTGGTCGAACGCGTTTTTCGCCACTGTCTGACTCTGATAAAACACAACACGCCGTCACGTCGCAACACTGCTTAACGCATATGCCCGTTTGAAAGGGGGCAAAGCGGTGTCAGACCTGCAGGCACGCAAGGACCAGCATAGCGTCAAGGGGTTTCGGGGTCGTGAAGCTGGGCGTGACCTTTGGCGATGTCTGTTATTTTTCCTCGACCTCCACCACCTCAAGGCCGACCTTGCCGATCACGGTGTCGCGGCCCCGGTCGCTGTTCCTGAGGGTGGAGTTGACGATGTAGAGGTTGGCGATGTCGTAAAAGTCCACGTCGCCTGCGGGCGTGCCGACGCGGATGCGGGCCTGATCGGCGGTGGCGGTGTTGCCCTCTGCATCCGTGTAATCGGTGCCCCAGGGGATCAGCGCGAACAGGGCGGGGTCGGAATTGTCCGACAGGTTCTGCAGAATAGACGTGATTTCTGCCCTGTCGGTGATGCGTTCATCCCCGAAATAGCAGGCCCCTTCGTAGCCGCCCATGACAGCGGCGGTGGCGCCTGCGATCAGGATGGTCACCGGGGCGGTGGCAATGGCGGCGGCACTGCCGAGCGCGCCGCCCGCACCGCCCGCGATGCTTGCCCCGGCGGCGGTGGCGGTGCTGACGGCGGTGCCGATCATGCTGACGCCGCTTTGGG
>NZ_AWWI01000172.1 GCF_002760615.1 Puniceibacterium antarcticum | reverse complement strand
GGCCCATTTCGGCGAGCTGCACGTCAAGCGGCGACTGCATCTGACCACGGCCAGAAACGACAACATGCGGCCAGGCCAGCCAAGAGGCGAGATCGAAACGCTCACGCCAGCGTGTTGAAACCGCGTCGAATGTCCGTGACGCCGGGAGCCAGCCAAACCCGCGTATTGCTCGGAACCGGGATCATTGCGCCAGCCCCTCGACCATCGCCAGAACAGACGACAGTGCGGTGGGCCCCTCCACCAGAATGCGTCGGCCATCACAGGGCGTGATATCAATGCGCTGCGCGGTGAAAGGGCGAGCCGGAGCTGGCGAAGAATGCCTCGACATAGGCGTCGTTGATCAGCCCGTGATCTCGATCGGGAAAAACGTCGGAGCTTCCGTCCCGGCGACTTCTGTCACCTCAACAACTGGCGCAAATTGAGGATCGCGCAGCCACGTATGGATCAGGTTGGTGTTCATCGCAAAGCGCCGCGCCACCTGAGCAACCGAAACGCCTGGTACGCGCGCCTGCGTGCAGATCAGCAGCTTCTCGCCATCCGACCAGAACCGCCGCTTCTGACCCTTCTTCCCCGCCATCGCTCACCACAAGATGTCCATTATCGATGATGGACATCTAGCAGACACTCCATCCCGTCGTCAGAGCGGCACAACCGGACGGATACCATCCTTCGGAAATTGGCTTCCCTTAAAATCGACCATCACAACCTCCGCCGCTCGTCATCCAGCCTCAAAGGTAAAGCCAACGCAAAAGGCACTCAAGTCACGAAAACTTTGCGACAGAACCCCATAGCTCCGCGGCTTTGATCTGGACCCGATCTTCGAACACCATACGGGCCCGCGGCATGTATGTGGCCGCACACGAGGCCGGATACATGTCAGCACCCGATGACGCGCCAAAATCAGCTCTGAAAATACCTCTTGCGCAAGGGGCGGTTATACGTGTTGCACAAGTCAGCTGACGGACGGGGCTCCCCGTTCCCCAGGCGGATTTATCCAAAGCCTTTACTGACAGGAATGCCAAGAGCGGTGTGCCATTCAGGACCTCGATGCGCACCTAAACCTCCGCGACTTGGCGGTCAAGGTAGCGCGCCATGAGCCGCGACAAGCATCAAAAGTCCCATATCTTGGCAACAAAGGCGATTTCTCTGGGATGAACTTCGGCGCGCAGTCCCAAGCCCTTGTCTGGTATTGCAACTATTTCAACTCAGTCAGCGTCGATGAAGGAGCGCCTGACAGGTATTCCAGCCGCCTCGAACGCGGCCTTAGCGCCAGCCGGGGTCAGTTCAGTGAAATGAAAGATGCTGGCCGCAGCCACGGCCGAAGCCCCGGCCTGTCGTACCGCCTCGACCATATGCTGATAGGATCCCGCGCCGCCCGAAGCGATCACCGGGACTGACACAGCCGCAGCCACGGCTTCGATAAGTGGCAGGTCATAGCCCTGAAAGGTGCCGTCCCGATCAATCGAGGTTATCAGCAGTTCCCCCGCGCCTCGCGCCTCCATCTCCTGCGCCCAAGCAACGACATCCCGCCCGGTATCATGCTGCCCAGCATGGCTGTAGGCGCGCCAGCCTTTGGACCCGATCTGACGTGCATCGATGCTGACCACAACACATTGTGTGCCATAGGTCTCTGCGATCTTACCGATCAGCGACGGATCGTCATGGGCCGCCGAATTAATGCTGACTTTGTCAACCCCGGCGCGCAGCAAGTGCCCTACCTGCCTACTGTCTCGGATGCCGCCGCCGAAGGTCAATGGGATGAAACAGTCCTGACCGTAGTCCGAGACCGCCTCGTAATCGGGATACTGATCCGGAAGATGAGCCAAAATATCCAGCAAGATCAGTTCATCTACTTCGCGCTGATTGTAGACACGTATGGCTGGCAATACTGGCCCGACCCGCCTCCAGCTGTCAAAGTTCGTGCCTTTGACAAGGCCGAAGTTTTTCCAAAGCAGTGTGGGGATGATCCGCGTTTTCAACATTGCGGAGCCGTCAGAAAGTTCTTTAGCAGCCGGAAACCGGCGCGCGAGCTTTTTTCAGGGTGAAACTGGGTTCCCCAGATATTGTCCCGTTGAAGGGCGGCGGCAAAGGGAATGCCACAGGTTGCGGATGCAATCTCATCAGCCTTGTCCTGGGGCGTAAAGGCATAGCTGTGCACGAAATAGAAATCCGTCCCGTCTGGAATCCCTGCAAGAAGCGGCGTCGGCGATCCGGTGCGGCGGATGGCATTCCAGCCGACATGTGGCATGCGTTCTGTGCTGCCAAGCGTCCGCAGATGCTGCACCCTGCCCGGTACAAAGCCAAGCCCCGGCGTTCCTTGCGAATCCTCGCTTCCCTCATCCCCATGATCTGCTAGAAGCTGCATGCCCACACAAACCCCAAGCAGAGGTACGCCGTGCCCTGTTACGGCTCCGTGCAGCGCCGGTATCCAGCCCCCGTCCCGTAGCTTTGCCATGCAATCGGTAAAGTTTCCGACACCTGGCAGGATAAGCCGCCTGCCCTGAGCAAGACCATCGGGCGAGGTCACCAGCATGGGGCTGCTGCCCAATTCCTCCAACGCCCGAAGCATGGAGCCAAGGTTACCAACGCCGTAATCGATCACCCCTACATCTATCATTTTTAGTGATTATCGTAATTTATCTTGGAAAGATTTCCACGCTTGTCCTTCAGAAGACCGCCATTACCATCGCGCATAAAAAGCCTCTTATTGGTAAAGCGATCGCAAAGTGTAGAAAACTGGTCCACCGTCATGTCCAACGGTGCCAGGATCTCGGCCAAGGGCTTACCCAGATATTCCCAAGGAAAGAGCCCGTCCATTCGCCGGACAGCCTCAAGCCCGTCCTGTCTGCTCAACCTGCCGCGGCGGATATGCAGGCATGCAAGATCTGTGGCCCGGCCAAAGCCAAATTTGAGGAACTTGAAATAGTCGTGAATCCCTGTCTGGTTATTGTCGAGATTCTCATAGTTCACCATCGAACCTTCGACGGACTTATGATAACTGGTAAATCCGTTTGCCGTGGAAATCAATGTATTGGAAAGCCCGTCCCAAGGCAGGTAATGCCCGAGAAAAAGCCCTGTCACGCCGACACGAGCCAGATCTTCATCCGTCGGATACGTGTAGTGTATCAGGTGCTTTGCCTCGATCCCCTCCTGACCGATGAGGTCCGTCACGCGCAGACCAAGAAGTCCTCCAAATTCCTCCAGCCAGCGACGGTTGAGGATGTTGTTCCCTGCAGCGGCGGCAGGGCCGCCATATTCGTTTTGCGAATTCTCGCCCCAGACGATCAGCGGCACATTGAACTGGACTGCGGCGCACACTGGGATCGTGAATATCCCGACATGTTCCGGCCACGAGATGTCGCCCACCTGCTTCAGGCCAATCCGGTTCGGCTTTGCTCGGATCCGTGGGTTCGGCGAGACTTCGACGTAGTCTACCCCAAGGCCCTTGAGGTTTTCGATATTGGCCCGACCGATCACGGAAAGATCACAGGTGGTGGAGGTCACGCAAAGCGGATTCAACCCCAATTGAAGCATCCGCACGACCTGATATGTGCTGTCCTTGCCGCCACTGACCGGAACGATGCAGTCCCAATTGCTTCCATCTCGATTGCGGTACTTCTAAAGCACTGTCAGCAGGTCCTGATAGCGCGCACCCCAATCGACGACCTTGCGATCTTCGTAGGCTCGGCAGGCATTGCAGACGCCATGGGCATCCAGTTGTAGGTCGGGCTTGCTGTCGGGCATGACGCAATTAGCGCAATAGGTCAGCATCTCAGAAGTCCACCAAAGGCTGTTTTTCCATAAGAAACCATGTGATGTCGTCCTGGGGGAAATTAGGATCTCGGCGATAGACAAAGCCATAGTCGACCAGTCTCATCGACGGGTGCCGATCCATGATCTCGCCAGCAAAATCCCGTTTGAACAGTTTCTCGCTATGACTGCGATAAGGGATAGTAACGGGAGAGGGGTTATAATATTCCGCCACCAGAAGCCAGCGCGAGGTTGCCGCCACTAGCTTATCGTAGACGGTAGCCAAGGCATCGGGATTGATGTGGATAAGCACCCCCTTGATCAGAGCAAGATCAAAGCTGTCCTTCAGGTCGATCTCGAGGATCGAGGCATGATGGACATGCTGCTGTCCGATGTTGCCCGCAAGAAGTCCAGCGGCCTCTGCATTGATTTCGATCCCTTCAAGTCGCATCTGCGGATGAAGCATTTTCAGTGCCTTCAGGTTCATCCCGATATTGGCCCCGAACTCGATACAGCTTGTCGCGTCACGCACCGCATGAAGGGCCCGGCAAAAGAAGTTCAGGTTTGAGGCAAGCAGCGCATCACCTTGGTTGCGCGCGATATATGCATCGCCGAATTTACCTGCCCAGAAAGCTTCCTGTTCTGTTGCATATTCCTTGCGGTATTCCCCCTTGGCGATATTCATCTGGTCTCGTTCCCCCAAAATCAGCTCTGCTTTCCCGAAAAGGCCAACTAAATGTGTTTAGCACTAGTATGGTGTCCGGTGGCACAAATGTCCCGAATCCGATACTTTGGCAACTGCAAGATGCGCAAATTCTGTCCTTAGATAGGGCGTTTTTCCATCCATTGCCCAGACAGTGCCCAAAAGAACTTAACCGACATTCCCCAAGTGGCCTACCGCTTGACGTCTACCTTTCCTAATCTTGCCGCGAGATCAAGTGATTTGCCCTCCCAGCCTCGACTGCGATCGCCAGAGAGCTCGATTGTGGGTGGATCGGACCGCGAATGCGCGTCACCTTGGTCATGCGGCCACGTTTTGCAGCACGACAGACAGAGCTGTCTCGCCGCGTTTGTTCGGTTTTCGCCAATTTCGAGGTTACGCGCATGACGGCGGCGCTCGCAATCGGTGAATGGCGGCAAGGATGGCCCTGAGCATAGGGCCGGTCACCGCGACCTCGGCGAGTTGGAAGGTGATGGCGCGGGCGTGACGCATCACGCGGGCGCCGATCTTGATTAATTTCAGCTGAAGGCTCGTCAGTGACCAGTCCGTCATAGCCTCAGGCAGCTCAATGCAGCGCAAGAAGGTGGCCAGGTTGCAGGCCAGCGCGTGCAGTTGCAGCCGCACCTCGTTGTCGCCGAACTGCTTGCACGACAGCCGGGTCCAGCGGAAGGCGTACTTGGCTTCCTTGATATGCTGCTCGGCGGTGCCGCGCTGGTTATAGAACCGCACCGCCCAGTCCGGCTCCATGGGCAGATTGGTGACGATGAAGCCCACGCGGGGGAAAAGTTCGCCCGGATGCCATTCGATCTTGGCGATGACGCGGCGCTCCTCGTCCGAGCTTTGTGCCTGATAGTGGAAATCCTCGTAAAACCGCTTGACGTTGGTCAGCGATGGACGCCCCACGGGCCGGGTCAACCGATGCGCGATCTTGTCGCGAAGCACGGCATTGGCGGGCAGCCGGATGGCGTAGAAGTAACCAGCTTCTTCCAGCCGCGCATAGATCGCGGGGAACGCATAGGCTGCATCGGCCTAGAAGAACCGAAGGATGTCCCGCGTGGCATACCGGGCGATCGCCGGATCAAGGACGTCCCGCCAGCCGTCAGCGCTGTGGACATTGCCATTGCGCAGGGCACAGCGTTCCAGCATGCCGAACTGGTTGAACAGGAAGTTCGGGTGGTAGCAGGTGCAGTCGAAATGCCCGTTCCAGGCGGCACCTTCCTGATCGCCATGTGTCGGGATGACCGAGCTGTCCATGTCCAGCACGATGTACTTCAGCCCGTTGCGGTCATGAAACCGGTCGATCCATTGGCCGTTCAGGTCGGCCAGCGCCGCCCGGTTCTCGGGCCAGGCGAGGGTCTCGGTCTCGAACCGCCCCATCTGCGATGCCGAGGCCGCTTGCGCATCGACGGCTCGACCACCCACGACCTGACGCATGACCGGGTCAAGGGCGAGCCGGTCGGCGTCGTTCACATCCTCGTATCCGCCCAGCCGCCCGAACACCGATTGCCGGAACAACCCGTCAAGACGGTGGACCGTGTTCTTGCCGCGTCGCGTGTCGCGCAGCGCCGCTGACGCCAGATCGGACAGCCCGAGCGCGTCATCGAGCTCGCGCATCACCAGAAGGCCGCCGTCCGAGCTGAGCTGCGTGCCGCGAAATTCGAGCCGCACGCGAGGGTCGAAATCCACCCGGTCTGCGCGCTGCAAGCCCGCACCCTCTGGGTGATCCATAAAACCCGTCCCTCACAGCCATCAACACCATGATTACATAGAAAATACCATGGTCAGAACAGCGAAATCAGCGGGTTACTTGGGGAATGCGGGCTTAAGTTCCGGTTTTCCTAAAATCATATACAGCGATGGTGCGGCAGTTTGCCATGCCGAGCGAGGCCAGTACTGTGGCATTTGCGCCCGATGATCCGATCCGCAAGCGCAGCGTTGCCGTGGCTCTATCCGAGGCGACCAAGGATGCCGTTAGGTTTCCATCAATCTCAAGAATACCTTGATCCCCAGGCGTATTCAGGCGACCACGATAAAGCACTGGCGTCAGTTCGGTCCAAGTGACGACACCAGAATTTGGTGTTTCGCTGAGCTGAGTAGGATTAAACCGATTACCCCACGTTATTTGGCGCGAAAACACCATGCCTGAAACCATGCCCGGCACCATGGCTGCGACTTGATCCGGGCAGCCCGTGATCGCAGTTGCGCGCACCGTACCGACCCATGTGCCATCTTCGGGTAGAACAGGATCGAACACTTCGATCGGGCAGATACCATCCCCGCCATATTCAGCGTCAGCGGCATCGGGTGTTAATGTTGACCACTTGGTCTCAGAGCCATCTGTGAGGATGATCAACTGGTCCGCGTTGGCTGGTGGGTCCTGGTTATTCAGCAAAGACGCCACCGAATACGCATCCATCCCCGACAGGGCGCAGCGACAGCCACCACCATCCGTGCAAGATACAAAGGTGACCTCTTGCGATGACTGGGCTGTCGCCGCGCGGCTTTGGAACAACATGCCCGTCATGGACAGCAAGAGAGCATAAATAAGGGGGCGCATGGCTATTCCTTTTCCAAAAAGCCGGGGGCGAACCACTCTGCCGGGTCAAGTCCGGCAGGCAGGTCGACCGGCGTATCGACGGTCATTGCGGTGCCATCAGAAAGTGGACGTGCAGCCGGGGCGACTGCTTCAGGCATCGGCGCAGTGATTGACGCCAACAGCAAAGCAACGCCCGCAGGGTCCACATCCGACACCGCACATAACGGTCCAAGCGGGGTGTCATTGCACGGACCCAATAACGCATCCCACTGGCGCGGGTTCAGTACTGCCACCACAGCAAAAGGCACGCCCGTATAGAATGTGACCGTGGGCTGATCCGCGACAACGCCACCTGCGGTCTCGTAAAAGAACGCAGGTGCCGACGCCCATTCCGGCAAGAGCAAGTAACTGACGCCACCTTCGACATCGGTGTGATAACAGGCGACGTCACCCACGCAATGCGCCTTGGCCGGATCACCCGTTGGCAGGTTGACCGGAGTCTGCGATACGCCCGCTGTGCGCGGCAGCGTCATTTCACGGGGGCTATCGTGACCCACCTCGACCACGGCAGCATAAAGATGCCCCTTGCCGCCCTCGGCAAACCCTTCGATCAACCAGCGCCCCGGATCAAGTGCTGTATCCCAGCCGCCCATTTGGAAATCGGTTCCCAGGACAAGGCTATCTTGTCCACTGGCCGGGGTGGCCTGCCATTGGGTGTTGAGATTGTATTGGCCGTTGATCTTGATCGCCAGCGGATCACCACTTTCGGGCATTGCGGGGGCGGGATCTTCGCCAGCGGGGCTCAGGGCTGTATCATAGGGGATGATAAACTTTGTAGCACCTCCCGGAACCACGTCGATACGCCCGGCGAAGACCTGATCGCCAGCGTCGCCGTGCACGTCATAGCCACCCGCAAAAACCTCGATCGTGACGGGCTCCATTTGGTAGTCGGTCATGGCGATGGCTTCGGGAGCAAACTCGCGCGCCAGAGTGTTATCTTCGGTTGGTACGGCGGACCATTGCACGGCGAAAAGATCTGCTGCACCTTCAGCCTCGAGGGTGACTGCGATCAACGCGGGCGCTGTAAGGGCTGGCGGGATGACCTCTTCGGCGACGACCTCGACCACGTCGATTGATCTTGTGGTCAAGACTTCCACATCGCCCATCACATAGGCCAATTCATATTGCCCCGGCTCTGACGGCGCGACCATGAGGACCGGATTGCCGTCAGCGATGGAGCCATAGCTGATGTAACCGCTGTCGCCGGATAATCGCAGATAGATATAGTCGCGGCTTGATCCCGGGCCGGACCAGCCGACCATAAACTCTTCACCCGCCTCGGTTTGTTCGGGTGCCGACAGGTTGGCTGGCACCGGGGCGACTGTGCTGCCGACGGGCAAAACATCAACCAGACGCGTAATGATCGGGTTTGCGTCGTTCAGCATATAGACAAGTTCATAGGTGCCGGGCTCAGCTGGTGCGGTCAACAACACCGGGTTCTGGCCCGAAACATATTCATAGCTGATGTAGCTTTCGTCACCGGGCAACCGCATGCGAATGTTGTCATACTGCGCATCGGGACCCTGCCACTGCACCGGGATAATCCCGCCCGCGATCACCTGATCCGGAGCATTCAGGGCAAGCGGCGCTTCGGTCACGGTGATCGGCCGCCGGTGGACGATGAAATTGTCCTTGCTGACATAGCGCAACTCATAGCTGCCGACCTCGCCCGGCATTTGTATGCCAACCGGATTACCCGAGGCGTAGACGTAGTAAATATAACTGTCGTCACCAAGGCGACCGATGGTGATGGTGTCAAATGGGTCCGGATCACTGACTGTCCAAGCCACATCAACCATGCTGCCCAGCGGGGCCTCATCCACAGCGACCAGACCAGCAGTGGCCAGAGGTGCTGTTGGCGTTTCGGGGACAGGGTCAGGTTGGAGGGCCGTCGCCGCGATAGTATCAGTCAGCGCATCGACAAGATCGCTGGCATTGCGGGCGTCGATATAACGGCCGCCGGTATTTTCCGCCAGACAGGCAACTTGCGTCCCTTCTTCGCGGGTCAGACCAAAACCGATGACATGGGCAGTAAAATCTAAGCCAGCCGCCTCAAGTTCGCGACCCAAGGCGCAAGGATCCGCCTCGCAGGTTTCCAAACCGTCTGTGACCAGCACGACGTTGGCGGCCTCTTCACCATAGTTCAACGCCTCTGCGGCTTGGCGCACAGCTTCTGACAAAGGTGTTTTGCCCAAAAAGCGCATGGTATTCACGCGATTGACTATATCAGCCGCCGTGCCCGAAGCCGGCGCGACCATCAGTTCGATATCGTTGCAATCGCCCTTGCGGCGGTGACCATAGGCCATCAGCCCAATCGATTGATCCGCAGAAAGCTGCCCAAGCACATCTGCCACGGTGTCCCGCGCGATTTCAAGCTTGGCGCGGCCGTCGATCTGCCCCCACATCGACCCCGACCCATCCATCACGATGATCGTGCGTGGCCCATCTGCCAGCACCGGACTCGCACAAACCGCAAAAGCGGCCAAAGTTCTGAAAAATCGACCCATCGTCATTCACCCACCCACGTCACAAGTTGATCTGTGGACCAGTTGCAGGGGCCCATTTCGGTCATGGACTGCACGTCCCAATGCACGGAAAACAGCTTTGGCATCAAAAGCCGCATCCGCCCATGCGAGGTCATCGTGCCGCCCTCGGTCGTGATCGCGGCCACACCAAGGGTTTCGACCAGCGTCAGGTTTTCAAAGGTATGTGGCGTATTCTCGGGATCCGGATCGGCGGCCATAAACGCCGTTTGGATCGTGTCGCCCGAAAAGGTGCCGTTCCAAACCAGCCGCGCGGTAATCAGTTTCTGATCAGCCAGAACCTGTCGAAACATCGCGGTTCCCGGCCCACAGTGCACGGCGATATTGAATGGTTTGCCATCACGCCATTGGCCATCCACCGGCTCTAAAGGCGTTTGCGGGCAATACCCTGTGCCACCAAAACGCGCATGGATTTGCTCCGGGCCCTCATCGGTCAGCGTGCTGTCCGTCGCCGGGCTGTCCCAAAGACCAAGGACATCCGCCGCGACACTCTCAAGCCCCAGGACCACCGCCAATTCATCGCGCGTGATGGGCATGGCTGCACAGGTGCAACCCGCGCCGTCGATACATTTGGCCGAATAAAGCCCCGAGCCAAAGGCATCAACAAAGGGCCTGCCCTCATCACCGGGAGTAAACACAGGGATGGTTTCGGCGTGAACCGAGGCCGTCAGGACCGACACAAGGAAGGCGGCCAGAAGCCTGCGAGGGATACGGTTCATACTGCAGCTTCTTTCATGGACTTGCCCCCACCAAAGCCAGCGAACTGCGCGGCCTTGGACGACAATGTTTTGAATTTTCCAGATACACGATCCAGCTTTGCCTCCCATTCGGGATTGCGTATTTGGCCCTCCGTCACTTTGAAATAGGCTTGCATCATGCAAGCGATTGCAAAGGGTTCGATCAGTGCGACCTTGGTGGCCCATGCAAACAAAATAGCGAAAACAAAGGCCCCAGACGACATTTGCCCCGGCATCAGGTAAACAACGGCACCCGCTGGCACCAGCATCACCACAAAGACGATGATCGACAAAACCCATCCCCAAGCTGTGACCCAAGCGGCGCTGTAAAGCAGCGGTTTGGCGTTTTGCGCATAAAGCACCAGTGCGGTGCGTGACGCGTCATAGGGGTTTTCTGCGCGAGTCTGAAAACAAGGGGCCAGCATCACCTCGTCGAGCAAACCCACCGCAACCTTAAGGTATGCGCGCGCAATCGCCATAAGCCTATCGAGCCCTGGAATTGGCAGAAACGAAAACAACCCCTCGAGCAAACCCGTGACGGCTGTGATAACGCCTTTGACCAGCTGGTCGATGCCAAACAGAATATTGGCAGAGCCGAACCGCTCAGTCACCATCTGGCGCGTATAGGCAATCTGCCCCTTGCCATCCGGAATTGTCCGGTCCTGCAATAATTCCACCATCACGGCGATATGGCCCGCCTTCACGATATAAAGGATATATTCACGAAAGAAATAAAGAACGGCGCCGGTCAGACCCAGCCCCGCAGCGCCGCCATAGAATGCAGCACTAAGATGGGTTTCGTTATCCCAAAAACCGCCAATGCCATATCCGATGCCAGCCCCGGTGCCAGTCGCAATAACATAGGCGGCCGCAATGCAAAAATAGACCGCCACCCTAAACGCTAAGAATGGCGCCGTCTTTCGCATAAGCGTCAGCGACGTTGAAGCAGAAAAGTGGGCCATCTTTGAATCCCTCGCCTTCTTCAAAGCATTAGGTAAACAAACGCGCAGGTTGGCAAAACTACCAAATGGTAGTTATTTTTCAGGTTTGATGGCTTTGGCGGGGATCACATCGAATCCGACCTCGCGCAGCCCAAAATCACGCGCCATGGTAAGCACTTGGCGTAAAATATAGGCAGTATGGCTGAGCGGCATGCTATGGCCTGCATCTGCGACCGGTTGAAAACGCCCTTGCGGAAGATCCGAAGCCAATTGCGCCACGGACCTGCGCGAAACCGTTTGACTCTGCTCACCATGAAGGCACAAAACAGGCACCGACACCCGTGTCACATCGGCCTGCCAATCCAGATTTGTCAGGTGCATATCCATCCGAAATCCAGCACCCTCCTGCGCCCAAGCCAGCGAAAACGACTCTTGGAGCGCCTGCGACATCTCTGGTCGTCGCAACATCTCCTGATCGAATATACATCCGTCAAATATCAGCTTGGGCATCGCATCTACACCCTTACGGGCGATCTGAGACAAGCCAAGGCTGACAATTTTGTCCATAATCTGCGGCATATTCTGCGCCGCCCATGCATTCACGCGGTGGCGGGTGGGCATGTCTGCGGTCTGCGACCAGCTTTGCATCGGGGGTGTTGTCGGCGCGGTCACGACGGCTGCGACACGATTGCTGTAGCGGGTCGCAAACTGCAAGGCATACAACGTCCCGATATCATGGCCGAGCACGACCACACGCGAGATGGCCAGTTCATCTAAGATTTCCAACGCCTGATTGCAGGCAAGTGCAACGGGGTCTTCACCTTTGCCAAGCGGTGTATTTCCATAACCGGGCCGTTCCGGTGCAATGACATCAAGGCCAAGAATTTCCGCAGCATTACGGGTGACGTCATGACCAGCGATGCCGAAAATCGCACCGTGAAAAAAGAGGACGGGTATCCCATTTTGTAAGCCGAACCGATGCAAGCCTACCTTTCCCAAAGCTCCACTATGCAGCGAAGAACCTTGTGCGACAATCGTCGTTCCATCCTGGTTTTGATCCATTTGGGCAAAAGGTCGATTGCGCGCCGCCATAAGAGCCATCGAATAGACGATCGATATCAGTTGCTGTTGCGTGTGAACGCCCATTTTCGCCATGATCGCTTTGATCAACTGGCGGACAGTGCTGAGTTTGCGATCAAGTTCCGTTGCAATCTCTTCGGCAGACTTTCCAGCCATGACGCCCTGAAGCGTATTGAGTTCTGACTGGTTCAGCCCGATCCCCTGGGCAAGGCCCCAAATGATTTGGGGGTTGATCGCGCGCAGGACTTCGTAAAGAACAATGTTTCCAGCGTGTTCCTGGCGCATCCCCACAAGAAAAGCCGCCTCGCCATCCAGTTTAGAAACTGACAACAGTAGTGGGGCATCGCTTTGTGCAATCTGGCCCAAGAAGATGCGCGCCGTTTCGGGTGACCATGCGATTTCAGCGATGGATGTGCCCAAGGTCATGCCCAACAATATCACTGCTTCGGCATTTTGACTGACGACCACACCAGAAGGGTCGATCAAGAATACAATACCAGTACGATCCGCAGCGACGTTCGCGTTATCGACTTTCGCCAGTGGCGGATAATCCAAAAATTTCATAAGCTGATTGCGTCGGGCAGGATCAATCATGGCCGCCTCAAGATTCACCTGCATCATCTTGAGCGAAATTTCTGGGTCCGAATTCATGAAGACAAACACCCATCCGTCCAATTGGCCAATCACCGCATAGGGACCTCCCCGACGTCCCTACAGCACATGCTCGCTTAACAACATTTTCAACATGTTCTCGCGGCTTGCAAATTAAATTCTTACATGCGGTTCAGGATTTTAAAGCGGCAGTGTTACAGCCCAAGACGGCGCCTGATTAATTGCGATTGGGCCAGTTCGGGTTTTGCAGAAGAGTTGGCGATAAGTCGCGTTTCTTTGCACGTGGCGGCCTGCGGATGCCCGTTCATGAGCGACGTTGTTGCACAACTCTGACCGGAGAGGATTCACATCGTGAATCCAAGCGGTTAGACGGGCAGCATGAGCAAGCCATCACCCGCCCGCTATCGCACGACGAACTGATCCAGCTACACTGCCGCGCTGCGCAAGCGCGGGTCTCTGGTGGTCTGGCTGGACAAGGACTGGCCTGGCTCGCGCCGCATGACCGTAGCCCCGGTTGGGCTGCTGTGTTCGCCGACCCCACATAAGACACGTCGCTAACGACGTCGTTAAACACGTGTCTTAGCAAATCATCCGGAAATCAGGCAGGCGGCCACAACGGAGCGGTTACGGGATATATGGAGTTCTCGACGACTAACGAGATGTACTCCTGGACGGCCGCAGCATCGCCGTACGACAGGTTGGAGATGAACTGATCTATGGACTGATTGTGCAGTTGGAGGTCTTCCTGAAATCTGGCCTTCTCCTTTGCGAGGGCTTCGATGCGATCGGCCTCCGCAGCCTCATAGGCGATCATGTCGTGCTCATGCTTCGATTGCAGAGCAGTGACTTTCTCCGTCCACTGCGCCTTGCGCGCTTCATCTGCTTGCGTGGCTTTTTCCTGGGCCTCAGCCAGCTTTCGCTTCTTCCCAAAGAACCCCGTCGGTTTCTCGGGTTCGACAAACTTCGGTTCGGACGGAAGGGTCAGTTGCTTCGGTCGTACCGCAGGGACTTCGAGTGCAGGGCGGTCGAACGGAGTCTTTTCCTCTAGCTTCCGAAGGGCCTCGAGATCGACGTAGTCGTCAACGTCTATCGTCGCCTCGAGCAATCTTTCTAAAGTAACCGCTCCATTGGGACCGCGGTTATCTTCTCTTCCAGGTTGTCCACGCGTGCTGCGGGAATGGTGTCATCTTTGTCGACGTCATCCAGTTGCTTGAGGTAACGATCCAG
>NZ_AWWI01000171.1 GCF_002760615.1 Puniceibacterium antarcticum | reverse complement strand
CATCCCCGCTTCCACCGATCAGAGTGTCGGCTCCTGTACCGCCAAAGAGCTTGTCGTTACCTGCGTTCCCAAAAATAATATCATTTCCGCTTCCGGTCGTTATATGGGTATCCATCGCGTCTGATAGAACATAAAAACTCTCGCCGCTGCTTTCGATGAAAGGAATGGCGCCAGGATATGATAACTTAAATCCAAATTCTGCCGGTTCGGCGGGGAAAAATTCATGTATGAAAAATTCATTGAAGATGTACTCAGAGCCAGTTTTTACAAAAAACTGAGGAATAAATCCACCAACCGAGCGATTTACTATTTGTCCAATTAGTTGGTTTCCCAAGGCGCTAATGAGGTCTCCCACGGAATCTGGAGGCAATATATACGCCTGATCAATTCCCCACTCTGCCGCATCCTGCATATAGGGAATTAAAACACTCGTTCTCATATTTTGAAAAAACGGATCGCCGGTTTCTATCATAAGCTGGCTGAATGCCTGGTACGTGAAGCGAGTCTCGGCGTAGTTTCCTGGAACAATGGTAGATGTGAAGCTCTCCCAGAGAGACACATTTTTGTCAAAATTGAAGTCGTTAGGATAGAAACCACTTATTAAGCCTATGAATTGATCGGAAGGTTCGCTTCCCAAGTCTTGGTCAAAAATTGCTACACCTATGATTAGGCGTTCTCCCGCCGGTGCATCAAGGTTATCATAGATGGGAAATGTCACAAAATCTGGCATAGGTTACGGCCTTTTAAACTTTTCAACACGTCACAAAGCTCCATGAAAAAAGACTATAGGGTACTTCGCAGATTCTCAACAATTGGATCCACCTCGGAGTTATCATCTGACAACTTCCTCACCGAACCGATGGATGGCCTCTGCAAAACGGAGTTTATTCATCACCAGAGCTCTGTTGATGGCGTGGATGCCCCTCCCGACGGCATCGCAATGTGCCATTGTGGTGAGTGTTAA
>NZ_AWWI01000170.1 GCF_002760615.1 Puniceibacterium antarcticum | reverse complement strand
ATCCGACTAAAAAGCCTGACCTCCAGGCGTCGTTCGCGGTGGTTCTGACCACGACGCAAGCTCAGCCTCGCTGACCCAGACCGTCAGATCACCACGTCGCCGCAAGCCTTCGTCATACTCAGCCCAGTTGGTCACACGATGTTCTCGGCGCGGTTATTGAGCCCCTTGTGTGACCAATGATCAAGGCCAGGCGCGACTTCGCGCTTGGCGGCGCCGTAGGATCGCAATTTGTCCGTAATGATCCTTTTGGGAACGGAGCCCCAGCGTTTCATCAGCTTGACCAAAAGTCGCTTTGCCGCGACCTTCACGACGACTTCGTCCAGATGCAAGACATCGCCGGGGCGCGGCTGCCGTCGCCGCAGAACGTGGGCGATCAGGGGCCCAAACTTAACGGTCCAGCGCCGGCTCGTCTCGTACGAAACGTCCACGCCACGTTCCATCATCATCTCCTCGACCTCGCGCAGGCTCAAGTTGACCCGGGCGTAGAGCCAGACAACATGAGCAATGATCTGGGGCGAGAAACGGTGGCGCTTGAAAGCGCCGGAACGTTGGCTTTTGTCCAATCGGTCGCTACCGTCTCAGAGCAGGCCCGGCAAGTTGACGATGCCGCTGTGCTGGAAGAAGTTCGCGAGTGCAATCCCAGGCGCTGGAGCGGATGTGTCGCATCGTGATCTTCGACGCTATGCGGATCAAAATCCGC
Source organism: Puniceibacterium antarcticum (assembly GCF_002760615.1). Lineage (GTDB taxonomy): Bacteria > Pseudomonadota > Alphaproteobacteria > Rhodobacterales > Rhodobacteraceae > Puniceibacterium > Puniceibacterium antarcticum. Next base: position 48,683 of record NZ_AWWI01000170.1, on the reverse strand, counting down.
GACGCTCCCTCTCGTATGTTTAAACATGCACTGCCGGGCAACGAACAGCCTCATGGTCAATAATAAGGCCGTCTACTTGGCCCTCCGCGTCAGCAGGGAGGGCGTCCGCGAGGTTCTCGGCCTCTGGATTGCCGACAACGAAGGCGCCAAATTCTGACCGTCTGTGATGAACGAACTCAAGAGCCGGGGCGTGCAAGACATCCTGATCCCCGTCGTTTATGGGCTCAAAGGCTTCCCTGACGCCATCACGGCGGCCTTTCCCGAAGTCGCGGTCCAGCCGGAGCTCCGACCGTTCTGGGCTGAATTGGTCCACTGGAACAATTCCAGGACGCCCCTCACCCTGCATCATGTCTCCGGTACGCCAGTCCATGAATTTCTGCGCATGGAAAGACCGCAAGGTTGTCGCCGCCGATCTGCGCTTGATTTACGGGTCTGCCGCAGCCGATCTGGCGTCTGCGGAACCGGACGCCTTCGAAGAGAAATGGGCCGAAAAATACCCCTCAAACGCTCCGGTATGGCGGCGAGGGTTGCAAAAGGCGATCCCGTTCTTCGCCTTGGATCCTGCGATCCGCAAGATCATCGACACCACCGATGCTGTCGAAAGACTGGACCACTTGATCCGAAAATCCATCAAGACCCTTGAAATCAATCGCCACGTCCGGGACCCTGTCTGAAATCTCAAAACCTCCGACTATCACAAGCGTCACGACAGTCACATCCGCTCAACAGTTTGTGGAAGAGCCTTTCTGCATCCGCCGTTTACCGAGGGCTAACCGTTATACAAAATTATAGTAGAGAATTTCTCCCTTTTTGCCTCATAGATCCAGACTTGGCAGGGAGTCGGAGATCGCAACGTTGATTAAAAGAGCTCAAATTGAAACGAAAGTCGACGATCCCTACCATCTGAGCGAAGCGGCGCAAGTCGTGGCGCTTGGGATGCAGCGGGGGGCATTGGCCCCAATTTGGGTCGCATGTTTTGCAAGCGCGATCGAATTTCCGATGGCAGCGCTGATACTGTGGTTTGCGCAATTTGCATCTGTTCCGACAAATGAATTTTCTGCTAAGAGCGCGGAATACATCGCCATTGTCGGCGCCGGTCTGTTTGTCGCAACAATGGCGCTAACGAACAGTTTCCGCATTTCTGTCATCTCCTCTGCGCTGAATTTCACAGCAAGAACGGCGATTTGCCTGCTGATCCCAGTCCTGATTGCCTGTGACTTCCAAAGCGACGCCAGGCTCGGATCGCTGCTCTACAATGTGATCTTAGCGCTTTTGATCTACGTCCTGCCCACCCGGCTGATTGCCGCATACGTCATGAAATGGGTGGCCGAGGCCGGGCTGGTCTCAAGACATGCGGTCATCGCGGGAAACAGCGCAGAAACGACCAGCCTTATTCGCGGCCTTGCACAGCGGAAAACCAATATCATCCGTCCTTATGGCATTTTCGATGACGACGACACGTCGCCCGACCAGAACCTGGGGATCCCAAAGATCGGAACATTCAAGGATCTCATTTCATTTGTGCGCATAGCCAAAGTGGACATGATCATCATCGCCCTGCCTCTGAGAGAGGAGGCGCGCATCAACTGGCTTCTCGAAGAGCTCAAGGTTCTTCCTGTCGAGGTGCGGCTGTCCGCCTACACTCAGGACTACAACTTTTCCGGCGCACATCGTGATCGCCTTCTTTCCGCCCTAAGGCAGAGCTTCGCGCCGCGCCGTCGGCTTACGAAACGCATCTTCGATCTTTTCTTTGCCAGCACAGCCCTTCTGATCCTGTGGCCTGTCCTGCTTATCGCCGCAATCGCAGTGCGCCTTGAAACTCCGGGCCCGGTCATCTTTCGCCAGTTACGGCATGGCTACAACGACGGCGTCATAGAAGTTTTTAAATTCCGCTCGATGTATGCCGAAATGTCCGATCCGCAGGGACGGGATGTTGTCACGCGTGGGGATCCGCGTGTCACCCGTGTCGGCAGATTTTTGCGGCGAACCTCCATTGACGAGCTTCCGCAATTGTTCAACGTCCTGCGCGGCAACCTGTCGCTGGTCGGCCCGCGGCCGCATGCCCTGAATGCGCAGTCCAGCAAACACGAACCTTTCAGTCAACTTGTTCAGGGCTATTCGGCACGGCATCGTCTACCCCCCGGGATCACCGGCTGGGCACAAATAAACGGATGGCGTGGCGAAATCGACCAAGCGTCGAAACTCACCGCTCGGCTTGATCACGACCTGTTCTATATCGAGAATTGGTCAGTGTGGCTCGACCTGAAGATCCTACTCCTGACGCCAGTCAGTCTGGTCACCACGAAATCAGCCTATTGATCGACCTTCAGGTTATTGCATGGCAAAGACTGTGTTGATTGCGTTGATGCGCCTCCCGACGGCATCGCAATGTGCCATTGTGGAGAGTTTTAACGCCATCACAAAAGGAAGGAGCATCCACGTCCAAAGTTACTCTCATCGGTAACGAGGCGCTCCGCGCGTCCAGATACTTCGGTCACGCCATCTGGCAATAGTGGAGCGGTTGACCACGCCCACCTTTCGGTGTGTGGTCAGCGCATGATACGCGGCGCTCTGATCACGCATAATACCTTTGGTTTGCCTGATATTTTCTGGCGTGAGGCACGGTTTTGCCTGAATCCAGCAACCGAACTTACCTATATGCTCGATCCCTCCGGCCCGGTAACTGTCCGCTTGCCAGCAGACCTGAGGGGAGCCGTTATAAAGCGTCGCAGTGAATACCTTGCCGGGCGAGCCGTCGCCGCCTTGGCGTTGCGAGAGGCGGGATTGCCGGAGCAGGTCGGAAGGCGCGATCGCGCGCCGCTCTGGCCAAAAGGAAGCACGGGATCCATCAGCCATACAGACACAAGGGTCATTGCGGTGGTCTCGCGCAGCCATGCGGGGCTGGGGGTGGATTGTGAAACGATCATGACCCCTTCACAGGCCGCGGAAATACACCCCATGGTCCTGACCCCTGCAGAGGCTGGTCAGCACCCGGGAATACTGTCGTTCTCCGCGTTCCTGACCCTTGTCTTCTCCGCCAAGGAAGCGCTCTACAAGGCCGTTTCCGCCCGCTTGGAGCGCATTCCCGAATTTTGCGAGGCGACCCTTACGAGCATGTCTGCGGATACACTGCATCTGGACTTTGAGGGAGCCATCTATGTCGCTCATTATAACATTGACGCGTTGGAATGTCTGACACTGGTCCAACTGCGGGAATGACCGCTTCGGATTGAGATGCCTCAGCGGGGCCACGGCAAGCATGAACCAAAAGCTCAGCCCAATGAGATCTGAATCTCTGCGATCTTGTTTGCGTCATAGTTGGGCTGATCTGAACCTGTTGCGGTTTTGTCCCAATCCAAGTGCTCGTTTAAGCCATCTTGCCTTCAAAAGCGACGCACCGCCTCAAGACCCTCGGCGGCCCCGGGCCCTACGAATGCATCTGCAAAATCTGGACTTCAGAGCCAGCTTGATTCATCCTAAACCCGTTCCACGGCTGTGTTGCTCAAATCCCGTGAAGGATTCACTTCATGAAACCAATATCATAGCCGGCGGGCATGAGCAGTTAGGCCCCCACAAAGTACAAGACTACGAACTGGTCGAGCTATAACGCGTCGCTGAAGCGCAGGGGATCGCTGTCGATCTGGTTTGACCCCGAGATGATCTGGTCACCACCGCCGAGCGGCAAGCGCGGTCGGCAGCAGCGTTTCAACGACGCCGCGATACAGGCTCGCCTGACTTTTAAGGTGCTGTTCAGGCTGCCACTGCAGCAAACCACTGGATTTGTGGAAAGCCTAATACAGTTGGTCAGACTGGACTGGGCGGCACCTGATTTCAGCACCCTCTGCCGCCGTCAAAAAAAGATTGAGGTAAGCCTTCCAAATCGTGGTGGCAATGGCCCTCAGAGCCTTCTGATCGATAGCACGGGAATTAAGTCAGAGGGCGAAGGCGAGTGGAATTCCCGTAAGCATGGTAGTCCCAAGCGGCGTATCTGGCGCAAGATCCACATCGAGATCGACGAGAAAATGTTGGAAGTTCGCGCGATTGAGGTCACCAGTAGCAACATCGATGAACATCGCCGGTGAGCGCGGCATGGCGCTCTGTGCGACAGCCGCAGGCCAGCCTCTCTACGAGAAACTGGGATTCGAGGGGGTTGGTACGGTCACCCAGTATCAGGGGTTTGTCACCGCCCTGCCCCAGGCTGCAGATGTGCCATTGACCCGCTGCACCGGCGCGGATCTCGACTGGCTGATCCAGACAGACAGGCCTATGGCACCGCACGACCCGTGATGCTGGAAGAATTGCTGAACATCGGTGAGGTTGCGCGCTGTGAAACTGGCTATGTCGCACGCAGGAACTTCGGTCGCGGCGCTGTGATCGGCCCAATCGTCGCGCAGAATGCCTCTCTAGCGCTTTCGATGATCCGGGCAATGGCCCGTCCTGGCGAATTCCTGCGCATCGACACCACACCCGAAACCGAAATTGCACCGCATCTGAAAGCGATGGGGCTTGAATATGTCGGCGGAGGCACCTCAATGGTGCGGGGCGCGCGTCGTCGCGCGACCGCGCCGTGGTCGGTGATGGCTCTTGCCTCGCAGGCGATCGGTTGAACGCCGCCACCGCTTCGTGCAGACTTCCGCAAGCCTCAGTGCGCTGAGCCTGAATGAAAGACCCTCCTGATGACTGATCTAACCGCGCAACTCGCCCACCTTCAGACCCCATGCCTCCTGCTGGATGAGGCGAAGATGGCGCGCAATGTCACCCGGATGCAGGCCCGCGCAGAGCAGCTGGGCGTGACGCTGCGCCCGCATCTCAAGACCAGTAAATCCATAGAGGTCGCGCGCCGGACTTTGACCGGCGGCACCGGTCCTGCGACCGTCTCGACACTTGCAGAAGCAGAGGCCTTCGCGGCAGCCGGTCTGCGCGACATCCTCTATGCGGTGGGCATCACGCCGCATAAACTCGGGCGGGTTCTGGCGCTGCGTGCGTCGGGGTGCGATCTGACCATACTGCTCGACTCTCTGCCCCAGGCCGAAGCGGTGGCCGCGGCAGCGCGCGCATCTGGGCAAGCAATCCCGAGCTTTATCGAGATCGACAGCGATGGGCATCGCGGTGGCTTGCAAGCGGGTGACGCGGCCCTGATCGAGATCGGCAAACTGCTGGAAGACAGCGGTGCAGGCTTGCGCGGTGTGCTGACCCATGCCGGAGAGAGCTATGGCGTCAGCGGCACCCAAGCCCATGAAAGATTTTCCGAAAAAGAGCGTGATGCAACGGTTTCAGCGGCAGAGGCGCTGCGCGCGGCAGGACTTCCCTGTCCGGTGGTATCGGTCGGTTCGACGCCGACTGCCGTGGCGGCGCGTGACCTGACGGGCGTTACCGAATTGCGGGCGGGCGTCTTTGCCTTTTTCGATCTGGTCATGGCCGGGATCGGTGCTTGCAGCATAGACGACATCGCGCTCTCGGTTCTTGCCACTGTGATCGGTCATCAGCCAGAGCGTGGCTGGATCTTGATTGATGCAGGCTGGATGGCGATGTCGCGCGACCGCGGCACAGCGGCTCAGGCGGTCGATCAGGCCTATGGTCTGGTCTGCGATGCGCAAGGCAATCTGCTTGAGGATCTGATCCTGCTCAAGACCAATCAGGAACACGGCATTATCGCGCGGCGCGACGGGGCGGCAGGGCCGCTGCCCGACTTTCCAATCGGCGCGCAGCTGCGGATCCTGCCCAACCATGCCTGTGCAACCGCAGCGCAATTTGACCGCTATCACGTACTGCCGGCCAAAGGCGCAGCTCCACTGCAGGAATGGCCCCGCTTTGGCGGCTGGTGATTGATATCCCATCCGGCGATCAGCTCTATTCGGCCAGCTTGGCAGGGCTGAAACGCTCCGCGAAGATTTCCGCTACGGGAAAGGTGCGCTGAACTCCGAATGTTGGGTGCTACATTTGTTGGCTGTGAAAGGCTGAGTGCACCTCCGGCACAGCAGCCCAAACAGATCCCCACACAATGTCTGGCACCTTTCTGGTGGCAGCCTCCCTGCCTGGGCTTGCACGATCACCGGCCTGGGGAAACAGCCAGAGGCCCAATCAGGACCTTTAGCCCTGCTGTCCAAGGCCAAAATCACCCCCGCCAAGCGGGAACTTATTGCCAAACCCACCTCCCCAAAAGCCGGATCTCTGAGCATCCTCTCGTAAATCATTGTAGTGTAAGCGTCTTATCCCAGCATCATGGCCAGAAAAGCCTTGCGCGAATCCGAGTCGTTAGGCAATAGTCACGAAAAAGCGGCGATAAACGCCAAATTCCGTGAACACGTCGCGGGGGCAGAGGGCAAATGGACAAAACATTTTCGCAGGAAGACCTGAACGCGGTCATCCGCCAACACTCTGAATGGCTGGCTGCCCAGCTGCATTCGCAGCGCGCGAGCCTGTTCCCACCCAATGCCACAAAGAACATGCGCAAGTTCACCTCTGGCGAGGCTGCGTCTTTGCTGGGCGTCAACGATTCCTACCTGCGCAAACTGCATCTCGATGGCAAGGGCCCCTCGCCCGAAACCACCCCCGGCAACCGGCGTCTCTACTCGACCGAGGATATTCAGGCCCTGCGCGTCCTTCTGGAAAAGACCGCGCGCAAAGTCGGCGACTATCTGCCAGGGCGCCGCGACGGCGATCACATGCAGATCATCGGCGTGATGAACTTCAAAGGCGGTTCGGGCAAGACCACCACCTCGGCCCATCTCGCACAACGCCTTGCCCTGCGCGGCTACCGGGTGCTGGCCATCGATCTTGACCCGCAGGCCTCGTTAACGGCGCTGCATGGGGTGCAGCCTGAATTCGATCTGGTTGACGGCGGCACGCTCTATGACGCGATCCGCTATGACAATCCCGTGCCCATCCGCGATGTCATCCGCGAGACCTATATCCCGAACCTTGATCTGATCCCGGGCAACCTGGAACTGATGGAATTCGAACACGACACCCCCCGCGCCCTGTCGCAGGGCAATGCCGGCCTGTTCTTCTTTCGTGTAAAAGAGGCGCTCGCCCAGATAGACGACAGCTATGACGTGGTTGTCATCGACTGCCCGCCGCAACTTGGCTTTCTGACCATGTCCGCCCTGTCGGCGGCGACTGGCGTGCTGGTGACCATCCACCCCGAAATGCTCGACGTCATGTCGATGAGCCAGTTCCTGCGCATGACCGCAGACCTCATGGACGTGATCGCCGAATCCGGTGCCGACATGAGCCATGACTGGATGCGCTATCTGCTCACCCGGTACGAACCTTCAGATGCGCCGCAAAACCGCATCGTCGCCTTTCTGCGCACCATGTATGGCGACAAGGTGCTGAACGCCCAGATGCTGAAATCCACTGCGATTTCAGATGCCGGCCTGACCAAGCAAACACTTTATGAGGTCGAGCGCAGCGCCTTCACCAGATCGACCTATGACCGCGCCATCGAAAGCATGAACGCGGTCAATGATGAAATCGCCCAGCTCATTCAGCAGACTTGGGGACGCAAATGACCAGCTCCAAAAAAACCCGGATGTCGATGCTCGACAATCTTACGACAACCGGCACCCCCTCTCCGGCCACCACCTCGATGATGTCGAGCAATCGGGCCCTTCGGTCGGCGCGTGACGCAGTCGATGGCCACCGGGTCTGGGACATCGACCCGGCGTTGATCATGGACGACCGTTATGCCGACCGTCTTGACCCCAACGATGTGGCCGACCTGCGCGAGGCGATCGAAACCAATGGCCAGACAGTGCCCATTCTGGTGCGTCGCCATCCGACCGAAGCCGACCGCTACCTGCTGGTCTATGGCCGCCGCAGGCTCGAGGCGATCCGCCTGTCGGACAAGGTGGACAAGGTCCGCGCCCTTGTCGCAAATATCGATGATGATGCCGCTTTGCGCGCGCAAATCTCGGAAAACATGGCTCGCCGAGATCTGTCGTTCATCGAAAAGGCCCTGTTCGCCAAGGAACTTGTGGAAAGTGGCTTCGGCAATCAGTCCCAGGTTGCCGAGGTCTTGACGGTCACCAAATCCTCAATCTCGATGGCCATTTCCATTGCCGAAACCATCGGCACCGATCTCGCGAGGGCTATTGGCCCGGCGCATGGCATTGGTCGGCCCAAATGGGAAGCTTTGGCAAAGGCGATTGAGGAAACGGGCATCAGCCGCGACCGGCTGATCGACTTGGCCGCAAAGGTCCATGACGATGCCGCCGTCTCGCTTTTGACGCAGGACAATTCTCCGGACACATCAGAGGTTTCGGCCCAGGCTTTCGACGCCGTGACCAGGCTGGTGGCAAAGGCCGCCGCCCAGACGTCGGCCCCCTCCCCTGCCCGTCGCAGCAGCCGTAGCCGTCCGTTGCTGGTCTCTGGTCAGCGTGGCGGCACCGTCCGCCGTTCGGACAAGGGTGTGTCGCTGGATCTGGACACTGGACCATTCGCCGATTGGATCGACTCGCAGGCCGAGGATCTGGTCGCAGAACTTCACGCACGATGGAAAAAGCGTGCGGAAGATTGAGGTAGATCAGCAATGAAAAGGAGGCACGATACAGGCTAAAGAAAAGGTCCCGCAAAGACGACGCTTCACGAGACCCTAACTTGTTGCTTGCACCTTCAAGATAGTGGCCAGAGCTTCACTCCGCAAGTCCAAAGGATTTGCGGGCGGCATTTTCTTTGTCTTCGTGAACGTAAAATGGGCTATATACCTGTAACGCCGTTCCGGCGAACCTTGGATGCTGCCGTTTTGGCACATCAATCCTACGCAAGCCGCGACCTTCCCTGCGACGCCATCGACAAATGGCAGGTCCTGCGGGATCTTGCCACGGCACGAGAAGCCTATGAGCTGTCAGACCGTGACATAACGGTGCTACAAGCGCTGGTCAGTTTCAGCCCTGGCGCGATTCTTGGCGGTCCCGAGGCGGGTCTGGTGGTTTATCCGTCAAACCAGACAATCTGCGACCGGCTGAACGGCATGCCCTCTTCGACCATGCGTCGCCATCTTTCGCGGCTGGTTCAGGCGGGGCTTGTCCTGCGCCGCGACAGCCCTAACGGCAAAAGGTTCGCCCGCCGTTATGGCGCTGAAAAGGTGGCCTTTGGTTTTGACCTCAGCCCGCTCGTGACCCGCTTTGATGAATTCAAGGTAGCTGCCGATGCAGCCCGTCACGCTGCAGCAGAGCTTCAGCGCAAGCGACAGACCGTCAGTCTGATGCGCCGCGACATTGCCAACCTCGCAGAGTTCGGAGCCACCCTGCCCTGTGTTCCAGCGCAGTGGGATCGCTTCAGCGACCTCGCCCGCCTCACCGCCCGCGACCTGCGCCGCAAGCTGAACCTTGCCGAATTGACTGCGCTTGAGATCACACTCGGCGATGCGATATTCGAGCTGCACACATACCTTGAACCCACAGAAACAGACGAAATGGGCATCAGCGAGTCCCAGAATGAGCAGCACCATCAGAATTCAAATAAAGAAACTGATAAGTCCGATCTTGCTGAGAACATGCCAGAGAATTGCCGCGTTCCGCTGACAGAAAAAGCAAACCCCCACGACACACCAAGTGCACAATACACCCAGAGTTCAGACACAGAATATTTGCCGAAGAGTCCCCTTAATATGGTTTTGTCCGCTTGCAGGGAAATTCAGACTTACTCAGAACGTCCCATACGCAGTTGGCGGGATCTTGAAGTTATTTCAGAAACGATAAGCCCCATGATGGGTATCACCCCATCAGCCTGGAATCATGCAAAGCAATCCATGGGCCGACAAGAGGCCGCCGCCGTCCTGTCAGCGATGTTGGAAAGGTTCACAGAAGTCCGCTCTCATGGAGCCTATTTACGGCACCTCAGTGATAAGGCTGCGCTTGGTTTGTTTTCCAGTTCATCGATGCTGATGGCCCTCCTGCACCGGGAGGCCACGTGAAAAGTTCACAGCTGTGAACAGTGCATTTCGGCGGTCGATCCAGTTAGAGTTCACAGCTGTGAACTCTTGATGGTTTGATCTTGCACGGCCAAAGACCGGTCAGGACAGCCTATCTCTCGCCTTCTTTAGCGCCCGATTTAGCTGAATAAGCTACAGCAGTCAGAATCTGAGCCGCCGCTGCTGCGTTTCAAAGGCAAGGTATGAGGGTTGAGACCCCTTTCACAGATAGCTCACTCGGACACGGTGTTTAGAATTTCTCTGCCTAGGACATGCTGCGCAGTGATCAACCGGCGTAGCAATATCACCCAAAGACTCTAGCGAAGAACCGGCAGGATCTCGTCAGATCACTACCGAAGTGGAATGGTTCGTCTGGTAACCCGAACTTTTTAAAACCTTGCAAAAAAAGGAACCGAAGGCCCGTTCTTGGGGAACCCCTATTCGGCTAACAATCCCGCGCAAGCCTCTTGTTGCAGTGGCTGAGGAAGTGGGCAGGTCGCGAGCGTACCCACTATCGGATCGGAGAAGGGCGGGCGGGCTGCTGGAAGTCGCGGTCCATTACTGGTGTAGCCGAACTCGAAGATCACCAAGACGTCCGACATGGTCCTGCTTGATCAGCGCGGCACCACTGGCAAGCTGACGATGCCCTCGTCGCTCAAATGTGCCATAGCTTCCAATGTCAAGTTCCGCCTGCGCTGGACCGCCAATTGATCGTTTTGTTCAAGCGGCACGGCGCCGACCAAGCGGACAAGGGCGTCATCGTCGGAAAGTTGGGAGGTTCAGGAAACCATCCGGTAGATGGTTTTTCCGACCAACGCCAACAACATCGGTGAGGTGCTTTATTTCGCTGTTGAGGAATTTGATCGGATTGGCGAAGTTCAGCTTGGGGCGATGCTCATTCAGAAAGGTCATCTAGGCCAGAGCGTCTTGTTCTGCGTTGTCCACGATGTTCGCAAGGCTTGGTACTTTTGGGCGGATCTGATTGGTGACTGCGCGCCACTGGGTGCTGGCAGCTGCGGCTGTCGGCTGGGCAAAGGCTGCGACATTGCGCTGAAAATGAACCCGACAGCGCTACCACTTGGCGCACAGAACCTTTATGAAGGCTACCTTGAGCCGCGACAGCTGGCTCTTCTAGGTGCCACTCATGCATGTTCTCGGCAGCATCCTGTTCATGTGTCTTCTGGACGGTGCATGGCTTCACAACCTCGTCGACAGAGCACGTAGGGATGCCTGCTGGAGCGAGCCATGGGAATCCGCTTGCTCCGAAAGACAGTGGCGAGCGCCTTCAGTGCCGTCTCGGCCGTCCGGCTCCGCTCAAAAAAGCCGGGAAAATAATCGGCCTTGCGGAGCTTCTGAATGCGCAGCTTGACCATTCCGACCGTTCGACGAGAAAACGATCCCTCGGATCATTCTCTGCCACCTCACCTCCCAGTCCCCGTCGCGATGATGTTGCGCTGCGCCTGTTGGATCGTGTCCATCTCGCCATAAGCGGCAACAGTAAAGCCACCGACCGCCATCTCCATCAGGCGTTCGGCTACATAGCTGATCATCTCGCGCCGAAGGTTACCGTCAGGAGCCTTTTCGACGAGGTGGTGGAATTCGAGCACGTCGGTGGCATCTGCGGTCCAGGTTGGCGTTAGCAACCAGACCCTACCGGAACATCGCCGTTGAGCACCTCAACCAGACTCTACCCGACGCGTCGGGATACGATCGGGCGCGTGCGCGTTACGCGACGACCTTGCCTGTTTCGACACGGACTTTTAAGTGCTCGGGAATATATGTGTGTCGATAGACAGAGTTAACGACAGCGATATCCACATTGAAACACATACGAAAACTCGAGACCGCCTCTATGAGTAACCAGTCCCGCGGAAGATCTGAATATCGGGAGAAAAAGAACTTGTGCCAGTGTTGCGCCGGATCGGATTCAACATCCGAGACAATCGACGTCTACAACGTCGGCTATGTCCACCCTGCCCCGCTACTGTCAACGATAGAACGTTGGCTTCCGGCGTTGCCCAGGATCAAGCGCCGCTATATCCGCACGCCGATGCAGAAAGAAGTGGCCTTGCGCAACGGTTTCCTCGCCACCCTGCTCTTCGATCTGTGCGACCGGGAAATCCAGCCTTCGGGCTATCGAGGAAGCCTGCGCCGGTCCGAGATGGTCAGCCTGGATGTGCACAAAGACGACCGGCTGGTCGGCGGTGTCATGTTGACCCTGAACGCCGAAATTGGCCTTGGTTCGCCGGATCAGACCCGCCCGATGAATGCGCTGCAGCACTGGTTTCGCTGTGTCATGATCGACTTCAGCCCCATCTTCATGCCGCGCCCGTATGCTGTTAATTCGGTTTACTGACAGCTGCTTAGCCCGCCTGGTCAAGCGTGCCGTGCTCTAGATTGACATTCGTTCGGAAATGTTCGGAAAGATCCGCCTCGCATTGCTCTTGGCCGCCAGCTTATGTGGCGATCTTGCCAGTTCGGCCGATGGTTACGACTGCTAAGTCCGTAAGTTGTTCGTGCCTGCGCAGGCAGAAATGCCCCCCCCTTTATCAGCGCCAGAGTGACCGTTTCCAGACAAAGCTGGACCCAGATTGCGGGGTTCGTGCCCCCTGCGCTTCTGTCTTGTCCAGAGCGTTCAGGCTTTGAAACACGCAGATGGAATTCATATGGAAAGCGTATGGTTTCCGTATGGCTGAGATCCAGCACAGAAGGGATAGGAGCTTTCGTTGGTGATGCATAGGTCCGAGTGTGAGGTCACTGAGAGCAGGATATTTGCGCAATGGCCTGTGTGGGCTGCCAAGGGCGTTAAACGATTTACCGCGGTAAATCGCAGGTTCAGATACCGTTGCCTTGCGCACCTGCGCGAGATTGCTGTGTCGATCAGTTCACCGCGGTAAACTGATCCTTTGCCGGTAACATGGCTGTTCATATCATCGACCTATACTGGCACGGGATTGCGTGCTGACAGTCGTTCCAAACGCTTTGGCACAACAGAGCCATTGGCGATGGGGTGTCCCGCCTGAAAGCTTTTGATCATAGTAAGTAGATATCGGTCCGGGTGGGCTATCCCTGTGATGTTTTCAGAGAGGTAATCCAGAACGGGGATCATTCCGTTCCAGCCTAGGGAAGATAGGCTGTGGGTGACGCTGTCATGTCTTAGTCCAATAAAAGATGAAAATTGAAAAAGGGTGTTTGCAAGACTGCGCTCTGTTTGCGGGATTTCTGGATACAGAGCCTGTATGGATTTTGTCTCTGCCCAGAGACGCGCGATACGCTTTTTATCGAAACGCAGATGCTGCGTATTTTTTATATCTTTTGGTTCTGACTCTATGTGGCGGACAGATTGACCGGCATCCGCGGGTTTTCTGTCCGGTGAAACCACGGTTTCATAGCGTTTGGAAGGGCAGGGGGGCGAGCAGGGGACGACCGATTCAAAGCTGTCGACGGGGGTTTCTGTATCCGCTTCGAGTTGTTGAAGCTGGGTTTCGATCTGGTCGAGATCCTCCATCCGGGTCGTGCTGCGCCGCAGGACATTGCGAAGCGTTTGTCGCAGGGCATCGGCCCAGTCGGGCAGGGCCTGTGCGCTTGCCGTGAGGTGGCGCAGGAGGGATTGCAGGCGGGCGCTGAGGCTGTTCTTGCGGCTGCGCAGGGCAAGCCGTTCTGCGTCAAGGCTGTCCTTGAGGCGAAGAAGTTCGGCATGCTTTTCAAAAATCGGGGCGAGGTCGATGCCATAGGCGTTGACGATGCGGCCTGATCTGTCGCGTTCGGGAAAGCGTCTGCCATTGGCGCTGAGACGGCGGCGTATGAGGCCGACTTCCTCCAACCGTGCCTCGCCGCGCCGGAAACGCCGTGCGTCCATTCCACAGGCCCGGTCCAGAATTTCGGCCACGCCCATGAAGGACACATTGAGCCTGGACGGATCAAGCGGACCCTGTGGCAGCACGGTGAGATGGGCCCTGAGCACCATCACATCCCGGTCGGTGAGCCCGATTTCACGGCGCATCGAGGTGATTAGAGACAAGAGTTCCCAGCGGTCCAAGGGGCAAAGCCCTTGACCAGAGTTCGGACAAGCGTCTGCCGCCTGCCCACGCGGGGTTACCGCGGACATCCATGTGTTCATTCAGTTATCAGACGGCAAAATCCGACCGTTCACCGAAAACCGGTGTTGAAAGATATTCGGAAAGCGGCTAGAAAGACTTTGCTACAAGACCATTCCAGCCCTCTCCGGAACTACGGTTTCGGGGGGGCTTTTTTGTGCCGGTATCTGCTCCTTATGTGTTGCCTGTATGAGGGCCTTATGGCCCAACTTTTTTGGATTTACCGCGGTAAATCAATTTTTCTTTTTATTATCAGGTGGTTACATGGTCGCTTTCCTTGTTTTGTTTCAAATTCAGCCATGAGTTCCGCGATCGTTGCGTCGATCTTGTCAAGAATCTCGGATGGCATGTTCTTGCGGGTCTTGACGACCAGCTGCTGTGGCTTGCGCGCTGTGGAGACGCCGCCATCAAGGAATGTGCGCCGGGTCACGGTGGCGGTGACAGCGGGGGAGGGGGCCTTTTTGCGCGCCAGACCAGCCTGCAGGGCGTTTGAGAGCGCCTCAAAGCGTTCGACGCTGTCCTCTATGGTGGGATCAACGCGCTCTTGCGCTGCTGTGGGCGAGACGCCTTGGCGTTCCATCAGCGTAACGAGGGCGTCCCACTTGCGGCGACCGACACCGCGGGCCGGGCCGATGGCCAGAACAAGGTCTTCGCCCACGGCCTGATAGGTCTTGACCATGAAGTTCATCAGAGTGCGCGAGATATTGAGGAATTCGGCCACATCCTTTTGCTCATAGCCGGCTTCGACCCCTTGTGCTGCGGCGCGGGCGCGTTCGATATAGCTGGTCTCAAGCCGGGCGGAGTTTTCTATGCCCTGCGCGATGAAGGCTTCGCGGTCGTCCATCTTGGCCACAAAGGCCTTGATCCGGGGGTGACCCAGACGGCGATGGGCGGCCAGACGCCGACGGCCGACAACGATTTCATAGGGTTTGTCACCCTGAACCACCCGGACGAGAATGGGAATCTGCTGGCCGTTTTCGCGGATGCTTTCGACAAGACTGTCGAGATTTTCCTCGACGTCGATCCGGTCGCGGATCTGGCTGTCCTGAATCTGGTCAACCGAGATGTCCTGGTAGGTGCGGTCGGCGCCACCCTGCGTCGCGGCGTTGATGTATTTCGAACTGGCCGCGCCGCCCTTGATGATCGGCTTGCGCCGGGCGAGGCGGGGTGTCTGGTCAGGCTGGTCGGCGTCGGCAGGCGGCTGGTTTCCAAAAACGGATCGTGCCATCAGTTCATCCCCTCAGTTTCGGGTATCCGGCCGCGCCCGGTCATGATCTCGCCCTCAATCTCAAGCGCGATGCCGTGCAGGCTTTCGAGAATGCGGTCATAGGTTTTTCGCGTGAAGCTGGAGGGATCGACCTCAAGCAGGGGGTTCATGGTGTTGCCGGCATCCGCAATGGCGGTTGAGGCCAGAAAATCCGTGTTCAGCATGGCATTGCCCAGCGTGTTGCGCAGGAAGGAGCTGAGCTGAAGCTGCGCCGGATCGTTGGGCGAATAGCGCGTCAGCAGGATGCGGATGAAGTCGAAACGTTTGTTGGGATCGACGCCTTCGATGCTGTCGAGCGTGCTGGAGGCCAGATCGAGAAACTTGACCAGGCTGACCACATCCAGCATGCCCGCCGACAGCGGAATCAGCATGGAATTCGACGCATAAAGCGCTGCGATCACGCAGAAGGACATATGCGGAGGTGTGTCGAACAGCACAACGTCATAGGCGTCTTCGACGAGGCTGAGCGCATCGGAGATCCGGGAGTAAAAGGGGATGCCCTTGGCTGCGGCGCTGGCGGTTTCATATTCGAATTCGGTCAGGGAAATGGAGCCCGGGATGATGTCGATATTGGGGAAATAGGTGGCCTGAATCGCATCGGCGATGGGCACGCGGGCCTCGCCGTCGCCTTCTTCCTCGTAGCGCAGGACATCATAGATCGAGGGGGTGCCGTCGAGATCGGCCTGAATGTCGAAGAGATCCGAGCAACTGGCCTGCGGATCAAGGTCGACCAGCAGGATCTTGAAGCCGCGCATCGCGAGAAACTGGGCCAGATTGACTGCGGTCGAGGTCTTTGAAACCCCGCCTTTGAGATTATAGATCAACAGCTTCGCGGTTTCTTCGCCCTCGAACTTGTTGGGGTAGAGGGGGGCAGGGATCTTGCCCGCGTCAAACAGCTTTTGCTGGACCTCGTGAATTTCTTCGAGCGAGAAGGTGCGCCGGTTGCCGGGTTCCATGATGCCTTGGGGAAGGTCGGGAATATTCTTGAGGTGATGGCGCAGGGTGTTGTAGTTCATCCGGAAGCAGATGTCCGCCATCTCGCGGATTGTGAAACGCCGCAGGCCCTTGTCGGATTTGCGGGAATCCGGGGCAAGAAGGCGGCTGGCCTGTTGACGCAGCGCAAGGTCCAGCGCCTCGCTGAACGCACCCAGCGTCTCTGACCCCTGAAGGTTTCTCATCATGCTCTGTCCTCGTGGGTACTTTTTTTAAAAGACATACATCAGTAAATGCATTCAAGTCCAAAGAAAGCTGATGGGGTAGGGCATTTAACGTGAGATCGTAGAGGGTTGATGAGGGGGGCATACTTAAAAAATTATTGCTATTCAGTTAGTTAGCGGATTATTCCTGATTGCAACGATTTTTCGGCAGGGTGTTACTGATATGCCCACTGGGCTTTCGCGTGGCCGAATCGGGTGAAGCGATGACGGCGCGGGCAAAAGATCAATCGCTGAAACCGCCGGTGGGAGGGTCCGCGGCGCGGCGAATCATTTGCCTTCTCAGGCGAATGGCCGTCGCTTTGCGCGCAGCACGACCCTAATGATGGGTCCGTAACGGGCAGGTCAGATTGTCAGCCGATCTGCCTCTCCAACAGGTCTTATAAGCGCTGGGTGCGCAGCCAATCGGCACTCTTTTTCAACTGCGCCTCAATGATGGCAGGGACTCCCGCGCCCTTGTCGGTCGAAAACGGATTGGGACCCGGCGCGTTTGTTTCCATAATGACGGGGCCATCATAGCCGATATCTCTCAGAGCTGCGAACTGTGCAGGGAAATCGATGTGGCCATCCCCGATGCCTTCGCGGTTGCTGTCGGCGGCGTGATAAAGGCCCAGCTTGTTACCTGCGCGGCGCAGGGCCGCTGCTGGGTCACGTTCTTCGATATTCATGTGATAGGCGTCCGGGAGGAGTTTGAGATTTTCGGCGCCAACCTGATCGAGCAAGACAAGCCCTTCAGCCACGGTACGGATCTGGTGCGTCTCATAACGGTTCAGAATCTCGAACACGACGTTCTGGCCTTGCGCTGCGGCCATGTCACAGATCGCGCGGGTTGAGGCGATGAGATGGGCATCCTCTTCGGCTTGGCTGGCAATGGGCGCGATGCGGGTCACCTGACCGTGGCATGAAATCAGGGGCCCCCCGAGAGCGGCGGCAAAATCGACAAGCCTGCGATAGTAGTCGAGCGCCTGATCCCTCACGGCTGCATCGGGATGCGAAATATCCGCGTCGCCCGGGGTGAGCGAGAACACCGCGAGCCCGTGATCCCCGAGGAGCGACAGCACCACTTTGGGATCGAGCGATACGTCACCGAACAGTTCGACCCCATCAAGGCCAGCGCGCTTGACCCGGGTTGCCGTCACCGCCAGCGGTTCGCCACCAAAGATCCAAGTGCAGCAGCCGATCTTCACGGGGCGCCGCCCGTCATTTCAGCGGTGAGCGTCACGGTGCGGCCCTCTTTCAGGGAAATGTTGGCCGCTTCGGCCAGAGCCAAAGCGTTCACGCCGTCCTGCACGGTTGCGGGCATGGCGGTGCCATTGGTCAGAGCGTCAAGAAAGGCGGCCCATTCGGTTTCATAGGCCCGCATATAACGTTCAAGGAAGAACAGCTGCGGTTTGGCAGAGCTGACGCCCGCTGTCGTTGATTTTCTGACCGTGGTTTCAAGCTGGTTTTCGACTGACAGCATCCCGTCAGAGCCGAGCAGTTCCAACCGCTGATCGTAGCCAAAGACGGCGCGGCGCGAATTGCGGATCGTGGCGAGACGTCCGTCGGCGTAGTGCAGGATGACGACGGCCGTATCCACATCGCCGGCTTCGCCAATTGCCGGGTCCACAAGGCACGAGCCGGTTGCGGTGACCTTTGCCGGCAGGCCGAAGAGCCAGCAGCACATATCGAAATCGTGGATCATCATGTCGCGGAAAAGACCGCCGGATACCTTGATATAGCTCACCGGTGGCGGGGCCGGGTCGTAAGAGGTGACGGACAGCAGCTCTCCCTTGCCGATTTCACCGGCATCGAAGGCTGCCTTGAGCGTGGCGAAGTTGGGATCAAAACGGCGGTTGAAGCCCATCATCACCGGCTTGCCGGATGCGGCGACGCTGGCACGGACCTTGAGGGCGCGTTGCAGATCGAGGTCGATGGGTTTTTCGCAGAACACGGCCTTGCCTGCCGCGATACCGCGTTCGATGAGGTCGGCGTGGGTGTTGGTGGACGCGGCGATGAGGATCGCATCGATGCTTGCGTCGGCAAGGATTTCATCCTCTGTCATTACCTCGATGCCATGTTCGGCGGCCAGCGCCTGAGCCGCTTGCGCCATGACGTCGGTGACGGCGACCAGCTGCGCGCGCGGGTCGGATTTGATCGAGGCGGCGTGGACCTTGCCAATGCGGCCAGCGCCAAAGAGAGCGATGTTCAGTGTCATGTCAGTCCTTTCGGGAAGAGAAGCTAAAGGGCGACGCGCTGGCCGCTTGTGGCGGCGGCGTCGATGGAATGGATGACGGCCTCGAAGGGGAGAGCGTCGGTGAAGGTCGGCATGCTTGGCGGCCCACCCGCGATCCAGCGCAGGAAATTGGCGACCTCGATGGTCTTGAGGTCACCAAAGCCAAGCTGATGTCCGGGCGCCGGGCAGAACTCGCCGTAGGGGGCATGTGCCGGGCCGGAGAGTATCGTGCGAAAGCCCTGCGTCGCGGTTGGCCCTTCGGCAACATAAAGCTGCAATTCGTTCAGTCGCTCTTGCTGGAAGGTCAGCATCCCCCTGGTGCCGTGCACCTCCCAGTCGAGCCGGTTCTTGCGGCCCCAGGCCGAGCGCGATGTGCAAAGTGTCCCTTGGGCGCCGCTGGCAAAGCGAAGGATGGCAGAGGCCGTGTCTTCGTTTTCCACCGCCGCGCGGCCGGTGCCGTCTGGCAAAGGGCGGGTTTTGTGGATGATCTGCGTGTCCGCAATCAGACTCTCCACAGGGCCCATAAGGCCGTAGGCGAGCGAGACCAGATGGCAGCCAAGATCCCCCAGCGTGCCGAGGCCAGCCTGCGCACGGGTGCAGCGCCAGCTCCAAGGCAGGTCCGGATCGGCCTGATAATCCTCGTCCACCCAGCCACGGAAATGCACCGGCGTGCCGATGGCGCCATCAGCGATCAGACGCTGCGCGTGACGAAAGGCCGGGTTCTGCGTGTAGTTGTAGCCCACCATGGTCTTTGTGCCGCGCGCACGGGCCGCCGCGTCCATCTGGCGGGCTTGATCGAGCGTGAGGGACAGTGGTTTTTCACAATGAACATGCTTGCCCGCCGCAATGGCGGCCATGGCCATGTCAAAATGCAGGGAGTTGGGGCTGGTGATCGCGACGATGTCGACATCGGGTGAGGTGATCAGGGCCCGCCAGTCGGCTGTTGCGCTTTCGAAACCGAACTGCGTTGCCATTTTGGCGGCGACCGCAGCATCCTGATCACACAGGCAGGCCAGCCTGACCCCTGGCAGATCGCCAAAGACCGCGGGCGCGGCGCGGTAGGCGAGCGCATGTGCCTTGCCCATGAAGCCGGTCCCGATCAGGCCCAAACCTATCGTGTCCATTTATTTCCCCTCCCTTACGGAACAAAGCAGAATTTTCGTTCCATTTTGGTTTTCGCTGCGATACTGCTTTCTGTCAAGAGGGAGGATCTGTCTTGGAAGATAAGATTGAGCGTGTCGAGGCGGCGCCTGCAAGTATATCAGAACTTCTTGAGCGGCTGGACCGCACGACCGCCGCCATGCCCAAACGGCTGAGGCAGTGCGCGGACTATCTGCGGGCTCATATCAATCTGGTGGCTGTTACCACCGTGGCGGATATGGCGACCGCAGCGGGCGTCGCGCCGTCCGCCTTCATGCGTTTCTGTCAGGCGCTTGGGTTTTCTGGATATTCCGAAATGCAGGCGTTGTTTAGATCCGAATATGCGCAGTCGCGCCCCGACTATGCAGAGCGGCTGAGCGATCTGCGGGCGCGCGGAGAGCATGGCAGTGCGCAGCTTCTGGTGGATTTTGTCGAGGCGGGGCACAAATCACTTATGTTCCTGTCAAATATGGCCGAAATGGACCAGCTTGCGCAGGTTGTCGAGCGCATGGCCAAGGCGCGTACGCTGCATCTTGTCGGGATGCGCAGAGCCTATCCTGTGGTTTGCTACATGGGGTATATGTTGCAAAAAATGGGCATCCCTTGCGTTGTGCACACCGGAAACGCCGGTATCGAATTCACATCGGCAATCCTGCCCGACGATCTGCTTTTTGCGGTCACCTTTGCCCCGTTCGCGAGCGAGACGCGCAGCATTGCTGAGGCGGCCCACCGGTCCGGTGCGCCGGTTCTGCTTTTGACCGACTCTGCGGATTGCCCGCTGACAGAGATTGCCGAGGCGCAGCTGATCGCGCGTGAGGTTGATGTCGGCGCCTTTCGTGTTCCAACCTCATCCATGACGCTTGTCACGACGATCGCCGTGGCGTTGGGGGGTATTCGGGGGATCACAGAATAGAAAAATGTGTTGATCGAGAAAAAAATGGAATTAATGTTCCATTGTCGGCATCGGGCGAATCGCCAGGGGCTGTGGAGGAGGCGCGGATCGGCAAAAGCCGTGACGTGGCAAAACCGGCTAAGCCGGTGCAGGGCGGAGAGGACCGCCCATTCGGTCAAGGGAGGACACATGACCAATTTCGTAAAAATGGCTGCGACAGCAGTCGCACTCGCAATCGCAACGCCGGTTCTGGCGCAGGACATCATCGTCGTGTCGCACGGGCAGGCAAATGACCCGTTCTGGTCTGTTGTGAAAAACGGCGTCGATAAGGCCGCCGCAGATTCCGGAGCCACCGTCGATTACCGCGCCCCCGAGACCTTTGACATGGTCGCGATGAGCCAGCTGATCGACGCCGCGGTGAACCAGGAACCCGATGGCATTGTGGTGTCGATCCCTGACGCCGATGCACTCGGCCCATCGATCGAGCGCGCCGTTGCCGCCGGTATTCCGGTTATCTCGATGAACTCTGGCTCCGACGTTTCCAAGGGCCTTGGTGCGCTGCTGCACGTGGGGCAGGACGAATTCGACGCAGGCAAGGCTGCGGGCGAAAAGCTCGCCTCGATGGGGGGCTCTGTGGGCATCTGTGTGAACCAGGAGGTCGGCAACGTCTCGCTTGATCAGCGCTGTGCGGGCTTCTCGGAAGGGTTCGGCGGTTCTGTCGAGGTCATCCCCACGCAGAACGATCCGGCTGAGGTCGAAGCCAAGGTCAAGGCAGCACTGGAATCCAACCCCGATATCGACACGATCATGGGTCTGGGCGCCTCGCTTGTGGGGGAGCCGTCGATTGCAGCGGTTGAGGCCGTGGGTCGCACAGGTGAGGTCAACGTCGCGACATTTGACCTGTCTGCCGGCTTTCTTGAAGCCATCGCCGAAGGCCGCGCCGCATTCGGCATCGACCAGCAGCAGTTCCTGCAAGGGTATCTGCCGGTCATCTTCCTGGCGCTGAATGCCAACTACGGATTGATCCCCGGCGGCAACGTTCCTTCTGGTCCGAACCTGATCACGCAGGAAAAGGCAGCCCAGGTGGTCGAGCTGTCCGCAAAGGGCATCCGCTAAACACGACACCTGAAATCTGACGCAATCAAGGCCGCGGTGTTTTCCGCGTCGCGGCCTTTTTGCATTCAAAATCCATATAGCGGGGGGACCGGCCATGGCCGATACAGCCCAGATCATCGTTGACGAACGCATCAAGAAAGAGTCTTTTGGCTCGCGCCTCATGCAGCGCCCGGAACTGGGCGCCATCGCCGGTGTGGTTCTTGTCACGATCTTCTTTTTGTTCACTGCAGACAGCGCGATGTTCACGCTTTCCGGCATCATGAACTTCATGACACCTGCGGCGCAGCTAGGTATTCTGGCCATTGGCGCGGCCATGCTGATGATCGGCGGAGAATTCGACC
Source organism: Puniceibacterium antarcticum (assembly GCF_002760615.1). Lineage (GTDB taxonomy): Bacteria > Pseudomonadota > Alphaproteobacteria > Rhodobacterales > Rhodobacteraceae > Puniceibacterium > Puniceibacterium antarcticum. Next base: position 26,485 of record NZ_AWWI01000170.1, on the reverse strand, counting down.
TGTCCATCGGATCCATGGTCGCCTTTGCCGGGCTGATCTTTGGCGCATGCGTTGTGACATTCGGTCTGCCGCTGATCATCGCGATCCCGATCACCTTTGTGTTCGCTGCCCTCGTCGGGGCGCTGAACGGTGCCATCGTGCTCAGGACGGGTCTGCCGTCGTTTATCGTGACGCTTGCCTTTCTTTTCATCCTGCGCGGCGTGTCCCTTGTCGGGCTGAAGCTTGCGACCGACGGATCGACCCAGCTGCGCGGTGTGCGCGACGCTGTTGAAGGTGACTTTTTGACGCCGCTCTTTTCGGGTGATGCCTTTGGCGGTCTTTTTGCCTGGCTGGCTGAGATTGGTCTTGTTGAAACCTTCAACAACGGGGCGCCCAAGGTGCCCGGTATTCCTGTCGAGATCCTGTGGTTCATCGCTCTGGCACTGGCCGCGACCTATATCCTGCTGCGCACGCCCTACGGCAACTGGATCTTCGCCTCTGGCGGTGACCGGAATGCTGCTTCGAATTCGGGTGTGCCGGTACGTCGGGTCAAGATCTCGCTCTTTATGCTGACGGCCTGCTGCGCTGCGCTTGTCGCCATCATCACCGTGATGGATGCGGGATCAACCGATGCCCGTCGCGGATTTATGAAGGAATTCGAGGCGATCATCGCCGCTGTCATCGGTGGGTGCCTTTTGACAGGGGGATACGGTTCTGCCATCGGCGCCTTCTTTGGGGCCATCATCTTTGGCATGGTTGTGATCGGGCTGAGCTACACCAATTTTGATCAGGACTGGTTTCAGGTCTTCCTGGGCGGCATGCTTTTGATCGCGGTGCTGTTCAACAACTACATCCGCAAGCGCGTGACGGGGGAGCGTTGATATGGCCAAACCTATCATCCAGATGGAAAATATCGAAAAGCATTTCGGCAACATCATTGCTCTGGCAGGGGTGAGTTTTGACGTGGTGCCCGGCGAATGCCACTGTCTTTTGGGGGACAATGGCGCGGGTAAGTCCACCTTTATCAAGACGATGTCGGGTGTGCACAAGCCCACCAAGGGCACGATCACGCTGGATGGCAAGCCGATGCATTTCGACAGCCCGCGTGACGCGATGGAGGCGGGGATTGCCACGGTGTTTCAGGATCTCGCCATGATCCCGCTTATGTCCGTGACCCGCAATTTCTTTATGGGGCGCGAACCGACCAAGGGGCGTGGCCCGTTCAAGCGGATGGATATCAAGACCGCGAACGACATCTGTGTTGAATCGATGCGCGCGATGGGGATCAATCTGAGGGGTCCCGATCAGGCGGTCGGGACCTTGTCAGGCGGGGAACGCCAGACCGTCGCCATCGCCCGTGCCGTGCATTTTGGGGCCAAGGTGCTGATCCTTGACGAGCCGACCTCAGCCCTGGGTGTGCGTCAGACCTCGAACGTGCTGGCCACAATTGACCGAGTGCGCAAGCAGGGGGTGGGTGTGGTGTTCATCACCCATAACGTGCGCCATTCGATGGCGGTTGGTGATCGCTTCACCGTGTTGAACCGGGGCAAGACGCTGGGAACGGCGGAGCGCGGGCGGATCACGGCAGAAGAGCTTCAGGACATGATGGCCGGTGGGCAGGAACTTGCCTCGCTTGAAGGGTCCCTGGGGGGGACGGTCTGATGGTCAAGTCGCTGGATCTGATCACGATCGGCCGGTCCTCTGTCGACCTTTACGGTGCGCAGATCGGCGGGCGGCTTGAGGATATGGGCAGCTTTCAGAAATACATCGGCGGATCGCCCACCAACATGGCCGCCGGAACTGCCCGTCTGGGCCTTAAATCGGCGCTTATCACCCGGGTCGGGGATGAACACATGGGGCGCTTTATCCGCGAGGAACTGGTGCGCGAAGGTGTCGATCCCGGCGGGATTGTCACCGACCCCGAGCGCCTGACCGCGCTGGTTCTGCTGGGCATCCGCGATCAGGAACAGTTTCCGCTGATCTTCTACCGCGAAAACTGTGCCGACATGGCGCTGTGCGAAGACGATATCGACGAGGATTTCATTGCCCGCGCGCGGTCCGTCGTGGTGACCGGCACGCATCTGAGCAACCCGCGCACCGAAGCGGCTGTTCTCAAGGCGCTTCGGTGCGCGCGCAAACACGGCGCGCGCAGGGCGCTTGACATCGACTATCGCCCCAATCTTTGGGGGCTTGCGGGGCATGGTGACGGTGAAAACCGCTTTATCGCGTCTGAGGCGGTCACGGGCAAGTTGCGGGCGAGCCTGCATCATTTTGACCTGATCGTCGGCACCGAAGAGGAATTCCATATTGCCGGCGGCACCACGGACACCCTTGGGGCCCTGCGTGCGGTGCGGGCCGTGTCGGATGCGACGCTGGTCTGCAAACGCGGAGCTGCAGGGGCTGTGGCGTTTGAGGGCGCAATTCCCGACAGTCTGGACGACGGCATCGCGGGGCAAGGTTTCCCGATCGAGGTGTTCAACGTGCTGGGTGCGGGGGACGGGTTCATGTCCGGCCTTCTCAAGGGCTGGCTTGACGATGAGGACTGGCCGACCTCGCTGAAATACGCCAACGCCTGCGGGGCTTTTGCCGTGTCGCGCCATGGCTGCACACCCGCCTATCCGTCCTGGACCGAGCTTCAGTTCTTTCTGAGGCGCGGCATCCGGGAAAAGGCGCTGCGCAGGGACGGCGAACTGGAACAGATCCATTGGGCGACCAACCGCAAGGGCGACTGGTCGACGATGCGGGTGTTTGCCTTTGACCACCGCATGCAACTGGAGGATTTGCCAGGTGCCACGCCCGGCAAGATCGGCGCGTTCAAGGAGCTTTGCCTTGAAGCCTGCAATCAAGTGGCACAGGGCCGTCCCGGTTATGGCATGCTGTGTGAAAGCCGTCTGGGGCGCGACGCGCTTTACAAGGCGGTGGGGCAGGGGCTTTGGATCGGTCGTCCGGTCGAGTTGCCCGGCTCGCGCCCGCTGAGCCTTGAGCCCGAGATCGGGCCTGATTTCGGCGGGTTGTCGGAATGGCCGCTGGAGCATGTGGTCAAATGCCTTTGTTTCTATCACCCGGATGACGCGCCCGAGATGAAGGCCGAACAGGAAGCTGTCATTGTCCGTCTGTTTCACGCCGCCCGCCGCAACCGGCTGGAATTCCTGCTTGAGGTGATACCGTCCAAAGTTGACGCGGTTGATGACGACACCACCGCGACGATCATCCAGCGATTTTACGATCTTGGGGTTTATCCCGACTGGTGGAAGCTGGAACCGATGACGACCGACGGCGCATGGAGCAATGCGTGCGAGGCCATCACCAGAAATGACCCGCACACGCGCGGCATTGTCGTTCTGGGGCTGGCGGCCGAAGAGGAAACGCTGGCGGCCAGCTTCAAGGTCGCGGCGCGCCATCCTCTGGTCAAAGGTTTTGCCGTTGGCCGCACGATCTTTGGCGCGGCGGCAGATCGCTACATGGGGGGCAACACACCTGACGCCGAATTGGTGCGCGACATGGCCGAGAAATATAACCGGCTGTGCACCCTCTGGGATGAGGCCCGCGCAGATGTAAGAAGGAATGCCGCATGAGCGGAACCATCAGGCTGACCGCTGCTCAGGCGCTGGTCAAATATATCGCTGTGCAGATGAACGAGGATGGCGTGCCGTTCCTTGATGGCATCTGGGCAATCTTTGGTCATGGCAACGTGGCCGGTCTGGGTGAGGCGCTTTTTGCCGAGCGCGATGTGATCCAGACCTATCGCGGCCATAACGAGCAGACGATGTGCCATGCGGCCATCGCCTATGCCAAGCAACAGGGGCGCCGCCGCGCCATGGCGGTGACCTCTTCGATCGGGCCGGGTGCTACAAACATGGTGACAGCAGCGGCGCTGGCCCATGTGAACCGTTTGCCGATCCTCCTCCTCCCGGGGGATGTGTTTGCCAATCGTGGGCCCGACCCGGTTCTGCAGCAGGTTGAGGATTTCAACGACGGCACGATCAGCGTCAATGACTGCTTCAGGCCTGTCGTGCGCTATTTTGACCGGATCACCCGGCCGGAACAAATCCTGACGGCGCTGCCGCGCGCCTTTGCCACCATGACGGATCCTGCTGACTGCGGGCCGGTGTGTCTGGCGTTCTGTCAGGATGTGCAGGCCGAGGCCTATGATTATCCGGTCGCCTTTTTTGAGCCGCGCATCTGGCGGCAGCGTCGGATCGGTGCGGATGAGGGTGAACTGGGGCGGGTGGCCGAGGCGATCCGCGGCGCCAAGGCGCCCGTGATCGTCGCCGGGGGTGGCGTGCATTATGCCGGTGCGACAGAGGCTTTGCGTACCTTTGCCGAGAGGCACAGTATCCCTGTTGTCGAAAGTCAGGCGGGCAAGTCAGCGCTGGCCTGGGATCATCCGCTGAACTTCGGCCCTGTGGGCGTCACCGGTGCGTCGAGCGCCAATGCGATCTGCGAGGCGGCGGATCTGGTTCTGGGTGTCGGCACCCGGTTTCAGGATTTTACAACCGGCTCCTGGAATCTGTTCCAGAACCCGCAGCGCAAGCTGATCAGCCTGAACGTCGCGGCCTATGATGCAATGAAGCACGGGGCGATGCCGTTGCAATGTGACGCCTTGCGCGGCCTGAGGGAGTTGTCCGAGGCTCTGGGTGATTTCACGGCGACGGCGCCGGACAGCGCGCTGAAGACCGCGTGGTTTGCGGCGGTTGATCCGCTGACTGATGCGCCTGCCGATGGCAACGCGCTGCCCACCGACCAGCAGGTCATCGGCGCGGTTCAGCGTGCCTCGGGGCTTGACACGGTGGTGATGTGCGCCGCCGGCACCATGCCAGGAGAGCTGCACAAGTTGTGGAAAGCGCCGCGCGCGGGTGGCTATCACATGGAATACGGCTTTAGTTGCATGGGTTACGAAGTGGCGGGCGCGATGGGCATCAAGATGGCCCAGCCCGAGCGCGACGTCGTCTGCATGGTTGGCGATGGAAGCTATCTGATGGCCAATTCCGAACTGGCCACTGCGGCAATGCTCGGCATTCCCTTCACCATCGTGCTGAGCGACAACCGGGGCTATGGCTGCATCAACCGGCTGCAATTGGGCACTGGCGGGGCCGAGTTCAACAACCTGCTTGTCCATGCGCATCATGTGAACCCGTCTGCCATCGACTTTGCCGCACATGCAGCGTCGCTTGGCGCCCAAAGCGTGCATGTGCAGAGCATTGCCGAACTTGAAGAGGCCCTCTCCACAGCCAAGACCGCCAAAGGCCCTTATGTCGTGGTCATCGACACCGATCCCTACCCGAGCACGCCGGATGGTGGATCCTGGTGGGACGTCGCCGTGCCTGAAGTGTCGGGGCGCGACGAGGTGCGCCAGAAACGCAAAGCATACGAGGCGCAGATGCGCGCCCGTGTGATGGGCTGAGGCCCTTCACGACCCAACAACCCTCTCAATATCAGGACACGTTCCATGATCCGTTTCGGAACCAACCCCATTGCCTGGTCCAATGACGACGACCAGACGCTTGGCGCCCACATTTCCCTCGATCAGTGCCTGTCAGAGGCCGGCAAGATCGGCTTTGACGGCATCGAGAACGGCCACAAGATGCCGTGGAAGGCAGATGAGCTGAAAGCGGTGCTAGCCCCGCACGGGCTGCAATTCATTTCGGCGTGGTATTCGCTCAACCTGCTGGTGAGGTCGGTCGAGGAGGAGATCGAGGCGATCCAGCCGCAACTTGACCGGCTCAAGGCCATGGGCTGCACCGTCTGCATCGCTTGCGAAACCTCGAACGCCATCCACGGCAATGACGCCGCGCCGCTGCGCGACAGCCCGTCGCTGTCGCCCGAGCAGTGGGAGGAGTTTGGCGCCAAGGTCGAAGCCGTGGCGGCCCATTGCGCGGCAGAGGGGCTCCCCATGGTGTATCACCACCACATGGGCACCGTGGTCGAAACCCCGGTCGAAATCGACCGCTTCATGGAGGTGACGGGGCCGGAAACGAAGCTGCTGTTTGACGCGGGCCACTTCTACTTTGGCTCGGACGGTGCCGATCCCGCGCCGTATCTTGCAAAATACATCGACCGTGTCGGGCATTTTCACGCCAAAAACGTCCGCCGCGCCGTCAAGGCCGAGGTGCGTTCGCAGCATCTGAGCTTTCTCGAAGGGGTGCGGCGCGGTGTCTTTACAGTGCCCGGCGATCCGGAGGGCGCGGTGGACTTTGCCGAGTGCCTGAAGGTGCTGGCCAAGCACAGCTATGATGGCTGGATCGTGATTGAGGCAGAACAGGACCCGGAGGTGCGCAATCCGTTCGAGTATCAGTCGCTTGGCCTGAAGACCCTGAAAACCCTCGCCAAGGACGCCGGCCTGATCGGCTGATCTTTTGTCGCCACGCAAGGAACATCACCATGTCAGACCTTCTGAGACATCCCGACGGCACAAACGGCAAGGTGCACGACATCACCGTGGACAGTGCGAGGGGGCCGAAAAGCCCGGATTGGGGTTATGTCGGCTTTGGCCTTTACCGTCTGGCCGCAGGCGAAACGGCGGCCGAGGCGACCGTTGACCGAGAGGTCATTCTCGTGCTGGTTGAGGGCAAGGCTCACCTTTCGGCCGGAAGCCAAGACTTTGGCGAAATGGGCGACCGGATGAGTGTGTTCGAAAAGACGCCGCCGCATTGTCTTTATGTCCCCAACGACAGCGACTGGCGGGCTGTCGCCACGACTGATTGCACGCTGGCCGTCTGCACGGCGCCGGGTCATTCGGGCCACACGGCGCAAAAGCTTGGGCCCGATGGCATCACCCTGACCGCGCGCGGCAAGGGCACCAACACGCGCTATATCAACAACATCGCAATGGAGGATCGCGATGTGGCCGACAGCCTTCTGGTCACCGAGGTCTTTACCCCGTCAGGGCACTGGTCGTCCTATCCACCGCACCGGCATGACGAGGATGACTTTCCCAACATGACCTATCTGGAAGAGACCTATTACCACCGCCTGAACCCTGATCAGGGCTACGGTCATCAGCGGGTCTGGACAGAAGACGGTTCATTGGACGAAACCATGTCCGTCTCGAGCCACGATGTGACCCTTGTCCCCAAGGGTCACCATCCCTGCGGCGCGCCCTACGGATACGAGATGTATTACCTGAACGTCATGGCCGGCCCTCGCAGAAACTGGCGCTTCAGGAACCATCCCGACCATGACTGGATCGCCAAGCGTGATGCATAGCGGTTGTCATATAACGTCTCTCACGATTTCCGGCGCGTTGATTTGGCATAGTTGGTCGCCATGCACAGAGCATGCATCAGCTCCAATCAGCGCTCCTATGCGCCGAAAGGCGCTAGGTAGCACCCGGCCTTGATCATCGGTCACAAAATTGATCAAGTGTTTGGCATGATGCGATAAAAGGCCAGCGCGCTTTCACGCAGCAAAGCGTTGCGCGCCTCTGTGCTGATCTCCATCGCATCTATCTGATTTCTGGCTCGGACCGGGTCCACGACGGGCCAGTCCGTGCCGAACATTACCTTGCCAACGCCACGCTTCGCCAGATAGTCGATCAGTGATGCCGGCCAATGGCGAGGCGGGTGAGCATCTGTGGCAATACGTACGTTGGGATGCTTGAAGGCGACGGATATCATTTCGTCCGTCCAAGGCACGCCGATGTGGGTTCCGACCAGCTTGAGTTCGGGGAAATCGCAGGCGACGGTGTCCAGCGTCATAGGCTGGCCGACACTGCGCAGCGGGCGGTCGGGGTCGTAGATCAGAGCATGGCCGACCTGCACCTGTATTGGGACGTCAAGTTCGCAACACTTTGCATAGTAGGGATAATACCGTGCGTGATCGGGGGCCATCGCGAACCAGTGCGGATAGAGATGGGCGCCGACAAAGCCCATGTCACGCACCGCGTTTTCGAGATCGCGCAGGCCCGCCATCCCACGGGTCGGATCGATTCCCGCCAGCCCGCTGAAGCGGTCAGGGTGGCGGGCGCAGATCTGGGCCACACGCGCGTAGGGAATCTCGAACGAGCCGCGAATCCGCATGTCACCGGCGCGCACGGCAATGAGAAAGCTGCGCTCGATTCCTGCGCGGTCCATCTGGTCGAGCAGGACATCGACACCGGCGCCGGTGCGGGCCTGATCGTCAAGGTGCAGCAGATCGCGAAACGCAGACGACAGCCCTCCTCCGTGGCTGGTGGCGTCGCCCGGTTCATGCAGGTTGCAGGCGATGTCGATGGCACGCAGCGGCGGATTTGCCATCAGGCGGTGCGCGCGGCGGGGGATCGGAGCAGCACCACTTCAGGCGCGGGCGGACGCGGGGTGACACCGGGAATGGCGGCAAGCAGCTGGCGGGTATAGGCCTCTCGCGGGGCGGCAAAAAGCGCCTCGGTTTCGCCATGTTCGACGATGTTCCCGTGTTGCATGACATAGACGTGATGGGCGATCTGGCGCACCACGGCGAGGTCGTGAGAGATGAAGAGATACGACAAACCCAGCTTTTCCTGAAGGTCCACCAGAAGCCTGAGGATCTGCGCCTGAACGATCACATCCAGCGCCGAGACGGCTTCGTCCAGCACCACCAGCTCGGGATCCAGAACGAGGGCGCGGGCGATGGCGACGCGCTGACGCTGTCCGCCCGAAAGCTCGGCGGGCAGGCGGGAGGCCATCTCACGCGGCAGGGCCACGGCATCCAGCGCCTCTTCGACCTTTCGCTGACGGCTGGCGGGGCTGCCGATGCGGTGAATGCACAGCGGTTCTTCGATCGAGGCGCCGATAGTCCAGCGGGCATCGAGCGAGCCATAGGGGTTCTGGAACACCGGCTGCACGCGACGGCGGAAATCGTTCAGCCGTCGACGGCGCAGGCGGGTTACGGCGAGGCCGTCAAAGATGATGTCGCCGCTGGTCACGGCTTCGGTGCGCAGCAGCATCTTTGCGGTGGTCGATTTGCCGGACCCGCTTTCGCCCACCACTGCAACTGTCTGACCACGGGGGATTTTCAGGTTCATCCCTTCGACCGCAACAAAGGGGGCCGCGCGGCCGAACAGGCGCGCCACACCGGGATATTCCTTGCGCGCAGCGACCAGTTCGGCCAGGACGCGCTGGCTGGCGGCTGTGGTGGTGTTGGCGACGGGCGTGCGCACCAAGCGCGGCGCTGCGAGGGTCGGGGCCGCGTCGATCAAGCGGCGGGTATAATCGGATTGCGGCGTCTGCATGACGCGGGCGGCTGGGCCGCGCTCGATCATGTCGCCGCGAAACATCACCAGCGCTTCGTCGCAGCGTTCAGATGCCAGCGGCAGGTCGTGGGTGATCAGGATGACGGCGGTGCCCATCTCGGCCGTCAGGCTTTGCAACTCGTCCAAGATGACCTTCTGCACGGTCACGTCCAGCGCCGAGGTCGGTTCATCCGCGATCAGCAGGCGCGGGCGGCAGGCAAGGCCGATGGCGATCAGAACGCGCTGGCGCATGCCGCCGGAGAGTTCATGCGGGTATTGCCGCGCCCGGCGCGCCGGATCGTCGATGCCGACCATGTCCAGCAGTTCGACGGCGCGGGCACGTGCGCTTTTGCCGCTGGCCTGGCCATGCACCCTGAGGACCTCGGCGATCTGGGTGCCGACGCGCTGGATCGGATTCAGGTTCGACATCGGGTCCTGCGGCACCAGGCCGATGCCACTGCCGCGGATGCGGCGCAACTCGGCCTCGCTGGCCTTCACGAGGTCGCGCCCTTCGAACAGGATTTCGCCGCGTGTGACGCGCCCGTTGCGCGCCAGCAAGCCATTGATCGCCGCGGCTATAGTGGATTTGCCAGAGCCGCTCTCGCCCACGATGGCGACAGTCTGCGCCGGTTTCAGATCAAGATTGACACCGCGCACCGCCGTGATTGGACCATTGGGCGTGTCGAATTCGATATGCAGATCGCGGATCGACAGCAGCGGAGCGATGGAGGCAGAGGGCATCAGGCGGACTCCGGTAAAGGTGAGGCGTGAAGGGGGCCGGACGCGCCAGATCGGCGCGCCCGAACAAAGCTCATTCGGCGGCCTGAGCCGAGGAACTGGGCATCCAGGCGGCAGAGACGTCAGCGGTTTCAACGACTTCACCAAAGGACCACGCCATTCCGACGAGGGCATAGTGATTGCGCTCGGGCGTGAATTCGGCCACCGCATCCTTGACGACATAGGTGCCGTAATCGCGCTGCCCGGCATCGCGCACGGTGCTTTCGACGCAGATGTTGGTCGTCACGCCGCAGACCACCAGGTTGCGGATCCCCATCGAGGTCAGCACGGGTTCAAGGCGGGTGCCGTAAAACGACGAGGGCCGCGATTTGTCGATGATGATGTCATCGGGGCGCGCGCCCAACTCGTCGATCACCTCAATCTCCCCGGTGCCGAAACCGAGCGACTTGTTGGCCAGCCGGTCCTCGCCCTTGGCACCGCGGTGCAGGCCGAAATCGACCATGCCGGGCATGTAGACATAGCGGGTGAAGATCACCGGGATACCGGCCGCGCGGGCCATTTCGACCAGTTTGATGCAGCCGGGGATGGCGTCCCGCAGAGGAGTTACGTCAAGGCCAAGCTGGCCGAGACTGTACTGGTTGTCGACAAAGGCCTTTTGCATGTCGACGACCAGCAGGGCGGTGTTTTGTGTGGGAATAGGTGTCATGTGTGTACCTCAGCGAAAAACCATCATGCCATCGGGGCGCGGGGACCATTCGATGTCCTTGGACACGCCGTAGATGTAGCTGTCGATGAAGAGCGGGGCGTAGATCGTCCGCTCGGTGTTGATGGCCGAAATTTCGGCCAGATCGGCGGCGCGCGCTTCAAGGTCGGTTTCGCCAACCTGCTTGGCCATCAGCGCGTCGATACGCTCGTCAAAGATATAGCCCTGCTGATCCTTGGCGAGCAGCATGTAGAAGGGCAGGTGCGCGTCCATCACCGACGGCGCGAAGGCGAAGATGAAGATGCCGGGGAAGGATTTGCCGAACCAGTTGCCGTAGAAGGTGTTCTGCTCCATCGGGTCGAGTTCGGTCTTGATGCCGGCCTGGTCCATGAAATAGGCAACCGCCTGGGCCAGTTGGTCGATCTGTGGCAGGCCGGTGGTGGGGTAGGAGATCTTGATCGGCGTGCCGTCATAACCGGCCTCTTCGACCAGCGCCTTGGCGGCGGCGACATCGGTCTGGGTCGGCTTCATCGTGGAATCAAAACCGAAGGTGACGGGGGCGATGATCTGGGCGGTCGGCGTCGCGGCGCTGTTGAGCAGTCGGGTCGAGATCAGATCGCGGTCGATGGAGAGGTCAACCGCCTTGCGCATCTTCTGGTCGCCAAGGAAAGGCGCGCCGCCGTTAAAGCCCAGAAACACCACGCGGTTGGCATCCTGTGCGACAACGTTGACCGAGCCCTGCTGCTTGACGCCGTCAACCTGTGCTGGCCCGAGCAGGGCGACATCGACGTCGCCCGATTGCACGGCGGCGGCGCGGGTCGTCTCATCCGGGATTGGCTTGAACGTCACCTTGTCGTATTTCGCGGGTTCGCCGCGAAAGCCGCCAAAGCGCACCATCTCGATGGAGTCGCCCGAGCTCCAGTTGGTCACCTGATAGGGGCCGGAGCCGATGGGTTTGCGGCCATAGGCCTCCTTGCCCATGTCCTCGTAGGCTTCCTGGCAGACGATCGGGATCAGGGAGACCTGGCGGTCAAACGGCGCGAACGCGCTCTTGAGATGGATCACCACTTCGGTGGGCGAGGGGGCGTCGACAGAGGCCACCAGGCCGAGATAGCCGCCCAGCCGAGAGGTGCTGTCGCCCATGGCGGTGTCGAAGGTGAACTTTACGTCCGAGCTGTCCATCGGCGCGCCGTCCTGGCAGGTCATGCCCTCGGCCAGCGTGAAGGTCCACTGATCCAGCGTGTCGTTGAAGGTCCAGTTGCTGGCGAGGTCGGGGACAACGTCGCCTTTGCCGTCGATCGTCGCCAGCCGGTCGAAGACGTTGTAATAGATATTCAGTGCAGGAAGGTTGGTGTCGTAGAGCGGGTTCAGGGAATCCGGCTCGCCGTGCAGACCGGCGACGATTTCGGTGGGCTGGGCCATGGCGCTGAGCGGAGCGAGGGCAGCCAAGGCCGTCGCGGCGAGGGTGGTTTTCAGGATCCTGTTGGTCATATGTGTTCTCTTTTTATTGGGGAGGAACCGTTTTTATCAGCCGCGAGAGGGAGGTTTCGCGGCAAGCCCCTGCCCGGCGAACTGGATGCCGCCGATCAGGCAGAAGATCACGAAGGCCGGCAGGAGGGTCAGGTGCGGTTCTGTCTGCAGATACCGCTGCCCTTCCGAGATCATCATGCCGAGTGAGGGTGTGGGGGGTTGCACGCCAAGCCCGATGAAGGACAGCGAGCTTTCGATCGCGATGACGACGCCGGTGTCGAAGGCGGCGAGGATCAGCACCTTGGGGGCGACGTTGGGCAGCAGGTGGCGGGCGAGGATCCACAGATCGCTGGCCCCGGCGGTGCGGGCGGCGATGATGAATTCCTGTGATCGTAAGCTGAGGACCATTGATCGGGTCAGGCGGCCATAGGTCACCCAGTTGGTCAGCCCCAGCAGCAGCACCAGCATCCAGGTCGAGGCACCGAGCGCCGCGACCAGCACGATCAGCAGCAGCACGACCGGGATCGCCAGCTGGATATCGCCCACACCCATCAGCAGCGTGTCGGCCAGCCCGCGATACCACCCGGCCAGCAGGCCCAGGGCCAGCCCGAGACAGGCGCTGATTGCCACGGCGCTCGCGGCGATCAGCATCGACACCTGCGTGGCGCGCGCCAGCCGCGACAGCACGTCCCGCCCTAAGGCATCGGTGCCAAGGGGGTGCGCGGGGTCGGTGAAGCCGGGTGCGAGCGAGTCGAACAGATCCTGGTGCAGCGGATCAAAACCGGGCCAGAGCGGGGTCAGCGCTGCCAGCGTCAGCACCAGTCCCAGCATCAGCAGCGCCAGCGAGGTCGACAGCGACGGCCGGTTGCGGCGGCGTTTCGGGGCGGTCAGATCTGTGGCGGTCATGAATGCCTCACGCGCGGGTCGAGGGCCGCGTAGATGAAATCGACGAGAAGGTTGATGACGACGAAGGCGCAGGCAATCATCAGCACCCCGGCCTGCACAACGGGAAAGTCGCGCTGGCTGACGCTGTCGATGATCAAGCGGCCAAGGCCGGGCCAGTTGAACACCGTCTCAAGCACCACCAGCCCGCCTATCAAGACGCCAAGGTTGACGCCAGCCACGGTGATCACTGGCAAAAGCGCATTGGGAAGCATGTGTCCCATCACCAGGCGCGGGCGCGAAATCCCCTTGGCGCGCGCGGTGCGCACCCAGTCACTGGCGCGCATTTCTTCAAAGGCCGATCCGATCAGGCGCAGGTAGAGCGCAACTTCAAAGCTGGCGATGGTGGCGACGGGAATGACGTAGCTTTTCCAGTCGTTGCGACCGATGGCGGGCAAGATATTCATCTTTACCGAAAAGATCAGCACCAGCAGGATGCCGAACAGGAACGGCGGTACCGACTGGCGCGCGGTTGCAACCCACAGGATCGCCGTATGCAGGCGTTTTGAGCCTGAAACTTCGCTTATGACCGCAAGGGCAACGGCGACGAAAAACCCGATGGTGAAAGAGATCAGGGCCAGTTCCAGCGTTGCTGGCATCCGCTCCAGCACGATCTCCAGCGCCGGGCGGCCCTGACGCAGCGAGATCCCGAGATCACCCTGCAGGGCCGAACGTAGGAAGCTGATATATTGCACCGGCAGGCTGGCGTCGAGGCCGAGGGCGTGGCGCATTGCTGCAACGTCTTGGGCGGTGGCCTGATCCGGCAGCATCAGTCGCACAGGATCACCTGAAAATCGAACCAGCAAGAAGACGAAGGTCAGCACCGCCAGCAAGGTGGCAGCACCCCCGAGCAATCGTGACAGCAGATATCGTGCCATTCAGTTCTCCGGTCGGTTGGCGAGAACGCAGGGATCCGGGCGGGCTGGGGTGGACGTCAGGCAATGTCTGCCAGTCCTGAGGGCCGCGCCCGTCAGAGCGATCTCGTCTTCAATGCTGCGACTGCACTGTTGATCGTGTCAATATTTATATTCAATATTCGGATGTTAAAATTAAATTAGTTTACATATTAAAATTTTATTGTCAGTTGGTGAACAATTCTGCTTAGATGAGCATCAGATGGCTTGAGTCGCTGCGCTTCGTCCTTCTCTATGGGGCATTCCAAAGGTCCGATCCGGACCGATGGGTGCCGGGACACTAAAATGAGGAGATGCGCAGCCATGCCGATGGAACAGGAACCAGATGGCGCTCAGCCAGACGCAGAAGACAAGCCGGTCATCGCATCGGGCAAGAAGCCGCCGCAAGGAAGTCAGACGGTCGACAAGGCTATGATATTGTTAAAGACAATCGCCAGCGGGTCGTCCGAAGGATTACGCCTGATGGATATCGCCGAGCAAAGCGGGCTCGACCGGGCGACAGCTTATCGTCTGGTGACCAGCCTTGCCAACCACAACTTCGTCGATCAGGACATGCAGTCCAAACGCTATACGCTGGGGCTTGAGTTCTTCGCGCTCGCCTCGGCCGCGTCAAACCGGCATGACTTGTCGGATCGGGCACGTGAGGCGCTTGAACATCTGGCAGAGGCCACCGGCGACACCGCCATGTACTGCTTGCGTTCGGGGCTGGATGTCATCTGCATGGATGTTCAGATGGGCAAATTCCCGGTGCGCACGATGCCGATGGACATCGGATCGCGCAAACCCATCGGGGCCGGGGCGACGGGCATCGCCATATTGGCACCCCTGTCCGACCCCGAGATCGAGGACATCCTGGCGCGCGCGGCGCAGCGGCTGGCCAAGGTACCCGGGTCGGATCCTGAAACGATCCGCCACCAGGTCGCACTGTGCCGAGAACGCGGCTGGGCGCTGGCGGCAGACGACCCGCAGGGGCGCATCATGGGGCTGAGCCTGTGTCTGACTTCACGCAACAACCGTCCGATCGGTGCGCTGACGCTGAACGGCATTCCCGAACGCTTCGCCGATGACCGTGTGGCGGGCCTTGCGGCCTTGCTGCGGGAAGAGGCACGTGAACTGGCCGATCAGCTTGATCGGCTGCCTGAAACGGAACGCCATCGCACCCGCTGGTCGGGCATGCGGACCGGACGTTCTCAAAACCGGCCCTGATGTGCCTTAGGAGGGCGCAAAGGGGTCAGATCTAGAAAGGAACTAGCCCGAATGACCATGACGGATCTTCTACGCGGCCGCCTGCGCCTTCCAGTCATCTGCTCTCCGCTCTTCATCATTTCGGGGCCGGAACTCGTCATTGCGCAATGCAAGGCCGGGGTCATTGGCTCTTTCCCGGCGCTGAACGCGCGCCCGCCGGAACTGCTTGACGACTGGCTGTGCCAGATCAGGGAGGAACTGGACGCCCATGATGCCCGCCATCCGGACCGCCCCGCCGCGCCCTTTGCGGTGAACCAAGTGGTCAACAAGATGAGCCAGCGGCTGGATGGCGACATGGCGATCTGCGAAAAGCACAAGGTGCCGCTGATCATCACCTCCCTTGGCGCGCGCGAAGACGTCAATCAGGCGGTGCATGGGTGGGGCGGTCAGGTCTATCACGACGTCACGACGAATTTCTACGCCCACAAGGCCATCGACAAGGGCGCCGACGGTCTGATCGCCGTCGCCGCCGGTGCCGGCGGTCATGCCAGCGACGTGTCGCCCTTTGCGCTGATGCAGGAAATCCGCGCCTGGTGGGACGGCCCGCTGGCCCTGTCGGGCTGCATCTCCACCGGCCGCTCCATTCTGGCGGCCGAGGCCATGGGCGCCGATTTCGCCTATATCGGCTCGGCCTTCATCGCCGCCTCCGAAGCCAATGCGGTCGATGATTACAAGCAGATGATCGTCGACAGCGATGCCAAGGACATCATGATGACGGACCTCTTCACCGGCCATCCCGGCAACTACTTGCGCCCCTCGATCGAGCGCGCCGGTCTGGACCCCGAACAGCTGCACCTTGAAACCAAGGAGACGCTGGAATGGTCGCTGAACCACAAGAAGGTCAAGCGCTGGAAGGACGTCTGGGGGGCCGGTCAGGGCATCGGCGCGATTGACGCCGTCCGTTCCGTGGAAGAAATCGTGGATCGTTGGGTCGAAGATTATAATCGCGCCAAATCCGGCCTTCTGCGCGAAAGAACCTATCTTCGCTCGGTTGCGTGATCGGGACCCCGGTCAGTTTAAAGGGGGCGTGACGGGGCAGCCTGTCCCGCCTTTTTCATCTGGGCGCTACAGCAGGGCACGCAAGATCTGGGGCTCGGTATCGCGCCCCAGCAGGGTCGCGGTGGCCTGTGCCTGCAGAGCTTCGAGATCTGGAGAGAGCGGCAGGGGCCGCTGATGCGCGGCGTCGCGGCAAAACCACGGATCGTAGATCAGCCCATCGCGGGCGCGCCACCAAGCCGCCAACATGTGGCCGCCGTGCCAGTCGACAGGCAGGTCCTGAGCGTAATGCGCGCGCAAAAGCGCGAGGGCTGCGGCGTCCTCTGGCAGGGGGCATGGCGCGCGGTGACGCGGAACCTGTCTGTCGGCAGATGCGCCGCAATGCGGGCCCCGGTGAACCATGTCTCGACCATGGCGCTGCCGGGGATCGCCTCTGCCAGCGCCGCCGCGATCCGGGCGGCCAAGGTTTCGGGCGCGCCGTCCAGCGGGGCCGACTGACCTGAGCCGGGCAGATCCGGCACCCATACAGGTCCGTCGGCCCGTTCCGTTTGGGGCAAAAGCAGCTCTCCCGAACCGGGGTGCCCATGCAGAAGCAGCTTGGCGGGTCCCTCTGCCGGACCGAGACGGCGCAGCAACATTCCCTCTTTGGTGAAAAAGGCGCGCGGGCTCTGGGCGGGCAGCGCAGGCGCCGCGGTGTCGTGTTGCAGCGCTTGCGCAATCGCCTGCTGCCAAGGGGTAATGTCGGAAGGCAGGCGGAGGATCTTGGCCT
The DNA here is from genome assembly GCF_002760615.1 of Puniceibacterium antarcticum. Taxonomy (GTDB): domain Bacteria; phylum Pseudomonadota; class Alphaproteobacteria; order Rhodobacterales; family Rhodobacteraceae; genus Puniceibacterium; species Puniceibacterium antarcticum. The sequence continues at coordinate 9,542 of NZ_AWWI01000170.1, read as the reverse complement.
TGGGGGCAAGCTCTGACACACGCTCGAGATGCGGAAACAGCAGATCGTCCGCGCGGCACAGATAGGTGACGGGCAGGTCGTCACGGGCGGCGGCACACACATCCTCATGGGTGTCATGGCGGAACGCAGCACTGTACCCGGTCGCATAGTTGGGCGCATCGCCAACCCCGGCGGCCAGCAGATCGGCGATCACCTGCATGTGGAATTCCAGCGATGGCGGGTCGAACTGCAGGCGGTTGGTTTCTCCCCGCGCATACCATGGATAGAATATCAGTTGATCGCGGACGCGGGCCCAGAGCGCGCTCATATGCGTGCCCGACCATTCTGGGGCGAAGCGCGGCAGGTAGTGGCGCAACTGTTCCTCGCTTTCCTGCCGGGTGAAGAGCGGCAGTCCGTCCAGCACAATGCGAGCACAACACCCAGGGTGTCGACGGGCGAGCGACAGGGCGATTTCCGCCCCCGTGTGGGTTCCGTAAAGCGTTGGGCGGTGCAACCCGAGGGTTTGCAGCAAGCCGGCGGTCGCATCAGCGAAATCGGTGATCTCGGGCTGTGTCAGGGACAGCGCCTCGGATTGGCCATATCCGGGCGTATCCGGGCAATAGACGGTGAAGCGGTCGGCCAGAGACTGCGCCAGCGGCAGGACCTGCACGGAGGAGCGCGGCGAAAGATGTAGCAGCACCACCGGTGGGCCGCTGCCCAGAACGCGGACATGATGACTGCGCTGCGCCACGTCTACGACAAGGCGGGTGACGGCGTGAGGCATGAGGGGCAAGGCTCCGTTCAGTGGATGGGGCGAGGAGTGCAGGATTTTGACATTTTGCGATCTTGCGATTCAAAATTTCAGATACAGAAAATCTAGACCAGTGATGTCGGCGCAATCTGCGGGATCCGCGCGTGGAATGGGCCTGTGGCGTGCGGTTCGAGGCGCAAGTGCGCAAAATTTGTACAGGGTCTTTTGATATAAGTTTAATAAATGAACTATTAATGCAAAATAGTGCCATTAAATGAAATCATAGTTGACGCCCTAAATGCCCCACAGCATCGTTGCCGCAAGAGACCGATGGCGGTGCGCTCGAGCTTGTTGCGGCTGACCGGCCACCGCGCCCTATCGCCGGAATGGAGCAGTTGATGACTCTGGACAATGCCACATCCGAGATGCAGTCGGGTCCGGATTTTTCCCAGGACCCCGGCCACGAGATGATCCGTGACCAGGTTCGCAGCTTTTTCCAGCGCCACCTGCCCGAAACAGGCATTCGTGCGGCAGATCGCGCCCGCAAGATTCCCGATGACATCCTGCACATCATCGCCGATCTGGGATGGCACGGCCTGACTATTTCCGAACGCTTTGGTGGGGCAGGGGCCGATGTCACATATGCTGCTGTTCTGGTGGAAGAAGTGGCGCGGCGTTTCCCGTCGATGGCGACCGACCTCGTGGGCTTTTTCATGGGTGCGCGCACCATATCCGAACACGGATCAGCGGCCCAGAAGACCGAGTGGCTGCCAAAGATGGCCACCGGCGCGTTCACTTTTGCCTTCGCAATAACCGAACCCGACTGCGGCACAGATGCACTGCGCGGCAAGACCCGCGCAGAACGGCAGGGCGATGGCAGCTGGAAGATCAACGGACGCAAGCTTTATACCTCCTTCGCCGCCGAGGCTGACGCAGTGCTGGTGCTGGCGCGCACCGCGCCCCACCCCGAAGGCAAACCGGCACGCGGTCTGTCGCTGCTGATGACGCCAACGGATCAACCGGGGTTCGAGGCCCGCCGGATGGAGCTGATGGCCCACCGCGCCGCCTGCACCTGCGAGACCTATTACGATGATGCAATTGCTCCGGCAGATGGTCTTTTGGGCGAAGAGGGGCGCGGCTTCTACCAGCTGATCAGGACGCTGGACGAGGAGCGGATCCTGGCCGCTGCGATCTATATCGGGATCATGCAGGGTGTGCTGGATCAGGCGGTGCAATACGCCCAAGAGCGGATTGCGTTCGAACGCCCCATTGGTGCCTTTCAGGCGGTACAGCACCCACTGGCGGATATCGCGACAGATCTTGAGCACGCCCGTCTGTTCACCATGAAAGCCGCATGGATGATTTCGCGCGGAATCGAATGTTCATCGCAGGCGGCTATGGCCAAGGTCTTTGCCTCTGAGGGGGCGCAACGCGCGACAGATCGCGGGATGCGCGTGCTGGCCGGGTATGGCCTGATCGAGGAAAGCCCGATGGAACGGCTGTTTCGCGACGCGCGCCTTGGCCTGTTTTCTCCGGTGTCTAACGAAATGAGCCGGAACTTCATCGGGGAACGCCTCGGCCTTCCCCGCTCCTACTGAGCCTGCTGGCAGGGCAACGTCCCGACAGATAACGACAAAGGAAGACGCCTTGAATGTCATGAGCGCAATCGAACCCGCAAGCTATCCTTGGCTGGACTATCGCAAATATGCCTTTGCCCTAGGGCGCAAGACACCGGCGGGGCTGTTCCTGTCCGGCGCCACGGGGTCGGAATATATCGACGGCGCAGTGGTGACGCGCGGCGGCATGGCTGATCAGGCGCGCCTGGCCTGGGACAAGATCGCCCGCGTGCTCGACGCTGAAGGCAAAAGCCTGTCGGACATCACCCGCGTCGCCGAATACGTCCCCATCCACGCGCTTGAGCAATACGGCGAAGCCATCGACGTGCGCACCGAAATCCTTGACGGGCGTGAGATCTGCGTCAACACCATCCCCGTCAAGGCCCTGCTGCGCCCGGACTCCTTGATCGAGATCGAGGCCAATACCGACATCGCCGCCGAGGGCATCTCGAAAGGCGTCGTGCATCTGCCCACCATCCTGCCCCTTAAGAAGGGCGAGATCTGCTATCCCGGCGACGTTGTCGGCCAGACCGCGCGGATCTTCGAGGTGGCGGAAGAGATGCTGCTGGCGATGGGGCTCGACCTCAGCCACGTGGTGCAGACCATCGACTACCTGCTGCCCAGCGTGCGGCGCGATTATCGCGGCGCCGGTCAGCCGCGTTTCGACGCGCTCGGCCCGGTCTACCCCGGTGCCGCCGGGATCATGCAGCCGGGCCTGCTGCACCCCGACGCGGTGGTGCAATACGACATCACCGCAACGCGCGATGTCCTCGAACGCATCCGCGTTCCGGGCTGGGACCGCTACGACGGCCTGTCCTATTCGGCGGGGGTGAAGGCGGGCAAACTGGTCTTCGGCTCAGGCTTCGGGGCGCTGAACTGCGCCACGGGGGAAAGCTTTCATGACTATGACATCGTCGCCCAGGCCGACATGATCTATGCCTCGATCCAGACCATGCTGGCGGTCGCCGGGGCGAAGATGTCGGACGTCGTCCATACGCTGGAATTTGTCGAAAGCCAGACGCTCGACGCCTACAAGGGCGTGGCCGATGTACGGCGCAAATACTTCGGCTCCAAGGTGCTTCCGGCGGCCACGGGTGTGGTCTGCGAAGGCATCCTGAAGCGCAGCTTCGTCATCGAAATCGTGCCGATCGCCGTGATCAGCGCATGAGCGATCTGCTGAGCGAGGAGATCCGCGCCATGATCGGCGCCGAGCGGTTCTATCCTGCGCAGGAAGAGGTCAGTGCGGTCGCGATCCGCTATTTCGCCATTGCCGTGGGGGACACCGATCCGGTCTATGTCGATGATGCGGCGGCCATGGCGCAGGGCTATCCCAGCCGGATCGCGCCACCCACCTTTGTTGTGGAAACCGGCCAGTACGCCGGTAATACGCCCAATGACAACGGCTATGTCCCCCACGAATGGGACTGGCCGGAGGGGTTTCGCACCATCCGTGGCGGACAGGATTACACTTTCACGCGCCCGGTGCTGCCGAGCGACAGGATTTCCGTGCGCTATCGTTTGGAAAGCGTCGAGGAGAAATCCTCGCGCGACGGGAGGGGGCAATTGCTGGCAATCTCGATGGCCGAATATGTCGATGCGGCGGGGGCGATCATAGCCACCAACCGTGAGCTGTTCTTTCTTCAGCCGATGGAGATCGCCGCATGACCCTGCAGGACGGATCGGTGCTGCCGCTGATTGAGAAGACGCTCACCCCGGTGGACCTGATGGCCTATGGCGCTGCCACCTGGGACTGGTACGCCTGTCATTACAATGACGCGGCCGCCCGCGACCTTGGTCTGCCGGCACCCTTTGTCGACGGCCAGATGTGGGGGGCCTGGTTTGCCCGCCAGCTGCGGGCGCATTTCGGGCCGCAGGCCTTCGTCAAGGCCATGAAGCTGCGCTATCACGCGATGTGCTTTGCCGGCGATCACGTGATCTGCAGCGGAGTGATCGGCAGGGTTCAGCAGCGCAACGATGGCCATGAGCTGGAGGTCACGCAGCAGATCGAGAAATCCGGCACCCGCGTCGCCACCTGCACCTCGGTCGTGCTGCTGCCGAAACACTCTGCCCTCAAAGAAGGTCTTCGTACGTGAATATTGGCCACCAACTCTCTCAGTCCGCCGCGCGCTGGCCGGACAAGACTGCCATACTCTTCGAGGGCAAAAGCTATAGCTACGCGGCCTTCAACGCACTGGCCAACCGCGCCGCCAATGCCTTTGCCGCCAAGGGCATTCGCCCCGGCGACCGCGTCGCCTTCCTCACCTGGAACCTGCCCGAACAGGTCGCCAGCTTCTACGGCTTGCTGAAGATGGGTGCGGTGCCGGTGCCGGTGAACTATCGCCTGGCCTCTAATGAACTGAAGTTCATCATCCAGAACGCCGAAGCCCGTATGGTGGTGTTTGACGACGACCTTGCTGACCGAGTGGCGCAGATCGTGCCCGATCTCGATGTGCTGGGCTATGTCAATATCGGCACTGCGCGTCCCGGCTTCGCGACCGAATTCCATGAGTTCATCGCCCCCGCCGCGGACCGCGAACCTCCGACCGGTGCCGGTTGGGATGACATCGCCTTCATCATGTATACCTCGGGCACCACGGGTCTGCCCAAAGGCGTGCTGCGTTCGCACCGGGCCGAGATCATCGGCGCCATGATGACCGCGCAGGAAATCGGCTTTCGCCACACCGACATCTGCATTCACAACAAGCCGTTGTTCCATATTGCGCAACTTCAGCTGCAGGTGCTGCCCTTCATCATGCTTGGGGCGACCGCGATCATTACCCGCGGCTTCGACGTGGACGAGACGATGAACCACGTCGTCGATCACCGCGTCAGCGTACTGCACGGGGTGCCCACGCAGCTGGTCATGATGATGCAGCAGGATCTGTCGAAATACGACCTGACCTCGATGCGCACCGGGTTTTTCGGCGGTCAGAACCTGAACGATGAAACCACGCGGGCGGCGATGGCGCTGTTTTCGGACCGGTTCCTGAACCTCTTTGGAATGACCGAGGCGTTGACCTGCACCGGTATCGACTACAAGCAGCGCCCCGACCGCCTCGGCTCGGTCGGGCATGAGCTGGCCTCGGTGCAGATGCGGCTGGTGAAACCGGATGCCACCGATCCGCGCGACATCGCCGCGCCCGGGCAGATCGGGCAGGTGATCGCGAAATCCCCCGCCGTGATGGACGGCTACCTCGGCCTGCCGGAAAAGACCGCGCAGGTGCTGAAGGACGGCTGGTACTTCACCGGCGATGCAGGCTCGCTCGACGACACCGGCGCGCTCTACGTCCACGGTCGCATCGACTATACCATCAAGTCGGGGGGCGAGAATATTCACCCCTCCGAGGTCGAGAACGTGCTGTTCCGCCACCCCGCCATCCGCGACGCCGCCGTCATCGGCCTGCCAAGCGCGAAATGGGGCGACATGGTCTGTGCGGCCATCGTCGCCAAGGACCCCGGCCTGACCGCCGAGGCGCTGGACCGCTGGTGCCGCGAGAGCCCCGATCTTGCCGATTTCAAACGCCCCCGGCGCTATTTCTTCGTGCCCGACATCCCGTCGAATTCGACCGGCAAGGTCGAACGCAACAAGCTCAAGGCGCACCTTCTCGATGCGCTGGACGCCCCCCTGGACTGACCGGAGCCGCCTCATGACCACCACTCTTGCCGGGCCCAAGGCCCTTGACCACCCGTTCCCAGACGCGCCCGCCACGGGGCAGGCCATAACGGTGGCCCCCGGCGTGCTCTGGATGCGCCTCGCCCTGCCGCTCTCTCTCGATCACGTCAACATCTACGCGATCGAGGACAGCGATGGCTGGTTCCTCTGGGATGCCGGGATGGCCGACGCCCCGACCCTCGAAACCTGGGAACAATTGCTGGCAGGTCCGCTCGCCGGGCGCCCCGTCACCCGCCTGCTGGTCACCCATCACCACCCCGATCACGTCGGCGCGGCGGGCTGGCTTTGTGCGCGCACCGGGGCGGACCTGCTGATGGTGAAGTCGGAATTCCTGCTGACCCGTGTCCGTCTGGGCGGCCTGTTTGCCGATACCGAAACCCAGGACCGCGATTTCTACCATGCGCGCGGCCTGTCGGGCGATGCCACCGACGGCATCCTTGGCCGCGGCGCCACCTATATCGAAACCGTCGCCCCGCTGCCCGCCGCCTATACCTCGGTTCGCGCAGGCGATGTGCTGCGCATCGCCGGGCAGGACTGGCACCTGCGCACCGGCGGCGGTCATTCCGATGAAATGGCGATGCTGTGGAACCCCGCCGCCCGCCTCTTCCTCGCCGCCGATCAGGTGATGGAAAAGATCACCCCCAATATCGGCGTCTGGCCGCAGGAACCCTCGGCCCGCCCGCTGGATGAATTCCTGACCTCCCTGCGTGCGCTGCGCGACGAAATCCCCGATGACTCGCTGGTGCTGCCGGGCCACAAACTGCCGTTCCTCGGCCTGCACCAACGCATCGAAGAACTTCTGGCCCATCACGAAAAGGTCTGCGGCAAGATCATCGCCGCCTCTGCCGATGGCCCCAGCAGTGTCGGCGCGCTGATCCCGCGGCTGTTCCAGCGCGAGCTTCCGCCGCATCACGCGGGCCTCGCCTTTGCCGAGACGCTGGCGCATGTGAACACCCTGATCGCGCGCGGTAATCTGACTCATGACGCTGATCCGGATGGCAAGTACTGGCTGAGGCAGGTGGCATGACCGCTGGCGGTGCCGCTGATGTCGTCTATGAGGTGGCCGATGGCGTCGCCGTCCTCACCTTGAACCGTCCCACGCGCATGAACGCCTGGACACCCGGTATGGAGGCGGGCTTGCACGCCGCCTTCACGCGTGCCGAAGCCGACCCTGAGGCGCGCGTGCTTTTGCTGACAGGTGCCGGGCGCGCGTTCTGCGTCGGCGCTGACATGGACAGCGCAGAAGGGGACGCCGAAACCGCAATGAAGGCTCCCCCTGCGCGCGAGGGAGATTTTGCGCAGCGATATTCCTACCTGATGGGGGGGCGTAAGCCGCTGATTGCTGCAATCAATGGCGGTGCTGCCGGTGTTGGGTTGGTGTTGGCGCTTTTTGCCGATATCCGGCTTGCGCGCGCAGGGGCGAAGATGACCACCTCTTTCGCGCGAAGGGGCTTTGTGGCCGAACACGGATCGGCGTGGTTGCTGCAACGTCTTATAGGGCCTATGAATGCCGCCGATCTCCTGCTGAGTGGGCGTGTCATCACGGGCTCAGAAGCTGAAATGATTGGGCTTTGCCGCGCGCTGCCCGATGAGGGTTTTGTCGATGAGGCGCGCGCTCGAGCTCAGGATATGGCGAGGATGTGTTCCCCGCGATCCATGGCGGTGATCAAGTCACAGTTGCGCGCCGCTTGGGGCCAGACCCTCAGCGAGGCGACGCATCTTGCGGAGCAAGAGCTTGAGGCCTGCATTTGCACCCCTGATGTGGCCGAAGGCGTTCGTAGTTTTGTTGAAAAGCGTGCGCCTTGCTTTTCGACGCTCTGAAGTGGGGTAAAAATCGCAAAAAGGTCTTGTTGCAGGGAGCGTGAAAAGCTCGGAACGCGCACGACCTCATCCGGATTTCATGCAATGCGTTCGAAATTGGGACGGCCAACCTCGGTCATCCGGATAATCATTGTCACGTGTTCCAATCTGCCTATCTGCGGTGCTTGGAAATTCGGTGGTCACGTCCGTCAAGCAAGCATATGTTTCGGATCGCCATTCGGGATCATCGGTCAGGCAGTCTGTGTTGCACTGCTTAGAACCGGGTTGGGCTTTTTGAGGTTGTTTTGGCGTCCGGCGAGACTCTGTTGTGCAAACCAGCTGACGAACGGATCTCCCCTTTCCGCAGACGGATTTACCCCACGGCTTTCGTGACAGGGATGCCAAGGGCGGTGTAGCCGTTCAGGATCGCAACGCGCGCCTGAACCTGCGCGACCTGGCGGTCGAAGTCACGTGCCATCAGGCGTTGGCCGAATAGTTTCACGCAGTGCATCCACTGCCCGGCAGGGTATTGCGCAGCAATGCCCGAGAGGGTTTGTCTCGACGCGACTCCGGCGGTGGTAGCCGCTCCAGTTTCGCCAGAGTGCTCGACCTAGATATCTTGATGCACGCAGCGCGTCGTTCCTGGCGATGGCGCCGGTGGTGGTTGGCTTCCATGGCTGGGCATTTCGGCGTGGCGGTATCACTGCAGCCGCACCGCGCTCAGCCCCTCTCATGCATGCAAACATGCACTGCCGGGCAGTGGATAGCGTTGTGGCATCGGCGTGTGTCGTAGGCACCATCGAGAGTCACGCTACCAATCCCCTGATCGCGCGGGATCTGGTTGAGCAGATGAGGTTAGCATCGGTGCATCCCCGGTGCTGCTGCCGGTGATCTCAACCGTTCTGACTTCCAATGTTTGTTCGTCTATACCCCCTCTCGGCAGATTGCTTTGCAATCGCCTGCCGTGCAGTGGATGTGGATCTTGCGCCAGACACGCCGTTTGCAGCCGCCATGCTTGCGGGCGTTCCATTAGCCTTCTCCTTCGACCTTGATAGCCAGTGCTATCAATCAGAAGGTGCAGTGGGCCCTTCGAGCCGCGATACGGAATGGTGCTGAAGTCAGGCACGGGCCAGTCCAGACCCGTCAGCCGCAGCAGGCTTTTCACGAAGCCATTGTTTGCCGAAGCGCCATCCCTAACAGCACTTTCATGGTCAGGCACGTCCGGATCGCAGCGTCACTGAATGTCCGCGATCTGCCTCTCTTGAAGGAAGGTTCAGCACCCCAGTGCATCTCGGGATCGAACCAGATCGTCAGTGATCCGCGCCGCTTCAGCGCTGCGTTATAATCAGCCCAGTTCGTCGTCTTGTAGGTAGGTGATGTCGGTTTTGTCACACTACGCGACTCTCGGTCTGAAGCGTTTTCTGATGGCGTATTTTTTGCCTGTGATCAGGGGAGTGTGGTTTGTGCGAAGGCGGCGGCGCAGTTCATCGAAACCAGTTCTGAACCACGACTTTGAACAGTACCCGTGCTTTTTCCGGGCGGGATATTTTGACCCCATGAGCCTGGAAGCTGTGTGACATGCCATGGCGAGAGCGATCGCGCAGACTGCCATCAGAAGGCTCAATTTTTTGGAGAGTTTCATCCTCGTATCCTCAATGTTTAGCCCCTTTGTTTTGCTGTCAGAAAACATGCACTCGATGAACCAGCGCCACCGGTAGGATCG
>NZ_AWWI01000169.1 GCF_002760615.1 Puniceibacterium antarcticum | reverse complement strand
ATTGCTTCTGGAAAGTGCATCGATCGGATCGGGCTAAAGTGAAACGCAACGGTAATCCGAAAATTTGCGACAGAACGGATGTACGCGCCCCCGCGCTGGATGCCTGTAATCTTGAGCAATTTTCCGGCCTTCCGCTCAGCCAGATTGTGCCAAAACGAAATCGGAGGACGGCAGCACTCTAATTAGCAGGTTGGGCATTCCATCAGCCTTCAGGCATCAAACACAAGATGAAAATGGCTGGGAAAACCGGCAGTACCAGTTTGGATATGCCCGGTGTCTCCGGGCGCGCGGCGGAGGTTTTTCTGTGCCAGAAGCGGCTTGAGGATCGCGGGGATGACCGCCTTATTGATTCCATCGCCAAAACACTTGTGCATGCCATAGCCCCAGATGACGTAATCGTCCCAGGGCCGATCGATGCGGAACTCATTTGGCGCGGCAATGTCGTAACGGTCGAAACAGGCAGAGAAATTTGCCGCAAAGACCAACTGACCCTTTCGGACTTTCAGCCGACGCAGGGTCGAAGGGGCAATGACGCAATCATGGACCGCGCGGCGATAAATCACCGGATTGAACGGGTTGAAGCGCAGCGCTTCCCAAATATGTTGCGCGAGCAAAGTGTCGTTGCCTGACACTGCCGCCTTGTGGGCCGAGGCGAGCGCGTCGGGGCGGTTCAAAAGCTCGTCGAGCGCAAGGCAACTGGCCTTGGAAATGGTTGGGATGGCACCGATCAGCAGGCCGAGGAGATTGTTGCGTATGCCAAGATCGCTCATACCCGGCGTACCTGCGGATTGCAGGGCCAGACAGCGGTTGAGGATATCTGGCACATCGGTCGGTTTTGATTTGCGATCCGCGATCTGAGAATCAAGATAGTCGCGCAGCTCGGCAGCCTGTCCAAGGGCATTGGCATCCCCCTGTGGGTCAGCGCCAAGATCCAGAAACAGGAACCAAAACAGATTGGTTGTCCACTCCTGCATTTTTTCACGCTCTCCACCACAACCGAAATATGTTCGGGTCATATCCCAAGGGACTTCGAGCGTCAGCGCAGGGACGATATCGATTTTGCCACGGCTGTCTGCAACGATCCTGTTGGCCAGTTCTCTTGCGCGTGGCCGCACGATTTCGTCAACGTCGGTCATCCGTGCGGCAAGGCGCATCGCGGAGGTGTCCCGCGTATAGTCCCAGCCCGGCTGCATCCCGAGGAAAAAGTTATCACCCGCAGTCAACTGACGCATCCTGGCACCGTAAACGACTTCAAAATCAGCGTTGCGGTTCAAAACATCAATACAATCAGCGCGACGGGTGACAACGGCAGTTCCTGTGTTCTCGTAACATTTCATTACCACTTTACTGATCGCAAAATTTGGCCAGAAGGCCCGCAAAAACGCAAAAACCTTGCGTTGCGTGGTCGGCTGAAGGAAGAAAACATTGATTTGTCCTGAGATCAGGGCCTTGAGGCCCAGCACCAGCAGATAAAGCAGCGAGTACAAAGCCTCGCCCAATGTTGTGAGGCGCTGGACAATAACAATAAAAATGTTGGCGATGGCGTTTAGCATGGCAGACCTCGGTTCAGGTGGGGTCGACAATTCCCATCGCCATCATCCGCAACGCGGTCAGGGAAGGTGCAAAGAAATAATCTCCTCCACGGCATTCGACAAAGGTCTTGAGCTTGCTCATCACATACGGCGGCTTGCCCGATCTGGGGTCGGAGGGAATGGTACAGCGTTTGTGATGTCCGTGATTGCCAATCATCGGGCAGGTGTTGTTGCCCTGATGGAAATCGAGACCGTATTGAATCCATTGCTGTTGCACAAATTCAAACTGGCGAAAGAGGCTGGCGCCCATAGTCATCATGATCACGCCCTGTTCGGTCTCGTCATCCTTCTTGTCGAAATTTGATGGGCCATACGGCAGACCCCGTCGCAGGAGGCGTCGGCGGTTGTTGAGAGCACTGGTTGCATTGGCGTTCTCCAGCGGCTGTGTCGCCTGAGCCAAGCTGTCCTGATTGAGCGGATCAAGGTAATCCCGGGTGTTCACGCGGCGCATATGGGCACCAAGAGGGCATTTGTAGCCCCCCATATCGTCTGCATAGCGGAATTCGCGGGCCTCAGGAGAGGCGATATAAGCGATGTTTTTCTTGAATCCCTCCAGAGGATCTACACCCTCGCCGCGAAACCCCATCTTTTCGCCAAAGGCGACCCATTCGGCATAGGTCGGAACCACGGACAATGGGACCCCATCAGACCAGCGGCCAGCCATCTTGGCGCGCAGAGTTTCCACTGCCTCCTCAAGACCGATCTCCATCACCTTGGCATAGCGCGTGGCTTCCTCTCGAACCACTTCATCAAAGGTGCAAACGTTTTCATGGAGTTTGCGGAAAGCAAAGAAAGTGCCGTTTTGCATGAATTCCGGAGGTGCCGCGCTTGGTGGCAATTCTTGGCTTTCGTCCGGGTGACCTAGGATAAATTCGCCCGTCGCAATCGGCTGCCAGCCTTTTCCCATTTGCTTTCCCTGGCCGATCACTGCAATCTTGGCTTCCTCCTCAGGGTACTGGCCTTCAAACACCGGGTTGCCAATACCATCGGTAAACCCGAAATGCTCCTTCGGGGTAGGGACAACGACATTGCCTATCTTTTCAAAGACCGCTGAGGCGTCCTGATAGGGCTGATCACCGTTGGAGCCGATGCCTTGCAAATGTTTCACTCCGGCGGTCCTGGCGGAGTCAAGGAGCCATGACGTTTGTTCTTCCAGAGCTGAATGCGGTTTGTCAGGTGTCGCCTGGCTCAGGCTTTGCGCGTTCAGGCCAACCATCATATGCACATCGTTCACACCAAACCCAAGCGTGCCCGGTTCGCGGCTTTTTTGCCAGATTGGATCCCAGTGTTTGTCCCAGTCGTCTCTTTTTGCTTCTTCTTCGGTTTCGGTCTGATCCCGATCCCCCAGAATAAACGCGCGAGCCTTCATCCCTTCGATGAATTCATCGGGCATGGCCTGCAGCGTGCGCACCGGGAGCTGCAGCGCCAGAAGCCCAGGAAAGGTCAAACCGACATTTATAGTACACAGTGGCCGGTCCTCTGGTTTTGTCCAGCGGGCAGAGGTGGTCACCTTCTTACGCACCATATCCACAAAGGCGCGACCGGCCCTGGGCGAAGGAAAATGAAAGAAGATATAGCGGGCAAACGGAAAAGAATATCGGCCATACGCCCGCGTGACGTTTCCTTGAATATCATGCAGATTAAGCTCACGTGTCATATCAAGCTCGCCTAGTTAGGAAATCACGTTGCGCGGGTCAGCCGATGAAATGACCCCGGGTCTTTGCGTTTTAGAATGGCGATTTTGTGGTTTGTGTTCGGCGATGAATGCTCCGAAAGCGTTGTGCAGTTCCTCTGCCGACACCCCTTGGTTCTGAATGAAGAAGTCAGAAAATTTCTGTTGGATATAAAGAGACTTTAGAACCGAAGGTAGATCGTCATATTTCGCCGGAGGCAACGGCTTTTCACCATTTCGTATGGCATATTTGATGGCCAGAAAAGCCGCGACAAAACCCAGAACAAAGCCGCAAATACAGGTCAGAAAAATTGGCCATCCCAAAAACGGGACCGTACTTACGCCGAAAATCCAAAGTAAAAATAGCACGATCCCCACCACGAACGGCGCCAAAACACCATACAGCAAGGGTTTATATGGCAGGATGTGAAACTTTGGAAGTTCAAGGTAGTAATCGTGAAATGGCATTGTCGTCTCGACGTGGCACTTGTCCAGAAAATTGGCGAAGTCATCAGCCGTCTCGACAGTTTCGAAGCCATAACAATTTGAATAGACGGCAAACAGTTCGTCGCTCATCGTGCCCCAGAGTTCTCGGGCATATGCGGCACGCACATGGCGCTGAGCCTCGGCCGTCAGATTGGTCGGAAGCGGGTCGCCCGTGTTTACAATCGCATCCACATCGGCGCAGAAAACTAAATAGGCTGCTTTGAGCCTGTCCACCGGTTGGGGTACGGTTTGCTGGACGCCCTTGATCTGCGCAACAATAGGGTTTTCGGTGATGCGCCCGTTAAAAACGACATCGTTGAGCACGAACATCCGCGCCAGATGGTTGCGGGTGTTGCGCGAAAACGGGCTGTTGAACTGTGCGGTTTCGGTTGCAGGGGACTGATGTGCGGTTGGAAAGGACGCCAATGCCATACGAACCCGCTGCACATATGACGATTGAGGATCCCCGGCAGATGCCCCGGGCTTGATCGGGGCCATGGTTGTCAAGAAGAAATGTCCTGTATCCAGATCAGGCATCGGTTTTCTCCTTCCGGACCTCGGCGCGCTGAAAGGCGAACCTTTCCTGAGCGGCGGCGATGTATTCTTCGCGATTCACGTCGGCGCGCTCGGTATCGAGGCTTGCAACCGGACCAAAACCGGGATCACCCAGACCAATCTGAATGGAATGCGCAACCTTGCGATAAGCTGCTGAAAATTCTTCGGGCGTCAATTTTCGGTGCAACTCCGAGAGCATTAGCACCTGATCATAGATCGAAAGACTGGTTTTGATGTCCCTCTGGGCTGAGCCGGGAGTTGCATTGTAGTAGTAGTCGTTGCTGATTTGATTGAAGGAGATATAATTCTTGAACGGTGTGATCGGGATCGAGCGGGGGTATTTGATCGCCGAATACCAGAACAGATCAAGCCCGCTCGGGATGCCGTCCGAGAAAGCATCGATATATTGATCCCAGGTTCCGTTAAAGTTTGAACAGAACAGAACATAATCGTTCTTTAGCTCTTCTTTCCCTTGCCCGAGGTTTGGCCAGTCACCGGGTTTGATAATCACCCATCGAGCGAAGTGGATCAGTGACAGCCCCAAGAGCCCCAAAAGGTTCGATGGAAGGCCACGAGACGCCATGAAAAGCAATCGATTTAACCATGTAATCTTTGGATTGCTCGGAGTGACCACGTTCATAGCATAGGCTTTACCAGCAATATTCGACATGGAGACCTCTGACAAAAAACACCTACAATTTTGTATTGTGCACCCACCAGTTGTAGTGTGGCAAGAAAAATTACATCGAGAGAGCGTAGTTGAATGGAGATCAGGAGTTCGGAACGCGCACTCCCCGAGACGGATTTGAGGTGGTGCCGTGGAAATCGTGCATGCCAAGTTCCGTCACCTGATTCATAACCCAGGTGCCAATCTTGGCTTCTATTTTTTGATTTTCGAAGCTGCGCGCCCTAGGGTCGGGACTTCGGTAACGGGGACCTTTCAGTCAAGCGCTTTTTGACATGCGTATCCGGCCGCCTGTTTGCGGTTTGATGGGCGTTTTTGCTGAGCAGTCCTTTCATCACTGCCGCCTTCGTCTGAGATCACCCGGGTGCATGCTTCGGTCCGTGGTCAGCGCGGGGCTGCCAACATGATGCTGGTTCAATGCAATTCCGATGTGCCCATCTCATTGGCGTGCTCGATATGGATCGGCAACAGTCCAGACTACGGCATCATCGCAACCACGTCCCTGGGGGACCTCGAAGGCCTGCAGTCAGGTGGTCGACGGCAGGAAGCTCATTCTTTTAGGCTTCGTGGGGCCCGGCAAGATCTGACCGGAAGTCTGCATCATCGAGCCACATCCTGTGCAGGATGACGCTCATACGCCTTGCCAAGGCAACCATGGCGCGCTTTCCGCCACGGCGTCGCGCGACCTGTGCGCCCCATGTTCTTAGCCACGTCGACCGCCCGCGATGCATCATGACAGTCGCGGCCTGACACACTGCACGGCGCAGGTTAACGTCGCCTGCCTTCGTGATGCCGCCCGATACGTCGCGTTCGCCCGACTGGTTGCGCGATGGTGTCATCCCGACCCACGCGCCAACTTTCTTGGAGGATCTGAACCGGGAAGGATCGTCGACAGCTGATCGGTAGGTGAGCGCAACCATCGCACCGACCCCAGGCATGGACATAAGTCGTCGGCATACTGGATCATCCTGAGCCATCTGGCGAACAAGGCGCTCCAATCCTGCCAGCTCCTGTCGCAAGGATGCTCGCGCGCGCAGCATCGGTGCCGTCGCTGTCTCCAGCATTGGATTGCCATCTGCCAGTTCGCGAATACGCTGGTCATATCGGCCCCGAGAGATGGCACCAACCTTGAGCCCGAAGTTCCGCAAGAGCCCACGCATCGACATCTTCAAGGCGATCATGCCCTGCTGGATAGCCTTTCGGGCCCCGACCACGGCAGGGACTTCCTGCGCCGAGACGGACTTACAGTGAACCGGTGTGAACAAACCAAGATGAAGACGCCGTGCAATACCCTCGGCATTCCTGCGATCCGTCTTGATCGGCATGGCCTTCAGGGCACCTTTCACTTGCCGTGTTTCCATCAGGACGACATCCAGTCCGGCATCTGTCAGCCCAAGATGCAGCCACTGCGACAAGGGGCCAGCCTCCAGTCCGATGGCCGCGACAGTGCCTTCCTGTTCTCGAGCCCAACGCACCAATGCCTCGGGTTCACTGGCGACCTGCGCCTCATTCACGATCTTGCCGTGCTCGCTGATGACGCAAATCGCAGTCTTCGCGAGCGACACATCCAACCCAATAAACAGTCTCATCTCCTCGTCCTCCATATGGATCCAATACGGGATGGTCGATACCTTGCCCCTAATATTGCAAGCGGTAACAGGCAGTGCGCGCCGCAGGCCCCGTTACAGCATCTCGTTCTTGATTAGAGCCAGAACATGACGGTTGCGGCCAAAGCGATAGCAGAGAGGTCGGTCTCCGCGCAGCTGTCGCCGAGCCTGCTGGATCTGTTGCGCGACTATTGGCGCGAGTCGCGCCCCGAGGGATGGTTGTTCCCCCCTCTCGGCGATGCAAGCATCACCTGCCGGGCAGTGGGCAAGCCAAAGATCAGCCCGCTATCGCCCCGACAACTGAACCGTGCATTCACCTCGGCCAAGCACATGGCGGGCATCAAGAAGGCCGCAACGCTGCACACGCTGCGGCACAGCTTCGCCACGCATCTGCTGGAGGCCAACACCGACGTGCGCGTGATCCAGGTGCTGCTCGGCAACTCCAAGCTGACGACCACTGCCCGGTATGCCCATGTTGCAACAAAGACCATCCGCAGCACCGTCAGCCCTTTCGAGCAGATGAAGCTCTTGCAAGACGAGACCTTGCGACGAGGGTTGGAATAGCGACAGGGGCCGGTGCCCCGGCCAAAGTTGGAGATCGCTGACATCTTCCGCACCCATGGTCCTGCGTAGCGGCAGGCCAATGCGAGGCATGGCAGCCTCTCCCAGTTGAAGGTGATGTCAGCGATTGAAGCCTGCCGAACCGAGGCGCTTGGCGGGCATGTGGCCGGTTGCACCAAGTGCGGCCACCACCACTTCGCCTACAATTCCTGCAAGAACCGGCACTGCCCGAAGTGTCAGGGACCAGCCGCGCGGGACTGTCGTTGTCGACGGTCCCTGAATTGCGCCCCGCTTCGATGGTCTTCATAAGCAGCCACTCGGCTCCTTCCTCTCCGATCCGCTTGCGCCACCGCGTCAACGAGGAGGGATCGATCGGAGGTCGATGCTGAAAGAACGTAGGCGCTACGGCGCTAACCGTTTGCTCGCCATCGTAAGCACCGTCCGCCAGAAATAGGTCAACGGGACCGTCGATCTGATCCAGCAGGCCCGGCAGCTCGGTCGGATCACCAGTGTCATCAGCGCCAAATCAGAGCAAACGATCTGGCCGCTGACAAGATCAAGGCCAAGGTGCAGCTTGCGCCGAGAGCGCCGTTTGCGCTTGGTTTTATGCTTTTTCTCCAGCCGTTCGCCTTCGCCGAACATCTTTAACCCAGTGCTATCCACGACCAAATGTACTGGCTCGGTGCTCTTGGGCAAAGCTTTGGGAGACAAACTCAGCCCATTGCCCCTGCGGGACAAGGTCGTGAAATCGGCACTTCGATCTCAAACCCCAGCAGTCCAGCGATGGAGCGCATCAAGCCTTGAGTTTGGCGCAGCGGCTGCCTGAACAACATGCCAAAGGTCAGCCAAAGCTCAATCGCCGATCCCGAATAGATAGCTTGGCCGCCAGGCGTCGTTCGGGGCGCCGCCCATAAAGCGACAGCCACTTGGCTGGTCCAAACGGTCAGATCGCCGCGCCGCCGCAGGCTTTCGTTATAATCGGCGCAATTGCTCACCCGACGCTTTTGCTTCGGGATCTTGTCACGGCGATCAGCGTTGAATTTGTGCGGTATTTATAGCATTCTCAAGAAGGCAGACCGCAGCCAATATCAGTGGAGTGGGGGTCCATGCAACAACGCCAATTTCTCTCAAGCTCTCAAAAGATAGCCTCCCGGTTTGGGTCATCGCGCACAATGAAAGGTGAGGCTGCCCTTTTTTACCGCTAACGCGATTGCGTCAGAGGGCGGGGCGTCAGACACCAGCATGTGGACATCGCTGAGCGTGCCTAGGCGGACAAGGCCGCGATGACCGAATTTGCTGCTGTCCACGGCCAGAAGCACCTTTTGTGACTGGCGCATGGCGCATTGCACGGTTTCGACCTCAGCCTGATCGTCATCGCCCAGATCACCTTCGTCATCCACGCCGGACACCGACAGGATGGATATGTCGAATTTGAAGCCCGAGATGAAGGAACGCGACTGTTCCTGAAACACACCGCCGTCGACCTGCCGCACAAAGCCGCCCGGGACGGCGATCGTGAAATCCGTGACTTCGCTGAGATAGGCGGCGATCCGCAGGCTGTAGCTGAGCACGCGCAAGTTTTTGCGGCGAACCAACGCGCGAGCGACCGCCTCGCAGGTCGTGCCGGTGTCGAGAAAGATCGAGGCGCCATCGTCGATAAGATCTGCCACACAGGCGCCGATGCGTTCCTTGGCCTGGGCATTGCGAATGCGTCGGCTGCGCAGTTCGTTCGGGTCGATTGAATTGGCAACCATCGCGCCGCCATGCAGACGCCGCAGCTTGCCCAGTTTTTCCAGTTCCATGATGTCGCGGCGGGCGGTCTGCTGCGTGACCGAAAAGCGGCTGGATACCTCTTCGAGCGAGATGTAGCGCTGCGCACCGAGCTGCTGCATCAAAAGGCGCTGCCTGACGCTCTTCTTGTCTTCGCCGTCCATGTTTTGCTTCACCATCTTATTCCCGGATGCGGGTCTTGTCGCCCGTGTTCCAGCCTTGTTAGCATAAAAGAACCGCGGCAGTCGCCTGCCGCGGCCCGTATCTGACCTGTTTCGGGATCAGAAGTTCACTTTCAGTGTCGCGCCAAAGCTGTTGCTGTGCCCCGCGTCGCCGAAACCGCCGGTGTAGCCAACCGACAGCGCGGTCTGCGCGGTCAGATTGACCCCCAGCGCCAGGTTCACCTTGACCACATCTTCGGCCATGCCGGTCCCGTCGACCGAGAAGCCGTTGCCGCCTGCAAAGGCCATGTCTGCCGTGGGCGCGTCGGCATCAAAGACGTGCTGCCAGCCGAGTTCGCCGGACAGACGCACCGGCATTGCCCCCTGGGAGAGCAGCGTCTGCCCCCGCAGGCCGATTTCACCGACCGTGGCGTCATAGTCGTTGCCGCTGAGCTTGAGCGCCGCTGCACCGCCGTTTTCGCGTGTGGCATCGGTCTGAACCGACAGGCGCGCGATATTGCCATAGGGTTGCAGGACAGAGGTCTTGATCGCGATGTCATAGGCAACTTCGGCAAAGAGCTGCCTGGTTTCGGCGTCGTAATCGGCCGTCAGCGTGTCCGCAAAGGTGCCGAAGGCCACCCCACGCGAGCTATCGATCTGGCTGTGTGTCCATGTCAGACCGGTTGTCACATGGGCCGCCCCAATGGAACGCCCACCGAACAAGCCGAGGCTGGTATATGTGCTGTCAGCCTTGCCGTCGACGCTGTCCAGCGTGGCCTTGTCCTTGCCGTAGCCGAGCATGGCCCCATAGGTCCAGCCGCTTCCCAGGCTGCCGTTCACACCCACAAGCGTGCCAAAGGAGGACCGGTTCAGCGTGCTGGTGTCGTCCCCGTCGGTTTCGGACGTGCCGCCATAGGTCTGCATCCAGACCTGCGGTGTGTCACTACCCACATCGGCGCGCATCTGACCCAGGGCGGTGTTGCGCAGGTCATTGCCCTGATCGGCCAGCACCGTCATGACCGAGGCGTGCAACTCGCCCGACAAGTCGCTGAAGGCGAGATTGGCTGTGTCAGCGTCCAGCATGACAACCTTGTCATAGAGCGTGTTGCCCGAACCAAGGCTTTCGACACCCGTTGCCGTTGCGCGGGCGTTCGGGGTCTTTGCGACCCTGTCAAAGGCGGTGTCGTTGCGATCCAAGGTAAGCGAGACATCCTGCGTGCTGTAGGCGAGGGAGGCATCGAGGAAGGCCAGAGACGAACTGACAGAGGCAAAGCTTCCGGTGACGGCGCCGCCGGCCTGCATCACCACATAGCTTGTGGATGGCGCATAGTCGCCCGTGGCCGCCAGAGCCAGTGCCGTTCCGCCGTTGATGGTGATATCGCCCGTGGCCGTCACAACGTCAGAGTCGCCTGCGGCATTCACCTCGATTTCGAACAGGGAACCGGTGCCAAGCGTCAGATCGCCGTTGATGTTCAGCGTGCCGATGCTGTTGCCTGCAGCCAGTTTGGCGCCGTTGCCGATGGTCAGAGAACCGACTGTTCCCGAGCCGCCAATTGCACCGCCCTCTGAAATGGTGACCCCCGAGGAGTTTGCGATGGAGCCGTTGACGACCAGCAGACCTTTGCTGACATTTGTGGCGCCGGTGTAGCTGTTGTCCGCTTCCAGAATGAGCGTGCCATCGCCGCGCTTGTCCAGCGCGCCGCTGCCCGAGATATCCCGAAGCGCGAACACCCGTGCGTCAGCATCGCGGATGTCGAGCCAGCCGCCGGTGCCTTCGAGGCTGATCTCGCGGTTCAGCGTGGTCATGGCGGTGCCGGCAACCGCAAGGCCGCCATTGTCCAGACGCAGATCAGCAGCAGAGGTGCCAAGGGCGGCATCTTCTTCGACACGGATGGTCCCTGCATCCGTGACCAGCGTTTCAGAGATGAAGCTGTGGTCGTCTATGCAATAGTCCGCGATGGCCTGGCCAAGGCGGGAATCGGTGCTGGTGCAATCCAGCAGCGTCGTCTTTTCCGCATCCGTCAGCCAGTCGAGGATCGGATTGCCGTTTTCATCCGAAACCTGCCCCAGATAGACATCGTTGCGCATATTGTTGCGGGTCAGGTGGAATTCGGCGTCATCGGCAAAGGTGTTGGCTTCATTACTCCAGACCAGACGGGTTTTTTCGCTGTCTGCGGTTTTGTCGTAATATTCCAGCTTGGGGCCGACCCAGGCCAGATCATGCGCCACCAGTTCGTGGTCGGAATAAGCCTTGCCGGTCGAGGTCACATCGGTCTGATCCAGCACGCCAGTATAGAGGTCCGTCGGGTCATTGACGATCTTCCACCATTTGCCAAAAGGCCGTGAGACCATGAAGTGGTCGATCGCGCTGCGGTCCCAGCTGGGCCAGGTGTTGGTGGCGTCCTCCTCGACCGAGGTCCAGGTGGTGCTGCCGTCCGCCAGAACGTGGGGCGCGAACTGTTCGCGCTGCGCTTCGGTCTGCAGCATGATGAAGTCGCGCTTCATCTTGTTCATAGAGACGGGCAGGTTGTCGTTGATCGGGTACATTTCCTCGGCGAACAGGGTGTCGGGAATATCGGTCAGGCTCAGGCTCTGACCTTTGTGATCGGCGATGAATTGGGACATGGCGGCGGGATCGACGGCGTATTGTTCCAGCAGCGTGCCGTAAAAGGTGTTGTTGGAGCGCAGGTAGTTCTGCAGGATCAGCTTTTGTTGACTGGCGCGGTTCAGGCCGCGTTCAGACACGTCGGCGGCGTTGTAATCTCCCACCAGAATGACCGAACGGTTGGTGGATTTCGCCCATTCCGTGATACCCGCAATTTCGTTTAGGCGGGTGCCCGAGGTGTCGCGATAATCGAGGTGGACCGAGCCGAAGACGGTTTCTGGCACGCCACCGGCTCCGGTGGTGGTCTGATAGGCGACGGAATCGCCGTTTGTGCTGGTGCCCAGGGTGCCGTCAACGCGCGATAGGATGCCGGTATCACCTTGTTTTATATAAGTGTATTCGCCAAGCCCCGCATCGCGCAGACGCTGCTGAAGGCCGCTCAGATAGGCTTCGCTTCCCAGTTCCTGAAAGGCGATGATGTCATAGCCGCCGTTGGTGAACAGCGGTGCAATGGCATCGAGGTTGCTGCGGAACTGATCACCCCAGGTGTTGAAGGTCAGAACGCGCAGCGCGCCGTTTGTTTCGGCATGTGCGGGGCTGCTCAGCAGGCCAAGGGCCGCTACGCCGCTGAGCAGGGCAACACGGAGGGAATCGCCGGGACGGATATTTGTCCGCCGTTTGGGAGGAAAGCTGATTTTCATGGTGTCCTACGAAATGTGACTGAGTGAGGTTGGCAAAGGGCGCGAGAGCACGAAGCCCGCAGGTGTCCTATGACCCTTGTGAATGTCACTTTTATTACATCATGTAATATTAATTACATTTTAACACTATCACTTAGCACGAATGGCTTGAAAGGGCTGGAACCGGCGGCCTGTCAGAAACGCTGCGAGTGGCGGGCTTCCGGCTCGTGCCGTTTTAAGGACCGACCGGGACCCCGGTCCCCTGCTTTAGATTTCCACGCCTTCCGATATTGTCAGCGCGTCCTCTAGGTCAACGCCGAGATAACGGACAATGCTGTCCATTTTTGCATGGCTGAAGAGAAGCTGAACGGCGCGCAAGTTCCCCGTTTTTCGTTAGATTTGCGCAACCTTAGTGCGCCGCATCGAGTGTGTGCCGTAAGCGCTTAGCTCAAGCCCGATGGACGTCACCCACTCCCGAACTAACCGGGCATATTGCTTGGTGGAAATGTGAGATCGATTACCGATTGATGTCTGTGAGCGGCTCAAGCACTGTGACACAATCGACAGAACCCCTTCGTCCAGGTGTGCATTGCGCCCAAGACGTCTGGGACCTCTTGGCCGAGAACCGACCGTTGCGAACGCCAAAGCCTCGGCGGCTGGTGCGATAGGTTTCGTCAGTTGTCGCGCCGCCGCGCATGCCACTGTCCCTCTCGGCCTGCTTGACCCATCCGGCGAGGTGCGGCGCGACGTTGCGTGAACGGTGGCGTCTCAAGTAAGGATAAGAGAGGACTTCAAACGTCGCAAAAAGAATAGACGCACGCAGGGTGACACCCTATGCGGGGCACATGAACAGCGCCATCTCTACCACACCGTCCACTGACCGCATCCTCGCCGGCGTCGCCCTGATGCTGGGGTTTTGCGTGACCGCGCCCCTGCTGGATGTGGCGGCCAAGCTGGCGTCGAGCAGCGTGCCTGTCGGACAAATCACCGCCGCACGTTTTGTTGTGCAGTGCGCGCTGATGGCGCCGTTTGTCTGGGTCATGGGGCTGTCGTTGCGAGTGGCGCGGGGGCAATGGCTGGCGCTGCTGTTTCGCGCGGTGTTCTTGTTGGTCTCGACCTTTTGTTTCATCGCCGCGATCCGCGTCATGCCCCTGGCCGATGCCCTGGCGATTGTGTTCGTGGCCCCGTTCATCGTGCTGCTGGTGGGCAAGTTCTACCTTGGCGAAGATGTCGGTCCGCGCCGCGTGGGGGCGGCGATTGTGGGCTTTGTGGGTGTCTTGTTTGTGATCCAGCCCAGTTTCGCGGCCTTTGGCACTGTGGCGCTGTTTCCGCTGGGCACAGCGGTCGGGTTTGCATCTTATATTCTTGTGACGCGCGGGCTGTCGCGGCGGATGCATCCCGTCGCCTTGCAATTCCACACCGGCCTTGTTGCCAGTCTGCTGTGCCTCCCGGTGATGATACTGGCACAAGGCACCGGGGCTGAGCAGTTTGATCCGGTTTGGCCCACAGGGGTTGCGTGGCTCTGGCTGCTGGGCGTCGGTTTTTTCGCCACGCTGAGCCATATGATGATGACATATGCGCTGTCTCTGGCGCCCTCGGCCACGCTGGCGCCATTGCAATATCTGGAACTGCCGGTGGCGACCTTGCTGGGCTATCTGGTGTTCCGCGATTTCCCCAACCCGCTGACCTTGACCGGCATCGCCATTATCATCGGCGCGGGGCTGTATATGATCCACCGCGAAAGAGTAACAGCCCGCCAGTTGATCACCGAGCGCGCCGCCCCTCCGATTTAAGGTGGAAGGCTCTCAGTGGCGAAAAGCGCCCACAGCGGTCGGTTTGTGTTGCGTCAGATGCTAATGTGCAATCGTCGTGTCTCGGCCCTTCTCGGATATCCATTCCCGACGCAGCGCCTGCTCCACCCCATCGGATACGCTGCAAACGCAGGATTCCGAGGCCAAATTCGTGCAAATTGACACTTAGGGCATCCGCAAAGATAATTGAATCGGTTCGTCTATCTCGATGTGCGGCGGTGTGACTCACCGCTCTGGAATTCTCTGCCGTGGTGGGTGATGTTACCGATTGCTGCATGATCGATCGACAGGGGATTAAGCGGCGGTGGAAGGCGGACGGCTCGAAGCGTGACGAACGTGGCCGACGCGTTTTTGCCGCGAGCGAGGCCCGCGCGGTGGGCCGCGGCGGGATTGCCGCGACGTCGGAGATCACGGGACTTGCCCGCTCGACGATCGGGCGCGGACTAAAAGAGCTCGATGGGCCGTCGCCGCCGCACGGCCGGGTGCGTCGTGAAGGCGGTGGTCCTCGACTGTTAACGGAGCGCGCTCCGACCTTGAGCGCCTGGTTGAGCCGGCAACGTTGGGCGATCCGGAGCGGCCGCTATTATGGGTGTCAAAGAGCCTGGACAAGCTGGTGCGCGCGCTTGGCGACATGGGCCATGCGATCAGTCCCAAAAGCCTGCGCAAGCTGCTTGTCAGGCTCGGCTTCTCGCAGCCCCATGTCGCTACACACTCAAGTTAAAAGTCAGGTTTGGGATATCTTGAGCATTAGATCAGTGCATGCGATGCTGCGGGCGGGCCGTTTGGGCTACTTGAGAAACCAAAAGTAATGGCTAAGATTCCCACCTCGCGCGTCGACAAGCTTCTGTCATCCATGGGCTATGGTTCGCGCAACGAAATGGCGCGAATGGCCAAGGCTGGCGGTATCACTCTGGACGCTGCCGAGCTCCTTGACGTCACTAAACGCATCCCTGTCACTCCAGATTTGCCAACCCGCATGGAGATCGAGGGCGAGGCGCTCGATCCCGTCGCGGGCATGGTGATTCTTTTGAACAAGCCTTTGGGCATGACCTGTTCGCACAAGGAAGACGGTGCTCTAGTCTATGACTTCCTGCCCGAGCGCTGGAAACGGCGTGATCCGGCGATCTCGACCATCGGCCGATTGGACAAGCAGACGTCCGGTCTTCTGTTGCTGACCGATGATGGCGACCTGCTTCACCGGGTCATCAGCCCCAAGCGCCACGTCAAAAAGACCTATCGCGCCAAGCTGGCCCGCCCGCTCGATGGCACCGAAGGCGAGCTGTTTGCCTCGGGCCATTTGATGCTGGAGGGTGAGGACAAGCCGCTGGCTCCTGCCGAACTGGAAGTGGTCTCGGAAACCGAAGCCCTACTTAATGTCACCGAGGGCCGATACCATCAGGTGCGCCGCATGTTTGCTGCCACAGGCAACCACGTCGAAAAACTGCACCGCGAACGTCTGGGCGGTCTGTCACTGCCTGATGGCACGGCTCCCGGTCAGTGGAAGCTGCTGAGTGAAGAAGAGATCGCCTTGATCTTTCAGTAAGCCGAAGGTGGGGTGATCTCAACATGTGTGGTTGAACGACATCCATCTCTGTGGAGGTTATGCCAATAGTTTTTCTGCGGTTTAAAAAGCATAGCATAAATAGGCGTTTCCACAGAGTCTCCGCCCTCACGCCAACTGTTACCAGAGCAGAGTGTCGGTCGGCTGAATGTCCGCTTCCACGCCACGGGGAGTTTGAAGCGCCGCACCTGCGAGGGGCACCTCACCGCCCTCCATGACCGACGAGCCGCGGCGCAGCATCGGGGTCGGTGGCAGATGTCCGCAAAGGTGCAGGTTTTTCGGACGCCACGCGCTGGGTTTTTGGTGACGCGGAGCGTTGCTTGGCATCGGAGAAGCGCTCAAGCAGGAAATCGCGGGATCGGGCTTGGTGGGTGGTTTGTTGCTATGGGGATTTGGGCGGCGGGCTTGCGTCGGATCCGATCTGACAGACCCGTTGAACGAGCCCCGTCAGGCTAGGCCCGGGGGCAGGCTTGCAGGCATTTGGACGATATGCGCGATATTTTGTTGGCGTCATCCACTTTTGGCGCGCCGACAATTGGAGCAGCGCATCATGATGGGTTCGCAGGTGACATCGTCTGCGGGTATTCGATGTCAGTGCGAGCACAGATGTCAGGCTTGCGGCTGAGTATCGCGGCCGGGGTGCGGTCCCCTTGAAGCGCCAAGGCCGCGCACCTGGGACCACAGGCAAGCTCAGAGCGCACATTGCCTTCCTGGTAGAGATCGTCCGTGCCGAACCCAACATCACACTGAAGGAACTGGCCACAGCGCTGCAAGAGACACATGGCGTGTCGGTGCACCTTTCGTCGATCCACCGGGCACTGGTCCGCTCCGGTCTGTCATATAAAAAAAGGCCTGATCGCGCAGGAGCGTGCGCGCAGTGATGTCAGGCTGGCGCGACATGACCGGACCCTGCGCCGCCAGCGCTTCATGCGAGAAAGAGCACAGCGGCTGGTCTTTATTGACGAAACGTCGGTCACGTCGAACATGACCCGCCTGTGCGGTCGGTGTGCCGTTGGCGAACGTCTGTTCGGTGTGGCACCGTTCGGGCTCTGGCGGACCAAACAGTCATCGCAGGGCTGACCTGCCAGGCCTTGATCGCACCATGGGTCATCGGCGGTGCAATGGATCGGGCCGCTATCGACATTTACGTCGAGACCCATCTCGCTCCAGCGCTTCGTTCCACGCCTGAGAAAGGATCGCACCATCAAACCGCGGGATCAAACAGCTAGCAATAGGGCAAATTTCTAACGATCTCGGTCCTCGCGGTATGATTTTGGCGAAACACCGAATGTACGGCTAAAGGTTCGGCTGAAAAATGATGACTCGCGAAACCCTGATTTGTGGGCGATTTCTGACACGGAAAGGCGCGTGTATTCGAGCAGACGTTTCGCTTCTAAAAGCCTTCGTTGCCGCACAAGGTCATGAGGTGGCGCGCCGAGTATGTTGCGACACAACCGTGTCAAATGAGGTGCAGAAATGCCGACCTTGTCGGCGTAATCGCGCACCATGAGGTCCTCACTGAAAAACTGCTCAACAAGACCGCAGAAACTTTCGGCCTGTGCTTCGTGCCGTGTCAGCGGCAACGATTGCAAGACATTACCGATAGAAGTTTCCCGGCGCAGATCGCCGGAAATACATATGATGATCAGCTGCGTCAAAGACAACAGCAGTTCGGCACGCTCGACCTTCATTCCATGATACGTCTGTCCGAGCTGGGCAATCGATGTCTGAATGAGGTCGAAATTTGCGCAACGGCCGCATGGCAGGATAGCGCCCGCGCGCATCTCTGGGCGATCGAGTAAATCAGCAAGGTCGCTTCCCAGTTCATTGGTCCTAAGGCTCAGCACGTCGCCCACAACCTCTTCGGCAAACCGGAATCCATGTGCAATGCCGGGAGGAATGAAGAGTGCGATCGGCTCGGAACTGGTGTGGGTGATATCAGCGACGCGGAACGATACGCCGGGCGTCTGAAAAAGAAAAACTTGCGCCAGGCGCTTGTGACGATGAAGTCGAATTGTCCAATGGTGCTTGCTGCTGCGCTCTTGGATCGTTTCATGGTGGACAGGATCTGTATAGCTTCCAGAAAGCAGTTCACCGTAGAGTTCATAGTTTGGAATCGAGTTTTTGGTCACTTTTTTTGCTGCCCATGATCTGGTTGGCATTTTGCGACTATGATCGAATAGTTCAAGAAATTGATTTTGCAGTTCATGGTTGTCGGCAGTTCCTTCGCTATGATGGGGCAAGACAAGTCAGTCCATGGGAGGATATCATGACACGTTTCACGCGGCTTTTGGCCCTTTCCACGTCTGCGCTTGTGGTCATCACGCTATCGACGGCCGCCTATGCGCAGGAGTTTACCTTTTCCATTCACCACTTCCTGAGCCCCAAGTCGCCAGCACAAACGATGTTGCTTGAACCTTGGGTCAAGGCGGTCGAGGAAGCGTCTGATGGCAGGATTGCCTTCGAGGTCTTTCCTGCGATGTCTCTGGGCGGCGCGCCGCCGGAATTGTTCAGCCAAGTGCGCGATGGCGTTGCGGATCTCGTGTGGACGCTGCCCGGATATACGCCCGGCACATTCCCGCGCACGGAAGTCTTCGAGTTGCCCAACGTGCACATCGGTGATGCGCGGGCGACAAATCTGGCCATTCAGGACATGATGGAGGACCTTGCCGCAGATTACGAGGATGTCCATCCGATTCTGGTGCATGTTCATGCTGGAAATGCGCTGCACGTGGCGACCGGCTCTGTCACGTCAGCGGCAGATTTTCAGGGACTCAAGGTGCGCAGCCCATCGCGGACCGGGGCCTGGGTGCTGGAAGCGCTGAAGGCAGAGCCCGTGGGCATGCCAGTTCCTGCGCTGCCGCAAGCCTTGTCGAAGGGCACCGTGGATGCCGCCCTCGTGCCGTTCGAGGTTGCTATTCCACTAGGTCTGGCCGAATTGACCAAGCAGTCAGTGGAGCTTGATCAAGGTGGACGGTTCGGGACTTCGAGCTTCCTGTTTGCCATGAACAAGACTGCCTACGAATCTCTGCCCGCCGACCTGCAGCAGGTTATCGACGATCATTCCGGCATGGCGCTGGCCGAGGAGATGGGAAACGCCTGGAACGATATCGAGCCGGTTGGCAAGAAGATTGCTGAGGACGCCGGAAATCAGGTCGTTGCGCTTTCGCCAGAAGCAACATCAGAATTCCAGGCTCCCTTCGAGGCTGTCGCGCAACGTTGGGCCCAAGAAGCGCGCGGTTTGGGCATCGACGGTGCGGCTTTGCTTGAAAAAGCGCGGGCGGCTGTGATGGCGCATTCCGAATAAAATGACATAAGGAAGGGGAATGATGCGCCAGAATGCCTTGTTTTCGCGATTGATCAGCCTGTGGGCATTGTTTGGCGGGGCGTTGCTGTTGCTGATCGTTCTTGCCACGGCTGTCAACGCGATCGGCTTTACCGCCAATACCATCGCGCGCAGTTGGGGTGGCACTGTCCCCGGACTGTCGGGTTACGAAGACGCGGTGACCATGCTGGTCGGTGTCGCGGCACTGGCCATGTTCCCTTATTGTCAGCTCCATGGTGGCCATGCCGCTGTGGATGTCTTCATGCAGAAGGCACCCAAATTTGCGAACCGTATGGTGTGCGTGATCTCGGGCCTGCTGGTGATCGCGGTCAGCATGACGATGGCCGTCATGTTGATTTACGGCACCATCGAAACGCGTGCTGACAACACGGAAACCGCCGTTCTGGGCTGGCCGATCTGGATCTTCATGCCACTCGCCGTCGTTTCTTGCGTTTTGTGGGCACTGGCAGCATTCATCGAAACCTTCATGTCGGAGAGTGCCTACAATGGAGCGTGAGTTGATCGGCATCTGCGGCCTTGTCGCGCTTTTCCTGCTGATCATGCTCCGGATCCCGGTCGCATTGGCGATGCTGGTGACGGGCGTGGTTGGAACCTTCGCGCTTAGCCTCGCGTCGCCGTTCATCAAGTTTGGCCCCTACCTTCTGCAATTCAAGACGGCGATCTGGAACAGCGTCGCCAATTATGACCTCTCGGTGGTGCCGCTTTTTGTTCTGATGGGATTTCTCGCTGCAGAAACAGGCCTAAGCCGCGATCTTTTTCAGGGCCTGAGCGCGCTAACGCGCAAGATCAAGGGCGGTGTCGCCATGGCGACTATTCTGGCTTGTGCCGGCTTCGGCGCAGTCAGCGGGTCGTCCATCGCGACCGCGTCGACCATGAGCCGCGTCGCCCTGCCTGAATTGCGCAAGCTTAAATATGATGAAGGCCTGTCCACCGGCGTTCTGGCGGCAGGCGGAACCCTTGGCATCCTGATCCCCCCTTCGGTCGCGCTGGTAATCTACGCGATCGTCGTCGAAGCCTCGATCATCGACATGTTTCAGGCCGCGATCATTCCCGGCCTGATGGCGGTCGTCTTTTTCCTGATCGTCATCCGTCTGCGCATTGCGCGCAATCCCAGCCTTGCCCCGACCCTCACCCCGATGAGCGACAAAGACGTCAAACACGCCACTCGCCGCTTGCTGCCAGTTGGCCTGATTTTTGGCACGATCATTCTTGGTCTTGGCATGGGGCTGTTCACGCCGACACCCGCTGCCGGCATCGGGGTTTTCCTGATCCTCGCCTATGGGATGTTACTGCGCGGCATGTCCAACAACGACGGTTTGACGCTGGAGCGGCTGAAGACTGCCCTGCTGGCCACCGCGAATACAGCGTCGATGATATATTTCGTCCTGTTTTCGGCCGATATTCTGAAAGGTTTCTTTGCGCGCACAAACCTGCCCACCGCGCTCAGCGACTGGGCTGCGGCTTCGACGCTGGAACCCTACACGATCCTTCTGGCCATGTTGGTGATGCTGATTGTTCTTGGTTGTTTCATGGAAAGCCTGTCGATGATCCTTGTCGTTGTACCATTCTTCTGGCCCGTCCTCATCCAGCTGAATGGCGGTGATTATGTTAGTGCGGAAAGTGCAGCATTCGGCATGACAACGGATGACCTGCGCATCTGGTTTGGTATTCTCGCGCTAATTGTCGTCGAGCTGGGCCTGATCACACCGCCAGTCGGTCTGAACGTCTTTGTCATTAAGTCGTTTTCGCCAGACACCAGCATTGCAACCATATTTCGCGGCGTCGCCCCCTTCTTTGGGATCGAGTTGATCCGGGTCACCATCCTGATCCTGATCCCGGGGCTGACGCTTTTTCTCACCCGCGTTTTGTAAGGATTCGTCATGACAAGAACCGTCAAGACTCAGGTCTGTATCATCGGAGCAGGACCAAGCGGGCTCCTTCTCTCGCAGCTTCTTGCAAATGTCGGCATCGATACGGTCGTGCTTGACCGAAAGGACCGCGCCTACATTGAAGGCCGGATTAGGGCCGGCGTACTGGAACAGGGCACCGTCACCGCATTGGAAGAGGCTGGCGTTGCCGACCGTTTGCACCGCGAGGGTCTGCCCCACGAAGGGTTCGAAATTTCCTTCGACGGTGACAGGCACCGCATCGACATCAAAGCGCTGACCGACAAGACGGTGACCGTCTATGGCCAGACCGAGGTGACGAAGGATCTGTTCGACAAACGCTTTGCCGAAGGGCAGCAGTTCTTTTTCAATGTCGAGAACGTCACACCGATCGACCTCAAGTCTGCGACGCCGCGCGTGGCCTTTACCCATGATGGCGAACATGTGGTGATCGCATGCGACTACATTTCAGGCTGCGACGGTTTCCACGGCGTATCGCGTCAGGCCATTCCCGCCGACGTCTTGAAAACATTCGAGCGGGTTTATCCTTTCGGATGGCTGGGAGCAATGGTCGACAAACCACCCGTTAGCCACGAGCTGATCTATGCCAACCACGAACGTGGATTCGCTCTGGCCTCCATGCGCTCCGAGACACGCAGCCGCTATTATGTTCAGTGCGACGTGAACGACGACATCGGCGCATGGTCCGACGACCGTTTCTGGGAAGAGCTTGCGCTCCGTCTGGGTCCGGATGCGGCTTCCAACCTGACTACCGGACCATCCTTCGAGAAATCTATTGCGCCGCTGCGATCTTTCGTGGCCGAGCCAATGCGCTATGGCAACCTGTTCTTGGCCGGCGATGCCGCACATATAGTGCCGCCTACGGGCGCAAAGGGGCTGAACCTGGCCATGGCGGATATCCGCATTCTGTCGCGCGCGCTGATTGAGCATTACAAGGATAGAAACGATCACTTTATCGAAACTTATTCCCAGACGGTCCTGACCCGTGTGTGGAAAGTCGAGCGATTTTCGTGGCAGCTGTCGACCCTTATGCATCAATTTCCCCAGAACTCGCCTTTCGAGAAGCGAATGCAGCGGGCAGAATTCGACTTCCTCTCGTCGTCCGAGTCGGCCTCACGCGCCATCGCTGAAAACTATGTTGGATTACCATTGGATTAAATCATGCAAGCCATCACACTCAATCGCCAACTCGTCGCCTATAGGTACCGTGCAGGTCGAGGCGGCCCATGCGTCGTCTTCGCCAACTCGTTGGGCAGCGACCAAAGCCTGTGGGACGATGTCATTACGCATCTTGGTAGCGGATTCGACACGCTGACGTACGACCTGCGCGGTCACGGTCTGAGCGGTGTATCGCAGGATTACACGGTTGTGGACATGGCCGATGACCTTATCGAGCTGCTTGATGCGCTAGGGCTGCGTGATGTGATCCTTTGCGGCGTGTCGGTCGGTGGCATGGTGGCACAATCGGTTGCCGCGCGGCGTCGCGATCTGCTGCGGAGTGTGATCCTCTCGAACACGGCGGCGCGGATCGGTAGTGACGCGCGTTGGAACGACCGGATCGCGGCCGTTCGAACTGGCGGGATCGAGAGTGTCGCTGATGCAATCCTCGAGACCTGGTTCGCGCCGAAGTACCGCGAAGCAAAGACGGACCTTTTGGCGCTTCACCGCTCCATGCTATGCAGGACTACGGCTGAGGGTTATGTCGCCACCTGCACCGCTATCCGAGACACGGACCTGAGCGCTGCGGCTGGAAATATTTCTACTCCAGTATTGTGTATCGCGGGGGCACAGGATCGTTCGGTGACGCCTGATCAGGTCGATACACTGGCAAAAGCTATACCGAATGCGCGGCTTGAAGTGCTGGAAGGCGTCGGCCACATGCCGGCGCTGGAAGCCCCGAGAGAGATGGCCGCACTGATCGAAGAGATGGCCAAAACCACGGCCGACATCTTTGAACAAGGCATGAAAACACGGCGCGGGATTCTGGGAGACGCACACGTCGACCGCGCGGAAGCTGCGAAAACCGACTTCGATCTGCCGTTCCAGAACCTGATCATCGAAGGGGCCTGGGGCAGCGTCTGGTCTGATCCTGCAATCTCTCGGCGCGAACGATCCATGCTGACGCTTGCGCTCTTGGCCGCGATGGGAAACTTCGAAGAGATTCCCATGCATGTTCGCGCCACCGCCCGAACCGGCGCCAGCGCGCGCGACATCCAGCAGGCTTTTCAGCATGTTGCCATCTATTGTGGCGTGCCCAAGGCCAACCATGCCCTCAAACTAGCCGGGACCACCTTGGCCGAAATGACGAGCGACACCCATGACTGACCTCATTGCTTCACGCGACCTCGACTGGCATCCGCCGCCATTGGCCCCGGATTATCGCAGCTCGCAGCTGCGTGCGCCGCAAAATGCACGGCTGCACTATGACCCGACCCAGACCGAGATGTCCGGGCCGACCTTCGGACATGTCCTGCTGGGCAAGCTCGACGACGATCTGATCCTGAACTACGCCCAAGCCGGCGAGGCGGCCATCGGTCCGCGCATTGTCGTGCACGGGAAGCTCTTGGACGAAAACAGGCGCCCGGTGCCAGGCAAGCTTATCGAGGTCTGGCAGGCCAATGCCGGTGGGCGCTATCGTCATAAGAGAGACGGCTATCTGGCGCCGCTCGACCCCAATTTCGGTGGCTGTGGCCGGTGTATCTCTGCCGCGGATGGGAGCTACAGCTTTCGCACCGTCCAGCCCGGCCCTTATCCGTGGCCGAACGGCGGGAACGACTGGCGTCCGGCACATATCCATTTTTCGATTTTTGGAGATGGGTTTGCCCAGAGAATGATCACACAGATGTATTTCGAAGGCGATCCGCATATCGCGCTCTGCCCAATCGTGCAGGCGATTCCCGGTGACGCCGCCATCGACACCCTGGTGGCACGGCTCGACATGGACGCAACGATCCCGATGGATATCCGTGCCTACCGCTTTGATATCGTATTGCGCGGACGCGCCCAGACGTTGTTCGAAAACCGTATGGAGGGTCTGTGATGGCCGATCTCAAGGAATCTCCATCTCAGACGGCAGGGCCCTACGTTCACATCGGCTGCATGCCGACCTTCGCAGGGTTGGAGGGGATGTTCCACGGCACCGACCTTGGCGCGCGGATGATCACCGGCGATCCCATGGGCGACCGGATCACGCTGAGCGTCAGGATTATCGACGGCGCGGGTGATCCCTTGACGGACGCGATGGTCGAAATCTGGCAGCCCGGCCCCGACGGCGGCTTCGGCACGACGACCGGGTTCAGCAATTGGGGTCGCCAGCCAACCTGTGCGGACACTGGCGACGCTGTGTTCGAGACTTTGATGCCCGGCGCACCTCAAGGACAGGCCCCGCACGTCTTTGTCTGGATCGCGGCGCGGGGCATCAATATGGCCCTGATGACCCGCATCTATTTCCCCGACGACACCAACCGGTCCGATCCGGTCTTCACACGCGCCGGTGACCGCGCGGGCACGCTTGTAGCCACGCTCGCAGACCAAGGCTTTAGCCACATAATTCACCTTCAGGGCGAAAAAGAGACGGTGTTTTTCGATGTCTAACGTGATTGGCAAACCCTGCATCCTGTGTTGTGCGATCACCGGCTCACTACCGTGCAAGTCGAACAGCAAGGCTGTACCGATCTCGGTCTCCGTACAGGTGGAGAGCTCTCATGCAGCGGGAGAGGTGGGAGCAATAATCATCGGTTCTGTCGCAAAGCTTTCGTGACTTGAGTGCTTTTTGCGGTGGGCTTTACCTTTGAGGC
>NZ_AWWI01000168.1 GCF_002760615.1 Puniceibacterium antarcticum | reverse complement strand
CGACGTAGTGGTTGGTCATTTGGGTTACTCCTTGTTGCGATGGGGATCACCCGGCACGGGGCAAGAGGCCCGGTCGCAAGCGCAAATGCGGAGGGTCCGCGGCCAGCCGTGGAAGCCGTATTTGTGCTTGCCGAAGCGTGAGCTGAGGGCACGGACGGGCCGACCCCGTGCGATCCACATCTATGAGCAAAAAGGAGAGACCCGGATGACCCTTGCCATCACGCCGCAGCCAGCATCCGCGTCCTCGTCCCGCCGATCCTGGCCGGGGTACTGACGGAGCCCGCCCGCGTGGATGCGATGTTCCGAAACACCCTCCGAGGGTCGTGCTGGTCTTCAGCCTCAAATGCGATGTCTCGACCCCTCGCGTCTTGCCCCGCAGACGATGTGCGTGAGGTGCGCACCATCCCCAGCCCGTACCGATGCGGATGGGCCGCACGCTGACGGACCGGGTAGAGGGATAACGGTGCTGGCCGCCGCAGACTGCCGATCACGCATGACCAATCGCACGCGCCATGAGACATGACGAAAGGGCCGCGCCAAGCGCGACCCCCTCTCTTCAATCC
>NZ_AWWI01000167.1 GCF_002760615.1 Puniceibacterium antarcticum | reverse complement strand
GGCGGCCGTGGTTCCGGGGCTGCCGGGCATCCGCACGCGCAGGCGTTTGATCCGGCGGGGGTCTGCATCGACCACCTCGAATTCCACACCCGAGGGATGTGGAACCATTTCACCGCGCGCCGGCACATGTCCCGACAGCACAAAGACCAGACCGCCAAGCGTGTCGATCTCTTCGCCGTCGATATCCTCGTCATCGGTCAGTTCCATGCCGATCTCGGCCTCGAACTCCTCAAGCGGGGTGGTGGCAAGTGCAAGATAGCAGCCGGATTTCTCCTTGGTGAAGTTCTTGTCGTCTTCGGTGTCGTGCTCATCCTCGATCTGGCCGATAACCTGTTCGATCAGATCCTCTATGGTGACCAGCCCGTCGACCCCGCCGTATTCGTCGATCACCAGCGCCATGTGCCGCCGTTCCGTCTGCATCTTGGTCAGCAGAACGCCAATGGGCATGGAGGGTGGCACAAACAGCAGCGGGCGCAGGATCTTTTTCAGATCAAACGACTCGCCTGAGCCATTAAAGCCGTGCATCAGCGCGAAATCCTTGAGATGCGCCATGCCGACCGGTGTATCCAGCGTGCCGTTGTAAACCGGCAGACGCGTCATGCCGGTTTCGCGAAACACCTGCACCAGTTCATCGCGTGTGATGGTGTCGGGCACCGACACAATTTCGGCGCGTGGCAGGGCCACATCCTCGACCCGCATGCGTCGCAGGTTGATCATGCCATGTGTCGGCTGTGCCTGTGGTGGGGAAGATGTCCCGTTCACCGGGAGCGCCATTCCGTCACCGGGGGTCAGAACCCCCACGATCCGGCGGAAAAATCCCACCGATTTATTATCCTGTTCCTCGTCCTGCGCGCTTTGCGCTGCGTCAGAAGAACCGTCGCTATCGCCCATCTTATCCCTGTCCAAATCAGCCGCGTTTCCGGCGCAGCCGTTCCTGTTGTTTACCTAATGGTCCCTATATGGGTCGTCGATACCCATTTTGCCAAGTATCGCCGTTTCGTGACCTTCCATGAGCGTGGCATCGCCGTCGCGGATGTGATCATACCCCAAAAGATGTAAAACCCCATGAACGATCAGATGCGACACATGGTCAGAGAGGGGTTTTCCCGCCTCAGCCGCCTCGCGCGCACAGGTGTCCCAGGAAATGGCGATGTCGCCAAGGCTTTCGGGGTCCTCTGCGCTGCCCTCTTCGGGGGCTTCTGGGGTTTCGCCATCGTCTTCGGCGGAGAGATCCCAGGCAGGCCAGCTGAGCACGTTGGTCGCCACCGGCTTGTCGCGGAAATCGGCGTTCAGCACCGCAATGCGGGCATCGTCACACGCCAGCAGGGCAATTTCGAAGTGATCAGGATCAAACGCCAGATGCGCCAGCGTCGCCCTGGCCGCCACCTCGGCCAGGGATTCGAGGGTGATGCCGCGCCAGCGGTCATCCTCAATCAGTGTATCGGTCAGCATCGCAGGGGTGTCGGGGGCGTCACGCACCCCCGGTATCCTTTTCATAGGCTTCGATGATCGCCGCAACCAGCGGGTGGCGCACGACGTCCTTGGAGGTGAAATAGTTGAAGCTGATCTTGGGGATGCCGCCCAGAAGCCGTTCGGCATCATGCAGGCCCGAGGGCACGCCGCGCGGCAGGTCGATCTGGGTGCGATCCCCGGTCACCACCATGCGCGACCCTTGGCCGAGGCGGGTGAGGAACATCTTCATCTGCATCGTGGTCGCATTCTGCGCCTCGTCCAGCACCACGAAGGCATTGGCGAGCGTGCGACCGCGCATGAAGGCAAGCGGTGCAATTTCGATCACCTTTTCCTCGCGCAGTTTGGCAAGCTGCTTGCCGGGGAGGAAATCATTCAGCGCGTCATAGAGCGGCTGCATATAGGGATCGACCTTGTCTTCCATCGCGCCGGGAAGAAAGCCGAGCTTTTCCCCGGCTTCGACCGCGGGACGGGACAGGATGATCTTGTCGACCATGCCGTTGATGAACATGTTCACGCCGACGGCGACCGCAAGATAGGTCTTGCCCGTGCCCGCCGGGCCGATACCGAAGGCAAGTTCGTTCTGGAACAGCGCCTTGACATAGGCCTTTTGCGCATCGGTGCGTGGCTCGACCAGCTTGCGGCGCGTCTTGATCTCGACCTTGCCGGAAAACATTTCGAGCTGACTGCCGCCGCTTGCCGCCGGTTCTTCGGGGGCCATGCGGAATTCGCGGTCGATGTCGCCCTGCTCAACGCTGCGGCCCTGTTCAAGGCGGGAATAAAGCGCATTCAGCACTTCTTTCGCCTCGTCCTGAGCGGCGGGGGCGCCGTGGATCGACAGGAAATTGCCCCGGCGCAGGATCTGCACACCCAGGCGCGTTTCTATGTCGGTGAGGTTGCGATCAAACTCGCCACAGAGTTCGATCAGCAAACGGTTATCGGGAAATTCGACGCTGGCTTCGGTCAGGGTGCCTGTGGTCACGCATGTCTCCAAACTTGCGGTTCCTGGAAAGAGTGCCAAGCCCGGGTGGACAAGGCAAGCGAATGCCGACGGATGGCAAGGGGCGGGGTGGCAAAAGCCGCGCAGGGATCACCTGCACAGCCTGAGGTAAGCAGTGAATGGTGAATTTTCCATAGCGGGTCGCCCATGACCCTTATCGGCAGCGGTGCGACGCCGATCACAGGCTGCACAGCCAAGGTGATGCTGCTGGTCAAAGGCTCTGCCCCCTTGTGTCCTTCACCCGAGAAACCGCAGGCAGAGGCGCCGTGCGGCGCAGGCTGACGGTGATCAACCTGTCACGGATCACTATGTCAAGGCCGGGCCATGACCACAAGATATTGTGGAGATTTACCCCGGCTCAGCGACAGGCGACAGGTGCATTTGCGCAGCGTTCAGGCAGTCAGGGTCAGTTTGCGTTGCGCGCCGGACACGGTCGGCAAAGATCAGATCAGAACACCCTTGAGTGAGTTGCGCACGCTTTCGACGATTCTGACACGGGCCATGTCACCCGGTTTCGCCTGCGGCGCATCAACGTGAACGGCGTGAAGATATTCGGATTTCCCACCCATCTGCCCCTCGAATCGGCCCGGTTTCTCGAACAGCACGGTCAGATCCCGGCCGACCATGGATTGCTGGATTTCCTGCTGTTGGCGGGTGATCAGCGCCTGAATGCGCTTGAGCCGCTCATCCTTCACATCCTCATCGACCTGCGCGCGTTCGGCGGCCGGGGTGCCGGGGCGAGTCGAGTATTTGAAGGTATAGGCATAGCCGTAGCCCACTGTTTCGATCAGATCGAGCGTTGCCTGAAAATCCTCTTCGGTCTCTTCGGGGAAGCCGACGATGAAATCGCCGGACATCAGGATATCGGGCCGCGCGGCGCGCAGGCGGTCGATCAGTTTCAGATAGCTGTCGGCGGTGTGGCTGCGGTTCATCCGCTTGAGGATCTTGTCGCTGCCAGACTGCACCGGCAGATGCAGATAGGGCATGAGCTTGGGGCATGTGGCATGCGCATCGATCAGATCTTCGGTCATGTCATTGGGATGGGAGGTGGTGAAGCGGATGCGTTCCAAACCATCCACATCGTTCAGCGCCCAGATCAGCCGGGCCAGCGTCCAGTCGCCATCCGGCCCCGCGCCATGATAGGCGTTCACGTTCTGGCCCAGCAGGGTCAGTTCGCGCACACCGCGATCCACCAGTTCGCGCGCCTCGGTCAGGATGCGGTCCGCCGGGCGGCTGACTTCGGCACCGCGGGTATAGGGCACGACGCAGAAGGCGCAGAATTTGTCGCAACCTTCCTGAACGGTCAGAAACGCCGCCGGGGCACGACGCGCCTTGGGGCGGGCTTTCAGTGCCTCGAACTTGTCCTCTTCGGGGAAATCGGTGTCGATCGCGCGCACGCCGGTGCGGATCTGCGCCTCCATCTGCGGGAGGCGGTGATAACTTTGCGGTCCGACCACCAGATCGACCAGCGGTTGACGGCGCATGATCTCGGCCCCTTCGGCCTGGGCCACGCAGCCCGCGACACCGATCTTGAGGTCTGGATTGGCCTCTTTCAGATCCCGGTAGCGCCCGAGTTCGGAATAGACCTTTTCCGCCGCGCGTTCGCGGATGTGGCAAGTGTTGAGCAGGATCATGTCGGCATCTTCGGGCCGGTCGGTCGCCACATATCCCTGACCGCCAAGCGCCTCTGACATCCGCTCGGAATCATAGACGTTCATCTGACAGCCGTATGTCTTGATGAACAGCTTTTTGGGCGTTGTCATGGCGGGGCCTCCGGGAACGGGTTCAGAGGCGGGGGATAGCGCAGAACGGGGGGATGTCTCAACGTGAAATATTGTGTAGCGGCCAAAGCGGACCGAGTTGAGGCACCTTTAGTGATGGCGGCAACCCGCACAAGGCAGATTGATGCCGCCTGAGAAGGGGAAAACAAGCCTTGTCTGCGGACGGCCCTTTGATCAGAGGCACCGGCTGCTTTCAGACGACTGGTCTGGGAGGTTGCTTGCCGCATGTTGCCCAGTG
The DNA here is from genome assembly GCF_002760615.1 of Puniceibacterium antarcticum. Lineage (GTDB taxonomy): Bacteria > Pseudomonadota > Alphaproteobacteria > Rhodobacterales > Rhodobacteraceae > Puniceibacterium > Puniceibacterium antarcticum. The sequence continues at coordinate 75,308 of NZ_AWWI01000167.1, read as the reverse complement.
ACGGTTATATTTTCGAGGTCCGACACATATCAATGGCTTGACCCGCGTCCGCCAAGGCAGTCCATAAGCGACATCAGGCGTCGTTGAGACCCGCCAGATTGTTCCAGAAGCAATGCCGTGCGACATTGGACATCTTCGTTTTCCAGTGTCACACTTGCCCTGTCACAATCCAGTGACCCAACATTGTCGCTAAAATCGCGGTCGCGCCATAGTCTGAAACTGAAACTGTCGGAGACATGCTCGTGCAGCTGAAAGCACCAAACCGGTTTTTTACCGTCCTAGTGTTAGCCAAGACCAATGTAATTTGTGCTCCTGTTTCTCTGCCCTTCTCTTTCACAAGTTGAACACGCACTCATGAAAAGTTCCGTTCGATTTCCACACTTGAAAAACTGTTTCCTGCTCGAAGACCTTAGTCCGGAAGAAAAATCTGCGCTTCTTGACGACTGCACCGTGCAAACCCACACCCAAGCGACCGAAATACTGACCCAGGGCGAAAAGCCACCCGGTTTTTTCATCATCGCGTCGGGGTCTGTCGAGATTGCCTATCTGACCGAAGACGGTCAACGCGCGATCATAACCCACCTGAGCCCGGGTGAAGCGCTGGGGGAACCCGAGGCGGTCGGCGATGTGCCCTGCGTGTCGAGCGCTGTGGCCCGGCCCAAAACCGTGACGCTTCTGTGTCCGATCAACAAGGTCAAGACCTTGATGAAATGCGAACTGTTCGTGCGCAACGTGCTGCGCGCCTATGTCATGCGACTGCATCGCGACAATCAATTCAAGGCGATAGATCAGTTTCAGCCGGTCGAGCAACGCATCAGCAGCTATCTGTGGCATCTTTCCGAAGCGGATAACGTGGTGCGCATCAGCCAGTCCTACCTTGCCAATGTGGCGGGGTGTTCGCGACAGACCGTGAACAAGGCACTTGGCAGGTTGCGGGACGACGGAGTTATCGCAATCCGCAAGGAAGAGATCGAGATCCTCAACCCGGCCGGGCTTGGATCGCAATTCACACGCGGATCCTGACCTCATCACGATACTGGGCGCATCCGTCTTACCCACCGTTTGATCCATCTTTATTAATCGGGCCCCGGCGACGACCGGGGCCCGTATGGAAAAAGTTTATAGCTAAGATTTTTAAACCGTCCCGCAATAAAGGCGGGCTACTCTTAAAATGTCCCTACAATTCTAGGCCACAAATATAAGATACAGTTACCGATCATGGGCGAATGTCGTCAAAGTGACTTCCAACGTCTTTTTTTTGCCATGATCTCCTGTTTTCCCTCATTTTGAGCGGCCTGATAAACGGCTTATATCCTAAAGATTGAGTTAAAAGTGACGAAAACCCGCAGGAGTTTACCTGCGGGCAGGGTCCCCGTGAGAGGATGAGGCTCCGGTGATTCGAGTCTTGCGAGGGGATCTTTTGCGGCGGAGTACCTGAAGCCTTCCGTCTTTGAGGCTTTTGGAAAGGCATAGGTGCATTTTTTCACGCAGCGCGTGACCTTAAAGCGTCCCGCCTGTCGCGTTTTCATTCTGCGTCTTGGAAATCATGCCCGGCCATCGCTTCCCCGGCCCATGCAGGCGGGAAGCGGTGGTCGGGGCCGTGAGAAAACGAAGGGTCTGGGATCAGAGGTTTTCGTATTGCGGCATGCCCAGCACATGAAAGCCGCCGTCCACATGAATGATCTCACCCGTGGTGCAGGCGCCCGCATCCGAGATGAGGTAGACTGCCGTGCCGCCAACGGCCTCAAGCGTCGCATTCGCGCGCAGGGGGGCGTTGATGTCGGTATGCTTGTAGGTCTTGCGCGCGCCGCCGATGGCCGCGCCCGCCAGCGTCTTCATCGGGCCGGGGCTGATGGCATTCACGCGGATGCCTTCGGGGCCGAGATCGTTGGCGAGGTAGCGCGTGGTGGATTCAAGCGCCGCCTTGGCGACGCCCATCACATTGTAGTTCGGCACAACCTTGTTGGAGCCCTGATAGGTCAGGGTGAGCAGCGTACCACCGTTTTCCACCATCAGCGGATGGGCGCGACGCGCAATTTCGACGAAGCTGTAGGCCGAGATATCCAGCGAGCGTTTGAAATTGGCGCGGCTGGTGTTCAGGAAGCGCCCCGTCAGTTCGGACTTGTCGGAAAATGCAATGGCATGGACCACGAAATCAATCGTCGGCCAGCGTGCGCCCAGCTGTTCGAATGCCGCGTCCAGCGAGGCATCGTCGGTCACGTCCACATCGACCATGAAATCGGATCCGACGCTTTCGGCAAGCGGTTTCAGTCGGGAACCGAACGCTTCGCCCTGATAGGTAAAGGCGAGTTCCGCCCCTGCCCCGGCAAGCGCCCTGGCAATTCCCCAGGCGATCGAGCGTTCATTCGCCACGCCCATCACAAGCCCGCGCTTGCCCTTCAGCTGATCCGACATTTTTTTGATCTCACCCGTGATATTTGCTGAGCAGCATGGAACCGTTGGTGCCGCCAAAGCCGAAGGAATTGGTCATCACCGTATCCAGCCCGGCGTTTTCCACCAGACTGGTCGCGATTTCAGCAGGTTTCAGTGCAGAATCCAGTGTTTCGACATTGATCGACGGCGCAATGAAGTCGTCGCGCAGCATCAGCAGGCAATAGATCGCTTCTTGCGCGCCGGTGGCGCCCTGGCTGTGGCCGGTCATGGATTTGGTCGAGCTGACCAGCGGGGTGCTGCCGTCGCCAAAGACGCGGCGCACGGCCTCGATTTCGCCCACGTCGCCGACGGGGGTCGAGGTGCCATGGGCGTTGATGTAACCGACCTTGCGGTCTTTCAGCGATTGCAGCGCCAGACGCATGGCGCGTTCGCCACCTTCCCCCGAGGGCGCAACCATGTCGTGCCCATCAGAGGTGGCCGCATAACCCGTAACCTCGCCATAGATCTTGGCGCCGCGGGCCTTTGCGTGTTCCAGCTCTTCAAGAACCAGAATGCCGCCGCCGCCGGCGATGACAAACCCGTCACGGCCTGCATCGAAGGCGCGCGAGGCTTTTTCCGGCGTATCGTTATACTTGGACGACATCGCGCCCATGGCATCGAACAGGCAGGACAGGGTCCAGTCCAGTTCTTCGGCGCCACCGGCGAACATGATATCCTGTTTGCCCATCATGATCTGTTCGGACGCATTGCCGATGCAATGCAGCGAGGTCGAGCAGGCCGAGGTGATGGAATAGTTGATGCCCTTGATCTTGTACGCGGTCGAAAGATTAGCACTGATCGTCGAGGACATGCATTTCGGCACGGCGAACGGCCCGATCCGTTTGGGCGCGCCCGCGTTCAACACGATCTGGTGCGACGCGAACATCGCGCTGGTTGACGGCCCCCCTGACCCGGCCACAAGCCCGGTGCGCGGGTTGGAGATATCGGATTCTTCAAGCCCCGCATCGGCAATGGCCTGTGCCATGGCGATATGGGCGTAGGCCGCACCCGGCCCCATGAAGCGCAGGGTGCGTTTTTCCACATGCTCGGCCACGTCGAGTTTGACGTTGCCGGCGATCTGGCTGCGGAATCCCCGCTCTGCCATGTCTGCATTGGCGGTGATGCCGGATTTCCCGGCCCGCAACGAGGCAAGAACCTCTTCGGAATTGTTTCCGATGGACGAGACAATGCCCAGCCCAGTGACGACGACGCGGCGCATGGCGCTCTCCTCCTGTTGGGTCGCTCGGTGCCGGATCAGCTCTCTGACAGCGCGACCTTCATGTCTTTCACTTGATAGATAACCTCTCCGTCGGCCTCTACAATGCCGTCGGCGACACCCATGGTCAGCCGACGGGTCTGGATCGCCTTGGTGAAATCTATCTTGTAGGTCAGCATCTTGCGATCCGGGCGGACCATTCCGGTCAGCTTGACCTCGCCCACGCCCAGCGCATAGCCGCGCCCCTGCCAGCCACGCCAGCCAAGGTTGAAACCGGTCAGCTGCCAGAGCCCGTCAAGGCCAAGACAGCCCGGCATGATCGGGTTACCGGGAAAGTGACAATCGAAAAACCATAGATCGGGCGTGATGTCGAATTCGGCCACCACATGGCCCTTGCCATGCGCGCCACCGTCCCCCGAAATGTCGGTGATCCGGTCCATCATCAGCATCGGCGGCTCTGGCAGTTGCGCATTTCCGGGGCCGAACAGCTCGCCTCGCGCGCATTTCAGCAGATCGTCCTTGTCAAACTGGCTCGGGTAATCGGCCATATAGGGTGCGCCTCATCTTTTATCCTACATCGTCTGCACCGTCTAACATCGGCGTCCGGCAGGGCGCAAGCCTGCGGTGTGGCGTCGCCCTAAACCGGGGTTCGGGCAATTTCGTTTGAAATCCGCCGCCCGGACGCTCTATATGTGTGCAAGGAGGCTCAAAGGACATGCAGCAAATGACACCTGACGCGGCAAACCGTGGAACCGACTGGCTGGCCCGCGCCGATCTGCGCCCCACCCGGCAACGCCTTACTCTGGCGGCGCTTCTGGTGGGCGACGGTCAGAACCGGCATGTGACGGCCGAAAGCCTGTTCGCCGCCGCACGGGATCATGGAGAGCGGGTGTCGCTGGCCACGGTTTACAACACGCTCAAGGCGTTTTGCGATGTCGGCTTGATGCAAGAGGTCACGGTGGACGGATCAAAAAGCTATTTTGACACCAACACCCATGATCACCCGCATTTCTTTTGGGAAGATGATGGCACCCTGACCGATGCACCTTCGGATCAGCTTGAGATCTCGCGCCTGCCTGCGGCGCCAGACGGGGCAGAGATTGCCAGCGTCGATGTGGTGATCCGCCTGCGCCGCACCAGCCGTTAAGGCAGCTATCTGGGCGAGAGCGGGATCACCCGCCCCCGCTGCCAGACCGCTTGAAGCTCCAGCCTGTCGTTCAGATGCAGGATATCAGCGGCGCACCCCGCGTGCAGAGTGCCCGCGCCGGTCAGACCCGCCGCCTGTGCGGGCCGTCTGGTTGCCATCGTCAGCGCCTGCACCAGAGGCACACCCAGTGCGAGCAGATTGCGCAGTGCGCGCGCCAGATCCAGATCGGCACCGGCCAGCGTGCCATCCGCCAGCCGCAGGGTGCCCTGTGCACGCAAGACCTGCTGCCCGGTCAGCGTAAAGGTTGTCATGTCGCTGCCTGCAGGTGCCATCGCATCACTGACCAGAAACAGCCCGCCGCGCGCGGCATCTGCTGCCAGCGCAACCTGCAGGCTGGCCGCCTGCACATGCACCAGATCCGCGATCACCCCGGAGGCTACGCCTTTGGCCGTCAGCGCCGCCCCCACCAAACCCGGCGCGCGGTGGCCAAGCGGGCTCATGGCGTTGAACAGATGCGTCACCATCTGCGCCCCTGCGGCAAAGGCTGTCTGAGCCTGATCGAAACTGCAATCGCTGTGGCCCAGCGAGACGACCACCCCGGCCTGCGCCAGCGCGGCGATCTGTGCGTCTGTCACGGATTCGGGCGCAAGCGTGACGATCAGCACCGGCAGCCGCCGCGCCGCATCCAGCAACAGCGCCAGATCATCAGGCTGCATGGGCCGGATGCGGGCCGGGTCATGGGCGCCCTTGCGTGTCAGGGCCAGATGCGGCCCCTCAAGGTGCAGACCGCCGATTCCAGGCATGTTCTGGGCCAGGGCCCCAGCCACGGCATCAATCGCCGCTGCGGTCTTGTCCGGCGTGTCAGTGATCAGCGTCGGCAGAATCGTCGTCGCACCCAAGCCCGCATGGGCCTGTGCCATACGTGCCAGCGTCGCCACATCGGGGCCGTCGTTGAACAGCACACCGCCGCCGCCATTGACCTGCAGATCGACAAAGCCGGGGCAGAGCGTGCCCCCGTCGAGGGTCATCCGGGGCACGTCCCGCGCAAGCTGATCCTCTGGCAGCACGGCCTCGATCCGCACGCCGTTCAGCAAAACCGCAACCCCGTCGCGCAGGCTGTCGCCGTCGAACACCGCAGCTCCCGTAAGGGCGAATCGCCGCATCATCCCGCCTCTGCCAGTTGTGCCGCCAGCCTCAGCGCGCCGTCCAGCGCCGTGCCTGCGGGTGGGCTCAGGGCCGACTGCATCCCGGCAGGCAGCCAGGGCGCGTAAGACGGGCCCAGCCCCCCCAGCAGGCAGAGGCGTTCACCACCGGCCCAGCCAAGCGCCTGCAATCCCTGCGCAAGATATCCCGCGCCCTGCCTCATCAGATCCCGCGCTACGGCGTCACCACTGGCAGCGGCAGAAGCAACCTCGGGCGCCAGAGCGCCAAATTGTGCCGGATCGGCGCGGCGGGCAAAGGTGATCACCCCGGCGACGCCACCCATGCGGCCCCGCACATCCGTCAGAAAGGCACTGTCAGGGCCGATTCCATCCTGCGCGCGCAGGCTGGCCGCGAGTGCCGCGCGTCCGAGCCAGGCGCCTGACGCCTCATCCCCCAGCACGAGCCCGTGCCCGCCGATGAACCGCACGCCATCGTCATCCGCCCGCCCCAGGAAGGAGCCCGTCCCCACCGCTGCGATACTGCCAAAGGCGTCGCCCAGCGCCCCGATGAGGGCGGCGGGGCGGTCTTCGTCAACCCGCAGAGATGTGAAGGGCAGCGCCTGTGCCACACGCGCTCCCGTGTCTGCATCAATGACCCCAGCAAGCCCGAGGTAGGCCGGTATGGCGTTGAAGTCGTTCAGACCTACCCCGGCCCTGTCCGCCAAAGCGGCAAAGCCTGCACGCAGAACCTCAAGCGCCCGGGCAAGATCGGTGGTGACATTCGCCCCTGATCCCTGAACCTCGTGCCGCTGTCCCTGCCACATCAGGGCAAAGCGGCAGTGCGTACCGCCACCGTCCACCGCCAGACAGGGTTGTGCGATGGTCATCGCAGAGTCACCGCTTGCGGCCGGGCATCCGGGTGACCCTGTTGCCGCGCGGGCCGGTCTGCACCGGGGTGTTGTCGCGGTTTTCTCCGGATAACTTGCGCCAGCGATCAAGCCGTGCCGGGTCCAGATCGCCGCGTGCAATGGCCGCCTGCACGGCACAGCCGGGTTCATGGGCATGGGTGCAGTCGCGGAACCGGCATTCTGGCGCCAGTTCTGTAATCTCGGAAAACACAGCGTCCAGACCACCGGCCGCATCGCTCATGTGCAGGGTGCGCATGCCGGGCGTGTCGATCACCCAACCGCCACCCTTGATCGCATGCAGCGAGCGCGATGTGGTGGTGTGCCGACCCTTGGCATCGCTGTCGCGGATGCCGCCGGTTTCCTGGCCTTCGCCGGGCGCGCTGTCCGCCAGCGTGTTCAGCAGCGTCGATTTGCCGACGCCGGAAGAGCCGACAAGCGCCACGGTCTGCCCGGTGCCACACCAGGGCGCCAGAACAGCTGCCGCCTCTGCCTGCTTGGCGTTCAGCGTCACGACGGGCAAGTCACGCTGCAGCTCTTCGGCCTGCGCGCGGAACGGGGCCGCATCGTCGACCATGTCGGCCTTGGTCAGAACGATGACCGCCGCTGTGCCTGCCTCGGCACAGAGGGCCAGATACCGTTCCAGCCGCGCCGGGTTGAAATCGGCATTGCAGGAGGTGACGATGAACAGCGTGTCCACATTGGCGGCAATCAGCTGCGGGTGGCGCGCGCCTTCTGTGCGGCGCTGCAGCAACGACTGACGCTCGAGCCTGCGCAGCAGCAGACGCGTGCCGGGTTCACCCAGAACCCAGTCGCCGACGGCATAATCGCCGGTGTTGATCTTGGCCGGCAGCGACAGCTTGACCGGACCCTCGGCCCCCATCGCCGTCATGCGCGCACGGTGCACTGTCGCCACACGCAGGCGCAGCAGATTCTGCTCCTCTGCCGCAAGCTGCGCGTCAAGCGCCGGGGACCAGCCAAGAGCGGCCAGCGAGGTCTGCGGATCGGAAGGGTTCTGTGTCATGACGATCTGCATGAATGCGACGCGCCGCTTATGCAAGCCTTGGTGATGCAGATCGCGCGCCCGGCGCATATTTGCCGCTGTTTCGGTTTGCCGCTGATCCGGCCCCCCCGGTGCGCCGTCAGGCGCCCCTTTGGATCCGCTGAACCCCGTCTTGGCAGCCCGGCGCTTGTCCATTGCCGCCACGGCAGAGTATTGGTAATCAAACCTCACCAATCCGCAGGAAAGTCCAGACCCCATGCCCGTGATCACCGAGATTGCCGACCTCAAGCGCCTTTACCGGCGCCGGGTGCCGAAGATGTTCTATGACTATGCTGAATCCGGCAGCTGGTCGGAACAGACCTTCCGTGAGAATTCCAGCGATTTCGACAAGATCTATCTGCGCCAGCGCGTCGCCATCGACATGGCGGGGCGGTCCACCGCCAGCCAGATGATCGGGCAGGATGTGGCCATGCCCGTGGCCCTCGCCCCCGTCGGGCTGACCGGCATGCAGCATTTTGATGGTGAGATCAAAGCGGCGCGGGCGGCGGAAAAATTCGGCGTGCCCTACACGCTGTCCACCATGTCGATCTGTTCGATCGAGGATGTGGCGTCCAACACGTCCAAACCCTTCTGGATGCAGGTCTATACGCTGAAGGATGATGACTACATGCAGCGGCTGTTTGACCGCGCCAAGGCGGCCAAGTGTTCGGCAGCGGTGATCACGGTGGATCTGCAGGTGATGGGCCAGCGACACAAGGACATCAAGAACGGCCTATCTGCCCCGCCCAAGCTGACGCCCAAATCTGTCGCCAACATGATGACCAAGGTCCACTGGGGCATGGGCATGCTGTCGACCAAGCGCCGGTTCTTTGGCAACATCGTCGGCCATGCCAAGGGGGTGAGCGATCCGTCCTCGCTGAGCACCTGGACGGCAGAGGCCTTTGATCCGTCGCTTGACTGGGACCGCATCCGCCAGTTCCGCAAGATGTGGGACGGACCGCTGATCATCAAGGGCATCATGGATCCACGCGATGCGCTTGAGGCCTGCAATGTCGGGGCGGATGCCATCGTGGTGTCCAACCACGGCGGGCGGCAGCTTGACGGTGCGCTGAGCTCGATCCGCGCGCTGCCCGCGATCATGGATGCGGTGGGCGACAAGATCGAGGTGCACCTTGATTCCGGCATCCGATCTGGTCAGGACGTGCTCAAGGCTGTGGCCATGGGCGCGAAGGGCACCTGGATCGGGCGCGCCTATGTTTATGGTCTGGGCGCGATGGGGCAACAGGGCGTGACCCGCGCGCTTGAGGTCATTCACAAGGAGCTGGACCTGTCCATGGCCATGTGCGGACGGCGCGATGTGACGACGCTGGACCGCGATATTCTGATGATCCCGCAGGGGTTCGAAGGCAACTGGCAATAAAGAGGCAGCAGGGTGCGGGTGCGCAGGCTTGCGCCCGCACCCTGCTGGCACTAGAAGCGGCGCGTCTTACAGGCGAAAAGGAACGCATCATGGGCTTCAAGATGGGAATCGTGGGTATGCCCAATGTGGGCAAGTCGACCCTGTTCAACGCGCTGACAAAAACCGCCGCTGCGCAGGCCGCCAACTTTCCCTTCTGCACCATCGAACCCAATGTGGGCGATGTGGCCGTGCCCGATGCGCGGCTGGACAAGCTGGCCGAAATCGCCAAGTCCAAGCAGACGATCCCGACGCGCATGACCTTTGTGGACATCGCAGGTCTGGTCAAGGGCGCATCCAAGGGCGAAGGTCTGGGCAACCAGTTCCTGGCCAATATCCGCGAAGTGGATGCCATCGCCCATGTGCTGCGCTGCTTTGACGATGGCGATGTGGTGCATGTGAATGGCCGCGTTGATCCGGTGTCCGATGCCGACACGATCGACACAGAGCTGATGATTTCGGACATCGAGTCGATCGAAAAGCGTCTGGTGAACATCACCCGCAAGGTGCGCGGCGGTGACAAGGACGCGGTCCAGCAGGAACGCCTGATGAAAGCCGCCCTAGCTGCGCTGGAACAGGGCCACCCTGCCCGTACGGTGACGGTGGACCCCGAGGATGCCAAGGCGTGGCGCATGCTGCAGCTGCTGACCACCAAGCCTGTACTGTATGTCTGCAACGTGTCCGAGGAAGAAGCCGCCACCGGCAACCAGCATTCTGAGAACGTGGCGAAAATGGCTGCGGATCAGGGCAATTCACATGTCGTGATCTCTGCCAAGATCGAAGAGGACATCTCGCAACTTGATGCCGAGGAAGCCGAGATGTTCCTTAGCGAGATGGGGTTGGAAGAGGCTGGTCTAGACCGGCTGATCCGCGCAGGGTATGCGCTGCTGCACCTTGAGACCTACTTCACCGTCGGCCCGAAAGAGGCGCGCGCCTGGACGATCCGTGCAGGCACATCTGCGCCGCAGGCGGCTGGTGTGATTCACGGCGATTTCGAGCGGGGATTCATCCGCGCCGAAACCATCGCCTTTGAAGATTTTGTCACTTTGGGCGGCGAACAGGGCGCCAAAGACGCGGGAAAGATGCGCGCCGAAGGCAAGGCCTATACCGTCAAGGACGGCGATGTGCTGCACTTCCTTTTCAACACCTGATTTCTGACCTTGTGCGATATACTTTGGGCGGTGCCGCCGCCCAAAGCTGCTACGATGGTGACCGCGTGTCCTGTGATCTCGTTCAGATCACAGTCTGGGTGCGGAGATTGATCAGGTCAGGATCTGAATGGGACCTTGGTTGCTGAACTTCCTGGTGCCGTCCGGCTGTTCCAGAACTTCCAGCCAACCCTTCTTTTCATCCACTTCGACGTAGAACCGCCATTCGTCCTGTTCGACCAGAGCGATGGCCTCTCGGGCGGACAATTCCCAGCTAGACTTGCTGAAAAAGCTGCGGCGTGTGCCGCCCAGCTTGAGGATTTCCGCGCCGGATGGGTCCGTCTTGACCCAAGTGACTTGTGCAGGTGCTGCCATAAGCAAACCCTCCTTTCCCGTAACAAACCTGTGGCAAAGGGGACGCGGATCAACCTAAAAGGTCTTAAAGCCTTGGAAGTGTTAGAGTAAAAATTATCTCTGACCCGTTCGCCAACATGAGGCGTTGCTCCGGGCCTTCCGCTGCGGTTGTTTCAATGCCTTGCGAATCCCTGTCTGAACGGCAGAGAGAGAGACCGGGCAGGGAAATCTGCTGTCAGAGCCGTGAAAGACTGCAAGGCTGAGGTTCAGCCCCGCCCCCCCCCTCGCACGACACCATGATCGAGGCGCTGGAACGGGCCGACCGGCCGCAGTATAGGTTGCACAGAGCAGATATTCTCATTCGGATACGGTACGATACAATGACCAGACTTGCCTTGCTGCAGATTTCCCCCTCTGGCCCCATCGCGATGATCGGTGCCGATCTGCGCGCGCAGATCATGCCGTTGCGCGCCCTTGGCGTCGATATCGTCTTGCTGCCCGAGCTGATCCTGCCGGGCTATAACCAATCCAAGGCGCATCGTGACCTGGCCGAGGAGATTGATGGCGCAAGTTGCCGTGCCATGGCGGCGCTGGCGCGGGAGTGCGGGCTGGCGATTGCCTATGGCTGGGCCGAACGGGCGGGTGATGTGGTTTACAACGCCGCCTCCCTGATCGACGCGCAGGGGCGCCGCATCGGGCATTATCGCAAGCTGCAGCTGTTCGGCGCGCTGGAGCGCGACAGCTTTGTCCCCGGCACAGAGGCGCCAGAGGTCTTTGACTTTGGCGGGCACAGGATCGGCCTGCTGATCTGCTATGATATCGAATTTCCCGAACATGTGCGGGCCGTGGCACGGCAGGGTTGTGATCTGCTGCTGGTGCCGACGGCGAACCCCAGCGGGTTTGAACATGTGCAGGATCTGCTGGTGCCCGCGCGGGCCTATGAAAACCGCCTGACCCTGGCCTATGCCAATTACGCCGGGCCGGATGGGGATATCCATTTTGGCGGGCGATCGCTGATTGCGGGGCCTGATGGCAAGGCGCTTGCCGCAGCCGGGATCGCGCCTGCCACGCTGATTGTCGATCTGCCCGATGTACAAAGTTATCAGGCAGAGCTGCTATCGACCCAACTCGCCGATCTGCGCCAGCCCTGAGGGCGCGATCATCCGCGCGCCGTCCAGCACCGTGAACACGGGCAGCCCCGTGGCGCGCCGCACTGCCGTGGCGTAGGGTGGCAGGTTGCCGCATTCAAAGAGAATAGCGCCAAGCCCGGGTGTGGTTTGCACGAGGCTGGTGGCGGCGGCGACGACGATCTGTTCGACCGCCTTTGGGTCAAACGACGCACATTGTTCGGATTTTGCCGCAAGGAAGATGCTGGCAAAAAGCGGTGATCCTTCCAGACCCGCGATGCAGACCTGATCCGGTGTGATGCCTGCAGCCACCAAGGCCTGCGTGCCAAGCGACGGACGCGAGGCGGTCAGCACACCCACGACACGCCCCCCCGTCATTGCCCGCACCAGCGGCAGCAGCGACAGGCCAGACAGCAACACCGGAATGCGCAGCTGCGCGGCAATCTCGTCCTGCACCGTCACGAGGAAACCGCAGGTGGAGGTGATGAGAACCGCGCCCTCGCTCTCAAGCTCCTGCGCTGCTGCGATGAAGCGGTCCACCAGCGCCTGAGCAGGGCGGGCATCGCGCACGATCTGTGGACTGCCCGCACCGGCGACAACGCGGACACGGGCCGGCAAGTGATAGCTGTCCGGATGTCCGGCATCGCCCGGAATACGGGGAAACCGAGTGTCGAGGCTGAGAATGCCGATGAAGCCGGGACTCACGACCCGCCAGGCCCCTGTTTCAGCGCCTCGGGCAGCCAGGTTGCCAGACCGGGAAAGACCACGAGGATGATCACCATCAGCAGCATGATCCCAAACATCGGCAGGGCGGTGCGGGCGATATAGCTCATGTCATGTTTGGTCATGCCCTGCAGCACGAACAGGTTGAACCCGACCGGTGGCGTGATCTGCGCCATTTCCACAACAACCACGATGAAGATGCCGAACCAGATCAGATCGATCCCCGCCGCCGTGATCATCGGCTCGATGATGGCCATGGTCAGCACCACCGCCGAAATGCCATCAAGGAACATGCCGATGATGATGTAAAACACCGTCAGCGCCGCGATCAGGGCAAAGGGCGACAGATTGTAGGAGGCGATGACACCCGCAAGTGCGCGTGGCACCCCGGTGAAGCCCATGGACAGCGTCAGGAACGCCGCCCCCATCAGAATAAGCGCAATCATCGCAGAGGTGCGTGTGGCGCCAAGCAGGCTTTCGAGCAGCGTCGCAAAACTAAGCGAGCCTTGCAGCAGGGCCAGCAGCAGCGCGCCGATCACGCCAAAGGCTGCCGCCTCGGTCGCGGTGGCGATACCGGCATACATGGATCCGATGACCGTCAGTATCAGCGCGATCACCGGCAGCAGCAGGACAGAGTTCCTGACCGCCGCGACAAAGCCGATGCGCGGTTCCGGTTCCGGCGCGTCCTGCGGGCGCAGCACGGACCAGAGCGCAATATAGCCCATGAACATGGCCGCCAGAACAAGGCCCGGCAGGACCCCGGCCATGAACAGGGCAGTGATGCTTTGCTGGACGCTGACGCCATAGACGATCAGGGTCAGCGACGGTGGGATCATCAGGCCAAGCGTGGCCGCCCCGGCCAGCGTGCCGATAATCATGAATTCGGGATAGCCGCGTTTGCGCAGCTCGGGGATCGACATCTTCCCCACAGTCATAAGCGTGGCGGCAGAGGATCCCGACACGGCGGCGAACACGGTGCAGCCCACAACGTTGGTGTGCAGCAAGCCGCCGGGCAGGCGCGACAGCCAGGGCGCGAGGCCCTTGAACATATCCTCGGACAATTTGGTGCGGTAAAGGATTTCGCCCATCCAGATGAACAGCGGCAAGGAGGTCAGCGTCCAGCTGGATGCGCTGGACCAGACGGTGATCGCCATCGACGAGCCGGGGTTGCGCGGGGTGAACCCGATCATCCCCATATAGGCCACGCCCATCAGCGCAAGGCCAACCCAGATCCCGGTGCCCAGCAGGAAGAACATCACGAACAGGAAGACCCCGATCTTCAATCCCGTCGCATCGCGGTCAAACCCCGTCATAGCGTTCACGGCGGCATAGAGGGCGAGCAATGCCAAGGCGAACATCGCAGCGCGTGCCTTGGGGCTGGCCAGCCTGTCGCGCAAGCCCTCGAGAGACACCAGCGGCTTGTCGACGCCAAGACCGCTTCCCAGCAGCACTTGCACAAGGTTGTCGAGCAGCGCCACCGCCAGAAGCGTTGCCCCGACGGCCATGGCGATCTGCGGAATCCACAGCGGTGTGCCGTCCTGCCCTTGGGAAATATCGTTGATCTTGTAGCTTAGAAGTGGGGTCTGGATCGCGTGCCAGGCAAAATAGAGCGCGACAGCAGAGCCTACGGTGTAACACCAGATCTCAAGACCGCGCCGCCAGACACCGCTGCGTTCGACAAAGATGCCGACCCGGATGTGTTCATTGTGCGAAAACGTGTAGGCCAGCCCCAGAAAGGACGCGGTTGCCATGGCATAGCCTGCATAGTTCGCGCCGCCCGGAAACAGGATGCCCATCCAGCGCGCGACCATCTGAAGCGTCACGAGGACCAGAATGGCAACCAGGGCCAGCGCGGCGCCAAAGCCGGCTGTCTTGTAAATCGCATCAAGGAGGCGGCGTGGCAAAGTGGTCATGGCATCAATCCTTCTGCGCCCCTTTCCGGGGAAAGGCGCGCAGTATCATGTCGGGCATCCCCCCGCAGGGTGGCCCTGCGGAGGTGGCGGATGTTTATTCGGCTTTGTAGGCGTCGATGATGGCCTCGCCATCGTCACCGGTCGAGTCCAGCCACTCGGCCGTCATCGTATCCCCAATCCCCGTGAGGTCCGCAGCGAGCTGTTCGCCCGGGCCGGACACGGTCATGCCGTTTTCAGCCAGCTTGGCCACAAAACCGCCAGCCAGTTCAGCCGCCTTGGCCGATCCGCGCACCTTGGCCGCATCCGCAGACTCGGTCACGCATTTCTGCACTTCGGGCGACAGGGCGTTAAAGGCGTCGATATTGGCAAAGATCGTGTTGCGCGGCAGCCAGGCCTTTACGTCATAGAAATGGCTCATGTCCTCCCAAACGCTTTCATCGACACCGGTTGAGCCGGAGGAGATCATCGCCGCCACAACACCGGTTGCCAGCGCCTGTTTCAGATCTGCTGCCTCGATCTGGGTCGGGACCATGCCCGAGAGTTCAGCAACGCGGGCGGTGGTGGCGTTGTAGGCGCGGAACTTGATCCCCGCCATGTCGGCGACCGAGTTGATTTCCTTGTCGAAATACATGCCCTGCGCAGGCCATGGCACGGAATAGAGCAGCATCAGGTTCTGTTCTGCCATCACCTTGCTGAGGGTCGGCACGGCGGCATCGCGCAGCTTGTCCGATGCCTCGAACGAGGTGGCGAGGAAGGGCACGGAGTCATAGGCAAAGATCGGGTTTTCATTGGCATGGGCAGACAGCAGGCGTTCACCGA
The DNA here is from genome assembly GCF_002760615.1 of Puniceibacterium antarcticum. Lineage (GTDB taxonomy): Bacteria > Pseudomonadota > Alphaproteobacteria > Rhodobacterales > Rhodobacteraceae > Puniceibacterium > Puniceibacterium antarcticum. Next base: position 59,922 of record NZ_AWWI01000167.1, on the reverse strand, counting down.
TCTCGGCCTCGCCCAGTTGCACCGCACGCTTGATCTCGTCACCCTTGAACAGCGAGCCACCTGCATGGATCACGATTTCCAGATCGCCGTTCGAGCAGCTCGCCACATCATCAGCAAACATCTGGGCGTTTTCGGTGTGATAATTGTCGGCGGGATAGGCCGTCGGCATGTTCCATGTCTCGGCCTGGGCGGCAGCCCCCAGAAAGACGGCGCCCAGCGCCAGGGTGGAGACGGACATCGAAGGTTTCATGTTACTTCCTCTCTGATGGTTCACGGATTGCTCTGTGATATGCGGCCCTTGCCGGGCCATCTGTGCGGGACACTACCCGCCTTGTCATTTGATGACATATGAAACGGCCCCGGCCCACACCCAAAAATGTGACGTTGCACGTTTAATGCTCATCCAGCCGGGCATCCCCGCGTCAGGTCAGCGCAATGGGCCCAAGTTCTGGATAAAAATCGCCGGGTCCCGGGTTTGCCTCCGGGGTTTTGCCGCCGAAATGCGCCATGATGCCCCAGACGGCGTTCAGCCCGGTCTGCACCGCCCCTTCGACCCAGGCGGGTGTCCAGCTGACGCCATCCCCGGCGATGAACAGACCGCGCTGGCTTTGGGGCAGCTGCTCTTGCATGAAATGGCCATAGATGCGGTGGTTGTAGCGATAATGGCCGGGCAGCGCGCCCTTGAAGGCACCGAGAAAATTGGCATCCGCCTCCCAGCTCACACAGATCGGCGCGCCACGGATATGGGCGGCGATGTCGACATCGGGATAGATCTTTTTCAGCGCCTTCAGGGCCAGATCGACGCGCTTGTCCGCCGACAGCGGCAGCACCTTCAGCGCATCGGTCATCCATGCATAGGACAGGCAGATCACCGCAGGCTGATCCGGCCCGTTGTCAAAGAAATAGGTGCCACGCGTCAGCCGGTCGGTCAGGGTCATCGACATAAGCGGGCGGCCCGTCGCGGGATCGATGTCCTTCCAGAAGGGGCGGTCTACCATCACGAATGTCTTGGCCGACTGCATGTAGCGCGTCCGATCAAGCGCCATCCACAGACTCTGGGCGAACAAATCCTCTTCCACCTCGATCGCTGTGGTCAGAAGGTGGGTCTGACAGGTGGACAGGACCGCATCATAGCGTTCTGCATTGCCCCATTGATCGGTCACGTTCAGCGTGCCGTTGGCATTGCGGGCGATGGCAGTTGCGCGGGATCGTGTAATGCCCCCGTTGAGGCTGGCCAGACTCGTCCCCTCGGGCCAGTGCGCGCAGGGGGGCGTGGCGCGCCAGAGGCGTTTGAGCACCTGATCGACGCCGCCCTCGACCAGATGCTGATCGTCATCAAGCCCCAGCAGGTTCACCCGCAGGATTTCCAGCATGGAGTTGGGAAAATCCGAATCCCACCCACCGGTGCCAAAGCCGACCTGACCAAACACCTCGCGGTGGCGAAACCCCTTTTCACGAAAGGCGTCAGAGCCTGCGATAAAATCATAGAATGTCCGCTCGTCCCACTTTGCCACCAGCGGGTTCCAGAGTTCCTTGATCCGCGTCGTGTCACGGGCGCGGATCGCCTCTTGCAGGTCCGGGAAGGCCGCCTGATCGGCGAGCGCCTTGTCATAGGCCTCGGCGATTTCGCGGTAGAGCGGCGGCAGATCGTCCAGTTTGCGGGCAAAGAACGTCTCGCCCTCAAGGTCGATCACGGTGGACCCGGCAGCGGCGCTGAGCGGATTGGGAAACGGAGATGTCCTGCAGCCCATGAGGTCGAGGTAGTGAAAGAACCCGCGCGAGGATTTGGGAAACCGCATCCCGCCAAGTTCCGCGATGATGCCGTCGCTGCCCTCGAATGGCTGGGACCGCAGCCGCCCACCAAAGCGCGCCGATTCATAGATCACCGGGCGCAGGCCCAGCTTCATGAGCTCGTAGGCGGCAATGATGCCCGACGCCCCTGCCCCGATCACCGCAACCGGCGTGCCGTGCTGATCGCGGGGAATGCTACCCAGACCGTCCGGATGGGTGATCCAGTCATCATAGGCAAAGGGAAAGTCAGGGCCAAAAGCGGTCAGTTCGGGCATGGATGGGCCTTTTGTCGATGAGAGGAATCAAGGCCATAGGCCAGATTGGTCGTAACATCCATGATCGGCAGGTGGGCCGGGAATGGCAAGTTCCCGTGGCGTGCAATGCGACCGCGCAACAGGGCGCTGTTCTCAGGCTCCGCCTCTGATCGCAGGACGCGCATTTTGCAGTGACTGCCACCTCCGGCGGAAGGTCATGCGGATTCGTCCGGCACGCTCAGGCCTTTGCAGGACCCCTTATCACATCAAAGCTGAGAACTGGACGGCGGCGCGCACGCCGTCAATGATGCGCAGACCCGTCAGCTCTGTGGCCCGCGCGGGGATATCGACCATACCAGCACAGCCCAGAACGATGCTGTTCACATCATCCTCACGGGCGGCATCGGCAATTTCCTCCAACACGCGCGAGGCTGCCGCGTCCGGGTCGCGCTCCAGATCCAGAACCGGCACACCACTGGCCCGCACCCGCCCCAGATGGGTCCACAGGCCATAGTGGCGGATGTTGTCCTCAAGGATCGGCACCGAAACCGCGAGCGTCGTCACCACCGAAAACCGCGCCCCCGAAAGCACCGCCATATGATAGGCGGCCTGCCCGATCCCGATCACCGGGCATGTGGCGATGGCGCGCGCCTGCGCAAGCCCCGTATCGTCGAAACAGCCGATGATCACTGCGCGCGCGCCCAGCTCGGACGCCTTGGCCACCAGTTCCAGCAGCGGCGGGACCGAGGCATCTCCGTCCTCGGGCCCCTGAATCGCAGGCGGTCCGTCATGAGAGGTCCAGCCAACCACCTTGACCCCCGGCGCCACATCCTGCGCTGTGCGCACCATGGCATCGGTCATCGACACAGTGCTGTTGGGGTTGATGAGAACAATCATACCATGCCACTGCCCGCATCGGATCCTTTGGCATCCTTGCGCCGTGTGGCCAACCAGGTCACGCAAAGGAACACGCCAATCATCACCAGCGAAAACACCGTGGTCAGCGTGCCCAGCGCATAGAGCACAGGGGAGGTCACATTGGTGGTCATGCCGTAAATCTCAAGCGGCAGGGTATTATAGCTGCCCGCCGTCAGCAGGGTGCGCGCAAATTCATCATAGCTGAGCGTGAAGCCGAACAGCGCCACCCCGATCAGCGACGGCGCGATGATCGGCAGCACCACATGGCGCAGCGTCTGCCAGGGGCTGGCCCCCAGATCGCGCGCGGCTTCCTCGTAACTTTTGTCAAACCGGTTGAAAACGGCGAACATGATCAGCAGACCAAAGGGCAGTGTCCAGGTCAGCTGCGAGCCGAACCCAGAGGTCGCCCAATGCACCGTCAGCCCGGATTGCGAGAACATGAGGCCGACCCCCAGAGAGATCAGGATCGACGGAATGACCAGCGAGGTGATGATAAGATAAAACAGCACGTTGGAGCCGACAAATTTCTTGCGAAACGCCAGCCCGCCCATGACAGACACCACAACGGTTGTGATCATGACCATGAGGCCCAGCGCAAAGCTGCGCCGGAAACTGCCCCAGATATCCCCCACCGCCTGCTGTTCGAACAGGTCCCGAAACCAATAGAGCGAGGTGCCCCGCATCGGGAAGGTCAGCCCGCCGCCCTCACCCTGAAACGACAGGATGGCGATGGTGATCGTCGGGCCGTAGAGAAACAGCAGGAACAGCCCAAAGACCGCAGCAAGGACGTAAAACGATCTTGATCTCGGCTCCACCTTACAGCTCCTTCCGGATATCGACAAAGCGCAGCATAATCGCGATCACGATCAGCACCGTCAGCAGCAGCACCACCGCCGTCGCCGCCGCCGACGGATATTGCAGCAACGCGATGTCGTTGGAAATCAGCCGGCCCACATTGGCCGACTGAGACCCCGACATGAACCGCACAGTGATAAAATCGCCCATCACCAGCGTGATGACAAAGATCGACCCGATCATGATCCCGGGCTTGCACAGCGGCACGATCACATTCCACAGGATCTGCGCCCCATTGGCCCCCGCATCCCGCGCCGCTTCGATCAGTGACTTGTCGATGCGCATCATGGTGTTGAAGATCGGCACCACCATGAACAGCGTATAGAGATGCACAAAGGCGAGGATCACCGCAAAGTCCGAAAACAGCAGCCATTCCAGAGGCTCGTCAATCACCCCCCAGGAAATCAGCGCCGAATTGGCGATCCCGTTGCGCCCCAGAAACGGGATCCAACTGATCATGCGGATGATGTTGCTGGTCCAGAACGGGATGGTGCACAGCAGGAACAAGGTGATCTGCCAGGTCAGGGTGCGCACATGAAAGGCCAGAAAATAGGCCACGGTGAACCCTATCACAAAGGTAAAGGCCCAGGTGATCAGCGCATATTTGAAGGTGTTCAGAAACACCCGGTAGGTCACGGAAGAGCCGAACAGGAATTCGTAATTGTCAAAGTCAAACGCGGGAATGATGGAAAACTCGGTCGCCTGCCAGAAACTGACAATTGTGATCATCACGATGGGCGCCACCAGAAACACCAGCAGCACAAAGGCCATCGGCGCCGCCTGCAACCAGGCCACTGTCCCTGCTCTCATCCGCCCCATCACGCCACCCAAACTTCCTGTTTCATCTGCCCTTAAATATCCCGGGGAGTGTGAGGGGCTGGCCCCTCACTCCGGCAGAGAGGCCAGGCGCAAACGCCCGGCCCCAGACATCACATCACGCCGCGATGAATTCGTTCCACTTGCGCACCATGTACTGGTTCTGGTCCATGACCGAGTTCCAGCAGGCAACCGAGCCCATACGCTGTTCGAACGACCCGCCGTCGCGCATCTCGCCGACCTGCGCCAGCGGATCGCCAAAGGGCGATGTGATGACATCGGTGGCTTCCTTGCCCTCGAACCAGTAGCCCCATTCGTTTTCGGACATGTAATTTTTCGAGGTCTCGGGCACGGCCGAATAATAGCCCTGACGCATCAGGAAACCGCCAACCCAGCCGTCGAGATACCAGTTGATGTATTCATAGGCCGCATCGCGCTCCAACCCGGTCAGTGCCTTGGACAGGCCGATGCCGCCACCCCAGGAGCGATAGCCCTCTTCCAGCGGCTGGTATACGCATTCGATGCCCTTGGATTTGACCGCCGTGATTGCGGGGGACCACATGGACTGGATCACCACCTCGCCCGACGCCATCAGGTTCACCGATTCATCGAACGACTTCCAAAAGGCTCGGAATTGGCCCGCCTTCTTGGCCTCGGTAAAGATCGCAAGCGTCATGTCGATCTCGTCCTTGGTCATGTTGCCCTTGTCGCCATAGGTGTGCTCACCCATCGACTCGATGACCATCGCCATGTCCATGATCCCGATGGACGAGATGTCGAGGATCGACGCCTTGCCTTTGAATTCAGGGTTCAGCAGTTCGGACCAGTTCTTGATCGGACGGCCGATCAGGTCGGGGCGGATGCCCAGCGTGTCAGCGTTGTAGATCGTGGGGATCAGGGTCATCCAGCCAGATTCCTCCTGCACGAAATCGGTGCCATCGGGACCAGAGGTGAAACCGACCGTATGCGGTGCCGTGCCTTGGGCAATCGTGCTTTCGGGCGTCAGTTTTCCATCGCGGAAGATGCCGACGATCTTATCGTAATTCTTGATCTTCGAGGTGTCCATCGCCTGCAGGTTGCCCGCGGGCCAGACCTTTTTGCAGATGAAATATTCGATGTCGGCGATGTCAAAGCTGTTGGGCTGGGTCGCCGCACGCTGGGTCACGGAATCCGTGTCGAGCGCGGTCATCTCCAGCGTAAAGCCAAGATCCTCTTTCACCTTCTGGCCCACCTCGTTGAGGTTGGACACACCCGTGCCGAACTGGCGCAGGGTGACGTCCTTGATGTTCTGTGCCCAGATCATCGGCGCACCCAGTGTCGATCCGGCAGCAAAGGCGGCACCGCCCTTGAGCACGCCACGGCGGGAAATCTTTGTCGTTTTCATGATACTCTCCTTGTCAGACATATCGCCGCTTCACGCGGTCAGTTTATGCAGATTCTTGGTGTCCCAGGTCAGACCGACGCGGTCGCCCGGGGTATGCGGCTTGGCATAGAACACGTCTTCGGGCACCAGCGCGGTCACTTCCTGATCCCCGGTGATCCGGGCCAGAACAGAGACATGCGTGCCCTGATATTCGATACCGGTCACATGCGCCTCGACGCCCATACCCGGGGTGCTAACGCCCACGGCGTCGGTGCGAATGGCAAAATATCCCTCCGGCAGGGCGACAACGTTATGCCCCCCCATGAACTGGGCCACAAACCGGGTGCGGGGCGCATTAAACACATCCCGCGCGGGGCCCGCCTGTTCGATCACCGCGTTGTTCATCACCACGATCTCATCCGCGAGCGCGAGGGCTTCGTCCTGACCGTGGGTGACATGTACGAAACTGATCCCCAGTTCGTTTTGCAGCTTGCGCAGCTCGCCGCGCATGCGGATGCGCAGGAACGGGTCCAGCGCCGACAGGGGTTCGTCCAGCAGCAGCACCTGAGGCCGCGTGATCAGCGCACGCGCCAGCGCCACGCGCTGTTGCTGACCGCCAGACAACTGATCGGGCAGGCGTTCGGCCATAGCCGACAGATCGACAAGCTCCAGCATTTCCGCCGCCTTGGCGCGGCGTTCTTTCGCGTCCACACCCTTCATCTTGAGGCTGAAGGCGACATTGTCGGTGACGGTCAGATGCGGGAACAGCGCATAGCTCTGGAACATCATCGCCGTGCCGCGCTTTGCGGGCGGCAGGTAAGATATGTCGCGCCCGGCAAGGTTGATCGCGCCCTCGCTCACCGATTCGTGCCCCGCGATCATCCGGAGGGTCGATGATTTTCCACAGCCAGACGGCCCCAGCAGGCACGTGTAACTTCCTGGCCGGAAATGATGGTTGATGGCATCGACCGCGACAGTCTTGCCATAACGTTTGGTGACGGACACCAGTTCAAGGTCTTGGATGGGCTGGCTCATGGTTCCCCCGTGGCTTACTTTGAGGTTAACCGAAGACATGGGCGATCGCGCAAACAGAGTTCGCAGTTGTCGGCCTTCGGTACATCAAACTGCTCAAAAAAAGCGCAGATCCACAGGCTTCTGTCCCTTTTTTGGACACAACATTGTATACAAAGCTGGCTGAGATTGCGTCCATCTGGTCCCGCCTTGTCGGGCGTTCGTGATTCTGCCATTGCATCGCTGAAAGATGTGATGATGCCAAAATCGAGCCCCACCCTTTACAGAGATCCGGACCGTCTTGCCGCAAGTGATCGCGTGGCCGGGGCGCTGTCGCTGGCGATCCATGAACACCGCCTTCTGCCCGGCACCAAGCTGGGCGAGGATGAGATTGGCGAGGTTTATGGTGTGTCGCGCACCATCGTGCGGGCGGCGCTGCAGCGGCTTGCGCATATCCAGCTGGTCGAAATGCAGCGCAACCGGGGTGCCTTTGTCGCGCAACCCAGCCAGCAAGAGGCGCGCGAAGTGTTCGAAACGCGGGAACTGCTGGAACCTCGCACCGCCCATAAGGCTGCGACCCTTGCCACGGATGCAGATGTTTACAGGCTGCGCGAACATATCGCGCTGGAACATGCCGCCATGGATGCAGGGGATCGGGGCCGCGCGCTGCACCTGTCGGGCCTGTTTCACATCGACATTGCCGGTATCGCCGCACAGGCCACCATCGCGGGTTTCATCGAAACGCTGATCGCGCGATCCTCACTGATCATCGCGCTCTATTCCCGTCGCGACAGCGCGCTGTGCGACAGCCACGCCCATCACGCGCTGATTGAGGCGATCGCCGAAGGCGACGGACAGCATGCAGAAGAGCTCATGCGCAATCACTTGCTGGAGTTGCATGAGGCGCTGGATCTGCATCAGTGCGCAGCGCCGCCAAGGTCATTGAAAGACGCTTTGCTCAGCCGGGAAAGCTGAGCGTGGCGCACAGACCGGGCCCGGCATCCGCCAGCGTCAGTCTGGCGTTGTGCACCTGCGCAATGCTTGCCACAAGGCTGAGCCCCAGACCATTGCCCGGCGTTGTGCGGCTGCGGTCCAGCCGGTAGAGACGGCGCAGCACAAGCTCGCGCTCGGCTTCGGGGATGCCGGGACCGGAATCGGTTACGGAGAGGTCCACATGGCTGACGCCTTGCGACAGGGTGACGGTGATCGTGCTGTCCTTGGGTGTGTGGCGCAGGGCATTCTCGATCAGGTTGGCCAACACCTGCCCCAGCAGATTGCGATCCCCGTTCACGGGGCGCACCGGATCACACGGCAGCGCACAGGTCAGCGTCTGACCATTCTCTGCCGCCGAGGGTTCGTAAACATCGCACAGTGTCTGGCACAGGGCGGTCAGATCAACAGAGGTGAACCGCGCCCGGGGGGATCCGCTTTCGATCTGCGCCAATTGCAGCAGCGAGTGGAAGACCGACACGATCCCATCGAGTTCGTCGAGCGCCTTGTCCACCAGCACCCGCTCCTCCTCGGGCAGATCCTTTTGCGACAGCTCGTCCAGATGCACCGCCACACGCTGAATCGGAGTCTTGAGGTCATGCGCAATGTCCGACGACACCTGTCGCAGGCTTGCCACCGTATCCTCTTGTGAGCGCGCCATCTGGTCGACCTTGGCGCCGATCCGGGCCAGATCGTCAGACCAGCCCCCGACGCCGCCCACCCGCGCCTGCATATCGCCAGAGGTCAGCCGATCCAGCGTGCCACCAATCACCGCCACATGCCGCGCGCTGCGCCGGGCGAGGATCAGCCCCCCGGACAGCGCAATCAGGATTGTCGGCAAAAGGCTGAGCCCAAGGATGTTCAGAAACACGCCGCGCAGAGCATCAATCTGCGCCCGGCTGCGCGCCACGGTCAGCTGCCCGCCCTGCATTGAGGCCGTCAATGCAAGGTAGCGTCCGGTAATTTCGGGCCGGTCCGGCAGATCGGTCAGGATGCGGTATCCATCGTCATCCTTGGCCACCACCGCATTGCCATAATGCAGCCCGTTGGGGGCAAAATAGCTGAGCACCACACGTTCTGGATCGGTTGAACGTGCCTCGGCCTGGACCAGCGCCGCCAGAGCCGCAGCAGAGGGCGCGGCACTGAAACCGGCCATGTCCTGCGACAGGTCGGCGCGCATGGTCTGTTCGAACGAGGCCTGAGTGTAGACATAGCTGGCCAGCAGCCCCAGCAGCGACACAACCGAAAACAACAGCACAAGCCCGCCCGCAAGCCGCAGCGGCATGGAGCGCAGCATCGAATCGCGTGTCAGGGTCACGCGTCGATCCGGTAACCGGCGCCGCGCACGGTCTTGATCAGTTCGGTTTCAAAGGGCTTGTCGACCTTGGCGCGCAACCGGCTGATATGGGTTTCGACGACATTGGTCATAGGGTCAAAGGAAATATCCCAGACCGATTCCAGCAGCATGGTGCGGGTCTGCACCCGCCCCTTGCGCCGGATCAGATGTTCTAGGATGGCAAATTCGCGCGGCAGCAGGTCAATTTCCTGCCCCTCCCGCGTGACCTTGCGGGCGATCAGATCCATCTCAAGCGTGCCGGCGCGCAGCACCGTTTCCTGATCCACGGCCTGCGGGCGCCGGGCCAGCGCCGCGACACGGGCAGACAGTTCACCAAAAGCGAAGGGTTTGACAAGGTAGTCATCGCCACCCGCGTTCAGCCCGCTGATCCGATCCTCGACACTGCCCAGCGAGGTCAGAAACAGCACCGGCGTGCGGTTACCAGCGCCGCGCAGGGTCTTGACCAAGGTCATCCCGTCAATCTCGGGCAACATGCGATCAACGATCAGCACGTCATAACTGCCGCCGGTCGCCTGAATCAGACCCTCGCGCCCCGAAGCGACCAGATCGACGCTTTGTCCCTCTTCACGCAAACCCCGTGCGATATAGGCTCCCGTCGTCACATCATCCTCGACCACCAGCAGTTTCATGTCGACCTCATCCGGTTTCGGCCCACCCAGGACCCTTGTCCTAAAATCAGCGCTACGACGCTTCAGGGCAAGGGCCGCGCGCTGGTTAAACTATTTGTATAGCCGGATGCACACGGCTGTGAGGTCCGATCGTCATCTTGAGCGCATCAAGACAACCACCAACGGAGCGTTCGCAGATGAAATCTACCCCCCTTCTTCGCCGACTTGCCGGATCCGCGGCTCTCATGGCTGCGCTGAGCGCGACCGGCGTCACCCTGACCACGGCCACCCCGGCGATGGCCGTGCCAGCAGGCGGCTACGGCGATCTGGTCGCGGCTGTGTCACCCGCCGTGGTCTTTATCGAGGTCACCGAAAAGGCAGATCCGGCAGCAGCCAACCTTCAGTTCCCCGAAGGCATGCCCGAAGAGCTGCGCCGCCAGTTCGAACAAATGATGCCGCAGGGCACTGAGCAGGCACCGCGTCAGGCGCTTGGTTCGGGCTTTATCATTTCCGAGGATGGCAAGATCGTCACCAACAATCATGTTGTCGACGGGGCCGATACGGTGACCGTGAAGATGGCCGACGGGCGCAGCTTTCCGGCCAAGGTGCTGGGAAGTGACCCGCTGACCGATGTGGCGCTGATCCAGATCACCTCTGAGGAAAAGCTGCCCTTCATCAAGTTCGGCGATTCCGACAAGATGCGCCCAGGTGACGAGGTGGTGGCCGTCGGCAACCCCTTTGGTCTGGGCGGAACAGTGACATCCGGGATCGTTTCGGCCATGTCGCGCAACATCAACTCGGGTCCCTATGATGACTTCATCCAGACGGATGCGGCGATCAACAAGGGCAATTCGGGTGGTCCGCTGTTCAACAACGCAGGGGACGTGATCGGGATGAATACGGCAATCTTTTCGCCGGACGGCGGATCGGTGGGAATCGGCTTTGCCGTACCGTCCGATCTGGTCCAGAGCATCGTCGCGGACCTGTCCGACGGCGGAGTGATCACCCGTGGCTGGCTGGGCGTCCAGATCAAACCGATGCCTGACGACATCGCGCAGGTGCTTGGCTACAGCCAGCCCAAGGGCGCAGTGGTCGAAAAAGTCAGCGACGACAGCCCTGCGGCCAAGGCAGGACTGGAAAAAGGCGACATCATCCTGTCCTTCAATGGCAAGCCTATCACTGAGCTGCGTGATCTGACCCGCGCCGTTGCAGCCACCGATCCGGACTCGACCGCGCCGATGACCGTCCTGCACAAAGGGTCGGAAAAAACCATCGATGTGATCGTCGGCACGCTGCCCAAGCAGGACGCCTGATCTGGAATTCCTCGGCATATGCCCCCCCGTATGCCGAGGCGCCCGTGTGAGAGCGGGAAAACGTGCTGCGGTATCTGGGAGAGGCCGTAGCACGTCAATGAAAGCCTGATGGGACCCCTCCCTTCCCTCAGGGTTTACCTCACCTCTCCCTTACCTCGTCTAAACTCCCGTAAACACTTGGCCCCCGGCACTTTGGCGTCGGGGGCTTTTTTAATCTGCAGCGAAGCCGTCGGTGATCAGGTTTTGCCGATGCATCCAAGAGGAGTGTCGCCAAACCCTTTGGGGGACTTCAGCCCGTAGCCAAGCATCCGGTCAAAACCGGAATGCGCGATCCAAAGAGCCCCGAGCGCGGCAAGAACAGGTTGTGCCAGCGCATGACCGACACAAAGCATAAGCTCCCCCACCGCATAGAGATGCACAAGGTTGCACACGAACGCGCCGACCTTCGGACCAGACAGATACCCGAAAAAGCTAAGATCCGGCGGCAAATATCGCAGCCCCTTAAACCTTCTGCCAAATCACGGCTCTGCACATCTTTTCAAGCCGTGCTTGCTGGTCGCTTGACCCGATAGACCGCCAGATAGAGAGCAGGCACAAACACCAGTGTCACCACTGTGCCGGCAATGATCCCGCCCATCATCGCAAAGGCCATCGGCCCCCAGAAGATCTGCCGCGAGATCGGGATCAGAGCGAGGCTCGCCGCCGCTGCCGTCAGCAGGATCGGTCGTGCCCGGCTGTCAGAGGCCGTGAATACCGCATCCCAAGGGGAAAGCCCGTGATCATTGATCTGCACTTCGATCTCATGCACAAGAATGATCGAGTTGCGGATCAGGATCCCGATGAGCGCGAGAACACCAAGGATCGCCACGAAGCCGAGCGGCGCGCCGGAGGGCAGCAGTGCCGCCACCACCCCGATCAGCCCCAGAGGCGCCGCGGCAAAGACCACAAATGCGCGGCGGAAGCTTTGCATCTGCACCATCACCAGAAACGCCATGATCAGCAGCATCAAGGGCACAACCGCAGCAATCGGTGCCTGCGATTCCGCACTGGATTCTACCGAACCGCCGACCTCGACACTGAAGCCCTTTGGCAGGTTCGCATTGAACTCTGCCACCTTGTCAGCCAGCGCATTGACGATTGTCGCAGGCTGATCCTTGGTTGTGATCGCGGCCTTGATTGTGATCGTCGGGCGGCGGTTTTCCTGACGGATCACCGGCTGTTCCGTGTCGTATCTGAACACCGCGATTGAGGACAGCGGCACGGGCTGGCCGTCCGGGCCGCCAAGCTGCAGGTTGGTCAGGCCCTCGATTGAGGATCGCGTCGCATCGGAACCGCGCGCAATCAGATCCACCAGATAGGTGCCATCGCGCAGTTCGGTCACCGCGGTGCCGTCATAGATTCCGTTCAGCGCCGAGGCGATGTCGCGCGAGGTCAGCCCCAGCAGGCGCACCCGGTCCTGCACGATATCGACACGAACCACCCGGGACGGTTCGTTCCAGTCCATGACGATATTGTCCGTCCGATCGTCCGTTGCGACAAGTGCGGCCATATTGCGTGCAACATCCCGCAACCCGTCCAGATCCGAACCGGTCACACGATACTGTACCGGACGGCCCACCGGCGGCCCGATTTCCAGCAGCTTGACGAAGATATCAACGCCGGGGAATTCATCCGCCGCCAGTTTCGTAAGCTGATCTTTCAAACGGTTGCGCGACTCGATCCCCGGCGTCTGGATCACGATCTGCCCCGTGTTCGCGCTCGGCGCCGGCACATCGAAGGACAGGATGAAGCGCGGCGCGCCGCGACCGACGTAGGATGTCCAGAACTTCACATCCTCGTTGTCCTTCAGCGCTGCCTCGAAACGGTCCATCGTCACGCGCGTTTCGGTGATCGACACATTCTGCTGCAAGGCAATGTCGACAACCAGCTCTGGCCGGTCCGAGGACGGAAAGAACTGGTTTTCGACGAATTGCATCGACCAGACGGACACGCCGAAGATGCCCAGCGTCGCGGCAATGGTCAGCCAGCGAAACCGCATCGCCCCACGCAACACGCCGTGAAACATCCGGCGGATGCGCCCGGGCTCACCATGGGCATGCGCGATATTTTCCTTGAGGATCGTCACCCCGATCAGCGGTGCAAAAAGAACCGCAACCACCCATGACACCACCAAAGCCACTGCAATGACGACAAAAAGCGAAAAGGTGAATTCACCCGCCGCCGAGTTGTTCAAGCCGATGGGAATGAACCCCGCAACAGTGACAAGCGTGCCCGACAGCATCGGAAAGGCTATCGAGGTCCAGGCAAAGGACGCCGCCTTTGGCAGGGATTCGCCAAGTTCCAGACGCGAGATCATCGTCTCGATCGCGATCATCGCATCGTCCACCAGCAGCCCAAGCGCGATGATCAGCGCGCCCAGCGAAATCCTCTGCAGTGTGAAGCCGGTATAGTTCATCACCACAAATGTGATCGCGAGCACCAGTGGAATGGTCAGCGTCACAACAAGCCCGGCTCGAACTCCGAGGCTCACAAAGCTGACCGCAAGAACGATCAGCACCGCCTCGACCAGGGCCTGAACGAAATGGCCGACCGCTTCCTGAACAACTTCGGGCTGATCAGCGACATGGTGCACTTCGATCCCGATGGGCAGCGACTGTTCGTATTTGGCCATCACGGCAGACAGTTCTTCGCCAAAAGACACGATATTGGCGCCCGTGCGCATGCCAATAGAGAGGCCAATCGCCTCGCGCCCGTTGTAGCGGAAGAGTTCCGAGGGCGGATCTTCATAGTCGAGCGTTACGGTGGCCACATCCGTCAGACGAAAGAACTGATCGCCCACACGCAGGTTCACATCCGACAGACTTTGCGCATTGTCAAAGCCGCCACCGGTGCGCACCAGAACCCGTTCGGATCCGGCGTCGATTTCACCCGACGGCAGGATGGCATTCTGTGCCGCAAGTGTCGCACTGACATCCGCCTGGGACACACCCAGAGCGGCAAGCCGGTCGGTGGAATATTCCAGATAGACCACCTGATCGCGGGTTCCAAAGATTTCGACCTTGCCCGAATCCTCCAGTCCCTGCACCGCGCGGCGGGCGTCCTCGACATAGTCACGGACCTCTCGTGGGGAATAGCCGTCCGAGGTGAAGGCATAGATATTGCCATAGACGTCGCCGAAATCGTCGTTGAACTGAAAACCGGCGAATTCAGATGGAAAATCGGGCCGGATATCCGACATCATGTTGCGGATTTGCTGCCAAAGGCGCGGCAGATCCTTGGCCTTGGTCGTGTCCAGAAGATCGACATAGACGATGGACACACCCGGCTTGGTGATCGAACGTGTTTTATCGAGCGAGCCCAGATCCTCGAGCTTTTTCTCGATCCGGTCTGTGACTTGATTCAGCGTCTCTTCGACCGAAGCGCCGGGCAGGCTGGCGGTGATGACCATCGTCTTAATGGCGAAATTCGGATCTTCCTCGCGGCCTATATTGATATAGGACATTGCACCCGCCAGAATGCTGACAAGCATCAGGAACCAGACAAAAGACCGGTGCTTGAGCGCCCAGTCAGAAAGGTTGAAACTTTTCATTGGGTGGCCCCCGGAATTTGCCGCACGGCAATGCGCGCACCGACGGTCTGGCCGTCCTCAATGGAATTCACACCGCGAATGACGACTTCGTCCCCAACCGCGACACCTTGCAGAATGACCACGCGTCCCCCGGCGCGCGGGCCAGGCGTGACCGTTGCGCGGCTGACCTTGCGGCCCTCCTTGCCCACCCGCCAGACGGCGGCTGGTTCAGCACCGGCGATCAGCGCGGTGACCGGTAAGGTGGTGGCCGCGCCGCCCCCCGCATCAAATGTGGCGTTGACCAGCGCACCAAGCCGAAAACCGGCATTCGCACCTTTGGCCAGCGTCAGGTGCGCGTCTCTTGTCCGGGTCGCGCGCGCCGAAACCGGATCGATCCGGGACAGGGTGGCCTGAGTCGTTATCTCGGGGTTGGACAGAAGACGCACGTCAAATACCGCATCGGCCGTCATTCCCGCCGCATCCTCTTCGGTCAGCGCGATGATGACTTCGAGCTTTTCGGTCGAGGAAAGGCGCATCACCGCCTCGCCCGCCGATAAAGTCGCCCCTGGTTCAGCGCTGACACTGGTGATGACACCAGCCATTGGGGCCGTCAGATCGGCGTATTCGCGGGCGTCTTCGGCACGAGCCTCTGCGGCACGAGCCTGCTCCATCGCAGCCTCTGATGCGGCAAGATCATTGCGGGCGGATTCCAGTGCCATCTCGCTCCCGACGCCGCGGGTGGCCAGCTGCTTGGCGCGATTAAACGCGTCCTGGGCGGTTTGCAGATTGGCCTTGGCTATCGTCACTCCGGCCTGGGCCGCACGAAGTTCAGAATCCAGGGTGGAAGCATCTATCCGCGCCAGAACATCGCCTTTTTCAACGATATCGCCGGCGTCCACAGCACGTTCCGCCAAAGTGCCCAGACGCAGAAAGCCAAGGTCCAGCTCTGACGATGCCGCGACGCTGCCCACCCAACTGGAAGAGAGGCCTGCTTGCGGCGTCACAATTTCGGAAATCACGGGACGGGGGGCTGCAAGTGTTTGCGCAGCATCTTCGGCCATCAGCGGCTGGGTCGCACACAACAACTCCAACATGGCCGGGAAAACAAGATGCCTCATTCCGGAACCTCCACAACCCGGACAACCCGCCCGGGGTAAAGCAGCTGAGTGCCCAAACGCACAACGGTTTCTCCCGGCGCCACGCCGGACGTCAGCAGGATCGACTGGCTGGTGTAACGACGTACCTCGACCTGTCGCAGGCTGACGGTACTGGTGTCGGGATCCAGGATCCAGACAGCCGGTCCTTCGACTGTGGCTGAAATCACCGACCAAGGCAGCGTCACGTGCGCACCTTCCTTCTGAACCGTCCGACCGCGCACTGCATCTCCATAGCTGAGTCCCGGCAGGGTTCCGTCCAGCATGACCTTGATCGCTACTGTCCCACTCGCCGCATCGACCAGCGGCGAGATTTCGGACACATGGCCCACAACAGTCGTTTCCGGATGGTCTATAGGCGAAAGCATAATCTTGGGGTCAGGGTTAGACCCTTCGGTCAGCACTGATTCGGGCACATCAAAGACGGCCTCGATTCCCTGGCCCTGCGCCAGTTCAAAAACCGGCTGGGCTGCGCCGACCACTTGGCCGGGTTCAGCCAGACGCTGAATTACCGTGGCATTCTGCGGTGCCAGAAGGACCGTATCTGCCAGATCTTCCTGCGCCTGTGCCAGCTCGGCCTCGGCCTGGGCCTTGCGTGCGACGGCAGCGGCAAAGCGATCTGCGGCGGCATTGCGCGTCGCGCGGGTCGTGGCACCCCGTTCAAAAAGTCCGGCCTGCCGGGTATCATCCTCGCGCGATGCGGTAAATTCTGCGGTTGCGGCGGCCAGTTGCGCCTCGGCGCTGCGCAGGGCCTGCTCCTGCTGGACCCGGTCGATCCGCGCCAGCATGTCGCCTGCGGCAACGCGGTCACCGTCATCTACCATTATTTCGGCAATGCGACCACCGGTCGGAAAAGACGCGTTCAGCGTTTCAGGCGCCCTCAGCTCTCCGGTCAGGGACAGGGTCCGCACGGTATCGGCGCTTTCGGCCTTGATGACGGCAACGGCAAGAGGGTCTTGCGCACGGGCTGGACCCGTCGAAAATATCAAAGATGCTGCAAGGCAAAAGCCCGACCGCACAATAAATGCGTATCCCATAGCGGTGATCCCCTTGTGGACGCTAAAGTTGACAGCTCCAAACTAAACCATTTAGTTCAGTTCGTAGCCGAAACCTATTCAGGGATCAAGCGAAGGAGCGCAGGGTCTTTAACAAGTGACCCTGCGTCACATTTTTATCGAGATTCCTCTGAGATACCTATAAAATGGTACCTGTTTCAGAAGTGTTACTTACCTGCCTCAATCGCATCGAGACGGGCCTTGAGGGCCATGTTCTCTTCACGGGCCTTCTGCGCCATGGCGCGAACCGCATCAAATTCTTCGCGGGTAACGAAATCGCGATCCGCCAACCAGCGATCCAGCATGGATTTCATCGCTGTCTGCGCTTCTTCCCGCGCACCCTGAGCCACGCCCATGGCGTTGGTCATGAGCTGCGAGATATCATCAAAAACTTTGTTACGCGTCTGCATGGTACTCTCCGCCGTTACATCTGATTCCTATATGGGCCGTGACCGCCCGGGTCACAAGTCCGCCAGCCGGTTGACTTCCGCGCACAGCCAGAGGCAATTAGCTGCAAATGAGCACAGGTATCCCTTTCCCGCCCCTTTCGCCCGAACTGTTTTCGATCTCGGTTTTCGGGATGGAGTTTGCCCTGCGCTGGTATGCGCTGGCCTATATAGCAGGCATCCTGATCGCGTGGCGACTTGCTGTGACCGCGGTCAGGCGCCCCGCGCTATGGCCCGCTGAAAAATCGCCCATGCAACCCGCGCAGGTCGAGGATCTGCTGACCTGGATTATCCTTGGGGTAATTCTGGGTGGTCGCCTGGGTTTTGCGCTTTTCTACGAGCCGGGCTATTACCTCAGCAATCCGATGCAGATCCTGATGGTGTGGCAGGGCGGCATGTCATTTCATGGCGGGCTGATCGGGGTCACGCTGGCCGCGCTGATCTATGGCCTGCGCAACAATCTGCCACTGCTGTCGCTCGCCGATATGATGGCGTTGGCCACGCCGCCGGGGCTTATGCTGGGACGGCTTGCGAATTTCGTGAATGCCGAACTTTGGGGCCGCCCGACGGAGCTGCCCTGGGGGGTGATCTTTCCCGGAGACATGGCGCAGTCCTGCGGACAGGCCTTGGGCGAGCTTTGCGCCCGCCACCCCTCTCAGCTGTACGAGGCTGCGCTTGAGGGGCTGTTGCTGGGCGTGCTGCTGATCTGGCTGGCCTTTCGCAGTAATACACTGAAGCGGCCTGGCCTTCTGACCGGCGTCTTCATCGCGGGTTACGGGCTGGCACGGTTTCTGGTGGAATTTGTGCGTCAGCCGGATGCGCAATTTGTCTCACCCGGCAATCCACTGGGGCTTGCCTGGCATATTGGTGGTTACGGACTGACAATGGGACAAATGCTGTCGCTGCCAATGATCCTGCTGGGTCTGGCACTGATCATCTGGGCGCGCCGCCGCTGATGACGACGCTGCGTGATATCCTTGCGGCGCAGATCGCAACACACGGCCCTCTGAGTATTGCGCAATACATGCACGCCTGCCTTTTGCATCCGGAGCATGGTTATTACACAACGCGCGATCCCTTTGGCACCAGCGGCGATTTCACCACCGCGCCCGAAATCAGCCAGATGTACGGAGAGCTGATCGGGCTCGCGCTGGCACAGGCCTGGCTGGATCAGGGCGCGCCTGCGGCATTCACTCTGGCCGAACTTGGTCCCGGTCGCGGAACGCTGATGGCCGATATTCTGCGCGCAACCGCGCGTGTGCCCGGATTTCATGCCGCCGCGCGCTTGCACCTGGTTGAGGTTTCCGCAGGTCTGCGCGCCCGCCAGGCCGAAGCCCTCAGCGCTACAACGCCTGTATGGCACAACAGCACAGAGGGACTGCCCAAAGATGCGCCGCTTTTTGCCGTGGCGAGTGAATTCTTTGACGCCCTTCCGGTCCGGCAATTCCTGCGTGATGGCGATGGATGGCGTGAACGGGTGGTCGGCCTGCACGACGGAAAGCTGAGCTTTGGCCTGACCGATGCGCTGCCGGATGCGCGCCTCACAGGGCGGCTGGAGGACACGCGGAATGGTGATCTGGTCGAAACCTGTGCCCCCGCCCTGCCCATCGCCGAAGCCCTTGGCCAGCGCATCGCTGACCATGGCGGGCTGGCCCTGATCGCGGATTATGGCAGCTGGCGCAGCCTGGGCGACACGTTTCAGGCGGTTCGCCGGCATCGCAAAACCGATCCGCTGCAGGATCCCGGGCAGGCCGATCTGACCGCCCATGTGGATTTTCAAGCGCTGGCCGAGGCCGCGCCTTGTGCCCATACCACACTGACCCCGCAGGGGGTGTTTCTGGAGCGCCTTGGCATCACAACACGGGCGCAGGCGCTGGCCCGGAACATGCAGCCGGATGCCCTCAGCAGTCACATTGCCGCACATCGCCGGTTGACCCACCCCGATGAAATGGGGACGGTGTTCAAGATGATTGGATTCTTCCCCCACGGCGCCCCGACGCCCCCCGGATTCGCCCATGATGCTTGAAATCATATCCGCCAACAGCCTATCGCCGTTTCGCCACGGCTTCTTTACCCGCAAGGGGGGCGCGTCCTCGGGCGTGTATGCCGGATTGAACTGCGGCACCGGATCAACAGACCAGACCGAGATCGTGGCGATCAACCGTGCCCGCGTGTCCGAGGCGATGGGGGTGGCGCCCAGCCATCTTGTCGGCGTGCATCAGGTGCATTCGACGGATGTCGTGGCCATAAGCGGCCCCTTGGCGGACAAGCCAAAAGCTGACGCGCTTGTCACTGCAACCCCCGGCGTTGCCCTGTCGGTCCTTACGGCGGATTGTCAGCCCGTGCTGTTCGCCGATACACAAAACGGCGTGATCGGCGCGGCCCATGCCGGCTGGCGCGGGGCCTTGGAAGGGATTCTGGAGCGGACAGTGGACGCGATGGAAGTGCTCGGGGGCAATCGTGACACGATCGCTGCGGTCATAGGGCCGGCAATCAGTCAGCGCGCCTATGAGGTCGGCCCCGAGTTCTTTGAGACTTTTCTGGCAGAAGACCCGCAATATGCGCGTTTCTTTGCCAATGGGACCGGCGATCGGCTGCATTTCGACCTGCCGGCCTTTGGCCTCTACCGGCTGCGCCTTGCCGGTGTCGCGGCGGAATGGACGCGGCACTGCACCTACTCAGATGCCGCGCGATTCTATTCCTTCCGTCGCACGACCCACGACCAAGAGGCGGATTATGGTCGCCTGATTTCCGCCATCCGGCTCTGAACCCGCTCTAGGCCCTATGCTGAGAGTTTCAGGCAGATCTGCTCAGACGCTCTTCGAGAATTTCAAAGGGCACACCGGGTTCATCCTTGGCACCACGAATGACAAGCGATGTCTTGACGCTGCCCACATTGGATGCGGTCAGCAGCTGGCCTGTCAGAAAGCTCTGAAAGGTGCTCAGGTCCGGGGCGACGCATTTCAGGATGAAATCCACCTCACCGTTCAGCATGTGACATTCCCGGACAAGCGGCCAGTTGCGGCAGCGCTCTTCAAAGGCGCTCAGATCCACCTCTGCCTGACTTTGCAAGCCAACCATGGCAAACACCTGCACCTCGAATCCCAGCTCGCGCGGGTCGACATCGGCATGATACCCTCGGATGAATCCCTGCTCTTCGAGCGTGCGCACGCGGCGCAGACAGGGCGGCGCGGAAATGCCAACCCTTTTGGCAAGTTCCACGTTGGTCATCCGGCCATCGGCCTGAAGTTCGGAGAGAATTTTACGGTCGATCGGATCAAGCCTGTGTGCCGGCACGCCCTTACCCCCTTTTTTTTGTTTGTTACCACACAACCCTGAGAACGCGCAATAATATAACACAATTGCGCAAGTATCTTAACCTGTCTTTGGTTAAAAACCTGCTGCTCACGGCTGCGTGTCCCGGATTTGCGCCGGCGCTTGCCTGCGCGTATATGCAAAGCCTGAACGGGATACGCAAGCACACGCGAAGGGGTCTTTTGATGACCAAGACACGCCACACCAAGGTTCTGATCATCGGATCGGGCCCGGCCGGTTACACAGCCGGCATCTATGCCAGCCGGGCGATGCTTTCGCCGATTCTGGTGCAGGGGATCGAACCGGGCGGCCAGCTGACCACCACCACCGAGGTCGAAAACTGGCCCGGTGACACCGAGGTTCAGGGCCCTGACCTGATGATTCGGATGGAGGCTCATGCCCGCGCCATGGGGACAGAGATCATCGGCGACATCATCACCTCTCTCGACATGGACAGCCGCCCCTTTGTGGCGCAGTCTGACAGCGGCACAATTTATACCGCAGATGCGGTGATTCTGGCGACTGGCGCACGCGCGAAGTGGCTTGGCCTGCCGTCGGAAGATAAGTTCAAGGGCTTTGGCGTGTCCGCCTGCGCCACCTGCGACGGCTTCTTTTACCGGGGACAGGAGATCGTGGTGATCGGCGGCGGCAACACCGCTGTGGAAGAGGCCCTGTTTCTGACCAACTTTGCCTCAAAGGTCACGCTGATCCACCGCCGCGACACACTGCGGGCAGAAAAGATCCTGCAGGATCGGCTGATGAAGAACCCCAAGATCGAAACGCTCTGGTTCCATGAACTGGCCGAAGTGATCGGTGCCGAGTCACCACTGGGTGTCGAAGGCGTGCGGGCGCGTCACGTCGAAACAGGCGAGATCACCGAAATCGCGGCCAAGGGCGTCTTTGTCGCCATTGGCCACGCCCCGGCAACCGAACTGGTCAAGGACAAGCTGGAAACCCATATGGGCGGCTATGTGCTGACAAAACCGGACAGCACCGCAACGTCCATCCCCGGGATCTTTGCCGCTGGCGACCTGACAGATCACAAATACCGGCAGGCCGTGACATCAGCCGGAATGGGCTGCATGGCAGCCCTTGAGGCGGAGCGCTGGCTTTCCGAGCAGAATCTGGATTCCGGAAAAGACGAAACGGAACCGCTGGGATGGGGCGCACCCGTGGATGAAACCGCCTGACACAACGCACGATCCGGTCACAAAAAAGGCTGCCCTGACGGGGCAGCCTTTTACGTTTTACAGCCCTCGGCTCTGGCTCAATGCACGGTCACCGGGGCAAGATCGTTTTCACGCGCCAGCGAAAACGCCATGCTGCGGTCCGTGACAAGGGCAAGACGCTCTCCGTCCGCGCGGTGCACGGCATACAGGATATCCTGATCCTCGACCTGGTCCTGCACATCCTCGGGCAGATCGCTGACCAGAACGGGCCTTACATAGACCAGTCGATCCTCGTCCTGTCCGTCGAAATCATACTTGGTATTCACCTGCTTACCCCTTTCTGATTTGTATTGTCTGCACAACCATCTCGGGTCGAGACAGCGTGAGATCGACATGCAGCAATCCGTTTTCCATAACCGCCTCGCCAACCTCGACTCCGTCAGCCAGCACAAAAGACCGCTGAAACTGGCGCGCCGCGATGCCGCGATGCAGGAAAATACGCTCTGGCGCATCTTCACGGCTGCGACCGCGAATCACCAGTTGCCGGTCTTCTACGGTGATCGCGAGATCTCCTTCGGAAAACCCCGCCACGGCGAGCGTTATGCGATACGCATCCTGAGCCGTCTGTTCGATATTGAAAGGCGGATAGCCTTCGTTTCCGGTCTTGGCGGTACGCTCCAGCAAGCGCTCCAACTGCTCAAAACCCAGCATATGGGGGTGTGATCCCAGTGTCATTTTTGTCATCGACACGTCCTCTTGCACAAGCGACAGTCTGCGAAGGTCCCGTTATGGCAACCTTGCTCTTCAAATATGGGAACTGCGGTGTGGCAAAGCAAGGGCTTTGCGCGGGGGCTGCGAGTCGCTATTCTGAAATTCAGCCAGCCCAAGGATTCAGACCAGCCATGAACGCACCCGGCGAAATCTCGATGAAAACCGATGACGTGCTGCGTGTCGAGCTTGAGGTGTTCCGACGCGAACACCGTGATCTCGATGACGCGATACGCGCCCTGCAGGACCGCGGTACGGCAGATCAGCTGACTCTGCAGCGTCTGAAGAAGAAAAAGCTGTACCTCAAGGACAAGATCGCCCTGATCGAGGACCGCCTTCTGCCCGACATCACCGCCTGAACGGTAAGGACGCAGGAACACGCCGGCGCTTTTCACTGTCCTTTCAATTTGAATATTCGAGAAGAGAAGAAGGCGGGAACGGCAGTTTAAAACATGCCCGCCGCACAGGTGACCAAGGTGACCATCCGCCAGCTTCTTCCCTTCAAAAACACGCATTCTTCGACAGTTGCCGTTCAAGAGCGGTCTGGCGACATTGCTCCTATCCCTCAAATGCATATAGTGCGCTTTCGCAATATCGAGGGATCTGAATGACACAGGCGAAGGTCAAAGTCGGCATCATCATGGGCAGCCAGTCCGACTGGCCCACACTGAAAGAGGCCGCAGATATGCTGGAGGCGCTTGCCATCTCACATGAGGTCAAAATCGTATCCGCCCATCGCACGCCCGACCGGTTGTGGGACTATGGCAAGACCGCTGTCGAGCGCGGACTTCAGGTGATCATCGCCGGGGCCGGAGGGGCAGCACATCTGCCGGGCATGATGGCGTCCAAGACGCGGGTGCCGGTGATCGGTGTACCGGTACAGACCCGCGCACTTTCGGGGGTCGACAGCCTCTATTCCATCCTGCAGATGCCGCGCGGCTTTCCGGTGGCGACCATGGCGATCGGTGCTGCGGGTGCTGCCAATGCCGGGCTTATGGCCGCCGGCATCCTCGCGTTACAGGATGCTGCGTTGGCCGAACGGCTGGACAGATGGCGCGCCGATCTGTCGGCCTCGATCCCGGACGAGCCGGATCGCAACTTGACATCCTGACGCCCGGCACCTTCTTACCTACCTCAAGACCGCAGCAAGAATGAGACTGACATGACAATGCCCCTCCCCTCTGGCTCGACCATCGGTATCATTGGCGGCGGCCAGCTGGGCCGCATGCTTTCGGTCGCCGCCGCGCGTCTTGGCTATCGCAGTCATATCTTCGAACCCGGCACCCTGCCCCCGGCGGGGGACGTTGCCCATGCGGTCACGACGGCGCCCTATGATGACCACAAGGCGCTGCGCAGCTTTGCCGAAGCCGTTGACGTGATCACCTATGAATTCGAGAATATCCCGACCGAGGCATTGGATCTGTTGCAGGACCTGCGCCCGATCCATCCGGGACGCGAGGTTCTGCGGATCAGTCAGGACAGGCTGACGGAAAAGGCCTTTCTGCAGGACTTGGGCCTGACCACGGCCCCGTATGCCGATATTCCCGATGCCGCCGCGCTGGAGGCGGCTTTGTCACAGATCGGCACGCCTGCCATCCTCAAGACACGCCGTTTTGGCTATGACGGCAAGGGGCAGGCACGGATCATGGCGCCCGAAGACAGCGCCGCCGCCTGGGAGGATCTGCAGGGCAGCGCGCTGATCCTTGAAGGGTTCATCGACTTCAGCCACGAGGTGTCCGTCATCGCGGCGCGGGGGCTGGACGGGTCGGTGGCCTGTTTCGATCCGGGTGAGAACGTCCACAAAGACGGCATCCTGCGCACCACCACCGTTCCGGCCCGGCTGAGCCCGTCGCAGCGCTCGGACGCCGTACTGATCGCCGCGCGCATCCTGAATGCGCTCGACTATGTCGGTGTGCTGGGGGTCGAGCTGTTTGTCACACCCAAAGGCCTCGTGGTGAACGAAATCGCGCCACGGGTGCACAATTCCGGCCACTGGACCCAGAATGGCTGTGCGGTGGATCAGTTCGAGCAGCATATCCGCGCGATCACCGGCTGGCCGCTGGGAGATGGGGCACGCCATTCCGATGTGCGCATGGAAAACCTGATCGGGGACGATCTGGACCGCCTTGCGGAACTCGCGAAAGCACAACACGCCGCGCTGCATCTTTACGGCAAGACCGAGGTGAAGCCGGGCCGCAAGATGGGCCATGTGAACCACATCCTTCCCGGCTGAAGCGACCGGGTGGCGATCAGGCGATGAACCGCGCCGCCACCGGCCCGGACAGATAGGCCACCTGCCCGGCGGAAAGTGTCGCGACCACGCGATGTGTGTCCAGCTCAATCACGATGAGATCCGCCCGCAGCCCCGTTTGCAGCCGTCCACGGTCCGTCAGACCCAGAACCTGGGCCGGACCGTCAGAGACCAGCGCCCAGGCCGCTGGAGCATCACAGACCCCAAGCTCGACCAGCCGCCAGGCCGCGCGCGCCGGAGAAGGGTAGTGGTAATCGGACGCCAGCGCATCAACGCAGCCCGCCTGTACCAGATCCAGCGCCGAGGCATTGCCCTTGTGGCTTGCCCCGCGCACCAGATTGGGCGCGCCCAGCACCACAGGCTCGCCCGCGCCCGCAGCTTCGGACGCCGCAGACAGTGTTTCCGGGAATTCCGACACCAGAGCGCCGCGCGCGCGCCAGACCTGCCGCATTTCGGCGTCGTGGTCATCATGCGATCCCAGACGCACTCCTTTTGCCACCAGACGCGCAGCCAGAGCCGAGGCTGCCTCGGGCACCTCTGAGGATCGCGCCTCAAGATCCAGCAGCATACGGAAATGATCCTCGGGGTTGCGGCCACCTTTCAGCGCCTGCCCCGTCAGGCGCGGCGGCCTGCGGCCCTCGGACAGGCGGTCATGGGGCAGATGGTCGTTGAACACGACGTAGGAGATTCCGAACTGATCCACCGCAGCCTCGGCCCGGGCATAGTCATCCAAAAGGTGTGTTTCCAGGCGCAGTTGAAGGCGCACATCCACCGGAAGCGACGGTGCTACGGCATTGACGCTTGCAAAGACATGTTCGGCGAAGTCCGGGCCGCGCATGCCGCCCTCCCAGCTGAAGAACTGCGCGAGAACGCCGGTGGTTATGCCGTTCGCTGCAAGCTCTGCCGCGCAGGCGACCACCCCGTGCGACGCCTCGCGCAGCGCGCCGCGCCGGGGGGCCATGTGGCGTTCAAACCCGTCGCCATGCACATCGACGATCCCGGGCAGCACAAGATAGCCTGACAGATCCACGCGCCGACCAACTGTACCGTCCACGATCTGACCGCCAGAGATCGCCAAAGGACCTTTGTCCCAGCCGGTTGGCCGCAGAACCTCTGCACCCTCTAGCGTTACTTCAATTGTCATCGCCACAAATCCCCACGAGGCATGCCAGTTCGCGTGCCGAAAAAACCTTGGTCCAGTCCAGATCGGGATCGAACTGGCCGTCCTCAAGAAACACCAGTACCTGCGCCATGACGCTGGGTGCCTGCATGATAAAGGTATGTGTAACGGGCATGATGATCTGCGCCTTCATACCCGCGACCTCGGTCGAGGCGACTGAAACCTTGCCGTCGTCCTGCCCCGGAATAAGTTCGGAAAAAAGCGGGTTGAGCGAGCGCGTCCCCGACACCACGCCCAATTCGTAATCCACGGGGGGCAGTTGCGCCGGCAAATCCTCGGGCCCGGTGCCCAATTGCTGTCCTGCAGGGCCGTTGAGCCAGGTGAAGAGCTCAAGCCCACCCAGCTCATCCACCAGCTCACTTCCGTGATTGGCTGGGGCGAGCATGACAACGCGTCCCATCAGTGCCGGACGGTGATCGCGCAGCCAGACCCGCAACAGAATGCCCCCCATGGAATGGGTCACGAAATGCACGCGCCGCTCACCGCACTGCGCCATGGCCTGTGGCAGGGTCTCATCAACCAGTGTCTGGATCCGGGCCGAGGTCGATTCATACCCCGGAACCACGGTCTTATAGCCGCGCACCGTCAGCACCCGTGCCATCAAGGCAAAGGAGTATTCACTGCGTGCGAGACCATGCAGCAGGATCACGCAGTCCCCCGGCGCGGCCCGGGCGGGTCCCGCGAACGGCATGGTGATCAGCACAACGATAAGAAGCAGGACAAGACGCATGGGCCGTCAGATACGCCGCTTTTCCATCCTGAGAAAGAGCGAACCACTTTCGCCAAGGCTGCCCACAGTCTTCGCTATACGAAAAGGGGCCGCCCGAAGGCGACCCCAAATCATCCGGTAAGATGGCGTGATTTACATCATGCCGCCCATGCCGCCCATGTCGGGCATACCGCCGCCGCCGCCATTGCCTTCTTTGGCAGGACGATCAGCAACCATCGCTTCGGTCGTGATAAGCAGACCAGCGATCGAGGATGCATCCTCAAGCGCGGTGCGCACAACCTTGGCCGGGTCAATGACGCCGAACTTGAACATGTCGCCATATTCGTCGGTCTGAGCATTGTAACCAAACTTCAGGTCCGAAGATTCGCGGATCTTGCCAGCAACAACGGATCCGTCAACACCGGCGTTCTCTGCGATCTGACGCAGCGGCGCTTCGAGCGCCTTGCGCACAATTGCGATACCGGCGTTCTGGTCACTGTTTTCGCCCTCAAGACCTGCGAGGGACTTGGCCGCCTGGAT
Source organism: Puniceibacterium antarcticum (assembly GCF_002760615.1). Classification (GTDB taxonomy): domain Bacteria; phylum Pseudomonadota; class Alphaproteobacteria; order Rhodobacterales; family Rhodobacteraceae; genus Puniceibacterium; species Puniceibacterium antarcticum. The sequence continues at coordinate 32,491 of NZ_AWWI01000167.1, read as the reverse complement.
CAGGGCAACACCGCCGCCAACGACGATACCTTCCTGAACAGCTGCGCGTGTTGCGTTCAGTGCGTCATCAACGCGGTCTTTACGCTCTTTCACTTCGGTTTCGGTCATGCCGCCAACGCGGATGACTGCAACGCCGCCTGCGAGCTTCGCAACACGTTCCTGCAGCTTTTCTTTGTCGTAGTCGGACGTGGTTTCTTCGATCTGGTTGCGGATCTGAGCAACGCGTGCCTCGATCTCTGCCTTCTCGCCCGCGCCGTCGATGACGGTGGTCTCGTCCTTGGTGATCGTGACCTTCTTGGCCGACCCGAGCATGTCCATGGTGACATTCTCAAGTTTCATGCCGAGATCTTCGGAGATCACCTGGCCGCCGGTCAGGATCGCGATGTCCTGCAGCATGGCCTTGCGACGGTCACCAAAGCCCGGTGCCTTGACAGCAGCGATTTTCAGACCGCCACGCAGCTTGTTGACCACGAGGGTCGCAAGTGCTTCGCCTTCGACATCTTCAGCAATGATCAGCAGCGGCTTTTGCGACTGAATCACGGCTTCGAGCAGCGGAACCATCGGCTGGAGCGACGAGAGTTTCTTCTCGTGCAGCAGGATCATGCAGTCGTCGAGATCTGCAATCATCTTGTCAGCGTTGGTGACGAAATAGGGGCTCAGGTAGCCGCGGTCGAACTGCATGCCTTCGACAACATCGGTCTCGGTTTCGAGGCCTTTGTTTTCTTCGACGGTGATAACACCCTCGTTGCCGACTTTCTGCATCGCATCCGCGATCTGACGACCGATTTCAGCTTCGCCGTTTGCAGAGATCGTACCGACCTGAGCAACTTCAGCGGAATCGTTCACCGGACGGGCAGCGGCCTTGATGGCTTCAACCACTTTGGACGTCGCGAGGTCGATGCCGCGCTTGAGGTCCATCGGGTTCATGCCGGCAGCAACGGATTTCATGCCTTCCTTGACGATGGCCTGAGCCAGAACCGTCGCGGTGGTGGTACCGTCGCCAGCTTCGTCATTGGTGCGGGAAGCAACTTCCTTCACCATCTGTGCGCCCATGTTCTCGAACTTGTCTTCCAGTTCGATCTCTTTGGCGACAGACACACCGTCCTTGGTGATGCGCGGCGAACCGAACGACTTGTCCAGAACGACGTTACGGCCTTTGGGGCCTAGGGTCACTTTGACGGCGTCGGCGAGGATGTTCACGCCTTTGAGCATACGCGTACGTGCGTCAGTGCCGAATTTCACGTCTTTAGCAGACATATGGATTTCTCCTGTTATTCAGTGAATGGAATCAGAGGTCGTGACAGCTCAGGCTGCTTTTGCAGCCGCGTCGTCCTCGATGATCCCGAGAATGTCGGATTCTTTCATGATCAGCAGCTCTTCGCCGTTGACCGTGACTTCGGTGCCCGACCACTTGCCGAACAGAACCTTATCGCCTGCCGAAACAGCCATTTCGATCAGTTCGCCAGAATCCTTGCGGGCGCCATCGCCACACGAAACTACGATACCTTCAGCGGGCTTTTCTTTCGCGCTATCGGGAATGATCAGACCACCCTTGGTCTTTTCATCGCCTTCAACACGGCGAACAAGCACACGGTCATGGAGCGGTTTAAATGCCATCTTCGAGTCTCCTTGGCTCAAAGTTTCTCTTGGCCCCCCGTCGTCGGGCAGGCCGTTAGCACTCACGTCAGTCGAGTGCTAACGACGCATAGGTATGGAGCGAGGGTGCACCTGTCAACACGGGATTTTGCAAAAATTTGCCTCCTCCGGGCTTGAAGTCAGAGCAAGCTTGCCAGTGTCGACAGAGGGATTATGTGCCGTTTCGATCAGATATGATCCCAGACGCAGAACACAACGCCGGCGGCATCTTCCGGTGAACATTCCAGTTGAAATCCGCCAATGGGCAGGCTGGCGCCCCCGCCCCTGAGTTTGCAGGATCACGATTCCCAGGACTCCGCCCAGTGGACCAGACCCGCCCGGCCTGCATCACTCAGCGCGTAGACGCCCTTTTCGACGCGCGCGAACCAGCCATAGTGGTTCTCGGCCATGATCCGAGTTGCAGGTTTCACACCTGTTGCCTTGGACACCACGGCGCCCTTGCTCGCTCCATGTTCGGCAAGATGCGCCGCGCAGCGCAGCGCGTCCTGCCGATACCCCGTGACAATCCCGTAACGTGTCGCGCCGCCGTCGTTTGGATCACCGCGCAGCCGGTCGAATTCCCGCAGCAAGCGCGCCTGCCCCTTGCGATTGCGTCGGGGTGTTGGTCCCGCCGGGTCACACAGAACTTCGGTCACGCCATCGGCGCGCACGGTGATGAACCCCAATCCCAACCGACGGCACAGCGCCGAGTTGTCCTTCAGCGCGCGCTTTGCCTGCGCGCCTTCGGGACGGGGTACAGCGATATAGACCAGATCACTGAGGGACAGCCGCGACACGGCCTGATGAAACAGGGTCAGCGTGATTCGCAGCTTCAGCTCGACAATCACCGGCTCTTCGCCCGCGCGCCGCGCCACCAGATCGGCCTTGCCGACCTCGCCCTTGACTTCATACCCTTGCCGCTGCAGCAGCGCCTTGACTGGCGCATAAAGATCGCTTTCCCGCTTCATGACACCCATCTTCTTTCGCCTGCTTGCCGCTGACAAGGGCAACCCCTAAGTATCAGGCAACTGACCGGAGAGTCCCCTATGCGCCTGATCGCCAGCCTTTTTATTTGCCTCGGACTTGCCGGTCCCGCAATGGCGCAATGCACGGGTCAGGACCTGCGCCAGACTTTGTCAGAGTCTGATAGGGCGGAATTAAAGGCCATTGTCGCTGAAACACCCTTTGCCACCGGCAATCGCTGGCGCGCGGTGCGGGGGGATAGCGTGGTGGACCTGATCGGCACCGTGCATCTGGATGACCCGCGGCTTGATGCGCCTGCCGAACGGATCAGGCCGCTGATCGAAAATGCCAAAGTGGTCTTGCTTGAGATGTCTGCCGCAGATCAGGCAGAATTGACCGGCGCGTTGTCGTCTAGGCCCGAAATGCTGCTGCTGAGCGACACCACCCTGCCTGAACTGATGGATGAAGCTTCTTGGCAGGCCCTCGCCGCTGCGGCCAGTGCACGCGGTGTTCCGCCTGTCATGGCCGCCAAATTCCAGCCTTGGTATCTGTCGATGCTGCTGTCGCTGCCGCCTTGTGCCACGGCAAATTTGACGGATGCGCAAGGGCTTGATGGCCGAATCATGGACATGGCCCTCTCCGCAGAGGTGCCCATGCAGTCGCTCGAGGCTTACGAGACGGTGTTCAACACCTTCTCTGACGCGCCGATGGAACAACAGATCGCGATGGTGAAAGCCGCGCTTGTTGCACCCGACACCAGCGAGGACATGTTTGCCACCCTGCTTGCCAGCTATTTCGAAGAGGCCGGAACAGAAGCCTGGCAAGTCTCGCGACTGCTGTCCCGCCAGCTTGCAGCACTTGATCCTGCAACAAGCGACGCGATGTTCGCACGGATGGAGATCGACCTTCTGGATGCACGAAACCGCGCGTGGATTCCGGTGATCATGGACGCGGGCAAGGCTGGCCCCATTGTGGTAGCCGCCGGTGCCGCCCATCTTCAGGGCGAGGCTGGACTGCTTAACCTGCTCAAGGCCGAAGGTTTCACACTCACCCGCAAGCCATTCTGATCTGGTGCAAGGAGAAGGATTCCCCTTGCACCAATATTCTCACTTGCCTTCAAGCGGCGAGACCGCGCCCCCGCAACAGCGCATCAACGCCCGGCATCCGACCGCGAAACTGAGTATACAGTGCCTCCGCATCCTGCGAGCCGCCCGCAGACAGGATGAACTTCTCAAGCCGCGCTGCCATTTCCGGATCAAACGCTGACCCGGCCTCCTCGAAGGCGGCAAAGGCATCAGCATCCATCACCTCGGACCACATGTAGCTGTAGTATCCGCTGGAATAGCCGTCACCTGAGAACACATGGGCAAAATGCGGCGTCGCATGGCGCATGGTGATGGCCGACGGCATGCCAACCTGCTCCAGTATCTCGGCCTGCATCTTCATCGGATCAGCAGGGGCCTTGCCATCATGAAACTCCAGATCCACCAGGGCCGAGGCGATGTATTCAACCGTCGAAAAGCCCATATCGAAATTTGCGGCTTTAAGCACCTTGTCCAGCAGGGCGCGCGGCATCGCCTCCCCCGTTTCGGCATGGGTGGCGAATTCCTCAAGCACCTGCGGCACTTCCAGCCAGTGTTCAAACAGCTGGCTTGGCAATTCGACAAAGTCCCGCGCGACAGATGTCCCCGCGACCGAGCCGAAGTCCACATCCGACAGCATCTGGTGCAGCGCGTGGCCAAATTCATGAAACACCGTGCGCGCATCATCATAGGACAACACGGCGGGCTGTCCCTTCGATGGCTTTGAAAAGTTGCAGACGTTTATGATAATCGGCGTCTTGACCTGTGGCCGTTTGGCCTGACTGCGCATCGCGGAACACCATGCACCCGACCGTTTGGACGACCGCGCAAAATAATCCCCTATGAACACCGCCAGATGTTTGCCATCCCGCAGCACCTCCCACGCGCGGCAGTCGGGATGATAAAGCGCCACATCCAGCGGCCGGAACTCTAGCCCAAACAGGCGGTGCGCACAGGAAAACGACGCCTCGATCATCTTGTCCAGCTGCAGGTAGGGCTTCAGCTCGGCCTCATCAAGATCATGTTCGGCCTTGCGGCGTTTCTCTGCGTAAAAGCGCCAGTCCCAAGCCTGCAGCGGGCCGTTCACGCCGTCTGCCTGCATCATGCCTTCCAAGACTTCGCCGTCCGCCAGCGCCTGCGCACGGGCCGGCTTCCAGACCTGCATCAGAAGATCACGCACCTTGTCCGGGCTGCCGGCCATCTCAGTTTCAAGCTTGTATTCGGCAAAAGAGCGGTAGCCCAGCAAGGCCGCGCGTTCCGCGCGCAGGGCGAGAATTTCGGCAGCGATCCCTGTATTGTCCGTCTCGCCGCCATTCTCCCCACGTGCCACCCAGGCGCGCCAGGCTTTCTCGCGAAGATCACGGCGACTGGAAAACTGCAGAAAGGGTACAATCAGTGACCGCGACAGGGTGATCACCGGGCCATCTTTGCCCAGATCCTCACCCGCAGCACGAGCCGATGCCTTCACAAATTCCGGCAACCCGTCCAGATCTCCTTCGGACAAGGCCATATGCCAACCCGCCTCATCCGCCAGCAGGTTCTGGGTGAACTCTGTCCCCAGCACGGCGAGGCGCGATTTGACCTCGGCCATGCGCTTTGCCTCCTCCCCATTCAGTGCCGCACCGGCCCGCACAAAACCGCGGTGCGTCAACATCAGCACCCGCGCTTCTTCGTCCGAAAGGCCCAGCGACTCGCGCCGTTCCCAAAGATCACGCACCCGGGCAAACAATGCGGCATTTCCATAGATCGCGGTTGAATGGGCCGAAAGCTTTGGCGAAAACTGCCGTTGCAGATCCTGCCGCACCGGATTGCTGTCCGCACCCGAAATGGAAAAGAACACCGACAGCACCTTGTCCAGTGCCTCGCCCGCGCCTTCCATCGCCTCGATGGTATTGGCAAAGCTCGCAGGCTCGGGGTTGTCGGCGATGACCTCGACCTCGGCCAGATGTTCGGCCAGGGCCTCTTTGAAGGCGGGCGCATAATCCTCATCGGAAATGGCGGCGAAAGGGGCGAGACCGAACGGCGTGTCCCAATCGGCAAGCAGCGGATTTGTCATGAAAGCTCTCCTTTGACCTATAGCTAGGCCCCCAAAGGCCGCCTTACAATCTCAGCCCGCGTTTCATCTGTCCAAAAATATCCCCGCCGGAGGCATCCCAAATACACTGTCGCGACGCTCACGGCTTTTGGCGCAAGTGCATCTCTAGCCGCCGCAGGGCCAAAGACAGGCCGATCGTCATCGTCAAATAGATCAGCGCAACCACATTATAGGTTTCGAAATAGCGGAAATTTCCCGCCGCGGTGACCTTGCCCAGCTGCGTGACATCAAGCACCCCCAGCACGGATACCAACGAGGAATCCTTTATCATCGCGATAAAATCATTGCCCAAAGGTGGTAGAATCGTCTTGATCGCCTGCGGAAAGACCACCAGCCGGAACCGCTGCCAGGGACTTAATCCCAGCGCGTTGGCAGCCTCGATCTGTCCGGGTTCCACCGCCATCAATCCGGCCCGAAACACCTCTGCAATAAAGGCGGAATAGCCGATGGTCAGCGCGATGACCGCCCGCCAAAGCAGTGAAAATTCCCGCGTGCGGATCGGGTCAACCCCCAGAGAACCAAGCGCCCAGTTGCGCAGATCGACCAGCCCCGGCGCCAGAACAAAGGCGACATAGAGCAGGAGAACCAGCATCGGGATGCCGCGCACCACTTCGGTGTAGAACCGCGCCACCTGTCTCAGGACCAGCGAACGGGACAGCGACATCAGTGCCACAACCAGCCCCAGGCTGGCGGCCAAGGCAAAGCCCACCAACGTCACAAAGACGGTGATCTGCACGCCCTTCAGCAATGTGCTCAAGATCTGCGCCTGCAGATCATCCATCAGGACCCGGGTGAAAAGCAGCGCGCCAAGCCCTGCCACCGCAACAAGCCACCAGGGAAAATCCCCGCGCCCCGGCACCGCCGGTCCCATCAGCGCAACATGGTGATGCGCAAAGTCAGCCCGCTCACTCGCCCATCTTGAAGTCTAGGAACCACTTCTTGTTGAGCGCCTCAATCGTGCCATCTGCCTTCATCCCGGCAATGGCCGCATTGATTGGCGCGACAAGATCGGAACCCTTGGGAAAGATGAACCCGAAATCTTCGGCACCCAGCTTTTCCCCCACACTCTTGAGTGCGCCGTCAGAGGCCGCCACATACCCTGCCCCGGCGGTGCCATCGGTCAGCACCAGATCCACATCCCCGGTGCGCAGCGCCTGCACCCCGGCGCCAAAGGTTTCAAACAGGCGGATTCGCGGAGTCGCCTCATCCCCGTCCAGCACGTCGTAGACCCCTACATAGAAAGGCGTCGTCCCGGGCTGCGCCGCCATCAGCAGATCCGGATCGGCGGCAAAACCGGCGGCATCAGAAAACCTCTCCTCACCGCCCCGCACCAGCATGACCATTTCCGAGCGCATGTAGGAATCCGAGAAGTCCACAATCTCGGCCCGATCCTCGCGGATGGTGATGCCGGTCATGCCCATGTCGAACTGGCCCTCAGCCACGGCCGGGATCATCGCATCCCAGCTGATGTTCTCGTAGGACACCTCGACATTCAGCCGTTTCGAAATCTCAGCCATGGCGTCGTATTCCCAGCCCATGGCCATGCCCGTTGCGGGATCAATATATTGCAACGGCGGATAGGCATTCTCGACCGCGACAACAACCTCGCGCCCGTCAAGATCAGGCATATCCGCAGCCGAAACAGCCCCCGTTACCGACATCCCAAACGCCAGCGCACAGCTCAGAACGAATTTCATCTGTCTCTCCCCAAGATCCAGTTTCCGACAGGCTATCGCCGCAACCGGGGCCAAGGCAAGCCTCAGCCATCGCAAACGGAACAGCCATCGCGTCGTTTCAGTGCGATCTTGCGGGTCTCACCCCAGAGCGCATCATATATCAGCATCTCACCGCGCAGGGCCTGACCTGCCCCGGTCAGAACCTTTATCGCCTCGACCGCCATCATCGCGCCGACGACGCCAGGCAAGGGGCCCAGAACACCCGCCTCCGCGCAGGACGGGGCAAGCCCGGCAGCGGGGGCTTCGGGAAAAATGCACTGATAACAGGGCGTTCCACTAGAAGGATCAAAGACAGACAGCTGCCCTTCCCATTGGCTTAACGCGCCAGAGACCAGCGGCTTTCCCAAAGAAGCCGCCACCCGGTTCGCCAGATAGCGCGTGGCGAAATTGTCCGTGCCATCCAAAATCACGTCATAATCGGCAAACAGCTCTGCGGCAACATCCGCCTCAAGCCGCCGGTGATAGGGTTTGACGCTGACATAGGGGTTCTGCGCCTTCATCGCCGCCTCGGCGGAAAACACCTTGGGCTGGCCGATGTCCCGGTCACGGTGGATCACCTGCCGCTGCAAATTGGCATTCTCGACCAGATCATCATCGATCACGCCGATCGTCCCAACCCCTGCCGCCGCCAGATACTGCAGGGCCGGTGCGCCAAGGCCACCCGCACCGATCACCAGAACACGTCCGTGCTGCAGCGCCTTTTGCCCGGGTCCGCCAATTTCGCGCAGCACGATATGGCGCGCATAACGTTCCAATTCTGCTTCGGAAAATCGATCCGCCCGCACCAGCGGCGCCTCGGCTGTCTCGCGCAGCGTGGCCTTTGCCCGCACACGGCCAAGCACGGCGCGATACAACAGCACAAGCCCGACAAATCCGCCGAAGATCAGCCAGAGCGCTGCAGATTCACCCGTCGCCATGCGCAGGGGATGTCCATCCGGCAGCACGAGATGAAGACCCAGCACTGCAACAAACAGCAGTCCGATCATATAAAGCCGTGCCTGACGCGGCGCGCCCATCAGAGACCCGATTCCCCAAAGCGCCCCGGCCATGATCAGAACCAGCAGCATCAGCTGACCCCGGTCGAGCCGAAGCCACCCGCCCCGCGCGCGCTGTCATCCAGCGCCTCGACCACATCAAACGACGCCTGCACAACCGGGGCCACAACCATCTGCGCGATGCGGTCGCCATGGGTGATGCGGAAAGGCGAGTCGCCAAGGTTCATCACAATCACCCCCAGCGGTCCGCGATAATCCCAGTCAATCGTGCCCGGGCTGTTCGGCAGCACGATCCCGTGCTTCAGCGCCAAACCAGAGCGGGGCCGGATCTGCACTTCATAGCCCTCGGGAATGGCCAGCCTCAGACCTGTCGGCACCAGCATCCGCGCCCCAACCGCCAGATCAACCGCGCCGCGATCGGCAAACTGCGCCCGCAAATCCGCACCCGCCGCCCCATCCGTCGCATATTTCGGCAGACCCAGCGTCTGATCAGCCCCTTCGTCCCAGATCATCTGAACGCGCACCATGTCGTTCCCCTCATTGCTTCATTTGCAGATAGGACGGGACAGCAACCCAGCCAGAGCTGAACTTCACCGCTTGCGCCCCCCGCTTCTTCTTTTTTCAACGACGCAGAACGCGACGTTCACCTTGCGCGCAGCGCCTCGGCCATGCGCTGCGCCAATCGTTTGGCAACCTCACGCTTGCTCATTCTTGGCCAGACTTCGGCGCCAGCGTCTGAGATCAGGGTGACCGCATTTTCGGCGCCGCCCATAATGCCCGTCGCCGGGCTGACATCGTTCGCGACGATCCAGTCGCAACCCTTGCGCAGGCGCTTGGCAGTGGCATTAGCCTCCACATCATCCGTTTCGGCCGCAAAGCCGACAACCAGCGCCGGGCGGCCCCGCTCCATCTGCGATACCTCAGCCAGGATATCCGGGTTCTCGGCGAACTGCAGCAGCGGCAGTTTCCCTGCAACCTTTTTTATCTTTGAGGTGACCGCATCTGCCATCCGCCAGTCCGCCACGGCGGCTGCAAACACCCCCGCATCAACCGGCAACGCCGCTAGAACAGCATCACGCATCTGCCGGGCCGTCTCGACACGCACAACCTCGACCCCTTCGGGGGGCGGGACAGATGCGGGGCCGGTGACAAAGACCACTTCGGCACCCAATGTCGCAAGCGCGCGGGCAATCTCGGTCCCCTGCGCGCCAGAGGATCGGTTGGCGATATAGCGCACCGGATCGATAGGTTCATGGGTCGGGCCAGAGGTGACCAGCACCCTGCGCCCGCTCAACGGCCCCACCAGCAGCGCCGCCTCGATCGCCGCAACGATTTCAAGAGGTTCCGCCATGCGGCCGGGGCCGAATTCGCCGCAGGCCATCGTGCCGTCGTTGGGACCAACAAACCGCACGCCATCGCCGCGCAGCACTGTAAGATTGCGCTGGGTCGCGGGATGTTCCCACATCCGAACATTCATTGCCGGGGCAACCAGAACCGGCGTGTCCGTCGCCAGCAACAGGGTTGAGGCCAGATCGTTCGCCAGCCCCTGTGCCATCTTCGCCATCAGATCCGCCGTGCCCGGCACCACAACCAGCAGATCCGCCACGCGACTCAGCTGGATATGGCCCATCTCGGCCTCGTTGGTGAGGTCGAAAAGATCAGTGTAAACTCTCTCTCCCGCCAGGGCAGACACCGACAGCGGCGTTACGAACTCTGCCGCTGCAGACGTCATCACCGGTGTGACCGAGGCGCCGCGTTCGCGCAGCCGACGGATCAGGTCCAGCGCCTTGTAGGCCGCTATTCCGCCGCCGATGATCAGAAGGATCCGCTTGGCTTTCAGCATGTCCGCGCCTTCCGGAAAGTGTCAGTTGGCGCCAGTGTTAGCCAGCCAGCCGGGGAAACTCAATCACCTGCGCCGTCGGTCTTGGTCGTGTCCGTATGAAATGCCGCGCAGGGATCGCCGCGCTCCACATCTGCCGATACCTCGACGGCGTCGAAACCGCCGTCCGGCGCACCAAAGGATTCCTCGCCCTGTCCCAGTGCCGCGATGCGCAAACCGGGCCGTGCGAGGTCCAGCAATGCGGGCGCACCCCAGTCCAGCCGCGCGTGCCCATTGCCGGTGATCACCACTACCGGCCCGCCAGTTTCGTCCAGAGCCTGCGCCGCTGCGCGCGCCAGCAATGCGTCGCGCATCCGCTGGATATCGACCATCGTCGGCAGCATCTCTTCTGGCATCATGTCGCAATGCGCCGCCATCTGCAGCGCCTCACGTGCTGTCTGCTGATCCTCCGGCAACGCCGTACCCAGCCCATACTCCGGCGCGTCCGGACCAAAAACGGCCAGAACCCCGTCGCTCACGACCTTTTGCGCTTCGTCCCGTGGTAGCGCGGCGCCAAAATAGTCAGCCTTTGGCGCTGCTGCGAAAATCGGGTAATAGAGCGCGAAATCCGGCCATCCGCTGTCGTTCCAGCCCAGCGCAGAGTCCAGCGCACTTTCCTCCCCCAGCAGGTCCGGCGTGATCCGGGCGGCCTGTGCAGGGGTGAGCATCTCGAACACCAGCGCCTTGGGGGCAATCTGACCCACCAGTTCGGCCTGACGTCGGTGATGTTGCGCATTGTCGTGCTGCTCGCCCAGAAACACCACGTCCTTATCGGAAAAAATACCCCCGTCAGCCAAGGCTGCGGAGGCGACAAGCGCCAGCAGCACGCAGGTTTTCAGAGCATGCATCAGGCGAAGAATGCGTGCACCTCACCCGACTGACTTTCAAGCGTCTTACGCATCTTTGCAAATGCCGCCGCCTCCAGTTGGCGCACACGCTCCTTGGACAGCCCCAGTTCGGTGCCTAAGCTTTCAAGAGTACGGGATTCGTCGCGCAGCTTTCGTTCGCGCACGATGAACCGTTCGCGTTCGTTCAGGGCATTCATCGCAAACAGCAGCCATTCGCGCAACTGCGCAGTGTCATGGCTGTTTTCGACTATTTCCGCAGCCTGTGCGCCGCCATCTTCCAGCGCATCGATCCATTCGCGTCCCTCATCCTCGGCTGACTGAGTCGCGTTCAGGGAATAGTCCGATCCAGAGAGGCGTCCTTCCATCATCTCCACATCATGCAGTGGAACACCGATTTCGGTCGATATCATCTGCCGCAGCTGATGGCGGTCAAGCGCCATTCCAGAGGCTGCGGCCTCACGCTCCAGACGGGCCTGAACGCGGCGCAGGTTGAAGAACAGCGATTTTTGGGAAGAGGTCGATCCCGTGCGCACCATGGACCAGTTGCGCATCACATAATCCTGAATCGATGCCTTGATCCACCAAACCGCATAGGTTGAAAAACGCACGCCACGGTCAGGATCAAACTTTTCCGCAGCCTTCATCAACCCAAGACCCGCTTCCTGGATGAGATCATTCATGGGCGCGCCGTAGCGTTTGAATTTGGATGCCATGGAAATGGCCAGTCGCATATAGGCCGTAATCAGACGATGAAGCGCCGCCTCATCTCGTTGATCTCGCCATGCATATGCCAGGCGAAGCTCAGTTTCTGCGTCCAGCAATTCGGCCTTCATGGCACGGCGGGACAGGGTCTGGTCATTGAAAGTGTCAAGTGCCATGTCGTCTCCCCAAATATCACGTTTGCCCCGGGCACGACAATTGGACTGTGCCAAAGGTAGACTTATGCATGGACATACGAGAGATAAACGCGAGCGGATCAAAATTGGTTGCAGAATAATTTCACCAACGCCCGTGACTTTTATCGAGATGCATCATTCTGCGTGATGCGAAGTCACACAAAATTACTCTGTGACACGGCAGGTCGCGCATCTATGAATTTCTCAGTGACTTGCGGAGACTCAATTATGACATATCAGATACATCTTGGCGACTATTCCTTTTCCAGTTGGTCCCTGCGTGGCTGGTTGCTGCTGCATCGCTGGGAGTTGCCCTACAACGTGACCTTTGTTGATTTTTCGGATGGTCCGGTCGCCGGACAGATGTCTGAGATTGCCCCGGCGCGCACGGTACCGACACTCGTGACGCCAGAGGGCACCGTTATCTGGGACAGCCTTGCCCAAGCCGAAGAACTGGCAAGCCGTCACCCCGAGGCTGGCATCTGGCCGACCGATCCCGCCGCACGTGCCACTGCCCGCGCGCTTGCTGCCGAAATGCATGCAGGTTTCGGGGCGCTGCGCAGCGCCTGCCCGATGAACCTGCGCGCCGCCTATGCCGACTATACCCCCACTGAAGCGGTTCTGGCCGATCTTGCACGGATCGAGCAGATCTGGTCCTTTGCAAAGAGCCGTTTCGGCTCTTCTGGTGATTGGCTGTGCGGCGCATATTCGGCGGCAGACGCGTTTTTCGCCCCGGTTGCCATGCGTATCGCGGGCTATGGCTTGCCTGTTTCAACTCAGGCGCAGGCTTATGTCGAGGCGCACCTGAGCGATCCCGCCTTCCGGCGCTGGCGCGCCATGGGCCTATCGCGCGGGGGCGAGCTGCCACAATATGCGCGGGACTATACGCGCAAGCCATGGCCCGGCCCCGTGCCGCTCGCCGCCAAAGTGACCGAGAACAGCGCTGCCGAAAACACTGCATGCCCATATTCAGCTGACCCAGTGACGCATTTCCTGTCCCTGGATGGCCGCATCTTCGGGTTTTGCAATGCCTTCTGCCGGGACAAGACTGTCGCAGACCCTGCGGCATGGCCTGCCTTCATGGCGCTGGTAGATCAGGGATGAGCCGGAAGCGTGACAGCAGATTTAGTTAACACCGGCACGGAGAAATTAACCGTTCACTAACCATGCCCGCCCCACCCTTGGCTCATCAAGGACAAGAGGGGCGGCATGGTCGCGACTTCCTATACCGTCGCGTTCGAAGGCGTGGAGGCCCGTCCCGTCGAGGTGCAATGCGCCGTGACCCCTGGCCTGCCGTCCTTTTCGATCGTTGGCCTGCCGGACAAGGCCGTATCCGAAGCCCGCGACCGGGTGCGCGCGGCGCTGACCTCGATCGCGATTGCGCTGCCGTCAAAACGGATCACCATCAACCTTTCCCCTGCAGACCTGCCAAAGGAGGGGTCGCATTTCGACCTGCCCATCGCGCTGGCCCTTCTGTCGGCGCTGGATGTCATCCCCTGCGACGAGGTGGCGCAGCTGGTGTCGTTGGGGGAATTGTCGCTGGACGGCTCTCTGGTCGCGGTGCACGGGGCGCTGCCCGCTGCTATGAACGCCGCAGAAAATGACCGTATCCTGATCTGTCCGCGCGCTTCCGGGGCAGAGGCCGCCTGGGTCGAAGCCTGTACCGTGCTGGCGCCGGCCAACCTGATGGAGTTGATCCACCATTTCACCGGACGCAGCATCCTGTCGCCCAGCACTGCGGGCGAGGTGCGCCCAAGCCCCACCGGACGCGACCTGCGCGACATCAAAGGCCAGGAACGGGCCAAACGGGCCTTGGAAATCGCGGCGGCGGGGCGTCACCATCTGATGCTGATCGGCTCTCCCGGGTCGGGAAAATCCATGCTGGCCGCCCGCCTTCCCGGTATCCTGCCCCCACTCACGGCGGTTGAGGCGCTGGAAACCTCGATGATCCACTCGCTTGCCGGGCTCCTGGACGAAGGTGGCATTTCACGGGCACGGCCGTTCCGCGAACCGCACCACACCGCGTCGATGGCGGCCATCGTGGGTGGTGGCAAGCGGGCGCAGCCCGGGGAAATCAGTCTGGCGCACAATGGTGTGCTGTTCATGGATGAATTTCCGGAATTCCCCCGTACGGTGCTGGAAACCTTGCGCCAGCCGATCGAGATGGGCGAGGTCATGGTCGCCCGGGCAAACGCGCATATCACCTATCCCTGCCGCTTCATGCTGATCGCCGCCGCAAATCCCTGCAAATGCGGCTATCTTGCCGATGCGGCAAAGGCCTGTTCGCGCGCACCGATCTGTGGCGAGGATTATCTGGGCCGTATTTCCGGCCCGCTGATGGACCGTTTCGATATGCGCATCGAAGTGCCGCCTGTCGCGTTTCGCGATCTCGACCTGCCGCCCTCGGGTGACCCATCCACCACGGTGGCGGAACGGGTGGCCACCGCCCGCGCGGTGCAGACCCTGCGCTATGGCGACCAGCCGGGCCTGCGCACCAATGCCGATGTGCAGGGACAGAGGCTCGAGGAAGTCTGCGCCCATGACAGCGAAAGCCACGACCTGATGCGCCGCGCCGCGGACCGGTTCGGCCTGTCGGCGCGGGGCTATCATCGTGTCCTCAGGGTGGCGCGCACCATCGCCGATCTGGACGGCACCGAAAAGATTCAACGCCCCCACGTGGCCGAGGCTTTGAGCTATCGGCTGATGTCGGTGAATGACACCTGAATAAAACGTGCAACATGGCACAGACTGACGCGCGCCTCTGGCAGCCAGCCATCAAAGATCTGCCAGACATGGGGGCAATCCGCCTCGCGCTCGACAGTGACATTTGCGCCAAAGCTGCGCAGCCGCTCTGCCATCCGCAGCCCGTCGTCGCGCAGAACTTCGGTGTCGCTGAGCTGGATCAGAACAGGCGGCGCGCCGGGAAAGTCCGCGTAAAGCGGAGAGGCGCGCGGATCGCACCGATCCGCGTCTTGCATGTAGATCTCGACCAGTTCGGCCATACGCTCGACCGGCAAAAGGGCGTCACGGCTCTGGTTTGACTTCAGGCTGTCACCTGTCCCCGCCAGATCCGTCCAAGGGGAAAAGGCAAAGACCGCGCGGGGCACCGTCCCCCTTGCGCAGCACCAGGCGAGCAACGCAAGCATCAGCCCACCACCGGCCGAATCGCCCCCAAGGACGATGTCCCGGGGGTGATATCCCAAAGTTTCAAGCCGCTGGAAGGCGGCGACGGCATCGTCAAAGGCGGCGGGAAATCTTGCCTGCTGGGCCAGCCGGTAACGGGGCGCACACACCTCGATCCCGCTGAGTTGCGACAGCCGCCCCAACAGCCCAAGATGCGTCCGTGGGTGACCGGAAATATAGGCGCCCCCGTGCAGGTAGAGGATTACCCGCCCCGGGTCACAGGTCCCGGCGCTGATCCAGTGCAGGCCGCCTGGCCGTTTGAGGTGGCGTAAATAGGGCGGCGCGCGGAACAGCCACCGCGCCGTGCGGGCAAAGTCGCGATCCGCCTCTTCGGGCCCCAGGGTGCGCCGCAACCGGGGTTTGGCAAACAGCCGCATCTGCGTATTGAGCAGACGCAGCTGCCAGCTCATGCACGCCGCGCTTCGATGGCGTGCCAGATCTTTTCGGCAATATTGACACCGTCAAAACGTTCCAGCTCCTGAATGCCGGTGGGTGATGTCAGGTTGATCTCGGTCAGGTAGTCGCCAATGACGTCGATCCCAACAAAGATCTGACCCTTTTCTTTCAGCCGCGGGCCGATAGTGGCACAGATCTCGCGGTCACGTTCGGTCAGGGCAACCTTTTCCGGGCGTCCGCCCACATGCATGTTCGAGCGAACCTCGCCTTCAGCGGGCACCCGGTTGATCGCGCCAACCACTTCGCCATCCACCAGGATAACGCGCTTGTCACCCTTGGTCACGGCGGGCAGATATTTCTGCACGATCAGCGGCTCGCGACTAAATCCCGTAAAGAGTTCGTGCAGCGAACTGAGGTTGCGGTCATTGGCATCCAGCCGGAACACACCCGCGCCGCCGTTCCCGTAAAGCGGCTTGAGGATGACATCGCCATGCCGCGCCTTGAAATCGCGTATCGTCTGAAGATCACGTGCAATGGTGGTGGGCGGTGTCAGATGCGGGAAATCCAGTACCATCAGTTTTTCAGGGTAGTTACGCACCCAGAACGGATCGTTGACCACAAGCGTTCCGGGCGCCAGACGGTCCAGAAGATGCGTCGAGGTGATGTAATGCATGTCGAAAGGCGGATCCTGACGCAGCCAGACCACGTCGAACCCCGAAAGATCCACCGTCTCCATCTCGCCCAGAAGAGCATGGTCACCGACCACGCGCTGCACTTTCAGCGACTGTCCCCGAGCGGTGATCTTCCCCTCTTCATAGGCCAGATGGTCAGGCGTATAATAGAACAGCTCATGCCCACGCGCCTGCGCTTCTTCGGCAAGGCGGAACGTGCTGTCCGCATTGATATTGATCGGACCAATCGGGTCCATCTGAAAGGCGATTTTCATGCCGCATCCCCTGCAGTTTCACACCAGTACATGGCGCAACCCGCAGGGCGGTGCAATGGCCGGCTAGAAATGTCCGAAGGCGTTTTCGATCATGCGAAGAGCCCCCTGCCCATCCACCAGGGCCACGTCAAAGCGCACATCGGTCAGCTGGCCAAGTGGCTGGGTGCTTAGATACTCCTCAGCAGACGCATAGATTCGCCGCATCTGAGCCCGCGACAGACGTTCCGCTGCACGATCAAAGGTCCGGCTTTTCTTGACCTCAACAAAAATAAGGCCGTCGCCATCCCGCACGATCAGGTCGATTTCTCCAGCCCTGCCCCGCCACCTTTGACACGCAATCGGATAACCGCGCCGTTCGTAATCCTGTGCAATCCGCAGTTCTGCTGACAGGCCCGCCTGATAGCTGACAGCACCCCTGTCCCGCGCGCCATGTTCCTGTGTCTCAGGCTCGGCAGTCATCCCCAACCTCTTTCACGCGGCACAACTTTCAAGCGGTCAGTCCTGCCGACCAATCTGCATCGCCTGCTGATACACCGCACGACGCGGCAGGCGGTACATTTGCGATACAAAATCCGCCGCATCGCGCACCGACATTGTTTCCAACGCCTCTTGCAAGGATTTTGTAACATCCTGTTCGCTAACAGATGGTGAATCCGCACGCGCCACCAGGACCACGATTTCACCTTTGACGTTGGTATCCATCAGGGACTCTGACAAAGACGACAGCGTGCCGCGCAGGCATTCCTCGAATTTCTTGGTCAATTCCCGGCACACAACCGCATCACGATCGCCCAGCGCTTCGGCTGCGTCCCGCAGCATGGCTGCGACGCGCTTGGGCGATTCGTAAAAGGCCAGAGTTGCGGGCACATCCGCCAGCGCCTTGAGCTGGGTCTTGCGCGCACCGCTGGCGTTCGGCAGGAACCCTGCAAACAGAAAACGGTCTGTGGGCAGCCCCGCCAGCGTCAGCGCCGTCACCACCGCTGAAACGCCGGGCGCGGTGGTTGCCGGAATTCCCCCTTCGACACAGGCGCGCATCAGGTCAAACCCGGGATCCGAGATCAGCGGCGTTCCCGCCTCGGATGCATAAGCCACCGAAAGACCAGCGGTCATATCCGCCATCAGGCGCGGTCTGGCGCGGTCTCCGTTGTGATCATGATAGGCAACCAGCGGACGGTCGCCAAGCGGTATGCCGTGGATTTCCATCAGTCGGCGCAGGCTGCGCGTGTCCTCTGCCGCCAGCACATCTGCCGCGCGCAGAACATCGAGTGCCCGCAGCGTGATGTCGCGTGCATTGCCGATCGGCACCGCCACAAGATAAAGACCCGGCGTCAACTTGCCCGCTTCTATATTCGCCATTGGACCTGTCCCTCGCCTCGTTTATGGTTTCCGGCAACGTCACGCTGGCCAAAGCCGCGCTCAACCCCGAGGGAGTTCGTCCACCATGTTTGCCCCTTTGTCCACCGCCCGCAAGGTGATCCGCCGCGGGGTCGTCCTCGTTTCCTGCCTTTGGCTTGCCGCCTGCGATGCTTCCATGACGGGTCCTTTGGGCGGGTCGGGCGGCGCTGGCGGGCCGCAGATCGACACAAATGCCCCTGTGCAGGTTGCCCTTCTTCTGCCCAAATCCGATCCTGGCGCGGGATCTGTCGCGCGTAGTCTGGAAAATGCGGTGCGTCTTGCCATCACCGATCTGCAAGGCGCACGCATTGACCTGCGCGTCTATGACACCGGGGGGCAGGCAAGCATGGCCGCCTCGCAAGCGCAGCTGGCTGTGGACGAAGGCGCCAAGATCATCCTTGGCCCGCTTTTCGGCGAAGCTGCCAATGCCGCCGCCGTTGCGGTCGCGGATGAGGGCATCAGCGTTCTGAGCTTTTCCAACAACACCTCGATCGCCGGCGGCAATCTTTTTGTGCTGGGCGCGACATTTGAAAATACCGCTGACCGGCTGATGGGCTACGCCACCCGGCAGGGCAAAGGCAATGTCGCAGTTTTGTACACCGACAATGTTGCCGGAACTCTGGGCCGCGATGCCATCACTGCCGCAGCCGCCCGCAGTGGCGGTTCCGTGGTCGGATCAGTGCCCTACGCGCTGAACACCGAAAGCCTCAATTCCGCCCTCAATCAGGTCAAGGGCATGGTCGACAGCGGCGCCGCTAACGCGATGTTCATCACCGACAACTACGACGGGGGCCTCTCAGTCGTGCTGCAGCTCGGGCCAGAACGTGGCATAAGCCCGGCTTCGACGCAGTATATCGGTCTGACCCGCTGGGATGTACGCCCCGATGCGTTCCTCCTGCCCGGAATCGAAGGAAGCTATTTTGCAATGCCCGACGTGGCGATGAACAACAGCTTTGAAACGCGCTACACAAATGCCTATGGCAGTGCGCCACATGCGCTTGCCGGCCTTGGATACGATGGCATTGCTGCCATCGGCGCCCTTGTGGGGCAGGGCCGGAAGGATGCACTGACGCGGCGCGCGTTGACGCAAGCGTCTGGCTTTCAGGGTACGGGCGGTGTATTCCGCCTCTTGTCGGACGGAACAAACCAGCGCGGCCTGGCGGTCGCGACAATTCGCAACAGCCAGGTGGTAATCCTTGACCCTGCCCCAAGAAGCTTCGGCGGCGCTGGTTTCTAAAACTGCGCTTACGCTCTCACTGCCGGACGATCTGATCGTTCCGGCAGCAGACATCTTTGACAGACCCGCCGTGCGCGCCGAGCTTTGGGACGCGATCGCGGACGCCGCAGATGAACGCGCTGTACGTGCAAAGACCGTGGCGATTCTGGGTCGCGCCCGCGACACCGGGAGGGAGGTCATCGCTGCGGCCTTGACGCACCATCCGTTCGAGGCGTTCGGCGCCACCCGCGCCTACACCTGGATCACCGACTGCCTGATCACCCTGACCTGGGAGGTTGCGACAGAACGGCTCCACCACAATGCCAACCCGACCAAGGGCGAACAGATCGCAGTGTTGGCCGTTGGCGGCTATGGTCGCGGCGAAATGGCGCCATTTTCCGATGTCGATCTGCTGTTTCTCACCCCCTACAAGATCACCGGCTGGGCCGAGAGCGTCATTGAATCGATGCTCTATATGCTCTGGGATCTCAAGCTGAAGGTCGGTCATTCCTCGCGCACGGTGAAGGACTGCCTGCGCCTTGGGGCAGAGGACTTCACCATCCGCA
Source organism: Puniceibacterium antarcticum (assembly GCF_002760615.1). Classification (GTDB taxonomy): domain Bacteria; phylum Pseudomonadota; class Alphaproteobacteria; order Rhodobacterales; family Rhodobacteraceae; genus Puniceibacterium; species Puniceibacterium antarcticum. The sequence continues at coordinate 12,660 of NZ_AWWI01000167.1, read as the reverse complement.
CGGCCATGCTGGAACAGCGGTTCCTGATCGGCCACGCACCGCTCGCCAAAGAGTTGGATACCCGGCTGTGGAAAGACCTGTTCAACGGCACCGCCCGCGAATTTGTCGCAGCCAAGCTGGCAGAGCGTGACGCCCGGCATGAAAGGCAGGGCGGGCAGCGCTATGTGGTGGAACCCAATGTCAAAGAAGGCAAAGGCGGTTTGCGCGACCTGCAATCGCTGTTCTGGATCACGAAATATGTCTACCACACCGAAGACACAGGCAAGCTGGTCGGGCTTGGCGTGTTCAGCCCGGAGGAATACGCCACCTTCGTGAGGGCCGAGACATTCCTTTGGGCCGTGCGCTGTCATTTGCATCTTCTAGCCGGTCGCCCGCTGGAAATGCTGACTTTCGACATGCAGGTCTCTGTCGCTGAGGCTATGGGATATACAGACCGGGGCGGACGCCGCGCGGTCGAAATTTTCATGCAGCACTATTTCCGCCATGCCACGTCGGTGGGCGATGTGACGCGCATCCTGCTGACTTCGCTAGAGGCTGACCACACAAAGGACGCGCCGCTGCTCATGCGGTTCTTCAAACGGCCGCCGCAGGTCAAGGACGGCTTTGAGGTCATCAACAACCGCATCACCATCATCGACGACAAGGCGTTTCTGTCGGACAAGGTCAACATCCTGCGCCTGTACGAGGAAGGCCTGCGCACCGGCCTGCTGATCCACCCAAACGCCATGCGACTGGTGGCTGCGAACCTGCGGCTGATCGACGAGGATATGCGCCAGAACAAGGAGGCGCAGCGCATCTTTCTTGACCTGCTGCTGAAACATGGCAACCCGGATCGCGCCTTGCGCCGGATGAATGAACTTGGGGTGCTGTCCGCATTTATTCCCGAATTCGAACCCATCGTGGCGATGATGCAGTTCAACATGTACCACCACTACACGGTGGACGAACATATCATCCAGTGTATCTGGCACCTGTCCGAAATCGAAAACGGCGCCCGTGTCGATGAGCTTCCCGTTGCCTCGTCGATCCTCAAGGAAGGCGTCAACCGCAAGATCCTGTATATCGCCCTTCTTCTGCATGACATCGGCAAAGGACGAGATGAGGATCATTCCATTCTGGGGGCCCAGATCGCCCGCAAGGTCGCGCCGCGCCTGGGCCTGAACCCCAAGGAATCTGCAACTGTCGAATGGCTGGTCCGGCATCACCTGCTGATGTCCGACATGGCACAGAAACGCGACATCGCTGATCCGCGCACGGTGCGTGATTTTGCCAAGGCGGTGCAGACGCGGGAACGGCTGGACCTGCTGCTGGTTCTGACCGTCTGCGACATCCGCGGCGTTGGCCCCAGCACCTGGAATAACTGGAAGGCTGCGCTGCTGCGCGGGCTCTACAGACAGACCCGCAACGGCCTTGAAAACGGAATGGAAGCACTGAACCGCGAACGTCGCGGGGCAGAGGCCAAGCGCCTGCTGAAAGAAGCTCTGTCTGACTGGGATGCCAAGGATCTGCGTATCGAAAAGGCGCGGCATTACCCCACCTATTGGCAGGGGCTGCACGTCACGGCGCATGTGATCTTTGCAAAACTGCTCAAGGACCTTGGAACGGACGAGATACGTATCGACATTCACCCCGACGAAGATCGCGACGCCACGCGAGTGTGCTTTGCTCTGGTCGATCACCCCGGGATCTTCTCACGCCTCTCCGGGGCGCTGGCTCTGGTCGGTGCAAATGTTGTGGACGCGCGCACCTATACGTCAAAGGACGGCTTTGCCACCGCCGCTTTCTGGATTCAGGATGCAGACGGCTCCCCGTATGACTCCACGCGCATCCCGCGCCTGCGCCAGATGATTTCCAAGATCCTGCGCGGTGAAATCGTGGCTCGCGAGGCGATCAGAGACAAGGACAAGATCAAGAAGCGTGAACGCGCGTTCAGGGTGCCCACATCGATCACCTTCGACAATGAAGGGTCTGAGATCTATACCCTGATTGAGGTCGACACGCGTGATCGACCGGGGCTGCTCTATGACCTCACGCGGACGCTTGCTGCGCATAATGTCTACATCGCAAGCGCGGTCATCGCGACTTTTGGGGAACAGGTGGTCGACACCTTTTACGTCAAGGACATGTTCGGGCTGAAATTCTACTCCAGCTCCAAACAGAAGTTTCTGGAAAAGAAGTTGCGCGAGGCGATCGATGCAGGCGTCCAAAGGGCCATTTCCTGAATAGATGTGGTTCTGGAGATCTGAACAGCTGAGATAAGTGGATTTTCAGAGTAGCAGCAGCATGTTGCTGCGAGCGAGGACAAGACCATTGCAAGAGGCCCGACTGATAGCGCTTCGGTGTCAGCCCAAGACAGGCACCGACGGTACAGTCCGACCGCAACCGCGCTGGGTCGTCCACAGCCGTCACGAAGGCGATCGCCGTAAGACTGCCGACACCGGGGCACTTGAGACGATCCGGCAGGCCTCATCTTCTCGTGCGAAGCGAGCAAGTTGCCGATCAAATGCCCGGCGCTGGTCCGTGAGTCCTGACAGCACCCACAGAAGGCTTTCGAACAGATCGCTCAAAACGACATCGTCTGGGAATGCGCGACGCACTGACTGCTCGAAGACCTGCCCTTTGCCCGCCGATAACTGTAACCCGAAGGTCTTTGCCAAGCCTCGGATCTGGTTGATCATCGTCGTGCACATCCGCACGATACGCTCCCACGCCGTCAGCACGGCCCGCATGCGGTAACGGTCAAAGGACTTGATCGCCACCCGTTCATGCCAGCCACTGTGCACCAAACGGACAAGCCCGAAGGCATCGTTGCGATCCGTTTTGTTGGCTGGCAACTTCAAGGCGGCAGCAGCACGCTGTGCGTGAATGCAGTCGACTGCGATCCCCTGTCCCACAAGGCATGCCAAAGCCAGGCGGCTTGAGGACCGGTCTGCGTACCTGCTCGAACCAGAGCCGGGGCCTTCTCAGGAATGATCCCTGCAATCGCATCGCTCGTGCTCGGAACACTCCCTTCCCAGATCCGCTGCCCGGCATCTTCCACAACGCAGCCGGCCGTTTCCTTCATAGACACGTCGAGTCCCATAAAATGCTTCGTCCTGCTCTTCAGTGCGGGGATGAGGCCTCATCACGGCTCCGGAATTTGCAAGGTTTCCGCACCCACCATTCGAAACCCTGCAATTTCTTGCTACAGTTTTGCCGGGATCACCAAAGAAATTCAGAGGCTTGTGACTTGTTCAGGACGAACTCGTTAGTTTTGGGGAAGATTACCCTTATCGGCCATACCCAATTGTTAGATGACGTCTCTCGTGGGTCCCCTGATGTTCCAAACACAGCGATAGAGAGGGCTGTGCAAGAGATGGCGACGTAAATGGCCGTTGCCATGTGGCTGACGGCTTTGGGAATTGTTCGGGGTGCCCGCTGGGGATTGAAAATTGGGCTCGGGGCAAATCGTGCTCGCAGGCGAGGTTTTGGGGCTGTTGAGTTGCATAAACCTCTATCCGCGCGATTTGGGTGAGCGATTCAGCAAGATCTACGGGCGCGCAGCGAGGATAGAGCGACGGTTCGGCCCAGGCCGACAGCCTGACATTTTAAATCACTGACTTATACGAATTTTTTTGCACATGAATCCGTTGCGCTTCGGGCGGCAGCGACGAATCTTTTCGAAGCCAATCGTGCCACAGCAGGTTTAGGATCTCCGCGCAGAGGCCCGCAGAGGGCCAGGCGGATTGTCCTGCCGACAAATGCCGACAGGACAAAGGGTTTGACGGTTTACATCATTCCGCCCATGCCACCCATGTCGGGCTGACCGTTCGCGCCCGCCTTGGCGGGTTTGTCAGCGACCATCGCTTCGGTCGTGATCAGCAGGCCCGCGACAGAGGCGGCATATTCCAGCGCGATACGCACAACCTTGGTGGGGTCAATGACACCGGCCTTGAGCATGTCGCCATAGACATCGGCCTGCGCGTCATAGCCGAAGGTGCGGCTTTCGTTTTCAAGGATGCGACCGGCCACAACCGAACCGTCGATCCCGGCATTGTCCGCGATCTGGCGCAGCGGGGCCTGAATGGCCTTGCGGATGATCGCAATCCCGGCAGCTTCGTCCGAATTGTCCGACTTGAGACTGCTCAGAACCTTGCCTGCATGCAGCAGGGCAACGCCGCCGCCCGGAACAACGCCTTCCTGAACCGCCGCACGTGTGGCGTTCAGCGCGTCATCGACGCGGTCCTTGCGTTCTTTGACTTCGATCTCGGTCGCGCCGCCGACCTTGATCACGGCAATGCCGCCTGCCAGCTTGGCCAGACGTTCCTGCAGTTTTTCGCGGTCGTAATCCGAGGTGGTGTCTTCGATCTGCGCGCGGATCTGGCTGACCCGGGCCGCAATCACGGCCTTGTCGCCTGCGCCGTCGATGATGGTGGTGTCGTTCTTGGTGATCGTGACCTTCTTGGCGACGCCAAGCATGTCCATGGTGACATTCTCGAGCTTGATGCCCAGAACTTCGGAAATCACCTGCCCGCCGGTCAGCACGGCAAGATCCTCAAGCATCGCCTTGCGACGGTCGCCGAAACCAGGCGCCTTGACACCGGCAACCTTCAGACCACCGCGCAGCTTGTTGACCACCAGTGTGGCCAGGGCTTCGCCGTCGATATCTTCGGCGATGACCAGAAGCTGCTTGTCGGCCTGCATCACGGCTTCGAGCAGTGGGACCATCGGTGCCAGGGATGTCAGCTTCTTCTCGTGCAGAAGGATGACGCAATCCTCAAGGCTTGCCGTCATCTTGCTGACATCGGTGATGAAATAGGGGCTGAGGTAGCCGCGATCGAACTGCATGCCCTCGACCACTTCGGTTTCGGTCTCAAGGCCCTTGTTTTCTTCGACGGTGATGACACCTTCGTTGCCTACTTTTTCCATGGCATCAGCGATCTGCTGACCGATGGCGGATTCGCCATTGGCGGAAATCGTGCCGACCTTGGCAATTTCGGCCGTGCCGTCAACGGGGCGCGACATGGTCTTGACCTCGGCGACGACGGCGGCAACGGCCTTGTCGATGCCGCGTTTCAGATCCATCGGGTTCATGCCGGCGGCAACCGCCTTCATGCCTTCCTTGACGATGGCCTGGGCCAGAACGGTGGCGGTGGTGGTGCCATCGCCGGCCTCGTCATTGGTGCGCGACGCCACTTCGCGGACCAGCTGTGCGCCCATGTTTTCAAACGGGTCGGACAGTTCGATATCCTTGGCGACGGTGACGCCATCCTTGGTGATGCGTGGCGAGCCGTAGGATTTGTCGATGATTACGTTGCGCCCCTTGGGGCCAAGCGTGACCTTGACGGCGTTGGCAAGCGTGTTGATGCCGCGCAGCATGCGGTCACGGGAATCCGTGCCGAATTTGACGTCTTTTGCAGACATATGCGTATTCCTAAATGAAAAAGCGTTGTGAAAAGTCGTGCGACGTTCAGGCCAGAATGCCCAGAATATCGCCTTCCTTCATGATCATCAGGTCTTCACCGTCGATCTTGATTTCGGTGCCGGACCATTTGCCGAACAGGACTTTGTCACCCGCTTTGACATCCATCTTGATGCGCTTGCCGGACTCGTCGCGTGCGCCTGCACCGACCGAGACGACTTCGCCTTCCTGGGGTTTTTCCTTGGCGTTGTCGGGGATGATAAGGCCGCCTGAAGTCTTTTCGTCACCTTCGATACGGCGAACCAGGACGCGGTCGTGGAGAGGGCTGAACATCTTGGAAATGCTCCTTTTCGAGATTTCCGGGAATGGGTGGCATGCGTAGAAGATACGCTGGCACTCGCCACGCCTGAGTGCCAATGATCCACACATGGCAACTTGCGCAACCCGGCACAATGGGGTGGCGCAAATATAGTCGCAGGCCCGGGGGCGAAGAGCTGTTTGCGCGGTCTTTTGCCGCGGCAGCTTGACCCCGGGCGCAGACGGCGCAGGTCCTGCCCTCTCTGCAATACGATTGGAAGTCATAATGTTTGCTGTCGAAGTACGTGATCACGTCATGATCGCCCATTCCCTGCCCTCGCCGGTCTTTGGCCCGGCACAGGGGATGCACGGGGCGACCTTTGTCGTCGATGCGGCGTTCTATACAGGGGATCTGGATGAAAACGGGCTGGTGGTGGACATCGGTCTGGCGACCGAGGCGCTGAGTGCAGCGCTGGCCCCGCTGCGGTACTGCAACCTTGATGAGGTGGCGGCGTTCAAGGGCAAGATCACCACAACCGAATTCCTGTGCCATCACATCTGGTCACAGTTGCGCGAGACGACGCAGACCACCGGGCTGGGCGACGGGGGCCGGGTGCGCCGGATCCGCGTCATGCTGCACGAAAGTCATGTGGCGCGCGGCTGGTACGAGGCTGACATCTGAGATGGGGTTTACCGCTGACTGGCTGAGCCTGCGCGAACCGGCCGACCTCGCCGCGCGCAACGCTGATCTGCTGGCGCGCGCGGCGGCTTGTGTCCCGGCGGACGCTGTGGTTCTGGATCTGGGCAGCGGCACCGGATCCACCGCGCGGGCCTTTGCCGCGATGGGGCATGATGCGCTGCGCTGGCGCTTTTTGGACAATGATGCCACCCTGCTGGCCGTCGCGCGACAGACTCATCCGGGGGCAGAGTGCGTTCAGGGTGATCTGGGCGCGGTGGAGGATCTGCCGCTGCAGGGGGTCGGTCTGGTGACCGCCTCGGCCCTGCTGGATCTGATGCCGTTGCCCTGGGTTGCGGCGCTGGCGGGGCGGCTGCGCGCGGCGGCGATCCCGTTCTATGGCGCGCTCAGCTATGACGGGCACATGGGCTGGACCCCCGCCCATGGCGAAGACGCGGCCGTGACGGCGCGGTTCAACGCCCATCAGCGCGGGAACAAGGGGATCGGCGCGGCGCTCGGGCCGGACTCTGGTGCGCAATCGGCCCGGGTCTTCGCAGCCGAGGGGTTCGAGGTCACGCTGGCTGACAGCCCCTGGGTGATCGGCCCGGATCAGGCAGCGCTGCATGCTGCATTGCTGGAAGGCATCGCCGCCGCTGCAACCGAGGCCGGGCACGCCACCGCCGATGTCTGGCTCGCGGCGCGGCGGGCGAGCGTCGCGCAGTCGCAGGCGGAGATCGGCCACAGCGATCTGCTGGCCCTTCCGCCGTCATGACATTCCCGTGGCGCGCGCTAGATCCGTTACATGACGCACTGCAGGCCGGGACACGCCCCCGGCCTGCCCGAACACCCCCCACCCGGAGAAAGACATGAACCTTGTCGATGTGACACCGAAAGTCTGGGACAGGATCCTGGCCGCCCGTCTGGACAAGGCCTGCCTGTGCTGCGGCGACTGGACACCGGGCGAGCGGCAGTCGCTGGCGCTTTACGGTGCGTTGGCCCAGCCACCTCACAAGACCAGCGTCGTGGCGCAGATCGGCCAGTCACTGGACGGGCGCATCGCCACTGTATCGGGGGATGCGCAGGATGTGTCCGGCCCCGACGGTCTGGCGCATCTGCACCGGATGCGTGCGCTGGCGGATGCGGTGGTGATCGGGGTCAAGACAGCACTGCATGACAATCCCCGGCTGACCGTGCGTCTGGTGGCGGGCAAGAATCCGGCGCGCGTGGTCATCGATCCCGCCGGGCGGCTGCCCAATGATGCCGGTTTGCTGGCCGATGACAGCGTGCGCCGCGTGGTGATCCAGGCTGTGGACAAGCCCCGTCCTACGGGGGTCGAGGTTGTGCGCCTGCCCCGCACCAACTGGATTGAGCCCAAGGATATTGTCCGCGCCCTGCGCGCAATCGGGCTGAACCGGCTGCTGATCGAAGGCGGCGGCATCACCATCGCGCAATTCCTTGAGGCGGATCAGCTGACCCGCCTTCATGTGGCGGTGGCGCCGCTGCTGATCGGCGCGGGTCCGCAGGGGCTGACCACCGCGCCTGTGGCAAGCCTCGCACAGGCGCGCCGGCCCACGACCCTGAGTTATGCGCTGGGTTCGGACGTGGTGTTCGACTGCGCCATGATTCCGGGGGCGGCCCGGCCGCGCGCCTGCCTGCATGCGCTGCAGCACAGCGCGCAGTGACGCCCCCGTCCCTGCCCTTTTCCCTGCCCCACCTCTTTCCCTGAACGACGCGATCCCAAGGAAGCCAAAGATGCCCTCATATGCCAGCGCGCTTGCGCCCACCCCTGCGGAACACCTGACCCGTGTCCAGAGCGATCTGCGCATGGGGCTGCCCTGTGTGACGGCGCAGGGCGCGACACAGGCCGTGGTGGTCGCGGTCGAGCCGCTGACGCAGGAGCGGCTTTCCGCGCTGCGCGATCTGTTTGGCACGCCCGAACTGGTGCTGACGGCGCGGCGCGCGCGCGCGGTGATGACACCGGCCGCCGCCGCTGATCTGAGCGACGCACCGGTGCGCATCGCCCCGCCCGAGGGCGCCGGGATCGACTGGTTTCGTGCCCTTGCGGATCCCGCATCTGACAGACGGGCCGGGCCGCGCGGCCCGCTGCACCTGCTGCGCGGTGGTGAAGGCGGCCTGCAGGGGTTTGCTCTGCGTCTGGTGAAATCCGCACAGCTTTTGCCCGCCGTGCTGCTGTTTGCCCGCCCACCCGGTGCCACCCTGCCAGCGGGGCTGGATCTGAGCCGGATCGAGGTGACACAGGACCGCTTTGCCCCCCCGGCCCTGTCCCCCGTCGCCTCGGCGCTGTTTCCGCTGCAAGCGGCAGAGTCCGGGCGCCTGCATGTCTTTCGCGACCCGACCGGGGCGCGCGAACATTACGCGCTTGAAATCGGAACGCCCGACCGCAGCCTGCCGGTGCTGTCGCGGCTGCATTCCGCCTGTTTCACCGGCGACGTTCTGGGCAGCCTGAAATGCGACTGCGGCCCGCAGCTGCGCGCAGCCCTTGCGCAGATGGGCGACGCCGGGGCCGGTGTGCTGCTCTATCTCAATCAAGAAGGGCGCGGCATCGGCCTTGCCAACAAGATGCGTGTTTATGACCTGCAGGCGCAGGGGTTCGACACGGTCGAGGCCAATCACCGGCTGGGGTTCGAAGATGACGAACGGGATTTCCGCATCGCGGCGGTGATGCTGCGGCGCCTTGGTTTCAGCGCCGTGCGGCTGCTGACCAACAATCCCGCCAAGGTACAGGTGTTCCGCGCCGAAGGTATTTCGATCACCGAACAGCTGCCGCTGCGGGTGGGCCGCAACGCCCATAACAGCGGCTATCTTGCGACAAAGGCGCTGAAATCGGGACACGCCCTATGATGACAGAAACACAGGCGCTGTGGATCACAGGCGCGCGCATGTCGGAATGCCGCAAGACGGCCTTTGAGGTGCCAGAGGGTCATCTGGACATCAAGACGCTGTTCAGCGGCATCAGTCGCGGCACCGAGCGGCTGGTGTTCGAGGGGCGCGTGCCGGAAGGCGAATACCAGACCATGCGCGCGCCGTTTCAGGACGGCGATTTCCCCTTTCCGGTGAAATACGGCTACGCCGCCGTCGGGCGGGTGCAGGGCGGCCCATGCACGGGCGAGGTGATCTTTGCCCTCTTCCCGCATCAGGCGCGCTTTGCCCTCCCGCCAGAGGCGGCGATTCCGGTTCCCGCCGCAGTCCAACCGGAGCGCGCCGTTCTGGGCGCAAACATGGAAACCGCACTGAACATTGTCTGGGATGCGGGCATCCAGCCGGGGGATCGGGTGGCGGTTGTGGGCTGCGGCGTTGTCGGCGCGCTGGTTGGCTACCTTGCCACGCGCATTCCCGGCACAGAGGTCTGCCTGAGCGATATCGACCCCGCGCGCAGGCCGCTGGCTGAAACGCTGGGCTGTGCCTTTGCTCTGCCGGGGCAAGCCCCTCAGGAGGCGGATGTGGTGATCCATGCCTCTGCATCCTCTGCCGGACTTGCCACGGCGATTGCGCTGGCGGGGCTAGAGGCCACGATTGTCGAGGCAAGCTGGTACGGCACCGGCCTGACAGAGGCGCCGCTGGGCGGGCGGTTCCATCAGCGGCGGCTGCGGCTGATCGGCTCACAGGTCGGGCGGATCCCGCCGGGCCATGCCGCGCGCTGGACCTATCGCCGCCGGTTGCAAAAGGCGCTGAGCATGCTGGCGGACCCGGTGCTGGACGCGCTGATTTCGGGGGAGACGCCGTTTGACGAACTTGCCCCGCGCTATGGCGCGATCCTGCAGGATCCGGCAACCCTGTGTCACCGCGTGCGGTTCGGGGGCTGACATGCGTGCTGATACCCTGTTGCCCGACACCGCATCCGACACCCTGCGCGCCATGACTGACGCGGCGGTGCAGGCCGGGGCCTATCTGCGCGACGCGTCAGCCAACCGGGGCCTTTTGCGCATCGATGAAAAGACAGCCGGGGACTTTGTCTCGGACGCTGATCGCGGGGCAGAGGCGCTGATTGCGCAAAGTCCGGAGCGCGCCTGCCCGGGCCATGGCTGGCTGGGCGAGGAAAGCGGCGCGCGCGGGACCGGCGATCTGCGCTGGATCGTCGATCCGCTGGATGGCACGACGAATTTCCTAAGGGGTTTGCCGCACTGGGCGGTGTCCATCGCTCTGTGCCGGGGGGACGTGCCCCTGTGCGGCGTCGTGCATGACCCCGCCAAGGCAGAGACCTTTGTCGCCGAACGCGGCGGCGGTGCCTTTCTGAACGGCGCGCCGATCCGTGTGACCCAAGCTGTGCCGCTGGCATCGGCGCTGTTTGCCACCGGTGTGCCTGCGGGGGGGCGTGTGGGCCACCTGCCCGATTGCCTTGAGGATCTGGAACGGCTCATGCCGAAATCCGCTGGCATCCGCCGCTGGGGCGCGGCGGCGCTGGATCTGGCCTATGTGGCGGCAGGACGGCTCGACGGGTACTGGGAACGCAACCTTGGCCCCTGGGATGTGGCGGCGGGAATGCTTCTGGTGCAGGAGGCGGGTGGTCAGGTGGAACCTCTCTGGCCCGGGCGGCCGGTCCTGTCCTCTGGGTCGTTTGTGGCCAGCAATGCCGATCTGGGGCCGGAGCTCGCCGCGCTGATCGGGACGCGGCAATGACGCCGCAGATCGCCTTTGCCGTGCCCGGCGATATCCGCACACTGACCGGCGGCTATCTTTATGATTTCAACCTGATGACGGCGCTCTCGGGGCTGGGCCCGCCCATACAGCATATGGCATGGGGGGACAGTTTCCCCCAGCCCAGCGCAGATCATGCCGACGCCGCGCTGGCGCAGCTGCAGGCGCTGCCGCCTGACTGCCCCGCGCTGGTCGATGGTCTGGCATATGGCGCTTTGGACACCGACGGCCTGCGCCGGGTGCGCGCGCCGCTGTTTGCGCTGGTGCATCATCCGCTGGCGCTGGAACCGGGGCTGGACGCTGCGCAGGCCCGCGACATGGCGCGGCGGGAACAGGCCAATCTGGACCTCGCCCGGCACATCTTTGTCACCAGCCCGCACACCGGTGATCTGTTGCACCAGTCCTATGGCGTGAGCGTTGACAGGATCACCGTCGTGCGTCCGGGCTTTGGTCCGCCCGTGCAGGGTGGGGCGGCCAAGGCCGATCCGCCGCTGATCCTGTCGGTTGGCCTGCTGACACAGCGCAAGGGGCATGATGTGCTGCTGCGCGCGCTGGCGCAGATCGCGGATCTGAACTGGCAGGCAGATATCGTCGGGCGCGACCATGAACCCAGCATGACGGCACGCCTGACCGCGCTGATCGACGATCTGGACCTTGCCCCGCGCGTGCGCCTGTCGGGGGAAGTGTCCAGCGCGGCCCTGCAAGCGCGCTATTGTAGTGCCACGCTCTTTGCCCTTGCCACCCGGTACGAAGGCTATGGCATCGTCTTTGGCGAGGCGATGGGCCATGGCCTGCCCATCATATCGACCCGCGCCGGGGCGGTGCCCGAAACCGTGGGGGCAGAGGCCGGACTGCTGGTGGCACCCGACGATGCGGATGCCTTTGCCACCGCCCTGCGCCGGATGCTGAGCGAGCCTGCCCTGCGCGACACCTGCGCGCGCGCCAGCCTGCGGGCGGCAAGCGATCTGGCAACATGGGCGGATTCGGCCGTCTTGGTGCGGGATGCGATGGTCCTGCCCTAAAGCGTACCGCCTTAAACGTGAATCCCTTGTTCGCTGCCTGTCCACTGTGCCTCCAGCGCGAAAAGCGATGCGTATGTTTTCAGGTTAAAGGCGGGACGCTCTGGGCGCGGGCCTTCGCGGTCTTCGCGCTCAGCGGGATAAGCAGCAGGCCGGGCAGACAAGCGATCATCAGCGCCAGACCATAAGCCGCCCCCGCCGCGACCCCGGCACTGGGTGCGGCACCGATGATCGGGAACAGCGCCGCTGCGGCACCTTCGCGCAGCCCCCAGCCGCCCACAGAAAGCGGGATCATCATCGCCGTCAGGATCAGCGGCACCAGAGTCAGCGCCGCCTCAATGGACAGCAGTGTCCCGGTGGCCTGCGCGCAGGCGGCAAAACCCGCGATCAGCAGCAGCACAATTGCCAGCGACAGGGCGATCTGCGGCAGCATCACGCGACGGTCCAGAACCGCGATGCCAAGCGACTGGCCAAAGCGCTGCACCGGCCCTGCCCGCCGCGCGACAAGGGCCAGCACCACCCCGCCAAGGCACAGCGCCAGAGCACCCCAGCCCAGCGCCTGCAGCAGCCAGCCCGGCCAGTCGACGCCCCCCGGCAGCAAGGCCAGCGCC
>NZ_AWWI01000166.1 GCF_002760615.1 Puniceibacterium antarcticum | reverse complement strand
GGTCTGGGGCATGCGGTCTGGTGCGCGCGCCGTCTGATCGGCAATGAACCCTTTGCCGTCATCCTGCCCGACGACGTGATCGCCGCTGACAAGCCCTGCCTCAAGCAGATGGTCGAGGCCTATCAGGAAACCGGCGGCAACATGGTCGCCGCGATGGAAGTGCCCGCCGAAAAGGCATCATCCTATGGCATGCTGGACGTGCTTGAGGACATGGGCAGCATCGTGTCGGTCAAGGGTATGGTCGAGAAGCCGGCAAAAGGCACCTCGCCTTCCAATCTGGCGGTGATCGGGCGCTATATCCTGTCGCCGCAGGTTCTGAAGAACCTCAACAAGATGAAGGCCGGCGCAGGTGGAGAGATTCAGCTGACCGACGCGATCGCACAGGAAATCGGCGGCAAAGAGGGCGTCTATGGCATGCGCTTCCGCGGCCAGCGCTTTGACTGCGGTTCCAAAGCCGGGTTCCTGCAGGCCACCGTGGCCTTTGGTCTGGCCCGCGAAGAGCTGAGGGACGATCTGCGCACCTTCCTGCACGAAATCATCTCGGCAGAGAAAGCCGCGGAGTAAGTCAGTGTCACATGTTCTTGTTACCGGAGGCGCCGGCTACATCGGCGCCCATGCCTGCAAGGCGCTGGCGCGCGCAGGCTTTACCCCCGTCACCTTCGACAACCTGTCGACCGGCTGGCAGGATGCGGTGAAATTCGGGCCCTTCGAGCAGGGTGACCTGCTTGACCGGGCCCGTCTGGACGAGGTTTTCGCCAAATGGCAACCAGTGGCGGTGATGCATTTCGCCGCCCTCAGCCAGGTGGGCGAGGCAATGTCCGAGCCGGGCAAATACTGGCGCAACAACGTCTCAGGCTCTCTGACCCTGATCGAGGCGGCTGTGGCGGCGGAATGTCTGAACTTTGTCTTCAGTTCGACCTGCGCGACCTATGGCGAACAGGATAATGTGGTGCTGGATGAAAACAGCCTGCAGATGCCGCTGAACGCCTATGGTGCATCGAAACGCGCGATCGAGGATATCCTGCGCGATTTCGAGGCGGCCCATGCCCTGCGCCACGTGATCTTTCGCTACTTCAACGTGGCGGGCGCGGATCCGGACGCCGAGGTGGGCGAACACCACCGCCCAGAGACTCATCTGATCCCCGTCATGCTGGACGCCATTCAGGGCAAGCGCGCCGCGCTGACCATCCATGGCACGGATTACGACACGCCCGATGGCACCTGCATCCGCGATTACGTGCATGTCTGCGATCTGGTGGATGCTCATGTTCTGGGGCTGAAGTGGCTGCAGGACGGCAAGGGCAGCCGGGTGTTCAACCTGGGCACCGGGAAGGGGTTTTCCGTGCGTGAAGTGATGGATGCCAGCCGCACCGTCACCAACAAGGAAGTCCCGGCCAGCGAAGGCCCGCGCCGCGCGGGCGACTGCACCGCGCTGGTGTCCGGATCGACCCGCGCCGAGACCGAGCTGGGCTGGACGCCGGGACGGTCCACCATGGATCAGATGATCGCCGACGCCTGGCGCTGGCATCAGGTGGGCCATTTCGACAAGT
>NZ_AWWI01000165.1 GCF_002760615.1 Puniceibacterium antarcticum | reverse complement strand
CGGCCTCAAAACCGGCCAAATTGGTTGTCGCCCGCGGACAAGGTGGTTGACGCTCTACAGTTTGTCCACCTTGCTGCGCAAACGGCTGATATGCGTCTCGACGACGCTTGTGTTGGGATCGAAATTGAAGCTCCAGACCTTTTCCAGCAGCATCGTGCGCGTGACCACCCGGCCCGCACTGCGCATCAGCACCTCAAGCAGGACGAATTCCTTAGATTGCAGGTCGATCACACTGCCTTGCCGCCGGGCTTTGCGAGTAAGCAGATCCAGAGTGAGGTCGTGCACCGTCAATTCTGCGACATCCGTCTTGTCGCTGTGCCGTCGGGTCAGGGCGACAACACGTGCCAGAAGTTCCGAAAAGTGGAACGGTTTGGCCAGGTAGTCATCAGCGCCCGCCTCCAGCCCCTCGACCCTTGCGTCGACATCCCCCAGCGCCGTCAGCATCAGCACGGGTACCGCTTTGCCGACCGCCCGGAGTGCCTTGAGAACGCTAAGCCCGTCCATGCCGGGCATCATGCGGTCAAGGATCACCACCTCACAATCATTGTACATGCAATAACTTAGCCCATCGCGCCCGTCACTGACGTGGTCCACGCTGTGACCCTGTTCTTCCAGACCTGACACCATGAACTTTGCCATCTTCATGTCGTCTTCTACCAGCAGGATTTTCATGAGGTTCCTCCGGGAACGGTCTGGATCGGCTGCACCAAAAACGGGGACGCCAGTTTGGATGTTCAGTATGAAGACGGTCCTACATGTGGGCGCAAGACGCTATGGCGTTTCTGGAATAAAAGTAAGGCTCAAGCAAAGGAGAAGACGACGAGAGCGGCGAAAATCCAGAAAAAATTGCAATCTGACTAACTGGAGGTCTTCATCATGTCCGTCTTGCATCCCGACATGCCATCCAGCGTTGGCGACAAAGCAAGGCGAGGATTTCGCGTAACTGGGCTGGTTTTTGCCGGTCTTGGTTTGTTGGCAATCCTTGTGCCGACCGTTGCCACATTTGTTGTCGAACAGCTGGTCGCCTGGTTTTTGATCCTCTGGGGGATTGCGGGATTGTTGTTCGCTTCAAGCTTTCGCAGCTTTTCGGAATGGCGGCTGGTGGCTGCGGGGTTCGTTGCGGTCCTGCTGGCAGGGATTGCCTTTGTCCTGATGCCTGGGGCCGGTGCTACGATTTTGACTGGGGTATTGATCTCGGTCTTTCTGCTCGAAGGGGTGCTGTCTATCCTGTTAGGGTTACGGCTGAGCGGGAATCTCGACAGCTGGCGGTGGATCATCTTCAGCGGGGCCTGCTCGTTTGCTTTGGGCATGATACTTCTGATTGCCTGGACAGATGCGGCGTGCTGGGTCATCGGCTTCATGGTCGGTCTCAACTTCCTCTCCACCGGCCTGTCTTTGCTTCTTCTTTCAAGGGTGAAAAAAATATAATGACCGCATCGAAGCCAAAACAAAAGATTACCTGTCACGTTTGCGGTCAGGGTTTTCCGGCTGCACAAGTGGTTTCCTGGGGGTCTGTTCGTCCGGGTGTTTCGAATTTGATCACACAATCGCATCCCGGCTGGGAGCAGGGCAAACATATCTGCCGCGAGGACCTTGCGGTCTTTCGCCGTTCTTATGTGGAAAACCTTTTGGCGAATGAAAGGGGCGAACTGGGAGAGCTGGACCGCCAGGTCATCGACAGCCTGCAGTCCGGGCAGCTGATCACGCAGCACCTGATTGACGGAGAAAGCGATCAAATATCGTTTGGCGGTCGCGCCGCAGATCGTGTTGCTTCGTTCGGCGGCAGCTGGACCTTTATCATCCTGTTTGTCACGGTGCTTTTGTGCTGGATGGCGCTGAACGTTGTCGGAATTCTGGCACATCCGTTCGATCCCTATCCGTTCATCCTGCTCAACCTTGCCCTGTCCAGTCTTGCCGCGCTTCAAGCACCGGTCATCATGATGAGCCAGAGGCGCCAAGAGACCAAAGATCGGCTTAGGGGGGAGAATGATTATCGCGTCAATCTGAAAGCGGAACTGGAAATCAGGCAATTACACGAGAAAATCGATCATCAACTTGCCCATCAATGGGAAAAGCTGGCGGAATTGCAGCAGATTCAGATCGAACTGCTGGAAGAGCGTGCACGTGATGACCGCTAAGGTAACCCCACTGCCGACGCGGGTTACGTGGTTTCTGGAAAATCCTCTGATCCGGATCGCCGTGCCGGTTCTGATCATGGGGCTCACCCTGTTTGTGCTGCACAAGCTTGCGACAGATGTCTCCTGGAACGATGTGAAATCCGATTTCGGGCACGCAACTCCGCGCTCTATCGCCTTTGCCATTGGATGGATGGTACTCAGCTTTGCTGCGCTCTCCTTCTATGACGTTCTGGCGGTGCGCAGCGTGGCCCCGGGCCAGGTTCCGGCGCGCATCGCCCGCTATGCGGGCATGGCGGGCACGGCAATTTCGAACCTTCTGGGTTTATCCTACCTGACCGGCACCGCTGTGCGATATCGTATCTATGCCTCGCTTGGCCTCGATCTGTCCAAAGTTGCGGGTTTGATAGCCACGTCCTGGATCGCCTTCTGGCTTGGGCTGCTTGCCATTCTGGGCGTGCTGCTTTGTGCCCATCCGGTTGGCCTGTCCACGGTCCTGCCGATCAGTCCAGGGTTTGAAATGGGACTCGGTCTTGCGCTTCTTGCTGCGCTTGCTGGTCTGTTTTTCTGGCTGGCCCGCGGCGGGCGTCGGTTGACACTTGGCGGGTTCGGCTTTGACCTGCCGGCACCCGGGCTTGCGGCGCGCCTGATGGGCGCTGGTGTCGGCGATCTGATCTGCGCCGCACTCACGCTTTATGTTCTGATGCCAAGTGATCTGGCGCACAGTTTTCCTTGGTTCTTTGTGGTCTTCACCGGGGCCATTGCCTTTGGTGTGCTCAGCCATGCACCCGGCGGCCTTGGCGTGTTCGAGGCTACGATGATCGCGGGCCTTGGCGCCGGGGGACGGTCCGATGTGCTCGCAGCGCTCGTGCTCTATCGCTTGGTCTATTTCGTACTGCCCTTCATTGTGGCAGTTGCTTCACTTGCCGTGATCTGGTTGCGCAATCAGCGCCTTGCCGTCGGACGCTCTGTCAGCTGGGTGTACCGGCTTGCTAGACCAATTGTCCCGTTGGCAAGCTCGGGAATCGCCTTGCTTGCGGGTACCATCCTGCTGGTGTCGGGAAACCTGCCTGCAGACGATGAGCGCCTGGGGGTGCTGCGTGATATACTGCCAATGTCTTTTATCGAAGCTTCGCATCTGGTGGGCAGTGTGACAGGGCTGCTTCTGGTGGTGATTTCGCGCGGGCTCTATCGTCGGCTGTTCCGCGCCTGGGCAATTGCCATGTTCCTAATGGGCGTAGGGTTTGTTGCCTCGCTAGCCAAGGGGTTGGACTGGGGAGAGGCGGCGTCGATGCTGACAACGATCACGCTGCTGGGCGCTTTCCGATCAGTCTTTTACCGGGTAGAAACCGCTTCAGTCTTTCGGCTGAACGGGGCGTGGATGGTCAGCATTCTGGCACTTCTTGCGGCGGTGTTCTGGATCGGTCTGTTTGCTTATTCCCATGTCGACTACAGCAACGAACTTTGGTGGCAGTTCGCCCTGCACAGCGACGCCTCGCGGTTCCTGCGCGCAAGCCTTGTGATCGCACTGATCATGGCCGGGATTGCGCTGAATTCGGTTCTGAATACCCGCACAAGGCCCCGGGGGGCAATGCCCATACCGGATATCGTGCGCAAGTTGGTCGCCCAGAGCGAGGATGCAGAGGCACAGATCGCTCTGCTTGGGGACAAAAATTTCCTGATCTCTGACGATGGACGCGCGTATATCTCGTTTGGCGATACGGGGCGTTCGCTGATCACCAAGGGCGAACCGGTCGGCGATTATGACGCCGGTTGCCAGCTGATATGGCAGCTGCGGGAAAAGGCCGACAAGGCGGGCAAGCTCTGTGCCTTTTACGCCGTCACT
Organism: Puniceibacterium antarcticum; assembly: GCF_002760615.1. Lineage (GTDB taxonomy): Bacteria > Pseudomonadota > Alphaproteobacteria > Rhodobacterales > Rhodobacteraceae > Puniceibacterium > Puniceibacterium antarcticum. The sequence goes on along the minus strand of NZ_AWWI01000165.1, from coordinate 1,727 downwards.
CCGCGCTATCTGCCAACTTATCTCGACCTTGGCCTGTCGATCCTTAAGATCGGAGAGGTGGCACGGGTTGACCTGCAAGGGTTCACGCTCGACGGTTCAGAAAAGAAGGATTTTCGCCACGCCCGCAGTCGGATGATGCGCGACGGCTACGTATTTTCGATCATTCCCAGCGATGAGGTTGCCGCGATCCTGCCGGAATTGCGCGGCATTTCCGACCGCTGGCTTGCATCAAAACAAGGAGAGGAAAAGGCCTTTGCGCTCGGCTGTTTCGACGAGGCCTATCTGGGTAATTTTGATCACGCCGTGATGCGCCACACAGAAACCGGGCGCATCACCGCCTTTGCCAACCTGATGCGTAGCGCCCACCATCACGAATTGTCACTCGACCTCATGCGCCATGACCCCGACGGGCCGAAAATGGCGATGGATGCACTGTTCGGGGAAATGCTGATGTGGGGATCGGCGCAGGGATATCGATGGTTTTGCCTTGGTGCAGCGCCCTTTGCAGGCCTAGACAACCATCAGCTTTCGTCGCTGTGGAACCGTATCGGTGGTTTCGTCTATGCACATGGGGAACAGTTCTATCATTTCGAGGGGCTACGCGCCTTTAAGCAGAAGTTCGCACCGGTCTGGACGCCAAACTACCTTGCGTGCCCCGGAGGGCTCGCAACGCCGCGCGTTCTTTACGAGGTTAATACGCTGATTTCGGGCGGGCTGCGCGGGCTGATACGGTGAGATATATGTCGTGATCCTTAATTTCTCAGATCATTCGGACATTGAGCGGACCTTTCTGGCCTGGGTCCGAACCGCGATGTCCATCGTGGGTTTCGGCCTTGCGGCGGCAAGATTGAGCAGTGAAAAGGCCTTGATCTGGTCCAAAGTGTTGATGCTTGTGTCGGGGGGCGTCGTGATCCTTCTGGCATATCTCAGAATGCGGCATGTCAGCGCTCGGATCCGCGCAGCCGAGGAGGTCACGGATACCGCGTTGGCGACAGACCTTTCGGTTGTTTCTGATCATTGCGCTGTTTGGCCTGCTGCGGCCATTTGCCATTCATGTAGGTGCGCCCTAAGGGATCCGGCGCGAATCTTAGATCAGGGGAAAGTGCGCCTCAGGCCGCTGGTGTCCGGCGAGGAAAAAGCTTCCTGAATGCCGTCGAGACCGCTTCAAGTTCTGTTCGAAACGCTTTCAGAGGCTGATCCCATCCCGAGTGCTATCTGCATGCTGGACGTTGTTTTTCCGGAAATTTTGGCACACCTTCTTCCGACAACGCAGTATTGATCGGTAAGCGTTGCTTGGCCCCCCCTGTTCTTGATCCGGATGATTTGAGACTGAGGCCCTGTTGAATAGCAGTGGATGAGTGTCGCCATGGAGACTGCGAACGAGTTTGTCACGCGGTTGGGGGTTGAGGTCTCACGGACCGGAAGCCTGCGGTGGCCGGAGCGTGTGAAGGCGCGGATCGTGGGGGAAACGCTGGGCCTGGGGCGACGGTGAATGACGTTGCGCGCAAGTATGACATAGGCCCGAACCCCCTGTCGGGATGGCGGCGGCTGGCCAAGGATGGTGAACTTGTTTTGCTCGCGCCGGAGACTGACACGGACTTTGCCCCGTTGGTGGTGTGCGATGTCGAAAGTCCGCCACCGGCCAAAGTTACCGAGCAGACGACCCCGGCGGTCGAGATCATTGCCGGAGCGGTTTCTGTCCGGCTGGACGGTGCCACGCCCGCGGC
>NZ_AWWI01000164.1 GCF_002760615.1 Puniceibacterium antarcticum | reverse complement strand
CCCCGCCGCGTGGCAGACCCCATAAGCAAAGCAGAGCGTGAGCAGGGTGGTCAGCGCCCCCGGCTCGCCCGCCCGCAGGCTGCGCAATCCGCGCGCCATGGCGTTCTGCGCCGCGCGCTGGCCCTCGGCCGCCCAGATCACCACATGATCCGCCCCGCCAAAGCCCCAGAGCCAGACCGCCAGCGCCGCCACGCAAAGTGCTGCGATCAGGAGGGCGCGTTGCATGTGATCCGCACGTCCTCGGCGTAATGCACCCCGATCTGCAGCACCGAATACTGATCCTCGGGCACTTTCTTCAGCTCTTCGGCCAGCGCCTGTGTCGCAGCGTCCGGATCGGGTGGCGTGATGTCGGCGGCGCAAGGCGCGGGCAGATGCACGCCGCCGCTCAGCGTATAGGCCACATAGAAGGTCGGATCGTATTGCCGGATCTGCAGCCCCTCGGCCGGGGTGGGGGTCAGTGTGCGGGTATGCGTCGCGGTGATCCGCCCATCCGTGACCGCAACGCTGTCCGGCACCGGATGGTCCAGCGGCACCTGCACGCCGTCGCGGTAGAAATAAAGATCGCCCTCGAACCCCTCGGGCCATTCGACAAGATCAAAGCCCCTGAGTTTCGCCAGTTCCGCGTCCGTCAGCGTGCCATCCCCATCCGGGTCCAGCCCCATATCCTCGAGGATCAGCAGGGTGGTGAAATCGTCATATGTCCAGCTGAGCGTCAGGCCGGTCACGTTCTGCGCCTCGTCCAGCACAAGATCCAGCCGGCTGTCCACAAACATATGCGGATGCGCGAACGCAGGCAGGGGCAGTACGGCGAAAAGGAGGGTGATCAGGCGCATGCCCGCAGATTTAGACCCAAGACATCACACTGGCAAGATCGGCGCGCGGGGGCGGCAGAGTTCTGCCCGCCGCCGCACGCCACGCGTTCAGACGCCCAGCAGATCGCGCCAGCCGTGTTTTGGCGCAAAGCCCAGCATCTTTTGCGCCTTCGAGATGTCATAAAACGTCTCGGTCGCGCCCATCTCGCGCGTCTTTGGCACGCCCTGATAATAGCGCGCCATGATCTCATCCGTGCTCAGCCCCACGGACAGATCGGGATTGGCGACGTTGAACACCTCGTATCCCAGCCCGTCGGTCATGAGGCAGCATTGCACCATATGGCCCAGATCGCGCGCGTCGATATAGGCGAATATGTTGCGCCGCCGCAGATCGGGATTGTCCAGATAGGCCGGAAAGTCGGATTCATATTCATGCGGCTCGATCACGTTGTTGATCCGCAAGCCGTAGATATCCAGCCCCGTGCGCGCATGAAACGACCGTGCGCAGGCCTCGTTCACCACCTTGGACATGGCATAGCTGTCCTGCGGCACGGTCGGGTGCGCCTCGTCCACCGGGACATAGTCGGGCTTCATCTCGCCATCGGCGAAACAGATGCCATAGGTCGTCTCGGAACTGGCAAAGATCACCTTGGGGATGCCCAGCTTGGTCGCCGCCTCAAGCACGTTATAGGTGGCCTGAGTGTTGGTGCGGAACAGCTCGTTATCGGGCTTGATCAGGATGCGGGGGATGGCGGCAAAATGCACCACCGCGTCGAATTTCGGCATGCCTGTGCCCGGCTCCAGCTCGTCCAGCGCCGCGTAAGAGGTCAGCGCGTTCCACACCTGACCGTTCTCTGTCAGATCCACGGTCAGGTTGTCGACACCGGGATGATCCAGCGGCACGAGGTCGGCATTGACCACCCGATGCCCCTGTTCCAGCAGATAGGGAATGACGTGCCGTCCGGCCTTGCCGCTGCCGCCTGTGAAGAGAATGCGCATGGAACTGCTCCTTTTTCTGTCGCCTCGCCAGATGGGGCGCGGGTTGGCCCAGACAAGGCCGCGCCGACCGCCCCTTTGCAAGCAGAACCATTGATTTCCGCCCCAAGTTCCGGCAGATCACCCAAGACCATCGAAAAGGAACCACCATGACACGCATCGACGCCAAGTTTGCCGATCTCAGGGCGCAGGGGAAAAAAGCCTTTGTGGCCTATGTCATGGCGGGTGATCCGGATTACGACACCTCGCTTGCGGTGGTAAAGGGACTGCCCGGCGCGGGTGTCGATATCATCGAACTGGGCCTGCCGTTCACCGACCCGATGGCGGACGGCGAAACCATCCAGCTTGCCGGGCAGCGCGCCCTGGCCGGGGGCATGACGCTGGACAAGACGCTGTCGCTGGCGCGCACCTTCCGCGAAGAGGATGACACCACCCCGATCGTGATGATGGGCTATTACAACCCGATCTATTCGCGCGGCGTCGATCTGTTTCTGGAACAGGCGAAAGAGGCCGGGATCGACGGTCTGATCATCGTTGACCTCCCCCCCGAAGAAGACGACGAACTCTGCATTCCGGCGCAAAAGGCGGGGCTGAACTTTATCCGCCTTGCCACGCCCACGACCGATGACAAACGCCTGCCCAAGGTGCTGCAGAACACCTCCGGGTTTGTCTATTACGTTTCGATCACCGGGATCACCGGGGCAGGGGCCGCCCAGCCCGCCGATGTGGCGCCCGAGGTCGCGCGGATCAAATCCCAGACCGATCTGCCGGTCATCGTCGGCTTTGGCATCCGCACCCCCGAAGCGTCAGAAGGCATCGCAGGCGTGGCCGATGGCTGCGTCGTCGGCTCGGCCATCGTGGGCGAACTGGCCTCGGGCAAACCGCTGAGCGAGGTTCTGGCCTTTGTGAAAACCCTGGCAGACGGCGCGCACCGCGCCTGAGCGGGCGCGGGTCCGGCGCCCGTCGTCAGCCACTGCCCGCTGTCAACCACTGCCCGCTGTCAACCACTGCCCGCTGTCAACCACTGAAGGCGCGGCTTGAGACGGAAATCGAATTGTCCGATGGGTCCTTGGCGTTGGCAAAGACGTATCCGTCCGCGTGATGGATCGATCCGAACAGCAATCCCCGTTCCTTTGCAAACTGGCAGAACGTCTCGACATCTTCGACATCAAAGACCAGCTTGACGACGGATTGCCCGGCTTTCTGCGCCTTCGCAGCAGGGTGGAGGAGGATGGAAATACCCGCCCCCTGCGGGATAAGTTCGACAATGTGGTCGCCGTCGCGCTGGTGCGCCGTAAACCCGAAATGACGGCTGTAGAATGCGACCATCTCTTCCGTCTTTTTTGTGTAAAGGATGATCCGTCCAAGCGGGGTTGTCATGAAGTCTCTCCGATACAACCTGCTGATCTTTTGTGGTGGCGCGCAGAGTCAGCCAACGCCTCTCTAACCTAAATCACAAGTCGCCCGTGCCAAGCCGCCGCAGGCGCGATACTCTGCCCGCATGACAGCGAAAGGCAGAGATATGGCACAGACCCCCAAAAAACGCATTGTGGTGGTGGGCGGCGGCGCGGCGGGGCTTGGCCTCGTGCGCAAGCTGGCAAAAAACGACCGGTACGAGGTCATTCTGGTGGACCGCAACCGCACCCATGTCTGGAAACCCCTCCTGCACGAGGTGGCGGCAGGCGCGCTTGACCCCAATCAGGACGAGGTCGGCTATGGTGGGCACGCGGTGCGCTGGGGCTACCGGTTCTTTCAGGGCGCGCTGGCGCGGATCGACCGCGACCGTCAGGTGATCGTGACCGCCCCCCTTGTGGATGAAGACGGCGAAGTGATCTTTGAGGAACACGAGATTGCCTATGACATCCTCGTGCTCGCCATCGGCGGCGTGTCGGATGATTTCGGCATCCCCGGCGTGCGTGACAATGCGCTGTTCTTGGAACACCGCGCACAGGCCGACCGGTTCCGTCAGAAACTGCTGAACGCCTGCCTGCGGGTCAATGCCCGCCGCGAAAAGGGCGAAGTGGACGCCACCCTGCCGATCTGCATCGTCGGCGGCGGTGCCACGGGGGTTGAGCTGTCCGCCGAGCTGGTGAATTCGGCCCGCGCCCTGAGCTCTTATGGTCTCGAAGGGTTCGACCCCGATGCCTTTCGCATCACCTTGATCGAGGCCGGGCCGCGTCTGCTGCCCGCGCTGGATGAAAAGGTGGTGGGCAAAGTCACTCAGGAACTGCGCGATATCGGCGTCGATGTGCGCGTCAACACCATGGTCACACAGGTCGACAAGGACCGCGTGCATATGAAGGACGGCACAGACCTGCCCGCGACGCTGATTCTCTGGGCCGCCGGGGTGCGCGGCGAATCCGGTGTGCCGGGCTACAGCGATCTGGAACTGTCGCGGCTCGACCGGGTTGTGGTCCGCCCGACATTGCAAAGCGTGACGGATGACCGGATCTTTGCCATCGGCGATTGTTGCCATTGCGTGCTGCCGGGGCAGGAGCGTCCCGTCGCCCCCCGCGCGCAGGCCGCACAGCAGATGGCCGATCACCTGCTGGTCGCCATCGACAAGCTGGACAAGGGCCAGACCCTGCCCGATTTCGAATACAAGGATCGCGGCTCGCTCGTTTCGCTCAGCCACTTTGCCACGGTGGGCAGCCTGATGGGCAATCTGATGAGCGGCAAGCTGTCGATCGAAGGCCGCGTGGCGCGGCTGGCCTATATCTCGCTCTACCGGATCCACATCCTGACGGTGCATGGCTGGCTGCGCGGCATGGCGCAGCTGATCGCCGGGCGGATCAACCGGGTGGTGCGCCCCAGATTGAAACTGCACTGACTGAAACTGCACTGAACGGCGTCAGTCCTTGGGCGCAAAGCTGGCCGAATCGGCGCGGTCCCAGCGCGCCTTGTAGCCCTGACTGTCGGTGATGCCGTTGATCAGGAACCCCTCGGGCAGATAGGGAAATGCCTCATCGCCCGAGGTCATCTGGTTCTCGGCCTGACGCAGCATGAAATGCCGGGGCAGGAAATCCCTGGGGTCGTGCAGCCCCGCCGCCCCGGCCATTTCTGCCAGCGCCTTCATCGTGTTGGCATGGAACCGCGCCACCCGCTGACTCTTGTCCCCAACATCCAGCGCGCGCTGGCGCAGCGGGTCTTGTGTGGCGACCCCCACGGGGCATTTGTTGGTATGGCAGGCCTGCGCCTGAATGCAGCCGATGGCAAACATGAACCCGCGCGCCGCATTGCACCAGTCCGCGCCGATGGCCAGCGCGCGGGCGATGTCAAAGGCCGACACGATCTTGCCCGCCGCGCCCAGTTTCACCTGATCACGCAGCCCCGCGCCGCGCAGCGTGTTGTGCACAAAGCTCAGCCCCTCGGCCATCGGCATGCCCACATGGTTGGAAAACTCGACCGGCGCGGCCCCGGTGCCACCTTCTGCCCCATCCACGACGATGAAATCGGGCACGATGCCGGTTTCCAGCATCGCCTTGACGATGCACATGAATTCCCGCCGGTGCCCGATGCACAGCTTGAATCCCACCGGCTTGCCACCCGAAAGCTCGCGCAGCTCGCCCAGAAACCGCATCATCTCCAGCGGCGTGGAAAACGCCGAATGCCCGGCGGGCGAGCTGCAGTCGACCCCCATGGGAATCCCCCGCGCCTCGGCGATTTCGGCGGTGATCTTGGCCGCGGGCAGCATCCCGCCATGACCGGGCTTTGCGCCTTGCGACAGCTTCAGCTCGATCATCTTGATCTGGGGCAGGGCGGCGGTCACGGCGAATTTTTCCCGGTCAAACGTGCCGTCCGCCGCCCGCGCCCCGAAATAGCCCGACGCCACCTGATAAATCAGATCGCCGCCCCCGGCGCGGTGATAGCGGCTGACCGACCCTTCTCCGGTGTCATGGGCAAACCCACCCATCTTTGCACCGGTGTTCAGCGCCTGAATGGCATTGGCCGAAAGGGAACCAAAGCTCATCGCCGAAATGTTATAAAGCGAGGCGGAATAGGGCTGTTTGCAGGCGGCATTGCCCACCGTGACGCGGAAATCGCTGTTGTCCAGATGCACGGGCGCAATCGAATGGGTCAGCCAGGAATAGCCTGAATCATACACCCGCTTGCGTGTGCCAAAGGGGCGCTTGTCCTCGACCCCCTTGGCACGCTGATAGACAAGCGATCGAGAATCGCGGCTGAACGGTTCCTCATCCTGATCGGATTCGATCAGATACTGGCGGATTTCCGGGCGGATGCCTTCGAACAGGAACCGCATGTGCCCCATGACCGGGTAATTGCGCAGGATCGAATGGCTGGATTGGCGGATGTCATAGACGCCCAGCAGGCTCAGCGCAGCGCAGACCGCAAAGGGCAGCAACATCCACCCCGACCAGAGGCTCGCCAGCAGGCACAGCAGGCTGAGCGCGGCCAACCCCGCAAGCGGTGTGTATCGTTCGAGGGTGGCAAGTTTTTGCATCATCGGTCCTGAGGTTGGTCTGGGTGTCAAAACGGCGGGATGGGGCGGTTGTCCTGCGGTCCGACGGTATGGATCAGAAGCTGGGCGGGGTACAGGCGCTCACAATGACGCATCTTTTGGTGAAATTGTTATGAAAGCGGTGCGGCTTGTTGCTTTCAAACAGATAGGCGTCGCCAGGACCCAGCACCTCGGTGCGGGCAATGACGGTCAGGGCAATCTGCCCCTCGATCACGATGCCGGCCTCTTCGCCGGGGTGAGTGTACAGCTCTGGCCCGGTGTCGGCGCCGGGGGCATAGACCTCGTGCAGCATCTGGATCTTGTGGCGCGACGCATCCCCGACCTGCCGCAGCGACAGCAGATCCGCCGCCGCTTCGCGCAGGTCCAGCACCGCGCCCAGGCTGATCTCGCGCAGATCTTCGGCGCGGTGCACGAAGGTTTCCACAGACGGCCCATCGTCGGCAAAGAACTCTGAAAAAGTCATCGGAACAGCGTCCAGAATCCGCTTGAGCGACGCTATGGATGGGCTCGAGCGGCCCTGTTCGATCATGGAAATCAGACCGTTGGTCACCCCCGCCTGACGGGCGAGTTGACGTTGGGATAACCCTTTTGCGTTGCGCACTGATTTTAGCCGCCGACCAACATCCTGATCCAAGACGAATCCCTTTCTTGTTGTTTAACCACATGAAAATAAATGATAAAAAAACAACAGCGGGTGTGGTCGATATCAGGACAGTAACCGACTTGATCGAAATAATAAACAATACTACCCTGATTCGAACGCCGGGGCGCAGTGTGCCGGGACCAGTTGGTGACCATAGGGGGCAAAATCTGCCGCATACAAAGCTTCTGGTGAAAGGGGGCAATCCTGTGATCCCGAAGACCGCTGCGGCGGCTGATGGCCTCAGAAGCCAAACTGGAAAACGGGACTGGAACTCGCCTGAAACAGACTGGCCTAACGACTTGGTTAATGCGACGAACTTGAGTATGGCGACGATCCGGTCCGGCCTCTTCAGCCAGATCGGCACAACGAAATAGAGTGGGAGACTTTTATGAAACACGCAAAATACCTTGCCTTGACGGCCGGCCTTCTGGCCTCGACCACGGCAGTGGCACAGGAACGCTTCATCACCATCGGCACCGGCGGTCAGACCGGCGTCTATTTCGTCGTCGGCCAGTCGATCTGCCGTCTCGTCAACCGCGACAGCGCCAAGACCAACCTGAAATGCACCGCCCCCTCCACCGGTGGTTCTATCGCCAACATCAACGCGATCAAAGCGGGTGACATGGACATGGGCGTCGCCCAGTCCGACTGGCAGTACCACGCCTACAACGGCACCTCGGAATACGAAGGCAACAAGTTCGACAAGGAACGCGCCGTGTTCTCTGTCCACTCGGAACCCTTCACCGTGATCGCAAGCAAGGCCGCCAACATCGCGAGCTTTGATGATCTCAAGGGCAAGCGCGTCAATGTCGGAAACCCCGGTTCGGGTCAGCTGGCCACGATGCAGGTCGTGCTGGACGCCAAGGGTTGGTCCATGGACGACTTCGCGCTCGCCTCTGAACTCAAGCCCGCCGAACAGGCCGCCGCTCTGGGTGACAACAAGGTGGATGCAATCATCTACACCGTCGGCCACCCGAACGGTTCGATCCAGGAAGCCGTGTCCACCATCGACGCGAACCTTGTTCCCGTGCAGGGCGAAGCCATCGACAAGCTGGTCGCTGACAACCCGTTCTACGCCTATGCCACAATCCCCGGCGGCATGTATGCGGGCTCACCCGATGACGTGACCACCTTTGGTGTCAAGGCGACCTTCGTCACCTCCTCCGACGTGCCGGATGATGTGGTCTATGAGGTGGTGAAAGCGGTCTTCGACAACTTCGACCGTTTCAAGAAACTGCACCCCGCCTTTGAAAACCTCAAGGAAGAGGACATGATCAAGGACGGTCTGTCGGCCCCGCTGCACGACGGCGCGGTGAAATACTACAAGGAACGCGGCTGGATGTGATCCGACCCCTCTGACACCCGGGGGGGCGGCACTGTCGCCTCTCCGCACCAAAATGAATTCCGGACAAAGATCCGGATCCGGGCGCAGACCCCCACAGGGATAGTAAATCATGTCGGACACAGACCAGACCAAGGCCGCAGAGACAGAGGCTGAGGCCCGCCGTCAGGAAGAGCTGAGCCAGACCGATCTGGACGCACTTGTCGCATCATCCGACACCGGCGGGCGCAACGTCACAGGATCGGTTGGCCTCTTTCTGATGCTTGTGGCGCTGTCCTGGTCGCTGTTCCAGCTCTGGTTCGCATCGCCTATCCCCTTCATGATCAATTTCGGCGTCTTCAATGACACCGAGGCGCGCTCGATCCACCTTGCCTTTGCGTTGTTTCTGGCCTTTGCCGCCTTTCCCGCCACAAAAACCAAATTCCAGATCGTGCTCGGCGTCGCCGTCCCTGTGATCCTTGGCGCGCTGTTCATGATGGGGTCCAAGGACGGCACTTCCATCTGGTGGATTCCGCTTGTCGTGGCCGCATTGGTCGCCTGCGTCATCCTCGGCTCACCCAAGGAAAAGATCCCCGTCTGGGAATGGGCGCTGGCCGTGGTCGGCGCGGCAACCGCGCTCTATCTCTACGTCTATTACCGCGAAATTTCGGGGCGCGTCGGCGCGCCCATCACTCAGGATTTTGTCGTCGCCGTCATCGGGATTCTGGTGTTGCTAGAGGCGACGCGCCGCGCGCTTGGCCCGGCGCTGATGATCGTCGCATCGGTCTTTCTGGTCTATACGGTGCTTGGCCCCTACATGCCCGACCTGATCGCTCACAAGGGCAACAACCTGTCGGAAATCGTCAATCACCAGTGGATCACGACCGAAGGCGTCTTTGGCATCGCGCTGGGCGTGTCCACCTCTTTTGTCTTCCTCTTCGTGCTCTTCGGCTCGCTGCTGGATAAGGCAGGTGCCGGCAACTACTTCATTCAGGTCGCCTTTTCCCTGATGGGTCATATGAAGGGCGGACCGGCCAAGGCGGCTGTTGTTTCCTCTGCCATGACCGGCCTCATCTCGGGCTCGTCCATCGCCAACGTGGTCACCACCGGCACCTTCACCATCCCGCTGATGAAAAAGGTCGGCTTTTCGTCTGAAAAGGCCGGCGCGGTTGAGGTGGCAAGTTCCGTCAACGGTCAGATCATGCCGCCTGTCATGGGCGCTGCGGCCTTCCTCATGGTCGAATATGTCGGCATTCCCTATTTCGATGTGGTCAAACACGCCTTCCTGCCCGCCGTCATCTCCTACATCGCCCTTGTCTACATCGTGCATCTTGAGGCGCTGAAGGCGGGGATGGAGGGGCTGCCGCGTGCCTATACGCCCAAGCCCATCGTGCAGCGCCTGATCGGCATCGCCTTCATCATCGCGATGATCTGCGCGCTGTCCTTCATCGTCTATTACGGCATGGGCTGGATCCGCACCCTGTTCCCGGACACGGCCGGCTACATCATCTTTGTCGCCCTCAGCGCGATCTATGTTGTCCTGCTGCGCATCGCCTCGAAAGAGGCACCGCTCAAGCTGGATGATCCGAACGAGCCGGTGACGCGCCTGCCGCTGCCCGGCCCGACGATCCGCTCTGGTCTGCACTACATCCTGCCGGTTGTCGTGCTGGTCTGGGCGCTGATGGTGGATCGCCTGTCGCCCGGCCTCTCGGCCTTCTGGGCTGCGGCCTACATGGTCTTCATCCTGCTGACCCAGCGCCCGCTGATGCAGATGTTCCGCGGCGAAAGCCAGCTTGGCGCGGATCTCAAGGCCGGGTTCACCGACCTGATCGACGGCATGGTGACCGGCGCGCGCAACATGATCGGCATCGGCATCGCCACCGCGACCGCCGGTATCATCGTGGGGGCTGTCAGCCAGACCGGCGTCGGCTCTGCCCTCGCCGATGTGGTCGAGGTGCTGTCAGGCGGCAACATCATGGCCATCCTGCTGCTCACCGCCGTGCTGTCGCTGATCCTTGGCATGGGCCTGCCCACCACGGCAAACTACATCGTCGTCTCAGCCCTGCTTGCCCCGGTCATCGTGACACTGGGCCAGCAGAACGGGCTGATCGTGCCGCTGATCGCTGTCCACCTGTTTGTGTTCTACTTCGGCATCATGGCCGATGTGACACCGCCCGTCGGTCTGGCCTCTTTCGCCGCCGCCGCCGTGTCGGGGGGCGATCCGATCAAGACCGGCGTCATCGCCTTCTTCTACTCCCTGCGCACCGCAGCACTGCCCTTCCTGTTCATCTTCAACACCGAACTGCTGCTGATCAACGTGACCTGGTATCAGGGCGTGTTTGTCTTTGTGATCGCAACCATCGCCATGCTGCTGTTTGCTGCCGCAACACAGGGCTGGTTCCTTGCCAAGAACCGCTTTTATGAATCGCTGGCCCTGCTGCTGGTCGCCTTCACCCTGTTCCGCCCGGGCTTCTGGATGGACATGGCCTTTCCGCCCTACAACGAAGAATCGCCAACCGAAATCGCCGCCGCGGCCGAAGATACGCCCGCCGGGGACAAGCTGCGCATTCGTGTGGCTGGCGTGAATGACCTTGGCGATCCGATCACCTTTGTCGCCCTGCTGCCCATCGGCGAAGGCGACACTGGCGCGGACAAGCTCGACAAGGCCGGCCTTATCTTCCGCACGGAAGAGGACAAGATGTTCATCGACGATGTCTCCTTCGGCTCACCGGCATCAGAGGCGGGGCTGGATTGGGATCAGGAGGTGCTGCGCGTGCTCAAACCCGTCAACACCCCGTCTAAATACCTGATGTTCATCCCGGCGCTGCTGCTGCTCGCGCTGATCGTGTTCCTGCAACGCGGGCGCAACGACAAGGTCACGCGCCGCAAGGCCATGGCGTAAACCGCGTGGCCCCACACACGCCTTTCCCGCATGGATCTGCTGCCTGCGCGGCGGCAGATCCGGCCGATTTGATCACTCTTTTGGCACCCAGCCAGCCTGACGCCACGAAACTGGCACGGATCGTCACCGATCTGTCGCATTTGCCGGGCTTGCAGGTTTTCGTGCCCGCCAGCAGCGCGTAAGACATGCGGGAAGCGGACATACCAGACACCAGCCCCAACAGGTGTTTCCGCGCCAATGGAGACTGTTCCCGATGACCCCTTTCGCAATCGCAGGCGTGCAGATGTACGTCCAGGCCACCCAGTCCAACGTCGATGGTATCCTCCACCGGCTTGAGGTGCTGATGGCGCGCTTTCCCTGGACCCAGATGGTCCTGTTTTCTGAACTGGCCGCCTTCGGCCCGCTCGACCGCTACGCGCTTCCGCCCGAAAACGAGGCGATTGACCGCCTGTGTGAGGCCGCGCGCCGCCACCGTGTCTGGCTGATCCCCGGCTCGATGTTCCTACGCGGCGCTGACGGGCTGATCCGCAACACCGCCGTGGTGATCAATCCCGACGGGCTGATCATCGCGCGCTATGCCAAGATGTTCCCGTTCCGCCCGTATGAGGCTGGTATCACCGCAGGCACCGAATTCTGCGTCTTTGACGTGCCGAACGTCGGCCGCTTTGGCCTGTCGATCTGCTATGACATCTGGTTCCCGGAAACCACGCGCCAGCTCACCTCCATGGGCGCCGAGGTCATCCTGAACCCGGTGCTGACCGGCACCACCGACCGCGACGCCGAACTCGCCATCGCACGGGCCACTGCTGCGCAGTTCCAGTGTTATGTCTTTGCGGTCAACGGCCTTGGGGCAGGGGGCGTGGGCAAATCCATCGTCGTCGATCCCAGCGCCACGGTGCTGCACCAGTCCGCAGGACAAGAGGACATGTTCCCGATCGAGGTGGACCTTGATGTGGTGCGCCGCCAGCGCGAGGCGGGAATGAAGGGTCTGGGACAGGTGCTCAAATCCTTCCGCGACCGGTCCAACGACTTTCCGGTTTACGACCGCGCCAGCGGCTCGGACGCCTATCTTTACACGCTCGGGCCGCTTGAGATGCAGGGGCAGGGCAGCCGTGCCGGGCTGCATGTGGACGTTGCAAGCGGCCCTGACGTCGAACCGAACCCGCCCCTGGGAATCCAGGCGGTCATGGGAAAAACATCCAGCGGTTGATCCCGCCCGCCTGTTGGGGCGCTTGACTGCGCCCCCGCGTCGCGTCGCGAGGTCTTCCGCCCATTGGGGAGAGAAGCGATGCAATCCGTGAACGAATACTACTCGGCGGTCCAGCTGCGGTCCGACAGATGGGCCGCCCTGCGCGAAGCCACCGACGCCCTTGCCCAGGGCGGCAACGACCGTCACATCGCGGCGGTGAAAAAGCGGGTCGAACAACTCTGGACCGCACTTGAGGTGATCGAACCCTACTGGGCCTTTCCCGGCATGCAGGCCTTTGACTACATGCGCCGCCAATATGCCTCTGGCCATTTCGAAGATCTCGCCTATTCCGTCCACCGCGCGCTGCGGGCGCTGACCTCGGGCGCCTATCGCCGCCGTCATATCCCGCTGGACAAGGACAGTTCGGAAAAGGACGAACAGGATGACGAGGCGATGCTGTCGCCCGAAGCCCGCGCCATGACCAAACCCTATTTCGAGGTGCTGATCGTCGATGATGTGAACGAACATCAGGAACGCTGGCTGAAATCCAACGTCACCCGGATGCGCCGCCCCGAAGATCCCTTTCAGTACGAGGCGGTTGTGGTCCCGAGCCTCGAGGACGCGCTGATTGCGGTGCTCTTCAACCACAACATTCAGGCCATCGTCGTGCGCCCCGGCCTTACCCTGAAATCCAAACTCGAAATGCCGCTGCTGTCGCGTTACCTCGATCATGCTGAACGTCAGGATGAACTCGATTCCCTGCGCCCGCGTGACTATGGTCCCGAACTCTGCCGCCTGATCGCCAAGGTCCGCCCGGAACTTGATGCCTACCTTGTCACCGAACGCTCGGTCGAAGATATCGCCGGGCTCGACCTCGGGATCTGCCGTCGGGTGTTCTACAATCAGGAAGATTTTATGGAGCTGCACCTGAACATCCTTCGCGGTGTGCAGGCGCGCTACAAGACGCCGTTTTTCACGGCCCTCGTGAACTATTCCAAACAGCCCACCGGCGTCTTTCACGCCATGCCGATCAGCCGGGGAAAATCCATCACCCGCAGTCACTGGATTCAGGACATGGGCGCCTTTTACGGCCCCAACATCTTTCTTGCCGAAACCTCCGCAACCTCGGGTGGCCTCGACTCCCTGCTCGAACCGCACGGCCCCATCAAAGAGGCGCAGGAACTTGCCTCCCGCGCTTTCGGCTCGAAACAGACCTTCTTTGCCACCAACGGCACCTCGACCTGCAACAAGATTGTGGTCCAGGCGCTTGTGCGCCCCGGCGACATCGTTCTGGTGGACCGCGACTGTCACAAGTCACACCATTACGGCATGGTGCTGGCGGGCGCGCAGGTCTGTTACCTCGACAGCTATCCGCTGAATGAATATTCGATGTATGGCGCGGTCCCCCTGCACGACATCAAGAAACAGCTCTTGGAACTGAAGGCGGCGGGCAAGCTTGACCGCGTGCGCATGCTGCTGCTGACCAACTGCACCTTTGACGGTATCGTCTACAACGTCGAACGCATCATGGAAGAATGCCTCGCGATCAAACCCGATCTCGTCTTCCTCTGGGACGAGGCATGGTTCGCCTTTGCCCGCTTCAACCCCACCTACCGCACCCGCACCGCAATGAGTGCGGCCAACGTGCTGCGTGAACGCCTGCGCAGCCCCGAACATGCCAAGGCCTATGAAAAACAAAAGGCCAAGCTCAAGGATGCCGACGACGCAACCCTGCTCAAAACCCGCCTGATCCCGCCGCCCACCGCGCGGGTGCGGGTCTATGGCACGCAATCGACGCACAAGACCCTGACCGCCCTGCGGCAGGGCTCGATGATCCACGTCAACGATCAGGACTTCAAAGGTGAGGTCGAACAAAGCTTCCACGAAGCCTACATGACCCACACCTCGACCTCTCCGAACTACCAGATCATCGCGTCGCTGGATGTGGGCCGCCGTCAGGTCGAACTCGAAGGCTTCGAATTCGTCCAGCGCCAGATAGAGGCGGCGATGTCCATGCGCCGTGCCATCTCGACCCATCCGCTGCTGCAGAAGTATTTCAAGGTTCTCACCGCCGGCGACATGATCCCCGAGGCGCACCGCGAGTCGGGAGTCGAGAGCTATTATGAACCCGAACAGGGCTGGACCGACCTCTGGGATTGCTGGGAAAAGGATGAATTCGTTCTCGACCCCACCCGCGTCACCCTCGCCGTCGGTGGCACCGGCTGGGATGGCGACACCTTCAAGACCCAGATCCTGATGGACAAATACGGCATCCAGATCAACAAGACCTCGCGCAACACCGTCCTCTTCATGACCAACATCGGCACCACGCGCTCCTCGGTCGCCTACCTGATCGAAGTGCTGGTCGAAATCGCGAAATCCCTCGATGACCTGCTCGACGACGCCTCCAAGATGGAACGCCTCGCCTTCAACCGTCGCGTGCGCAATCTGATGGAGGATCTGCCGCCGCTGCCCGACTTCTCCCGCTTTCATGACGCCTTCCGCGCCGATAACGGCACCCCCGAAGGCGACATTCGCACGGCATTTTTCCTCAGCTATGACGAAAACAACTGCGACTACCTCGAACTCAACGGATCGCTGAAAGAGGCGATGGATGCAGGTCAGGAAATCGTCTCCGCCTCCTTCATCATCCCCTATCCGCCCGGTTTTCCCATCCTCGTCCCCGGACAGGTCGTCAGCCAGGAAATCCTCAGCTTCATGCGCGCGCTCGATGTCAGTGAAATCCACGGCTACCGCCCGGATCTGGGCCTGCGCGTCTTCACCCAGGAGGCGCTTGCCAAACTCGGCCGCGCCAAACTTGCCACAGCTGCCGAATAATAACAGAGAGGAACCCCACCCATGGCAACGACCATACTCAACAACATCTCGGAAATCCGCCGGTTCTTTCACCGCAACGACGATCCGATCTATTTCATCTCGGCGACAAACTTCAACCTGCTCGGCCTTGATGAATGGGTGAAGAACTTCAAATACATCTGCTACATCGACTGCTACGACGGCAAACACCCGAACGTCTTCTGCCCCAGTGAACAGCCCCATGCGGAATTCCAGAGCATCGAGGACATCAACAACTACCTCCTCCAGCATAAGGAGGTGATTGATTTCATCAAACGTCGTGGCGGCAAGCCGCATTTCGTCTTTCTGATGTTTGACGAAGAAACCGAACGCCTGTCCAAGGAACTTGGCGCCGATGTCTGGTTCCCCAAGGCGAAACTGCGCAGCAGCATGGACAACAAGATCGAAACCGTGCGCATCGGCAACAAGGCCGGCGTGCCCTCGGTGCCCAACACCCTGTCCGTGGTCGAAAGCTACGACCACCTGCGCGAGATCACCGAAAAGGCCGGCATCGGCCACGACCTCGTGCTGCAATCGGCCTTTGGCGACAGCGGTCACACGACCTTCTTCATCAAATCCGAGGCTGACTTCCGCCGCCATGAATCCGAAATCATCGGCGAGGGCGAAATCAAGATCATGAAACGGATCGATTGCCGCGGTTCCGCGATCGAGGCCTGCGCCACCAAAGAAGGCACCATCGTCGGCCCGCTGATGACCGAACTTGTCGGCTTCAAGGATCTGACCCCCTATCGCGGCGGCTGGTGCGGCAATGAAATCCTCTCGACCGCCTTTCCGCCCAAGGTGCGCCAGCAGGCCCGCGACCTCACCTTCAAATTCGGGGAACAACTGCGCAAGGAAGGCTACCGGGGCTATTTCGAACTCGATTTCCTGATCGACAAGAAAACCGGCGACCTCTGGCTGGGTGAACTCAACCCCCGCATCACCGGTGCGTCGTCGATGACCAACCACGCGGCATTTGCCCATGCCGATGCGCCGCTCTTCCTCTTCCACCTGCTGGAATTCTCGAAAAAGAAATTCAACCTGGATGTGGACGAGCTGAACGCCCGCTGGGCCAACCCGGACATGATCGATTCATGGTCGCAGATGGTGATCAAACACACCGACGATTCCGTCGACATCTGCACCAGCGCCCCGGAAACCGGCATCTACCGCATGCTCGAAGATGGCCGTGTGGTCTATGACCGCTTCGACTATCACCGCCGCGCCGTCGAGAGCGAAAACGAAGCCTTCTTCCTGCGCATCCTCCGCCCGGGCGATTACCGCTATGAGGGCGCGGATATCGGCATCCTCGTGACCCGGGGCCGCTCGATGACCAAGAACTTCATGCTCAACGAGCGGGCGAAAAAGTGGATCCATGGTATCAAAAGCTGCGTCACTGGCCGTCCGCTTCCTGTGGCCGAGGCTGGTCCGGCGGCCCATTTCGACCCCGCCTTCAAGATCATGTAAAGCAGCTGCATGACCATGTACTGGCGTGCCATATCCGAAGATCAGCCTGGCCCGAAATGGGCCGGGCTGTTCGCAGAATACTGGCCGGCCTACCTCAAATGGTGGCTCAAGGAAGGCGACGAGGTCCGCGCCTCCTATAGGGAAAGCCAGCGGATGCTGAAACGGCACATGCCCGAAATGCTGCCGCTCTATGATCAGCTCTGCGAACTGGCGGGCGGCGGCGATCAGGCGGCGCGCTTCCTCTCCTTCTACTGCCCGCCGCCCTATCTTTCGGGCTGCTCACAGGCGCTCTGGCCCGGCAAGGCGCCGGTGCTGGTGCGCAACTATGATTACAACCCGGCCGCGTTTGATTCGCTGATCCTGCGCACCGGCTGGATGGGCCGCAAGGTCATGGGCACCTCCGATGGTCTCTGGGGGCTGGTTGATGGCATGAACGATGCAGGCCTCGCCATCTCGCTCACCTTCGGCGGGCGGCGCGTGGTGGGCGAAGGCTTCGGCGTGCCGCTCATCCTGCGCTATGTGCTGCAGACCTGCACCACCACCGAAGAGGCGGGGCAGGTCCTCTCCCGCGTCCCCACCCACATGAGCTATAATGTGACCGTGGTGGATCGGAACCGCAAATACCTCACCGCCATGATGGCACCGGACCGCGCCACCCTGATCACCCATGCGGCGGTCGCGACCAACCATCAGGAAAACGTCGAATGGATCAGCCATGCGCGCTTCACCGCCACGGTGGAACGCGAACGTTACCTGCTGCATCGGATGAGCCTGCACCGCGACACCGAGGAAAAGTTCATCTCGAACTTCCTCAAACCGCCGCTCTATTCCACGGCCTTCAGCTACGGCTTCGGCACGCTCTACACCGCCATCTATCGCCCGCGCAAAAAACAGATGGAAATCCGCTGGCCCGGCACCACCTGGCCGCTCTCACTCGACTCGTTCGAAGAGGGCGCGCGCCAGGTCAACCTCCCCGGCGCCGCCTGAACCAGCCCCACGCCCAGTCCTGCGGGCCCGAGCGGAACACGTCACAGCGGCTCCGCCGCCTTGCGCCTTCATCTGCCCAAAAATATCCCGGGGGTCCGGGGGCCGGCCCCCGGTTCGACCTTGCAGCTCAGGGCAACATTGGCCCAAACTCCCCCGACGCCAGCCATACGGTTTCCATACATATGCCACACGCTTTCCAGCACCGGATCTGACCCATGTCCCACATCTTTCCCCGTTCGATGAAATCCACCCCGCCAACCGCTGTCGGCGGCAAGGGCTGTTACCTCATCGACTCCACCGGCAAGCAGTATCTCGACGCCTCGGGCGGCGCCGCCGTCTCCTGCCTTGGTCATGGCGATGCCACGGTGATCACCGCGATCAAGGCGCAGCTCGACCAGCTTGCCTATGCCCACACCGGGTTTTTCACCTCGCAACCCGCTGAAAAGCTTGCCGATCTTCTGATCGCCAACGCTCCCGGCACGCTCGACCGGGTCTATCTGGTCTCAGGCGGATCAGAGGCTGCAGAGGCCGCGATCAAGCTGGCGCGGCAATACCACGTGGAACGGGGCGACCCCAACCGGGGCCGGCTGATCGCGCGCAAGCAAAGCTATCATGGCAACACCATCGGCGCGCTGTCCGCAGGCGGCAACGCATGGCGCCGTGCCCAATTCGCCCCGCTCCTTCTGGACATGAGCCATATCGACCCCTGCTACCCCTATCGCCTTCAAAACGAAGGGGAATCTGACGCCGACTATGGCCTGCGCTCCGCCAATCTGCTGGAGGCAGAACTGCTGCGCGTCGGTCCCGAAAGCGTCATGGCCTTCATGGCCGAACCCGTCGTCGGCGCCACGGCAGGCGCGCTTGCCCCCGCACCGGGCTACTTCAAACGCATCCGCGAAATCTGCGATCAATACGGCATCTTGCTGATCCTGGACGAGGTGATGTGCGGCATGGGGCGCACCGGCACGCTGTTTGCCTGCGAACAGGATGGCGTCGCGCCGGATATCCTCTGCATTGCCAAAGGCTTGGGTGCGGGCTACCAGCCCATCGGCGCGATGCTCTGCACCTCGGAAATCTATGACACCATCGGCGCGGGCAGCGGGTTTTTCCAGCATGGCCACACCTATCTGGGTCACCCCACCGCCGCTGCCGCAGGCCTCGCGGTCGTCAGCTCCGTGCTTGACCGGGGTCTTCTGGAAAACGTGAAAAAACAAGGGGATGCGCTCAGCGCTGCGCTGCAGGACCGCTTTGGTCAGCACCCGCATGTGGGGGATATCCGGGGAAGGGGCCTTTTTGTGGGCCTCGAACTGGTCGCAGATCGCACAACCAAGGCCCCGTTTGATCCGGCCCTGAAACTCGCGGCACATATCAAGGCCGCCGCGTTCGAGGCGGGTCTCATCTGCTATCCGATGGGCGGCACAATCGACGGCAAGACCGGCGATCACATCCTGCTCGCCCCGCCTTTCATCATCGAAGACGCGCAGATCGCGGAGCTTGTGGACAAGCTCGGCTTTGCGCTCGATGCGTCACTCCCGGTCTGACGCGGCATCCCCCAGGCGGACCTTGTCAGAACTGATGCTGATGTTCGCCTGGGAAAACCCTATATTTTCCAATGCAATATTCGCGCCGACGGCGATGACGGCGATCAGGACGATGCCCAGAACAAAGGCTTTCATGATCTCGCTCCCTTGGCGCGGGCTTCGCGTTCCTTGACCTCGGCAACCCAAAGGTTGTGGTGTTCCTTGGCCCATTGTTCTTCGACCATGCCGCTGCCCATGGCGTCAAATGCGCCCTCCATGCCAAGCGTGCCGATATAGATATGGCCCAGGATCACCACCATCAGCACAAAGGCCACGATTGCATGCCACAGCTGGCTGTACTGCATCTCGGCCTGCGGGCTGAGGTCGCTGGGCAGCGGGCCAAAGCCCAGCATCTGCGGCACGCCCCAGTCGTTGAGATGCGCAAATGTTGGTCCGAACAGGTGCAATTCGAACGGGAACAACAGCGAAATGCCCGAAACGGAGATCGATGTCCCCAGAAGGATCACCGACCAGAAGACGATCTTTTGCCCTGCGTTGAACTTCTTGGCATCCGGATGACCGCCGCCAAACAAACCGCCCCCGCGCAGGATCCACATCACATCGGTGCGGTCGGGAATGTTGTGAACGACCCACATGACAAAGACCATGACGAGCCCCAGAATAAAGGCCCAGGCCACGTTGTCATGTACCCACTTTGACCCGATGGCGACGGTGGAAAACGCCTCATGACCAAAGGCCGGGATCAGGAATTTGCGCCCCATCAGCGTCAGCAGGCCGGTCACGCCAAGGATGACGAACGATCCCGACAGCAGCCAGTGACCCATGCGCTCAATAAATTTGAACCGTTCGATCTTGTGACCTGTCTTCTCCCCCTCGATGCGCACACGTCCCCGGATCAGGTAGAACAGTGCGAGCACACCTATGGTGCCCAGCAACAGCCAACCACCATAGGTGATCAGCGGGCCGTGGCGGAAGTTCAGCCACCACATGCCGTTGTCCTGGATCAGCGTCTTTGCTGCGGGGCCGCGCTGTTGGGTGGTCACATCCGCCTCGTCAAACCGCAGGGCGCGCCACAGATCCGGGTCCGAGGCACCGCCACGTGTGCCAAGCGCGCTTCTTTCGGGCGCAGCAGTTGCGGCGTCCCCGATCATATTTTCGCGCAGGCTGTCATCGACCTTCAGATCCTGCTGGCGGCGCAGGATGTCCTCAAGTTTGGGCGCCGGGTTGGGCGCGGCAGAGTCTGCAGGTGGCACAACGGCTTGTGATGCGGCGGGCAGGGGCGAAAGCCCAAGAGCCAGCAGAACAAGAAGGGAATAAAGGGTTTTCATGGCAGGCTCCCAGGAGTCTCCGGTTGGATCGACGTGCCAGGATGACCGGCGCGTGCATCGGACTGTTCCAGACACCCCGGCACGCGGGGGATCGGGAAGGGTCCGCTTGGCGGAACAAAAGCAGGGCCAGCGCGGCACATGGCTGCGCTGGCCCTGATCTCACAAAGGCTCAGCCGCCCTTTTGGTCATAGGCCGTGCCCCAGCCCCATGCGCCCGATCCAAAACCGCGCGCCACGACGCGTTCGCGGTAGATCGATGACACGACATCGCCGTCACCGGCGAGCAGGGCCTTTGTCGAACACATCTCGGCGCAGATCGGCAGCTTGCCTTCCGCGATCCGGTTGCGACCGTACTTCTGGAATTCGGCTTGGGAGTTGTCCTCTTCCGGACCGCCCGAACAGAAGGTGCATTTGTCCATCTTGCCGCGCGAACCAAAGTTGCCGGCCTGCGGATATTGCGGCGCGCCGAACGGGCAGGCGTAAAAGCAATAGCCGCAGCCGATGCACAGATCCTTGGAATGCAGAACGATGCCTTCCTCATTCTGGTAAAAACAATCCACCGGGCAGACGGCCATGCAGGGCGCGTCCGAACAATGCATGCAGGCGACCGAGATCGAACGCTCGCCGGGCGAGCCATCATTTATCGTGACCACCTTGCGGCGGTTGATGCCCCAGGGCACCTCGTGTTCGTTCTTGCAGGCTGTGACGCAGGCGTTGCATTCGATGCAGCGTTCGGCGTCGCAGAGAAATTTAGCTCGTGCCATGGTTCAAATCTTCCTTATGCTGCTTCGATTCTGCACAGAGTCGCCTTGGTCTCCTGCATCTGTGTCACGCTGTCATAGCCATAGGTCTGTGCGGTGTTGGTGGATTCCCCCAACACGTAAGGATCAGCGCCCTCTGGATATTTCGACCTCAGGTCCTCCCCCTGCGAGAAGCCGCCAAAGTGGAAGGGCATGAAGGCGACGCCGCTGCCCACACGTTCGGTGACCATCGCCATCACCTTGATCTTGCCGCCCTCAGGTCCATAGACCCAGACCATGGCCCCGTCGCGCACACCGGCATTGTTGGCGTCGCGCGGGTTTATCTCGATGAACATGTCCTGCTGCAGTTCAGCAAGCCAGGGGTTCGACCGGGTCTCGTCCCCGCCGCCCTCATATTCGACCAGACGGCCAGAGGTGAGGATGGTCGGGAAGTCCTTGGAAAAGTCGTTCTTCTGGATCGAGGCGTACATGGTCGGCACGCGCCAGAACTTCTTGTCCTCATAGGTCGGATAATCTGCCACCAGATCGCGCCGGTTGGAATAAAGCGGCTCGCGGTGCAGCGGGACCGGATCGGGGAAGGTCCAGACCACGGCGCGGGCTTTGGCATTGCCATAAGGCGCGCAGCCATGTTTGATCGCAACACGCTGGATGCCGCCCGAAAGATCGGTCTTCCAGTTGATACCACCGACCTGCCCGGCATAATCCGACTTCATCTCACCGGTCTGCGATGTCTCGCCGACTTCCTGGGTGCCATCGCCCGCGTTTTCGGGGGCAGTGTACCCTGCGACCTTTTCGATGCTCGCACGCTCCTCGGCGGTCAGATCACCGTCCCAACCCAGATCCATCAGCATCTGCATGCTGAACTCGGGATAGCCGTCCTCGATCTCTGATCCGACAGGATAGACGCCCTCGGCCAGCAGGTTGTCGCCATTGCGCTCCACACCGTAACGCGCGCGGAAGCCCATGCCACCCTGTGCCACTGGTAGCGACATATCATAAAGGTTGGCCGACCCGGGATGGTTCATCTCGGGTGTGCCCCAGCAGGGCCACGGCATGCCGTAGAAATCGCCATCGGCCGGGCCACCATTGGCGCGCAGCGTGGTGCGGTCAAAGGTGTGCTGGTTTTGCATATGCTTGCGCATCCGCTCGGGTGACTGCGCGGTATAACCGACCGTCCACATGCCGCGGTTGAACTCGCGGGTGATGTCCTCGATCAGCGGCTCGTTGCCATTTATCGTGATGTTCTTGAACATGCGGTCGGTGAAGCCGAACTTGTCCGCGAACAGCTTGATGATCTCGTGGTCCACCTTGCTTTCAAACAGCGGCTCGACCACCTTTTCGCGCCACTGGAGCGACCGGTTGGATGCCGTCACAGAGCCGTAGGTTTCGAACTGCGTCGTGGCGGGCAGCAGATACAACCCATCTGTGCGGTCCTGCATGATGGCCGACACAGTGGGGTGGGGATCAACCACAACCATCAGGTCGAGCTTTTCCATCGCCGTCTTCATCTCGGGCAGGCGGGTCTGCGAATTGGGCGCATGGCCCCATAGAACCATCGCCCGGGTATTGTCCGGCTGGTCGATGTTTTCGCGGTCTTCAAGCACACTGTCGATCCAGCGGGACACGGGAATCCCCGTCTCCTCCATCATCAGCCGGTCCTTGCCGCCCTCTCCGGCGCCCGGCATGACGGAAAAACGACCCTTGAGCCAGTCCAGGTCTTCTTCCCAGACGCGCGCCCAGTGGGCCCAGCTTCCCGGTGCCAGGCCGTAATAACCCGGCAGGGTGTCGGCCAGAACGCCAAGGTCGGTCGCACCCTGCACATTGTCATGGCCGCGAAAGATGTTGGTGCCGCCGCCGGCGGTGCCCATGTTCCCCAGCGCCAGCTGCAGGATGCAATAGGCGCGGGTGTTGTTGTTGCCGTTGGTGTGCTGCGTGCCGCCCATGCACCAGATCAGGGTGCCGGGACGGTTGTTCACAAGGGTGCGCGCCACGCGCTCAAGCTGCGCTGCGGGGGCCTCGGTGACGCGCTCGACCTCTTCGGGGGTCCATTTGGCAACTTCTTCGCGGATCTGATCCATGCCCCAGACACGGGTGCGGATGAACTCCTTGTCCTCCCAGCCGTTCTCGAAAATGTGCCACAGGATGCCCCAGACCAGCGCCACGTCCGAACCGGGCCGGAAGCGGACATATTCATCCGCATGGGCGGCGGTGCGGGTAAAGCGCGGATCACACACGATCAACGGCGCGTTGTTCTGCTCTTTCGCCTTCAGCAGGTGCAGCAGCGACACGGGATGCGCCTCTGCCGGGTTGCCGCCGATGATGAAGATCGCCTTGGAGTTGTGGATGTCGTTGTAGCTGTTCGTCATGGCGCCGTAGCCCCATGTGTTCGCAACACCCGCAACGGTGGTCGAATGGCAGATGCGCGCCTGATGGTCGACGTTGTTGGTGCCCCAGTAGGCGGCAAATTTGCGGAACAGATAGGCCTGTTCGTTGCTGTGCTTGGCAGAGCCAAGCCAGTAGACCGAATCCGGACCACTTTCGTCGCGGATCGACAGCATCTTGTCGCCGATTTCGTTGATTGCCTGATCCCAGGAAATCTTGACCCAGTCGCCGCCGACTTTCTTCATCGGGTATTTCAGGCGTCGTTCGCCATGGGCCAGCTCGCGCACCGATGCGCCCTTGGCACAATGCGCGCCGAGGTTGAAGGGGCTGTCCCAGCCAGGTTCCTGCCCGGTCCAGACGCCGTTTTCAACTTCTGCCATAACGGTACAGCCGACGGAACAGTGCGTGCAGACAGTCTTGACGGTTTTGATCGCGCCGTTCACGGCGGTCTCGGCGGTCGCCTGCGTCACCGATCCGGCGGTGGCGGCGATGGCGGCAAGGCCCCCGATGGCAAGGCCGGAGCCGCGCAGAAACGCGCGGCGGTCAACCGACGATCCGGCAATGTCGGACAGGATGCCGGTGCGCTGGGACCGACGTGCCACCCCATTTGTTTTTTTTCTCAGCATATTACGCTCCCTTGCTGCCCGACACAGCCGTCAGGTTTGGCTTGGTAAGCCAGCGGCGTGCCCGCGGTCTGGCGATGGATCATTGGGCGTCCGGTGTGTTCAGAACCGGGCGCTGTCGAAATAGGCGCGAGTGTGCGCAGTGTCCTGCATCTTGCCATCCGCCGGGGCAGGGGCCGCTTCGGCCTCTGTGCCGCTGACAGCCACGGCCACAACCGCCGCCGGACCCGCCGTACCGGCCAGTTTCAGAAAATCGCGCCGGCTTTTCGCCGTCTCGTCTTTCTTGGACATGATTTGTCTCCCTGTGGTGTTGAACGACCCACGGGTGGATCGCTTTGTCTCAGGACGGGGTGCGCCCGCCGCAGGTTGCCGGATTGCTCCGGCCAATTTTTGCGCCTCAGGCAGAGCCGAGCCGGAAGGACTCGCGCTCGATCTCCATGAACGCCCGGCCGACAGATCCGACCGCGCTGTACAGCATCGCGGATTTCGCCTTTTCCAGATCGGCAAAGAAATGCCCGGCCCATGGCGCCACATGCCGGTTGAAAAAGACGCGTTGATCCGACAGCGTCGCAGGCGCGCCAAAGCGCCCCACGATCAGCCCGGCCATCACTTCCATCATCGTGGCGATGTTGTCCTCGGGTTCGTAAACATTTGGTGCACGGCTGATGCGCCGTGCCGCCAGATCATTGCGCAGGATCGACAGCGGTTTTTCGTTCAGGAACCCGGTCAGGTAATAGCTGGCATAGGGCAGCAGTTCGCCCCGGCCCAGCCCGATGAACAGGGCGTTGAATTCGCGGGTCACACCCTTCGGCGTGGCACTGCGCGCGCAATCTGCCAGCCGCGCTATGGCACGCCCCAGATCCGTCTCATCCCCGGTCAGGCCCGCAGTTTGCGACAGCAGCCCTGCATCCGCAGGCCCGGCCAGAAGCACGCCCATAAAATTGTAAAGATCGGCGCGCAGCCGATCTTCGGGGGTGATTTCTATGGTCGCGGCGGCGGGGCTGATCATTTATTCTCCGTCTCAAAGGTGAATCGCATACGGCGCTGCGGCACCGGATCCCCTTCATATGGCTCACTTTTCTCATCATTTTCCGACGTCAACACTACGACCTTGGTCGTAGATGCAGGTGCAGCATCGGGAATTTCCTGCGCAATGTCCCGCATGACTGCATTTTCTACGCTCAGCGCCGCCTCTTCCGGAATTTCCGCGCTTTCAGACGCAACTTTATCTGCTTCTGCCCGGGCCAGCGCCTCGACGTGACGCAGCAACCCCTTGCCAACCTGATAGGATGTCTTAACCCCCGGCGCGTCGGTTGCTGCATTGCTAAAGTCGCCGTCATAGTCGTTCAGGCCGTCCAGAACGGCCAGCACCGGGTTCAGCCGCCACAGCCGCCGCAGGGCACGCCGCCGCAGATGTTCGGGAATCGCCTTGTGCATGAAACCCGCGATATCCTGACCGGGGATCAGATCGTCCGGGTCGGGCAGGTTGAAGTCGGCGAGGATCTCGGCATCCGACTTCTCGGCCTGTTCTGCCGCCAGCCGGGCGGCCTCGGCCTCCTCTGCCGCAACCTCCCCTGCGCGGACCTCGGCGGCCTCTTCTTCGGCCACGCGGGCGCGCCGACGGCTCCAGAAGCCGCCTTCCGTGTCGCGGTTTGCGGAACCGCCTTCGGTCTCTCGGCTCATATCTCGTCTTTCTTGCGCAGGGATCCGGGGGCGCGGTAGACATCGCTTGCCTGTGAAATACGGGCATCGCCGATGCCGTCTTCCTTTTCTTCTTCCTTATACGGGCGCCGCTTGCGTTTGACGAAGGCCTCTTCGATGTAATGCGCCTGCGTATAGGCGCCGACCCAGGACAGCAGCCCCTCGGGCATCACCACACGTTCGACGATCTCATCGCCGCTTTCCGCATAGAGCTGCGCTTCGTGCGGCGAGGCGGTGACCAGATGCACGTGATAGGGCCAAGTCGCCCCATGTGGCGCCGCGCGCAAGATCACATAAACCGACGGTTCCGCCTGCGACAGTGCGACCTTGTAGGCCTCGGCCTCACCGCGATACAGGGTCAGCGGCACTGTCGCGGCGTGATACTCCACCGTTTGACCAACCTCGCGCAATGTCTTCCATTCGGCCGCTGGCGCGCCGGGCAGAACGGCGACCGGCGTCCAGACCCATTTCGCCCATCGGGTGACTCCGGGGCGACGCTGAATCACCACACCAATCGGCATGCTGATGCTTTTCTGGTCCTGAAGGTACACGGCTTCTCCCTTGCGTGGCAGGGGGCGGCGCTTGTGCCCGGCCCCGGGCTTCGGTATTCGCGGGACTATATTTTCGGAAAGCATAGGTTTCTGGGGGCGCTTTGTCCATGTCCCGACACCGGGTCAGGCAAGGGGCGCGCGGTCCTGCCAAAGGAGAGAGACATGGGGAAAACGCTGCTGCTGTGTGATTGTCTGGGCAGCCAGACGGTCGATGCCGACACCATCGGCAAGGCGACGGGGCTGAGCTGTTCAAAGGTTTACACCGGCCTGTGCCAACATCAGTCCGAACAGGCCGCAGCCGCGCTGATGGCGGGCGATGTGCTTGTCGCCTGTCAGCAGGAACGCCCATATTTCGAGGCCTTAGCCGAGGAGTTGGGGGCGGAGACGCCCGGTTTCGTCGATCTGCGCGACCGCGCCGGCTGGTCCGAAAAGGGCACAACCCCTGCGCCCAAGATGGCCGCGCTGGCCGCCGAGGCAGCGTTGACCCTGCCTGCCGCGCGCTCGCTTGATATCGTCTCCGAAGGCACCTGCCTGATCCTGGGCGCGGGGGATGTCGCCTTTGCTGCCGCCACACGTCTTTGTGATCATCTGGCCGTGACCGTGCTGCAGACGGATTTGGATGATCTGCCCGTGGACCGGCGTTTTGACGTGATCCGGGGATATCTGGGGCGGGCCCAAGGCGCGCTGGGCGGCTTCCATCTGCGCATCGACGCCTTTCAGCAGCTCCTGCCCGGCGGGCGCGGCGCGTTTTCTTTCACCGATCCGCGCGACGGTGCGCTGTCCGAATGTGACATCATCCTCGACCTCACCGGCAACACGCCCCTCTTCCCCGCGCCCCAAAAGCGCGAAGGTTACCTGCGCGCCGATCCGCGCCAGCCCGTCGCTGTAGCGGAGGCCTCAGCCGAGGCGGCGCAGATGGTCGGCACTTTCGAAAAGCCGCTTTACGTGCGGCTTGAGGAATCGCTTTGCGCCCATTCCCGCGCCGAACAGACCGGCTGTTCGAAATGCCTCAACATCTGCCCCACCGGCGCAATCACCTCGGCGGGGGACCATGTTGCGATTGATCCGATGATCTGCGCGGGCTGCGGGGCGTGTTCCGCCATCTGCCCCTCGGGTGCGATCAGCTATGACGCGCCGCCGGTGTCCTCGGTCTTTCGCCGTCTCGACACGCTGTCGGGCACCTACCGCCGCGCCGGGGGCCATGATCCGCGCCTGCTGGTGCATGACGCCGACGGGGCCGAAATGATCCGCCTTTCCGCCCGCTTCGGCCGCGGCCTGCCTGCGGATGTGATCCCGCTGGAAATCGACGCGCTGGCCGGTTTTGGCCATGCAGAGATGATGGCCGCCCTGTCCTGCGGTTTTGCCTCTGTCGATATCCTGCTCGCCCCCCGCACCGAACGTGACACGCCAGAGGGCGAAGCCGCGCTCGCCAATGCCCTTAGTGGGCGAGAGGCAGTTGCGCTGCTCGATATGCGTGACCCCGACGCCCTGTCAGATCATCTTTACGCCGCCGCGCGGGCAGGGGCCGTTGTCACCCCCGTCCTGCCCATCGGCACCCGCCGTCAGGTCACTCGCGTCGCCGCCAAGGCGCTGAACCCTCAGGGCGGCACCCTGCCACTGCCCGCAGGCGCGCCCTACGGTGCTGTTTTGGTGAACAAAGACGCCTGCACCCTCTGCCTTTCCTGCGTCTCGCTTTGCCCCTCGGGCGCGCTGGGCGACAATGAGGACAAGCCGCAACTGCTGTTTCAGGAAGACGCCTGCCTGCAATGCGGCATCTGTGCGACGATCTGCCCGGAAAAGGCGATCGAACTGCTCCCCCAGATGGATCTCAGCGATTCCGCCCTGTCCCAGCGTGTCCTGAACGAAGAAGACCCCTTTGCCTGTATCGACTGCGGCGCGCTGTTCGGTGTGAAATCCACGGTCGAAAAGGTGGTGGAAAAGCTGGCCGGCAAACACGCGATGTTCGCCAATGAAAAGACCGCCCGCATGATCCAGATGTGTGACACCTGCCGCATCAAGGCGCAGTATCACTCGGACGACAACCCCTTTGCCATGGGCACCCCGCGCCGTGTGCGCACCAGCGACGACTACCGCACCGACGGCCCGCCCAAGCGCAGGGATCACTGAGGGGCCGCATTCCCAGCCAGATGGCGGGACAGAACGGATATTTGCAGAAAGCCTTCAGCTTTGCCGCTGCTTGAGAAGGGATCATGGCATGACGATCACACAGCAGGAAGATCTGGACGGCCTCAGGGACATCGGCCGGATTGTCGCCAACACCATGCACGCCATGGCCAAGGCGATGGAACCCGGCATGACGACGGGTGAGCTGGACGAAATCGGGCGGAAATGGCTCGAACGGCACGGTGCTGTGTCAGCCCCGCAATCGGCTTATGATTTTCCGGGGGCAACCTGCATCAGTGTGAACGAGGAAATCGCCCACGGCATTCCGGGCGATCGCATCATTGCGTTGGCGGATCTGGTCAATATCGACGTTTCTGCCTCGAAAAACGGATATTTTGCCGACACCGGGGCGACATTCCGCGTCTCGGCTGTGCGCCCCTCGCTGGACAGGCTCTGCCACGACGGCAAGCGCGCCATGCAGATCGGGATCGCGCAGGTCGGTGCTGGAAAGCCTCTGGCAGGGATCGGCACGGCCATCGGGCGCTTTGCTGCGGATCGCGGTTATACGCTGATCCGCAACCTGGCGAGCCATGGCGTGGGGCGGTCCTTGCATGAATATCCAGAGGAAATCCCAACCTGGCCGACGCGCAGTGAAAAGCGCCGGATCAACAAGGGGCTTGTGCTGACTGTAGAGCCTTTCCTGTCCAAAGGCGGGCTCTTGGCTGCCGATGGCACGGACGGCTGGACGCTCTACAGCGAACCCGCCGCCCCTGTCGTGCAGTACGAGCATACGGTGGTCGCAACGGACCGGGGCGCTATTGTCGTGACCATGCCAGGCTGATGGGCCAGGCTGATGTGCCAGGCTGATGGGTCAGGTCTCCCGCCAGAATGTGTGACTTGCAAGCCCAGAAGGCCTCGCCTACACCCAACACTGCTTCACAGGACCCAAGGGAGGGATCGGATGAGCGAAGATTTCAACATGTCGATGCGCAAGTTTCTCAAACAGGTTGGCGTCACCAGCCAGCAGGCCATCGAAGAGGCCATGCGCAACATGCCCGACACCGAAGGCAAGACGTTCGAGGCCAAGATGGTCCTGACGGTTGATGGTCTCGACCTCGAACATGTCGTGACCGGCAAGATCCAGGGATAAGACCACAGTGACATTGACACGCGACGCGGTTCTGACCGCGCTGAAATCCGTGAAAGACCCCGTTTCAGGCGATGACATCGTCACCGCCGGTCTGGTCAAGGCCCTGACGGTCGAAGCCGCCACCGTGCGTTTCGTCTTTGAGGTGCCGGGGGAGAGGGCGCAGGCCTATACCCCCGTGCGCCAACAGGCCGAAGATCTGGTCAAAACGCTGGACGGCGCCAAGAACGTCTCGGTTGTGATGACCGCCCATTCGGCCAAGGCACCGCCGCCGGATCTCAAGGGCTCGGGCCATTCCCATGCGCCCAAACCGCTGCAGGGCGGGCCGGAAAAGATCCCCGGGGTGGACCGTATCATCGCGATTGCCTCCGGCAAGGGCGGCGTGGGCAAATCCACCGTCTCGGCCAACCTTGCCTGTGCGCTGGCGGCCGAGGGTCGCCGCGTCGGCCTGCTGGATGCGGATGTCTACGGGCCGTCGCAGCCCCGGATGCTGGGCGTCAGCGGACGGCCCGCGTCGCCCGATGGCAAAACGATTCTGCCGATGCGCAACTTTGGCGTGACGATGATGTCCATGGGCCTGATGACCAACGAAGGTCAGGCGGTTGTCTGGCGCGGTCCGATGCTGATGGGCGCGCTGCAGCAGATGATGATGCAGGTGCAATGGGGCGCGCTGGATGTGCTGCTGGTCGATCTGCCGCCCGGCACCGGCGATGTGCAGATGACTCTGGCGCAAAAGGCGCAAGTGGACGGTGCCATCGTGGTCAGCACGCCGCAGGATGTGGCCCTGCTGGATGCGCGCAAGGGCATCGACATGTTCAACCAGATGAAGGTGCCAATCTTTGGCCTGATCGAGAACATGAGCACGCATATCTGTTCGAACTGCGGGCACGAGGAACATATCTTTGGCCACGGCGGTGTCGCGGCAGAGGCGGCGAAAATGGGCGTGCCGCTGCTGGCCGAAATCCCGCTGCACCTCGACATCCGCGTTGCCTCGGACGGCGGCGCGCCCATCGTGGTGTCCAAACCCGACAGCGCGCAGGCCCAGAGCTTTCGCGATCTCGCCCGCCGCCTGATCGCAGAGGGCCGCGCATGATGCGCCCCCCGCAATTTCCGCCGCTGCTGAGCGGTCTGAATGTTGCGGGGCGCGACCCCTTTGCTGCGGCGCGCCAGACCGCTGCGCAGGGCTGCGATGCCGGTCTGATCCTCTATGATCTGTCCGGCGATCTGCGTGCGGCCCTGATCTGCGCCCCCGAGGTGCCGCTGGCACAGGCGGTCGCGATGCTGCCGCTCTGCGGTGTCGGGGTGCAGAACGCGCTGGGCGCGCTTGCCCCGCCCGAGGTGCCGGTGCATCTGGACTGGAACGGCGCGATCCGCGTCAACGGCGGGCGCTGCGGGGCCTTGCACATTGCCGCCTCGACCCATGAGCCCGATCAGATCCCCGACTGGCTGGTGGTGGGCGTCACCCTGCAGTTTGAGGCGACCACGCAGGACACCGGCGACACCCCGGATGAAACCGCGCTTTATAGCGAAGGCTGCGGTGATCTGCGGCCTCAGGACCTGCTGGAATCCTGGGCGCGCCACACGCTCACCGGCCTGCACCGCTGGGAAGAGGACGGCATGCCGCCGCTGCACCGCGACTGGGCCGGGTTGCTGCACGGTATCGGCCAGCCAATCACCCAGTCGGGCCAGACCGGCACCTTCCTTGGCGTGGATGAAAACCTTGGTATGCTGCTGAAATCCGGGGACACCACGCATCTGATCCCGCTCACCACTCTGCTGGAGGCCTGAGACATGAAACTCGCCCGCGCGATCCATTTCGACGAAAGCGACACCCGCGTCTTTCACAGCCCGGCGCGCACCGGCGAATGGTGCATCTCGGGCGGATTCGAGTTTTCCAACTGGAGCGAAGGTGATCTATTTGGCAAGGCGCGGCAGGCGTTTTCCAACGGCTGGCTCGGGATCGAAACCTATGGCCGCGTCAGCTTTGTCGCGGTGACCCAGTTGGAAGCGGTCGAACGCGAGACGCTGATCACCGCGCTCGCCCAGCATTTTGTCGACACCTACGGCGCGCCGTCACTGGACATCGCCCGCCCCGTCGCCACAGAAGAAATCGACCAGATGATTGCCCTCTGCGACGACCACAACGCCAACACGCTGCTCACCGTCGCGCGCGAGCTGACGGATGTCGGCGTGCACGAAAGCTTTCGCGTGATCGAGGCGCAGGAGGCTGACATCCTGCAATTTGCCATCCACGGCTCCCTCGACGAATAATTTCCCCAAACCGTCGGCCTCTCCCCGCCTTCATCTGCCCCCAAATATCCCGGGGAGCGTGAGGGGCTGGCCCCTCACTGCGGCGCGCGCCCCCAGCGCATCCCTCACCGCCGCAGCACCCCGGCCCGGGGCGCTTCCCGTTCCGACGCGCCGCCCTGTGGCAGGCACTGTCGGCCCGCACCGTCCCCTGACGGGCTCAGGTTTCTACTGCCTTAGCGCGAATGACAGACCTCGCCCCCTCTTCAAAGCCAAGCGGACAGGCCCTGTTTGCGTTTTTTTCACGCGGCCGGGTTAACTCACGAAAAGAGTTCGCAGAAATCTGCGGCGGACTGTCGCCCATTTTACGTTTGGGGCATCACGATCCGTTTACTCTAGGTTGAAAATTTCGTGCGCCCTGCACTCAAGTCAGGAAGCGGCGACACTTCAGGGGGAATTGTCATGCCTGGCAGCACTGGTATCCGACCATCGCCGTTTACCCTGGTCAGCGGTGGCCAGTCCGGGCCCGACTCCGCGCGGCCCAAACGCCTGCAGGGGCGCGTCATCCGCCGCCGCCCGGTGCTGACGTCGGATGCGCTGGCCTGCGAGATGGCGCAGATCTATGCGCTGACACTCCTGCGCGACATTCCCTTTGCCGATCTTCTTGACCCCCAGCGCGATGTCAGGATCGATGCGGACACCCGTTTCACCCTGCATGATCTGCAGACCCAGCTTTGTCAGCTGCCGTGGCCCTCCGGCCAGCACGTCCCCCAGTCTGCTGAAAGCTCTCTTCTGGATTTGCTTGCGCTGTGCATTCCGGGTGAGGCTGATCATCCTGCGCCATCCGCGATGCCGCCGGATGATCGGCCCCAATCCCCGCCGCAGACCGCTTTCGGCTCCATTCTTTCGGCCTTTTTCCACAGCGCTCCACCACGGGCCGCTGGTCCCACGGGCGGTGATCTTTGTGTGCCGGGCATCGCCGATCCCCGCGCTGACGATTCGATGTCCTACTGGCTGCGCTGGATCGAGGCGTGCTGTGGCGCAAAGCTGCCCCTTCCGGATCGTCCTGACCCCAGCCGCCAACGGCTGCACACCCCACGCGATCTGGCGTTTCAGGTGCACAACCGCCATTCCTGTCAGGTCTATTTCTCGACCGCGCTGCAACTTCTGTCCCAGGGTGCACCAGCCGACAGTGGCGCGCTGCCGGTTCAGCGCGGCCGTGTCTGGAGCGCACAGCGGGTGCTGACGCTGATGCTGAACGGCGCGCGCAGTGCTGACAGCGTCCGCCTCGGTCTGTCGCGGGGGGGGCGCTTTGCCCGCCCCGGCGTGGTGGCCGCCCGCTGGACACTGATCGCCGCAGGCGAAGATCAGCGCGCCGGACCCGAAACCGCGCTGGAACGGGCGGCGCTCGACCGGCTCCGGGCCTCTGCGCCGCGGCTGCTGCACTGGATCACGCAGCTCAACCGCGTCGTGGGCACCGGCACTTGTGCTCTTCCCGACGCCAAAGGCGGCGCGGTCGACGGGTGGAGCCCGGTCGCCTTCCGCGAAAACCTCATGCTGCCCCGGCTGGATCAGGCCGGTGCTGCCCTTTGCCCGGCGCTGGGCGTGGGCAAGGCGGTGCTGGCCGGCGTGCAGGTCACCCTGCTCAAGGCGCTCTTTGCCGCCACCTGCGATGATACCGGGGCCACGCTGTCACACCGTCACACCCTGACGTACCAGCTGGATCGCCTCGCCGCCAATATGGTGCTGGGGCGCAGCATCGCGGGCGGCTTTTATGGTGTCGAGAATCGTAATGGCTTGCTGCATGGGCAAAGCCTCGCCCTGTCGCTGCTGCGAGATTCGCTCGAAGATGACGGACTGCCCGCGATCCTGGGCCTGCGCAACTTTGACGGCCAGCAGGTGGTTCTGCAGGCACGCCGCAGCGCTCCGGGGGCGGTCCGGGTCAGCCTGCAGTTGGACGGCGCTTATGCGCGCTGGCCGGTGGACGGCGACTGCCCCTCTCCCTTCCTGCAACCGGTGGCCTGAGAGGGCCGCTCAGCGGCAGATCCCCGTTACCTCGACCCCGTCCCAAGGCAGGCGCACGGCGCGATGCTCCAGCACCTCGTCCAGCCGCGACATCGGCATCGCCTCGGCGATCATCGCATGCAGCCGCTCGGTGCGCGGCGCCTCCGGGTCCAGCAGGGCGCAGCAGACGTATTCCTCGACAATCGCGCCCTGCTGCTCATACCCGTGATTTAGGAAGGTCGCGGGGCTGTCCTCGTCAAACAGATAGGGGTCAGACTGGCTGTGTTCCGACGCCGCGCGCAGCGGGCTGTAACCGGTGCGCTTGCGGTTCTGCCACTGCCAGACATGGGTCATCTCATGGGCGAACAGCATCGCGCTCGCCAGATCAATCTCTTCGGGTAAGGTCCCAAGGAAATCATCGCGATAGAGATCGTCGCGCAGCAGGATGTGGTTGAAGATCGCCATGCCTGCGGGCTGCACCGTCACCATGTCCGCCTCTGGTGCGGGCCAGAGGCGTTCGGAACAGGTCAGCCGGGGCCGGGCCGGGCGCTGATGGGTGATTGCGGCGCCGGGATGACCGTCCACCAGCCGCACCCGCGACGTGTCGGTCTCATCACCCTGCAGCGCCTGCACATAAGCCGTTTCCAGCGGGGTCAGGGGACGACCGCAGGCGGCAAGGGCAAGGATCAGAAACAAGACAGCGCGCATGCCGAGATAGGAGCGTAACTGCCGACACAGGGCAAGAGCCATGGCATCACCACGGCGTGTATCCCCGATGGGAAGCTGGCGGTGTCGTTTGGAACAAGGGAACCCCGCGCCGCCTCTGCGGTCTGCGGGGTTCCCATATAGGCTCAGCGTGTGGCGCGCCGGATCAAAGGGCCGCATGGATCAGGCGGACCGGGGCCGCGCCTGCCTTAGGCACATCCGCTCGCGCCGATTGCAGACGGCAGCACCACGCAACAGGCTCAGTTGACCTTTTTACCGGCGATGGTGGTCGCACTCTTCGCTCCGGAATTGGCGGTGGCGAGCACTTTTACCTTTTCCTTCTTCGGTTTTTTGGTTTCCTTGTTGCCTTTGTTCTTTTCCTTGGACATGGGAGTCATTCCTTCGCACGGGTTCCCGAACGGCTTATGCCCATCGGGTGGATGCTCAGGGTTGGCATGGGACCTGACGGGTCAGGGCGATGTCAGCGGTGAGGCAGCAGGCGGCGCGGGTCTGGCCGTTTTAGGATAAGCCGTCGTGGCGTCCTGCATGATCATAGGTGGGGAAGATCGCGACATTGCACAAGGGGCATCACGCCACCCAAAGCTGTATTTTTGCGCGGCATCGCAGCATGTTGCGGGACGGGGGCGGCCTCTCTGGCTGTCCATGACCCTCGATGAGAAATGCCACAGCTCGCCCCGTCGTGCCTCTGGCGTGATGGCGGGGGCCTTGGTGATGTTAGTGTATGTTTCCAGGGACGGGGTGACCGAGAGATAAAGTGCCAGCCTTAAACCTCAGGAGCGCCCACCCGCAGCCGGGCGCTGTACTGCTGGGTCTTTGGAAGTGGCAGCCACATCCTTAAGATGTCGCGTTATGTTTGGTTGTTCAAGGCGATGCCAAAATCGGCCTTACCCTCGACACTGTTCTGTACGAAGCGAGTGTGCTTTATTGCACAATTGAAAGCAAAGGTTTCCATGCGCCACGGTTTTCCGTCCATGTCAAGAAATCGGTAGGGAGCAAAGCCATTATTAAGTCTTATCAATGCTTCAAGCATCCAGTGGAAACAATCTTGGCGCAGGGTATCGGCTGGCTTTTCATCGTTGTCGAATGCATCGAAAACCCCGTTGGATACAAAGCATAGCTGAGCGCCCTTGTTGGTATCCGTGATATTGATAGAGCGACCATCAGGAAAATGGATCTCAATGCTGTGTGTTTTTGAGTTGAAATCTTTTTCTAATTGGACTGGCAATTGAGCTAAATCAAGATTTCCAATCTCAAACATCCAACTCCTCCACAAACCGGGCGTTCTCCTGAATATACTGATAGCGCAGTTCGGGTTTCTTGCCCATCAGACGTTCGACCAGATCGCTGGTTTCGCCGGCCACGTCTTCGTCGATGGTCACCCGGATCAGCTTGCGGGATTTGGGATCCATCGTAGTTTCTTTCAGGTCCTTCGCATCCATCTCGCCCAGACCCTTGAATCGCTGAACGTCGATCTTGCCCTTGCCGCCCAGACCCTTTTCCATCCACATGTCCTTTTCCGTGTCATCCGACACGTACATCCGCTTGGGTCCCTGCGTCAGGCGGTAGAGCGGCGGGCAGGCGAGGTAGAGGTGCCCGTTGTCGATCAGCGGACGCATCTGGGTGTAAAAGAACGTCATCAGCAGCGCTGCGATATGTGCGCCGTCCACGTCGGCGTCGGTCATGATGATGATCTTGTCATAACGCAGGTCGTCCAGCACAAAACGGCTGCCCATGCCGACCCCCAAGGCCTCGCAGAGGTCCGAGATTTCGGCATTGGTCCCGATTTTGGCCGAGGCGGCGCCAAGCACGTTCAGGATCTTGCCCTTGAGCGGCAGCAGCGCCTGATTTTCCCGCGACCGCGCGCCCTTGGCCGAGCCGCCGGCCGAATCGCCCTCGACGATAAACAGTTCGGTGCCCGCGCGGTTCTTGGCGGTGCAGTCGGTGAGCTTGCCCGGCAGGCGCAGCTTCTTGGTCGCCGTCTTGCGCTGGGTTTCCTTTTCCTGCCGCCGCTTCATCCGCTCTTCGGCGCGCAGCACAAGGAAATCGAGGATGGCGCCGGCGGATTTGGTATCGGCGGCGAGCCAGTTGTCAAAGTGGTCACGCACGGCGGATTCCACCATCCGCGCGGCTTCGGTGGTGGCAAGGCGGTCCTTGGTTTGCCCCACAAATTCCGGCTCTCGGATGAAACAGGACACGAGCGCCCCAGCGCCGGTGGTCAGATCCTCACGGGTGATGTTGCTGGCCTTGCGGTTGTTCACCAACTCGCCATAGGCGCGGATGCCCTTTAGGATCGCCGCCCAAAAGCCGGTTTCGTGTGTACCGCCCTCGGGCGTGGGGACGGTGTTGCAATAGGACTGGATAAAGCCGTCGCGCGACGGGGTCCAGTTGATCGCCCATTCGACCTTGCCCGGCTGGCCGAATTTCTCGCGGAACTCGACGCGGCCTGCGAACGGTTTTTCGGCGTAGGTTGTGGCGCCGCCCATGGTGTCGCTGAGGTAGTCCGAGAGGCCGCCGGGAAAGTGGAATTCCGCCTCCATCGGGGTGTCGCCATCGGGAATCGCGGATTTCCAGCGGATTTTGACGCCCGAGAACAGATAGGCCTTTGAGCGGGCCATCGCGAACAGGCGCGCGGCCTTGAGTTTCAGCGCGCCGAAGATGTCGGGATCGGGGTGGAAGGTGACCGATGTGCCGCGCCGGTTGGGGGCGGCGCCGATCTTGGCCAGTTTGCCCTGCGGGACCCCGCGCGAGAACTCCATGGCAAAGAGTTCCTTGTTCTGCGCGACTTCGACGCGCAGGTGATCGGACAGGGCGTTGACGACCGAGGAGCCGACGCCGTGCAGACCGCCCGAGGTTTCATAGCTGTCGCCCGAGAATTTTCCGCCTGCGTTCAGGGTGCAAAAGATGATCTCGACCGCGGATTTGGTCGGGTCCTTGGGGTGCGGGCCGGTGGGGATGCCGCGCCCGTTGTCGCGCACGGTGACATGGCCGTTGGCGTGGAGTTCGACCTCGATCCAGCTGGCGTGACCGGCGACGGCCTCGTCCATGGAGTTGTCGATGATTTCGGCGACCATGTGGTGCAGGGCGCGGTCGTCCTTGCCGCCGATATACATGCCGGGGCGCAGGCGGACGTGTTCCATATCCTCAAGCACCTGGATCGAGGAGGCATCATAGGTGTCGGACGGCTGTCCGGAGAGGAGGTCTTCGGCCATTGCAGCTGCTCTTTTGTTTGATCTTGGTTGGGGGTCAGTATGTCAGACGGGGCGGGGTGGTGAAAGGCCCTGATCTGACGTCAGGCGCTGCGTCGTCTGTCGGTGGAAGTCGTCGGGGCGCGCCTGTGGCACGCCCCGTTGTCTTGTCACTTCAGCCCGGCGCAGAATTTCTGGATTCGGCTGCAGGCCTCGGTCAGGATGGATTCAGAGGTGGCGTAGCTGACGCGGAAATGTGGCGACAGGCCAAAGGCCGCGCCATGCACGACGGCAACGCCGGTCTCTTCCAGCAGGGCGGTGACAAAGGCCTGATCGCTGTCGATCAGAGCACCACCTGCGCTGGTCTTGCCCAGACATCCGGCGATCGATGGATAGACGTAGAACGCGCCCTCGGGCACCGGGCAGGTGATGCCGGCGGCGTCGTTCAGCATGGCCACGACCAGATCGCGGCGCGCGAGGAATGCTTCGCACCGGGTGGCGAGGAAGTCCTGCGGCCCGTTCAGCGCCTCGACCGCCGCCCACTGGCTGATGGAGCAGGGGTTGGTGGTGGACTGGCTCTGCACCTTGCGCATGGCGGCGATCAGCGGCTCTGGCCCGGCGGCATAGCCGATGCGCCAGCCGGTCATGGCATAGGCCTTGGACACGCCGTTGCAGGTCAGCGTGCGGTCATAGAGACCGGGTTCCACCTGCGCCGGGCTGCAGAATTTGAAGCCGTCATAGGCAAGGTGTTCGTACATGTCATCGGACATCACCCAGACATGCGGGTGACGCATCAGCACATCGGTCAGCGCCTTCAGCTCGTCCCAGGTATAGCCGGCACCCGTGGGGTTGCTGGGCGAGTTGAACAGGAACCACTTGGTCTGCGGGGTGATCGCCGCCTCAAGCGCCTCGGGGGTGAGTTTGAATCCGGTGTCGATGGAGGTTTCGACCACCACCGGCGTGCCGCCGCCCAGCAGGACCATGTCCGGATAGCTGACCCAGTAGGGCGCGGGAATCACCACCTCGTCGCCCGGGTTCAGCGTCGCCATGAAGGCGTTGTAGAGCACCTGCTTGCCACCGGTCGAGACGCTGACCTGCGACGACTGATAGCTCAGCTCGTTTTCGCGCAGGAACTTGGCGCAGATCGCTTTCTTGAGCTCGGGGATGCCGTCGGGGGCGGTGTATTTTGTCTTGCCCGCTGCAATTGCCGCAACGGCGGCGGCCTTGATATTCTCGGGCGTGTCGAAATCCGGCTCGCCGGCGGCCAGCCCGATCACATCCTTGCCGCCTTCGGCCAGTTCGCGGGCGAGCTGTGTTATGGCAACCGTAGGCGACGGTTTTACACGGGCAAGGGTCTTGGACAGAAAGGTCATGGCTGGGTCACCGGGTTTGAATTGGGGCAGGCTTCGTCATAGGGTGCGACCAAGCACCGATCAAGCGGCTTTGGCCGAAAGGGACAGCGATATGAACGACGACAACTGGTACGGCCCTGACGCGGCCACCTTTGGCGACCGTGTGGCGGCAGCGCGTGAAACCAGCGGCATGACGCAGGAACAGTTGGCCAAACGGCTCGGGGTCAAGCTCAGAAGCCTCCAGCAATGGGAGGATGACGTCGCCGAACCCCGCGCCAACCGCCTGTCGATGATGGCGGGCATGCTGAACGTCTCCATGGTCTGGCTTCTGACCGGCGAAGGTGACGGCGTCGACTCGCCCGAGGCAGAGCCGATGTCGGCGGATGCCAGGCAGATGCTGGTGGACATCCGAGACATCCAGACCCACATGAAGCAACAGCTCGACCGTCTGGGGCGGTTGGAAAAGACGCTGCGCAAAACCTTGAAGGACTCGCTATGACCACTCCTGAACCGCGTGAAACCACGATCAAACGCCTGCATATGCGGTCTATGCGGCGCGGGATCAAGGAAATGGATCTGATCCTGATCCGCTATGCCGAGGCACGCCTGAACGGGATGGATCCGCAAGGATTGCAGATTTACGACGCCCTTCTGTCGGAAAATGATCAGGATCTGTATCAGTGGGTGACGGGCCAGATTCCGGCCCCGGATCGCTTTGCACCGCTGGTCGATGACATCCGCAACATAGCGACCGGTTAGCTCATTTTTTAGCAATCCACGGGAATGTTTACGATTTTTTGTCATTTTTCGCCAAATGTCTGCCCAAACAGATCAGGTGGACAAGACAATGAGCATGCATACCCCACTGGGCAAAGGCGCCGACCACGGCTTCATGGCCAGCTATCTTGAGGCACTTGCACTGGTGGAACGGTTGCATCGTCTTTTACTGGACGTGATCAAGGATGAATTCGAACGCGTCGGGGTGCTTGAAATCAACGCGGTCCAGGCGCTGCTGCTGTTCAACATCGGCGATAACGAGGTGACGGCCGGCGAACTCAAGTCGCGCGGCTATTACCAGGGCAGCAATGTCAGCTACAACCTCAAGAAACTTGTCGAAATGGGCTTCATGCACCATCAGCGCTGTGAAATCGACCGCCGCTCGGTCCGTGTCCGCCTGACGGCCCGGGGCCGCGAAATCCGCGATGTGGTGGCGGACCTCTTCGCCCGCCATGCGGAGGGGTTGGAAGCCAAGGGGGTGCTCGGCACGACCGGTGTCGACGAAATAACCGAGTCCCTGCGCCGGATGGAACGCTACTGGACCGATCAGATCCGCTACATCTACTGATCATCGGATCAGGCGCTCTGCCGCGATCCGCGCATGCTCCGGATTTATCTGCCAGGAAAAGACACCCCCCCAGGCGATCAGCACCCGTTGCGCGGATTGTCCTGCAACGGTTGCACTGGGCAGGACAGACCCAAAAGCGTGATCGGCGGGTCCTCATCCCATGCACTCCCTTCTGCGGCCCGCCCTCAACCGCGCGCGCCGCCGTCAGAGCCCGCTGCCTTCACCGCCTTCAGCAGCCTATCCGGACGCAAATACCGCCTCGCCCGCTCTGCCAAGCGCGTGGCGCCTGTTCAACCCAAATACACCCTATGCGGCAAAGCCTGTCACGGTGATATCCTTCTGATCTACATGGCCCGTGACAGAGTGGCCTGACCCGGTCGAAATCCCCTTGGAAGGCAGCAATTTCCCTTGTCATCCAGCCTCCAAATGCCAAATTCCCGTTGTTAGTTTTTAGCATGGCGGCCATTCGTCCAAGATGAGTAATATAACAAAGTTGCATACATTAGTCAGTCAACTTGCAGAGGTAAGGCACCGCCGCTCGCCGAATGGGCGGTTCGGGGAAGCTTCTGCTGTTGCCTGCATTGCCCGCTCAATCTCCTGCACCAGACTGCTGCACGTCGCAGCGCCCCTGTGCCGCGGCTTACAACCCTCGCTCTGCGCCGGTCCCAAGCTGCGGCAGAGCGGTCAGACCCTCCTGATCCGACGGCGCGTCAAGGCGCCGTAACGGTCGAAAACGAAGCGGGGTTTCCCCGACACCACGCCTGCGTCCTCTTCCTGAAGTTTAGTTGATCGCCTGATTTACCGATCTTTTAGCCGACCTGTGCCTTTGAGCTGAATCCCGGATGTAGGACCGTGACATGATGTGCCGCACGCTTTCGCAGCTGATCGCCTTTAGCCTTCTGTTGTTCGCAGCCACCACGGTCCTTGCTGTACCTCTTGCCGCCGCCGAAAACTGGATG
This sequence comes from Puniceibacterium antarcticum, assembly GCF_002760615.1. GTDB lineage: Bacteria > Pseudomonadota > Alphaproteobacteria > Rhodobacterales > Rhodobacteraceae > Puniceibacterium > Puniceibacterium antarcticum. The sequence continues at coordinate 30,106 of NZ_AWWI01000164.1, read as the reverse complement.
AACACCGGCAGCGTGATTGTTGTCGCCACAGATCACGGCGGCCCGCTGCGCGAACGTGCCGAGCTCGTCGAAAAGCTGCGCCGCGAGGGGCGTCGCGTGGAAATCCGCGGACGGAAGTGCCTGTCCTCCTGCACCATGTTTCTGGGGGCGGGAGATGTCTGTGTCAGCCCGCGCACGATCTTTGGCTTTCACGGGCCCAGCAATTACGGGCGCGCCCTGCCAGCCAAACAATTCGAATACTGGTCCAGACGGATGGCCGGATTCTATCCGCCGGAACTGCGCGTTATCTATATGAAAAAATGGCGCTATCTGGGAACGGACTATAAGAGGGTAACCGGACTGGAACTGATCGCGATCGGCTATCCCCCCTGCTAGCGCGTGCCGGCATCCCGTCGTTCCGCGGCTGCGCAAATCGCCCTCAGCCGCGTGTCTCGGGATGGTGCTGCGCACGTGATCCGATGACCATATCGTTGATCTCGCGGAACAGCTTGCGGGTCATGGCGCGCCGGTATCCGGCATACCCGTCAGAGATTTCGACAAAAGCGCCCGGCCCATGGCGCACCACGTCGCGGAAATACTCCTGCACCTGCGGATCGGCGCCCAGCACGGCAAGACCGTTCACGGTCACACCGTCAAAATCGAAATGTTTATAGGCCAGTTCGGGGCCAAAGCCGTCGTTGCTGACCCCGTCACCTGAAACGTCGATCACCCGGCGCGTGCAGTCTGGCCCGCGCTCCAGCAGTGTCGCGCCATAGCCAAGCGCAAATCCCATGGCCGTGGGAAAGTGTGACTCGCTGCGCGGCGCGCGGCGCAGGGTTGTGATGGCGCGGTCGATTTCCGCCTCACCGCGCAGCAGCGTCCAGTCCAGCAGGGTCACAGATTTCTGCCGCCCGCTCCATTCGTAAATCGACAATGCCATGGGCGTGCCCTGCAGGATCGCGCTGCGAATGTCGGTATCGCTCAGTGCGGCGGCCAGCCCGTCCCGCTGCAGCCGATGCTCCTCTTCACTGACAGAAGACGACACATCCAGCGCCAGAACCAGCGCCAACCGGCAGGCATCGGTGCTCTGGGCCAGGGCAGGCCCGGCCCAGAGCAGTGTCACAAGGCAGGCAGCGCGCAGCAATCGCGCGCCTTACCAGTGACCGGTGTTTGCCATGCTGGCCCAGGGTTCCGCAGGGGCCAGCGCATCGCCCTGTTGCAGCAGCTCGATCGACACATTGTCGGGCGAGCGCACAAAGGCCATGTGCCCGTCACGCGGCGGGCGGTTGATGGTCACGCCGTTGTCCTGCAGCGTCTGGCACATGTCGTAGATATTCTCGACCGTATAGGCGAGGTGGCCAAAGTGACGGCTGTCCGACGGCAGACCCTCGTCGCCATCCCAGTTATAGGTCAGCTCGACATCGGCGGTGCCATCGTCCTGATCCGGCGGGCACAGGAAGACCAGCGTGAACCGCCCGCCTTCGCTTTCCGTGCGGCGGCGTTCCTTCAGCCCCAGCAGTTTGAAAAATGCGACAGTCGCATCAAGGTCTTTGACGCGGACCATGGTGTGAAGATAGCGGATGGGCATGAACGTGCTCCTTTGTCTTTTATTTCCGTTGCCCCGGAGTGTAGGCGCCGGGGCCGGAAAGTCGAGGGATCAGGCAGGCGGCTGCCGCCCGATCCCCGTAACGTGGCCGTGTCCGGATCAGAACTGCGACGATAGACCCATTTGCAGACCATAGTCTATGGCCCGGTAGGTCTTGATGTTGGAATCCGACCGGCGCGTGCTCAGCGTGACGTTGGGCACAAAACCGGCAATATTGGCATTCTCGAACCGCAGCGACACGTCGCCCTGCAGCGTATCATCATCGCGATCGCCCGAGGTGACCTCGTTGCGCGCATAATGCTTGCGGCTGGCGCTCAGTCCGAAATCGACCGACGCACCCAGCACCGGCTGTGCCAGACCCAGGTTCACAGCGATCTCGTGATCGGCATAATCAAGGTAATCCTCCGACGAACTGCCCTCGGCATAGTTATAGGCCGCGCTCAGCGTCTGACCCTGTGCCAGCTCTGTCGTAACGCCTGCGGACCCGCGCCAGGCATGGGCATCGGCGCGCCCGTCATAGCCAATCTGCGCCTCGCGCATCGCGCGGAACTGCGCGGTCATGTAGGGCGTAAAGCTGTAGCGCACCGACCCGCCGACATTGAGGTTGGAATAAAGCGAATCTCCCCCCAGAAACACATGCCCCAGCGCCGCTTCTGTGCCCAGAACCAGACCCCCGCCGCCAAGCGTCCAGGACTGGCCGATGCCGGCGGTCAGGCTGGACAGGTTGAAATCGCTGCCTTTCACGCGGGTGCCATCCTCGGACAGGGTCACGCGCCGCTGATAGGCCGACAGGCGCAGATCGGTCCGGGCTGACCCGGTTTCTGCCAGCGTGCGCGACGTCGCAAGGCCCAGTTCGATCATCGACGCCGACAGCGATTTGTCCGAGCTCTGCAGCTCATAGGCAAAGGGCAGCTCCTGCAAGCCGTCCAGCGTGGTCGCAAACCCGTTGTTGATGTTGGACGTGCGCCCCAGACCAAAGGACAGCTGCGTCGACCATCCGGGGGCGGCGGACTGTGCCACGGCGGCGGTTGCAACAAGGGGGAGGAGGCTGAGGCTCAGCGCGATGGGTTTCAACAGCATATCTGGGTTCCATTTCAAGGGATAAGGCACAGTTGCCTGCGGTTAAGCGTCAGTCACGCGATTCTACAAGCATTCCACCCCCGCTCCGCGAATCGTGATGCGCAAAACCGCCCAAGCGCTGAAAACCCGCTGCAAAAGTCACACCACCCCGCCGCATCTGGTGGTTTCTTGCAGCGACTCGCCAAGATATAGTCGCCCTCGACTCATCTGTGCAAAAGGATTCGCCATGCTCCCGTCTTCGTCGCCCTCATCGACCCTCTCAGCGGACCAGCAGGCCGAAATCGACGCGCAGCGTTCTGATCCCCAGACGACCCTGCGCGCGACGGCGCCCGGCATCGAACAGCACCTCTACACCGCCATTCCCGTTCTGGATCACGGCTTTGTCCGCGTCATCGACTATATGGGCGACGACAATGCCATCTGTCAGGCTGCCCGCGTGTCTTATGGGCGCGGCACCAAATCCGTCTCCAACGACGAAGGGCTGATCCGCTACCTCATGCGCCACTGGCACTCGACCCCCTTCGAGATGTGCGAGATCAAGCTGCACGTCAAACTGCCGGTCTTTGTCGCGCGCCAGTGGATTCGCCACCGCACCGCCAACGTCAACGAATATTCGGCCCGCTATTCGATCCTGGACCGGGAATTCTACATTCCCGCCGCCGACAGCCTGAACGCCCAGAGCACGGTGAACAATCAGGGCAGGGGCGAGGCGCTGAGCGGCGAAGAGGCCGAGCGCGTGCTGCGCTATCTGCGCGACGACGCCATGCGCGCCTATGACCACTATGAAGAGATGATCTCGACCGAGGGCCAGCAGGGTCTGGCGCGCGAACTGGCCCGCATGAACCTGCCCGCCAACATCTACACCCAGTGGTACTGGAAGGTGGATCTGCACAACCTGCTGCATTTCCTGCGCCTGCGGGCTGACGCCCATGCCCAGTACGAGATCCGCGTTTACGCCGATGCCATCTGCAACATCGTCGCCGACTGGGTCCCCTTCGCCTACAAGGCCTTCGCCGACTACCGCATGGGCGGCGCGACCTTGTCATCGACTGCGCTTGAGTGTGTGCGCCGGATGCTGAGGGGTGAAGAGGTCACGCAGGACACCTCGGGCATGAGCAAGGGCGAATGGCGGGAGTTTATGGGGGTTATTGGGTGAAGCTAAAAGGCCTGCGCTCCAATGGGTCGCTTGCATTGGGCGTTCTTGTAGGGTTTCTGTGCGCGCTTTTTTTGCTTCTTGGCTTGGGCTATTTCCAATTAATTCCCTTTGAAGATTCAGCGTTTTTGGGTGCAATAGTTGGCGCGATCATAGCCGGTACTATCGGTGTGGCTGGTCAGCTTTTGGTGTTGTGGCAAAACGAACAGAGCCAAGAAATAGAAAGGAGCCTTGTCGAGAGGGCAAAGATTGAGGTTTTGCTCAGCCGAATAGTGAGGATTATAAGTACGCTTGCTCAAGTTCGTGAGCACCTAGAATCGAACGATCCTTTCGACAACATTGTATTAGGAGATCTACAGCCATTGATGAAGCCGCTGAAGATAAATGACCTTCCACAGCGGTTTTCTCCAGAAGAAATAACGCTCTCGCTGGCGCTGTCGGATAGAAAACTCTTTAATTTACTGAATGTTTTGGACAGTATTATCGGGAACTTTCTTTGGTCACAGCGGGAATACGAAGAAAAGGTGTCGGATTTCCTTATCGAAGTGAGAAGCCAAGGTGATTTAGGATATGCTGAAGGTAAATTTTCTGGTTTTGGGAGTGTTGATTTGCCAAAACATCACGAATTGATTGATCTTCAGAAGCATCACATTGACTCAGCATATTCAGGCTTGGTCATAGCAAAAGATGTGTCGGATATATTAGTTCAATACCTAAAAATACGGCACAATGTTGATCTGGCGTTTTCCGACAGACTATCTAAAGAAGATTGGGCTTCTTTGCGTGACGCAGTTGATCTTGGTGAGGATTTAACTGAGGTATAGCGATCCTTGCCAACCCATAAGGCGAGTTTCACGCCGTCAATTCGAAGATAACCCACACGCTACACAAACCGGCCACAACGGCGGGGTAAATCTCTCCACGACGTAACTCAATCAAAAATCACGACCCAGTGGCACCCTATACGCGCCAAAACATGTGCATTCCCCGGCAGTAGTGTTCAGACACCACACCTGTGATCCGCAGCCACCGCCAGACCACCACCTAAAACCCCCACCCGGCACGCCCCTCCCGACGGCCCGCGCGCAAGATTCGCCCCTCACATCCGCAGTTTCCCACCCCCGACTCGCCGGGGGAGGGGGAAGAACAGGCCAAAGCCACCTCCCGAAAGGCAGGGATCGGCGGGCTGGCGCCTGATTCTGCGGGTTCCCTGTTAACAAAAAATTGAGGTTCATAGGCCGGATGCCGCCGCTGCGTGAGCGCTAACAGCCGAATGTGACAGTTTTCACACCCCAAAGGCCGCCATTTCGGCCAGTCTCCGCTGGTTCCATGCCAAATCTTAGAAAGTTGCCGTAAGTGGCTGAAATGCAGCCACGATTCTGTGAACCTCTGCGACTGGAACTGTGATCGAATAGTGTGCATTTACCCCCTGTCACCGGCGACGATACGCCGGGAGCTACTAAATTAAGGACAGAGCATCATGAAACGCACTCTCGTACTCTCCACCGCCCTCGTTGGCGCAATGACCCTTCCCGCCTTCGCTGGCAGCCTGGTTCCCGCAACTGTCGAGCCCGCGCCGATGGCGCCCGCACCCGTCGCAGCACCGATGATGGCGTCCGCTGACTGGACCGGTTTCTCGCTGGGTGCACAAGCGGGCTACGGCGCGTTCGACAGCGAAAACCCCGATGACGACGATGATGCCGGCACATACGGCCTCAAAGGCGGCTACGACTTCGACATGGGCAGCTACGTCCTGGGTCTCGGCATGCAGTATGATGCAACCGACGTTGACCTCGGCGATGCAAATGTCGACGGTATCCTGCGCGCCGGTGGCCGTATCGGTTACGACCTGGGCAAAACCCTGCCGTACTTCGCAGCTGGTTACGCCAAGGCGTTCACCGATGACAGCAGCGTTGGCGATTCCAACGGCTACTACGCCGGTCTGGGCGTCGAGCGTATGCTGACCCGCAGCGTCTCGCTGGGCGGCGAAGTTCTGTACAACAAGTTCGACGATTTCGACAACAGCTTCGAAACCGATGCAACCACTGCAAACGTTTCGGTCAACTACCGCTTCTGATCCCTCCCTGTCAGAAAGCCGCGCGCCCGTCCCCGAAAGGGGGCGGGCGTTTTCGTGTGCGCGTATGGCCGCCATACGGTTTCTATACGTCTGCCATACGCATTCCATACCGCGGTTTTTGTGCCAAACCGGCTATTCTGGCAGGGATTCTGCGGGTTTCGCACGGCAGCTGCCGCCGAACACCCCCACAACCCCCGTCAGCCCTTGGCAAGCCCGGTAAGGCCGCGTATACGCGCGGCCTTACCACGGATTGGAGCCACGGCTATGCAGGGCAGCGCAAATCTCAACATCATGATCAAGGCCGCCCGCAAGGCAGGCCGCTCACTGGTCAAGGATTTCCGCGAGGTCGAGAACCTTCAGGTCTCGATGAGGGGCGCAGGGGATTTTGTGACGAAGGCGGATCTTGCCTCGGAAAAGATCCTGCATGACGAGCTGACGGGCGCACGCCCGACCTATGGCTGGCTCGGCGCGGAATCGGCCGAAATCGAAGGTCAGGATCCCACCCGCCGCTGGATCGTCGATCCGCTGGACGGGACCACCAACTTTCTGCACGGCCACCCGCATTGGGCCATCTCGATTGCGCTGGAACACAAGGGCCAGATCGTCTCGGGTGTGGTGTTTGACCCTGCCAAAGACGAAATGTTCTATGCAGAAAAGGGCTCTGGCGCCTGGCTGAACGATTCCCAACGCCTGCGAGTCTCTGGCCGCAATCGTATGAGCGAGGCCCTGTTTGCCACCGGCGTGCCGCATGGTGCGCGCAAGACGCTGCCCGCAACGCTCAAGGATCTGGCCCGGCTGATGCCGGAATGCGCCGGTGTGCGCAGCTGGGGCGCGGTGGCGCTGGATCTGGCCTATGTGGCTGCAGGCCGCTACGACGGCTACTGGGAACGCGAGCTGAAGCTCTGGGAGGCTGCCGCCGGGTCGCTGATCGTGCAAGAGGCCGGCGCGCTGATGCAAGGCGTGCGCGAAGGGCAGGATCCGCTGGACTCTGGATCTCTTCTTTGCGCCAACAGCCATGTGTTTGACAACCTTGCGCGGATCATCCGTCAGGACTGAAGCACATCCCAGCCATCCGCAAAGACGGCTGGCTGGGATGGTTTTGCTGCGAAACCTCCCTACAGCGTTTCGGCAAAAAAGCTGAGACACCGGTCACCCCTTTTTTGCGTTTGAGCCGTAGGTGAAAGCCTGCGAATAAGCGTATCGAGTATTTCCCGAAATGCTTTAGCGGTCAGAGGGGTGGTTCACCCCGTCATTCCATTTGATCGGATCGTGCTCGCGCGGGTTCACACCCTCGATCGCGCCCATGTTGACGCCGAATTCGTTCGGGTTCGACCGGCGCCGGTGATGGGTGTAGATCCCGCAGACCGAGCAGAAATAATGCTGCGCGGTCATCGTGCCCCATTGGTACTGGGTCAGGTTTTCCTTTCCTTTCACGATCTCGATCCCGCCCATCGGGGCGGTAACCGCGGGCGCACCGCGCCGGCGGCAAAAGGAACAATCGCAGCGCCGCGCGGTGGTCAGGTCGTCAGGCAGGGTCACGCGCAGTTCAACCGCGCCGCAATGACAAGTGACTTTCACAGTTTCGCTCATTTCTTTCGCCTCACGTTCGGGATTCTGGACGGGCTGAAGTCATACTTCGCCTTCGGGTGCGGGGGCTGGCCCTGGGTGCGGTTCCAGTAGGCCGGACCGCCACGGCGCAGCCAGACCGGGAGGGTCAGGCCCGCACCGATCACGAAGCCGCCCACATGTGCCCAATAGGCCACGCCACCCTCGTCGCCCGTGGACCCAAAGCCGCCGAAGACCTGAAAGACGAACCACAAGGCCAGCATGATCCAGGCCGAAATCGGCAGGATCTTGAAGAAAACGATCAGTATGATCAGGATATCGACCCGGGCCCTGGGAAACATCAGAAGATAGCCGCCCATCACCCCGGCAATGGCGCCCGAAGCACCCACCGTGGGCACCTGTGACAGCGGGGCCGCAAGATACTGCACCAGCCCCGCGCCAATCCCGCAGGCAAGGTAGAATACGGCAAAGCCGACATGCCCCATCTCATCCTCGATGTTGTCACCAAAGACGTAGAGGAACAGCATGTTGCCCGCCAGATGCAGGATGCCGCCATGCAGGAACAGCGATGTAACCAGTCCGGTGGTGCCACCGCCCGCGCTGATCTTGGCCGGGATCAGCGCCCAGTCGAAATAAAACGCGTAAAGGGCGCGATCATTGCTGAACAGGTGATAATTGCCAACGAAGATCAGCACATTAACCGCGATCAGCAGATAAGTGACATAGGGCGTCGTACCCGAGGGGTTGTGATCGCGGATGGGGAACATGTACGCGACTTTTGGCTCAAATCACCCGGGCGTCAAGGCGAGGCGTCAGCAACAGTATCCTGTCGCGCCTAAGCCGCGCGCTGTTCCCCTTGGTACAGACCTTTGAACCTGCGCGATGGCTGCCACTTGGCGCGTGCGGGCATGGTGTCCGCATGGCGGATGCGCTATGACAGGGCTGATCTGTCAGCCGCTCCGCCCGCCGCGTGCGATGCGGCTGCCCGGATCGGCTCTTTCGCAAGGGGTTCGCGATGCAAAGCGACATTCTGGATCTTGACCGGTTCGACCGGGCCATCCTGACCACGCTGGCCGAGGATGGCCGCGTGTCGATCACCGAATTGGCGCGCCGCATCGGTCTGTCGAAATCGCCCACTCAAGCGCGCCTGCGCAGGCTCGAAGAACTTGGCGCAATCCGTGGCTACCGGGCGATTCTGGATCCGATCCGGCTCGGGCTCGATCACGTTGCCTTTGTCGAAGTGCGCCTGACCGATACACGGGAAGAGGCGCTGGCCGCCTTCAATGCAGGTGTGGCCCGGATTCCCGAGGTCGAACAGGCGCATCTGATCGCCGGGAATTTCGACTATCTTCTCAAGGTGCGCACCACAGATATGCGCGCCTATCGGCAGGTGCTGGCCGACAGGATCTCGACCCTGCCATATATCGCCTCGACCTCGACCTATGTGGCGATGCAGGCAGTCAAAGAGATCGGTCTTTGCGATGTGAACTGAGCAGCGGTCAAGTTGGCGATCGTAAACAGTCATTGGAGGCTTGCGAAACCCTTGTGCCCATCGACACAGTTTTCTACAGATCAAGATGTCGCTAATTTCTGACGCGCACTGCCCATCGCAGGATGGCACGGCGCAGGTGTCGCGGAACATGTGGCAGATGCGGGCGTGATGGAATGGTAGACATACCAGACTTAAAATCTGTTGGGGCCTGGCCCCGTGTGGGTTCGAGTCCCACCGCCCGCACCAATTTGTCCATATTTTTATGTGTTATAGCGTCTCGCCTTTCACATGAAACACACACAACCCTTTTCGCGTTGGAGGCACAGCCGACAGGCAGCGAACAAGCAATCCAAGTTTAAGGCGGGACGCTTTAAAACGATTCGAGTTTAACCTAGGACAACGGGCAGCCTTCTGCGTCTGGGGGTTTTGTTGCACGGATGGCATATCGATGATCGCAGATCCGCAGGAATGCCTTTCGCCAGCCAAGTGTGCGGCGCTGTGCGCGGTGGATATCACCCAAAGCGCTGTCGATGCGAATATCCACGAACCCAGCCTTTTGCAGCAGATCAGCAACCTGCTCCGCTCGTGCGCCGTTCGAGAAATGCACCCGCGACAGGATCGACCTGTGCCGCTTTGCATCCTGGCCTGAGGCGGTATTGGTGCCGACGCGCAGCAGACGCGAGAGGAATTTTTGCACAGGTGAACGGTTCACGAAGTCGCCGTCAACCAGCAACAGGGTGCCGTTGGGCCGCAGGACACGGTGCCATTCACGAAACGCAGCACTGGGATCGACCAGCGTCCAGACAAGGTGACGCGTTGTGATCACGTCATAGCTGTCGTCGGGCTCCATCGTGCGCTCTGCATCCGCTTGCAGGAATGTCAGACGGTCGCCAGAGGCGGCGCTTTTTTCACGCGCGAGGGCCAGCATTGCTTCGGACCAGTCAAGGCCAGTGACCCCGAACCCCAGCTCGCGGGCCAGCAGCGCAATCTCTCCGGTGCCAGAGGCAAGATCCAGAAGTTTTCGGCCCTCCGCAGGGCCAAGATGCCGCGTGAACAGCGCGCGCCAGGCACGGCGTTCGGCGCCTTCTGCGATCTTGTGGCCTGGATCGAGGTCGAAACGCGGGGCGCGATCGGACCAGTAGTCCCGGATGTCATCCCTGAGGTCGCGGTTGGTTCCAATGTGGCTGCTCGGTTTCATAGCTCTATCCGTCGTCTCTTCAGGCGCTGGCCCGCCGATACGCAATTTTTCCCGACCAAACAAGTCAACAATATAGTTGACTGTAATTGTCGGGCAAAATACTCGGGTGGGAAACCATCCTGAAAGGGTTTCCATGCGACTCCATCATCTTTCGTTCGCCGCACTGGCAGCCGGGCTTATCGCTTTGGCAACGACAGTTCAGGCCGACACCACGACCATTACTGACATCACCGGACGCAAGGTCGAGGTGGAAACTCCTGTCCAGCGCGTCATTCTTGGCGAAGGGCGCCAGATCTTTTTCGCGGCGGTGCTCGATACCGAAGATCCCTTTGGTCGCGTGGTCGGATGGCGCGATGATTTCATGAAAGCGGATCTGGACGGGTATAACGCCTACAAGGAGATCTATCCGCAGATCGACGAAATTCCGACCTTTGGCGGCATGAAGGACGGCACCTTTGACATCGAACAGGCGGTGTCGCTGTCGCCTGACGTGATCATCATGAACCTCGAAGCGAAGGCCGCCAACGAGGAAGCTGGTTACATCGAAAAGCTAAACGCTGTGGGCATTCCGCTGGTCTATGTCGATTTCCGCGAGCGCCCGATGGAAAACACCGCGGCATCGATGGAGATCATCGGCGAGTTGTTCGGCAAGTCCGAGCGCGCGGCAGAGTTCAACACATTCTACCGTGAACAGATGGCGCGCGTGACGGATGTCATCGACTCGCATCCGGATCTGGAACGTCCGCTTGTGTTCATGGAGCGCGCCGGTGGCTACAGCGAAGATTGCTGCATGTCCTTTGGCGACGAGAATTTTGGGAAAATGGTGGAACTTGCCGGTGGCAATAACCTTGCGAGCGATTTCATCCCCGGCACGTTCGGCACCGTGAACCCTGAACAGATCGTCGCTTCGGACCCGGATCAGGTCGTGGTGACCGGCGCAAACTGGGAAATGTACGTGCCAGGTGGTGACTGGGTAGGTGTTGGCGCTGGTGCGGATCTGGACGTGGCGCGCAAAAAGCTTGCGCATCTGATGGAGCGCCCCGCCTTTACCGGAAGCAAGGCTACGCAAACAGGCGAGGTTCATGCGATCTGGCACCAGTTCTACAACAGCCCCTACCAGTTTGTTGCCGTGCAGCAGCTGGCCAAGTGGTTCCACCCCGACCTCTTCAAGGATCTAGACCCCAACGCGACCTTTGCCGAGCTGCATGAACGCTTCCTGCCGGTCGCGTACAAGCCGGGCTACTTCGTCTCGGTCAAGTAATGTCACCTTCTGCAGCAGCCCCCACGGGCTGCTGTGGCGCAGAGGAAGAGGATTTTTCAATGAGTATTGCCAGCGATCCGGCCCATCTTGCCGAGCCAGCGACTGCTCAGCTTTATACGCGCTTCGTTCTAAAGCGTGTTCTGCTGCTTGGTCTGCTGGGCGCACTTCTTGTGTTGAGTGTCGGCGTTGATATCTCTCTCGGCCCGGCGCGGTATGGCCTTGGCGACGTCTTCCGCACCATCCTGTTTCCCGGTGCAGCGGATCTCCAGATGCGTGTGGTTGTCTGGGATATTCGCATGCCGATGGCACTTATGGCGGTTACCGTGGGCGGGTGTCTCTCTCTGGCTGGGGCGCAGATGCAGACCATCTTGGCGAACCCGCTCGCCAGTCCTTTCACCCTGGGCCTGTCGGCGGCGGCCAGCTTTGGCGCGGCGCTGGCGATGGTGCTGGGCGTGGCGATCATTCCGGGCGCTGTCGGGATCATGGTGCCGGTCAATGCCTTTGCCATGGCGATGGCGGCGTCGCTGCTGATCTACGGCCTGTCCTCGATGCGCGGTGTCACGGTCGAGACGATCATCCTTCTGGGTATCGCACTTGTCTTTACCTTCAACGCCGCACTGGCACTCTTGCAATATTTTGCCTCTGAACAGGCACTTGCTGCGGTTGTATTCTGGACCATGGGTAGCCTGACCAAGGCGACCTGGGGCAAGGTCGCGGTCACTGGCGGCATCCTCTTAGTCTGCACCCCGCTGTTCGCGCGACGTGCTTGGGCACTGACCGCGATCCGTCTGGGCGAGACGCGGGCGGCTGCCATGGGGGTACCGGTACGCCGTCTGCGGCTTGAGGCACTGCTGCTGGTCAGCCTGCTGGCCGCCGTGCCGGTGTCTTTTGTCGGCACCATTGGCTTCATAGGTATCGTTGGACCACATGTCGCGCGTCTGCTTTTGGGCGAAGACCAGCGTTTCTTCCTGCCCGGGTCGATCCTTGCGGGTGCGCTGATCCTGTCAGCCACATCCGTGCTGTCCAAGGTGCTGCTGCCGGGGGCTGTGCTGCCCATTGGGGTGATCACCGCGCTGGTCGGTGTGCCGTTCTTCGCAGCGCTGATCTTCACCAACGGGAGACGCAAATGGTAAGCCTGAAGCTTGACGGTCTTGGGGCCCGCTATGGCCGCAAGACGATCTTTTCGGATGTGACAACGCCCGAACTGGAAGGCGGATGCCTGACGGCTCTGATCGGGGCAAATGCTGCCGGGAAATCTACACTGTTCAGGCGAATCGCCGGGCAGATTTCCGGGGCAGGGACCGTGCGGCTGAGCGGTGCACAGCGTGCGGAGCTGCGTTACATGCCGCAGGACACCAGCACTTCTGCCGCACTGACCGTTTACGAGGCGATTGTTCTTGCCCTCAAACAGGACAGCCACAGCTGGCGGCTTGAGCGAAGTGAACTTGCCGCTGTCGATGGTATCCTCAGGGCACTGAAAATCGAAGACCTGGCCTTTCGCCAACTTGGAGAACTGTCCGGCGGGCAGCGCCAACTGGTGTCCATTGCACAAACGCTGGTCTGTCGGCCAAGGATTGTGCTGATGGATGAACCCACCTCCGCGCTGGATCTTTACCGCCAGTTCGAGGTTCTGGAACTGTTGCAAGAATATGCCCGGTCAAGCGGCGCTGTGGTTCTGTTGGCTCTGCACGACCTAAACCAAGTTCTGCGTTATTGCGAAACGGCGCTGGCGCTCAGAAACGGGACGCTTGAGGCTGTCGGCAGGACGCAGTCCATCTTGGATAGTGCCCTGTTGCGTCGGCTTTACGGGGTCGAGGCGCGGTTCGAGACCTGCTCCAGAGGCTTTCCGATCATGGTCGTCGACGGTATCGAAGCCGCAGCATAGACTTGAGGGCAGGGGTACGCGACTTGCAACGTCATTCTGTTCTGTCGTGTAACAGTCGGTGCGACCCGCTACTTCAGCCGGACACGCACGGTGAACCGGCTTTGTGCCCCCGCCGGGGGTGGCGGAAACGGCGCGGCGCGCTGCAATACACCTAGGGCCGCGCGGTCCAGCTTGTCCGATCCGGAACTTTGCGCGATGGAAACCGCGCCGAGCCCGCCGCCAGAGGTGATCGAAAAGGCCACCATTGCTTCGCCACTGCGCGGGTTGCGGTCTTGGCGGACCTGTTCGATCCTGCGCAGAACCTGACCGGGATAATTGGACGCCGCGGCATTGCCCGCAGTGGATGCCGCCGCCTTGCGCGGGGCGGCGGTTGCCGCGGGGGCCTGATCTGTGCCGCCGGATGACCCGGCAACTGCAGCCCGATCTGCGTTGCCCTTTGGCTGTGCGGCCTTTTTTTCGGGTTTTTTTGACATGGTCGGTTTGGGGGGCGTGGCCACCGTGATCTGTTCGGGACGCGGGGCGGGGCGCAGCGAGCTGCGCGGCGCATCATAAGTTTCTGCCATTGCGGTGATTGTTTCGGCTGTGGCCGCAGGCGACACAGTGCTTTCGGGCGCAGGCTGCGGCGAAACCTCTGGAGCAGGCATTTCGGCAGCCTGCGTCACCGGATTTGTCGCAGGCGTGGTGCCTGGCTGTGAAGGATCTGCACTGACCTGCTTGGCCGCCTCTGGTACATGTTGCTGAACAGACGGCTCAGGCGGCGTTTCCGACTGGGTAGCCGTTTCCGCCGTGATGTGCTGAAGGGGCGCGGCCTCGGTCGCCGTGGCGGTCATCGTGCCGACCACAAGATCCTGAAAACTGTTGCCCAACCGTGCGACGCTGACTTCGGCGCCGCCAGCTGTCTGGGCGGATTCGCCGCCGAACAGATAGGCCAGCCCGCCCAGATGCAGCACGACCGAGGCGACAGTGGCCGACATGGCCAGAACAGCGGCACGGGAAGGGAACATAAAAAACCTTTTCTGTGAATACAGTGGATGGCTTTTGCGATGACGTCCGCAGGTCGCGAGGGGCTAGGAATCTTACGCTGGACCCAGCGCTTGCCAAGGGGACCGGGGGGTGTCGGTCGTACCCAATGGCGCAAGCACCGTGGCAAAGGCGCGTTCGGCCAGAACACGGTCGGCGTCGATCCGCGATTCCAGCCAGCTGAGCACCACAGAGGTCGGCATGGCCACGACCAGGCCAACCGCCGTGGTCAGCAGCGCAACCCAGATCCCTCCGGCCAGAAGCGATGGATCGACCGAGGATCCGGCCTGTTGCAGGGACTGGAACGCCTCGATCATGCCCAAAACCGTGCCGAACAGGCCCAGAAGCGGCGCAAGCTGTGCAACGCTGTCCAGTAACCGAAAGCCGCGTTCCAGGCGGGCAAAGCTGGTCTCGGCCTCTGCCTGAAGACGCTCGGCAGGGGCAGATTGCTCCATCGCCATGAAGATCACCGGCGCCAAGTGGCTGGGGCTGCTGCGCAACGCGCGCAGAGCTGCAGGCGTGCAGCTACTGTCCCATTGGGCAATGGCCTCTTTCACGGCCTTGTGCCGTCCGACACCGGCAGCACGGAATTGCCAGATCTTGAACAGGACCGTGGCCAGCGTGACGACTGACACGAGGATCAATAGGCCAACCACCGCCCCGCCCATCTCAAGGATCTTCTGGATCGGACCAAGGAAAATCTCCATATGGTTCATGCCAAAAGCTCCGTTCTGGTTCGGCTGAGCAGCGTCAGACAGGTGTCGCAGTCCGTGTCAGGCTGGCTGTTGACGGTACAGTTGCTTGCGCCGTTGATCAGAATTTGCCCAGAGGGGTCGCACTCAGTATCCTGAAGGTCGAACTGACGGACCCTTGGCCGCCCCGGAGGCAGAGCGCCGAAATCGAACCGCGTCAGCCGGTCCAGCGTACCTGCCTGCGTGAACCGCGCGGTTTCATAAACCACACCCGTGATGGGCAGCTCATAGAGGTTCTGGGCAAGAAAACTCATCCGACATGTACCGTGGCAGGTTTCCGTCCTATTCAGCTCAGGCCTGATCCCCTTGCCGACGGGGGCTTCTCCGTCGGCAAGGGCGGGCAGGGGCGCGGCCAGGATCAGGGCTGCGCGGGTTTGCAGAAAACACATGATCAGAACATCCGGGCGAGCGACAGTTTGATGTTGCGTCCCGGTGCCGGGCGGGTGGACAGCGCCGGTTGATAGTCGCGGTCAAAGGCATTCTCGACGCTCAGGCGGATTTCGGACCCTTCCAGCACACCGTTCTGCGGCTTGTAGGTGGCACGCAGGTTGTGCACCCCGAATCCGCGGCTGTCATAGGTCTCGTTATCCCCGTCCTTTTGGGCGACCAGCTCCCAGCTCATGTCCAGCTCTTCGCCAAAGGTCTTGCCCATTGTCAGACGCGCCGTATCTGCCGGTGTGTTGCGCCAGTCGGTGTCGGTGCCATTGCGGCTTTCATGGCCATCGACGATGTTGGCGTTCATGTCGATATAGAAACCCGATTCCATTGCATACGACGCCTCGATCTCTATCCCGCGGGTATCGATGCTGTCAGGATAGGTGCCAGTTGGTCCGGATGCTGATGTATAGGAAGTGATGTCAGTGAGCCGGGTAGAGTAGATGTTCCCTTTGATCGCAAAGCGGTCGCCCGAGGCAAAAAGGTCGCGCCCGTCATAGGATGCACCCAGTTCGTAAGTACGCGCCGTTTCCGCCTGCTGAATAAGGACAGAACTGGTGAGGTCGTCTAGAATCGGCAGGTTCTGGGTTTTCGCCGCGCTGCCGAATAGGGCCAACCCGTTACCGAAGGCATAGCGCACGGAAAGCCCACCCATGACTACGTTATCGTCATACGGCCCGCCATTAGCGGGGTTCGCACTTTCCAGTTTGGAGTATTCGTAGCGCAGGGCCGGGGTCACCGTCCAGGCATCGCCGATGCGCATATCGTCCACGGCAAACAGGGCCACACGCTTGTCTGTGCCGCCGGGCGCGGAAGACGCATCCTCGCGCTCCTTTCGGATCAGCTCAAGACCGGTTCGCAGTTCGTGATCAATGCCGCCTGTGTTGAACAGGCTGGTGTTCTTGAAGGAAAGCTTCGTCGTCTGATAGCGGTGATCGGCATTCGCCAGACCGGCGACACTCGCGAACTGTGGCGTACCCTCAAGCTGAGAGCTGCCGGGTACATAACTTTGGTCAATCTGCTGATCCGCATAGGACAGCGCGACGGTCAGATTGATCAGGTCATTGTCGGCCGGGTTCCAGCCATAGGTCAGGACCGCGGTGCTTTCTTGAACATCGCGATCCACATTGCCAAAAGAATCAGTTGTCGTCGCGAAGGTGTCATAGGGGACGTCATTTTCGCTGGTAGAGGTGTCGGAATAGCTGAAGCTGAGGTATTGCGCCTCGGCCGCACCAAAGGTGTATTTGCCCTTCAGCATGTAAGACGGCAGAGAAAACTCACTGGATCCGATCAAGTCGCCGTTGCCGTCATCCTGCAGGTCCTGCTGCCGTTTGGTATAGTTGGCAAGGAATTCGACATTTTTGGCCGGTTGCCATGCCAGATTTGTAGAACTGGTCAGCCCGTCGCCATTGCTGTCAAACGATAGAGTTTGGCTGCCGGCAAGACCAAGCTCGCCCTTGGTGAAATCAGAGGCATCCTTGGTTTCGAGCAGGACCACGCCGCCGATGATGCCAGAGCCATATTCGAAACTGCCCACGGTGCCCCGGATCACTTCTACCTGTTTGTAAAGGAAGGGGTCGGTGAAAAGTTGCGTGCCGATGCGGTACAGTTCTTCTGCACCGACCGATGCGCCGTCGATCTGCACGGCGACTTTCTGATCGGTGCCGAAGGTCCCGTTGGCACCATAGCCACGGATGTTGATGCCCGACCCCTGCGGAGTCGATCCGTTGACCAGCGAAACCCCGGGCACTGAATCGATCAGCTCTGCAATCGTGCCTGCCTGACGGTCGGTGATCTCGTCTTCATCGACTACGGTCACGGGGGTGGCGGTGTCGGTCTGAACCTCACGCTTGCTTTCCCCTAAAGTCACTGTGCCCAGAAACGCGCCATCGGTTGCCTGTGCTGTTGCGGCACCAGCCTGAAGCGCCAGCAGCAATGCACTTGTTCCCAACAGCGCAGCCCGCAGATGTCTTCCACTCATATCAAGTCCCCTAGATTGGCTATCTGCCCGGATGCTTGCGAGTGGCTGGCGTGGCGTCACGACTTTCAGCCTGATGCTGATTTGCCGCTTGAGGTCGATAATAAATCGCACTAAAACTGTCAACTATAAATGCGGCCCTTGACCGGGCTGGCAGCCAGTCGGGTCTTGCGCCGATAAGCCACCCCTTTCCCAACCAGAGAAATATGAGGTGGCACTTGGCCCTTTCCCCTTCCGAAATCCGTCAGCACGAAGATGACGCCCCGAAACTGCGCGCGCGCGACATCGCCGATACTCTTGGTATCAGTGAGGCTGATCTGATCGCCGCCCGTTGCGGAACCGGCGTCACGCGTCTGAACCCCCATCCAGATGGCCTCATGCAGGCCGCGCAGACCCTTGGGCCGGTCATGGCGCTGACACGCAATGACAGCTGCGTGATCGAAAAGGTGGGCGTCTATGAAAACTACCACTCGGGCGAACACGCGGCGATGGTGCTGACCGAGGATATCGATATGCGGCTGTTTCCGTCCCACTGGCGCCATGCCTTTGCGGTGGAAAAGGAAACCGAACGCGGCGTGCAGCGCAGTCTTCAGGTGTTTGATGCCGCTGGCGATGCAGTGCACAAGATCTTTCTACGCGATGGCTCCGACGTGGCGGCCTTTGAGGCGGCCCGCATCAGGTTGCGGCACGAAGATCAGGCGCCGATCTGCGTCACCGAACCGCGCCAGCCGGTCGAAGCGGCCAAAGGCAACCCCGAAAAGCTCGACATCCTGCGCACGGAATGGCAACGCATGACCGACACGCATCAGTTCATGCGCCTGACTTCCAAGCTGCGGATGAACCGGCTGGGCGCCTACCGTAGCGTCGGGGCGCCGTTTGTGCGCGCGCTTGCCACAGAGGCGGTGAACACCATGCTTGAGCAGGTCCGCGACCTCGGGCTTGAGGTCATGGTCTTTGTCGGCAACCGCGGCTGCATCCAGATTCACAGCGGACCTGTGCACACATTGACCCCCATGGGCCCGTGGCAGAACGTCATGGATCCGGGGTTCAACCTGCATCTCCGCGCCGATCAGATTGCCGAAGTCTGGGCGGTGGAAAAACCCACGCAGCGCGGCCCGGCCGTGTCGGTCGAGGCCTTCGACAAGGAGGGCATGCTGATCCTGCAGGTCTTTGGTGTGGGCAAGGAAGGGCGCGATTGCCGTGCGGCGTGGGGCGCGCTTGTGGCAAAGCTTGAGGGCCTGTCAGAAGAGGCATCGGCATGACCCGAGGGTCGATTGTGTTAGGGCGCAGATCGCTGTTGCTTGCCCTCGCCGCCATGGCACCAACCCTCGCAGTGGGAACCGCGGGTGCAGAGGCGGACGAGCCCGATAGGATCGCCAGCCTTGGTGGGTCGGTGACCGAGATTATCTTTGCCCTTGGGGCCGGTGACCGGGTGGTGGCGCGCGATACCACCTCAAGCTTTCCACCCGAGGTGGAGGACCTGCCCGATGTCGGTTATGTCCGTGCTCTGTCGCCCGAAGGGGTTTTATCGGTGTCGCCCGGCCTGATCCTCGCCGAAGAAGGCGCGGGACCGCCCGAAACCATCAACGTGCTGAAGAACGCAAACCTGCCGTATTTCGTGATCCCTGATGCATATGATCGCGCGGGCGTCGTTGCCAAGATCACGGCCGTCGGGGAGGCTATCGGTGAACTGGCCAAGGCGCAGGCCCTTGCCCGCGATATCGATGACCGCCTGCAGGCGGCTCAGGCCCGTGCAGCGGCACGTGGTGCGGATCAGCGCAAGCGGGTGCTGTTTATACTGTCAACGCAGAATGATCGCATTCTTGCTTCCGGCATGGGCACCGCGGCGGCAGGGATCATCGCGCTTGCCGGGGGCGACAACGCCGTGACTGCCTTTGATGGCTACAAGCCGCTGACCGATGAGGCGGTGATCGCCGCTGCCCCCGATGTGATTCTAATGATGGACCGGGGCGGTGATCATGGGGCCGCAGCGGCAGAGCTTGTGGCGATGCCTGCGGTGTCGCTCACACCGGCGGGCAAAACGGGCGCCGTGGTGCGGATGGACGGGCTATATCTGTTGGGGTTCGGCCCGCGTACGGCGGATGCGGTGGACGAGCTTTCCTCGGCTTTGTACGGGGGCTAGGGCATGGCGGCTATAACTGACGCGTTGCTTGACACCCCAAAGGGCGGCCGTGAGGTCACCGCGCGCCGCGCCCATCTCTGGCTTCTGGCGCTGCTGGTGATCAGCTGCCTTTTCAGTCTGGCTTATGGTGCGGCGGGTACTTCACTTTGGGGTGCGCTCAGCAAGCTGGCAACCGGGCAGGTGCTTTCGGATATGGAACGCGTCGTTCTGTGGGACATCCGCGCACCGCGCACCCTGATGGGGGCCAGCGTCGGTGCCTCACTTGCTGTGGCCGGTGCGGTCATGCAGGGGCTGTTTCGCAATCCTCTGGCCGATCCGGGCCTTGTCGGGGTCGGGGCCGGGGCCGGCCTGGGCGCGATATCGGCCATTGTGCTTGCAGCATGGCTGCCAGTTGCCTTCATCGATCTGTTTGGCAACTGGCTGGTCTCAGCGGCGGCATTCTTTGGCGGCTGGGCGTCGACCCTGCTGTTGTATCGTGTGGCCACACGATCGGGGCGGACCTCGGTTGCGACGATGCTGCTGGCGGGAATCGCGCTGGGTGCGCTGGCCGGGGCCGTTTCAGGAATCCTTGTCTATATGGCTGATGATACGCAGCTGCGCGATCTGACCTTCTGGGGGCTGGGATCACTCGCCGGGGCAACTTGGCCCAAGCTTTTTGTCGCAGGGCCACTCATCCTCGCTTCCATTGCTGCCGCAGGCTTTCTGGGGCGTGGTTTGAACGCGATGGCGCTGGGCGAAGCGACAGCGCATCACATCGGCATCCCGGTGCAGCGGCTCAAGAACGTTGCGGTGATGACCGTTGCAGCCTCGACCGGTGCGGCGGTTGCGGTTGCGGGTGGGATCGGCTTTGTCGGCATCGTCGTGCCACATCTGCTGCGCCTTGCGACCGGCCCGGATCACCGGATGCTGCTGCCCAACGCAGCGCTTCTGGGCGCCAGCCTGCTGATCGGTGCAGATGTGATTGCCCGTGTGGTGATCGCCCCGGCGGAATTGCCGATCGGGATCGTTACAGCTGTGTTGGGCGCGCCCGTCTTCCTGTGGATCCTTTTGCGGCGGCGCGGCTTGGTGGATTTGTAATGCTTCAGGCAAAGAACATAACGGTCAGTTTCGGGGGCAAGAAGGCCCTGCGCGGTGTCGACTTCACCGCGCAGCCCGGGCAGATTACGGCCATTGTCGGGCCGAACGGGTCGGGCAAGACAACCCTGCTGCGCGCTTTGACCGGAGAGGTGGAGCACAACGGCACTGTCAGCCTAGACAGTCACGACATTGCGGGGATGAAGGGGTGGGAACTGGCCGCGCGCCGCGCAGTTCTGCCACAGGCCGCTGCGCTGGCCTTTCCCTTTACAGTCATCGAAGTGGTGCGCATGGGCCTGTTCGGCGGTACATCCGGGGGCGATGCCACTGTGCCCTCTGCGGCACTCGCGCGGGTTGGGCTGAGCGGATATGCGGACCGCCTTTATCAGGAGCTGTCCGGGGGTGAACAGCAGCGCGTGCAACTCGCGCGCGTTCTGGCACAGGTCTGGCATCCGGTGTGGCAGGGCGCGGCGCGTTGGCTTTTACTGGATGAACCGGTCGCCAGTCTTGATATCGCGCATCAGCTGCTGGTCATGGGCATCGCGCGCGACTTTGCCAAGGTCGGTGGCGGCGTGGTTGCGGTGATGCATGACCTCAATCTGACGGCGATGTTTGCCGATACCGTCGCAGTGATGGCGGCAGGGCAAATGGTGGCCCAAGGGCCGATGGCGCAGGTCATGACCGATGACACGCTGTCACATGCCTATGGTTGCGGTCTGCGCGTCAGCGTGGCGCCGCCGATGACATCCACTTTCGTGCTGCCACATACCGCGCAGTTGACACATGACATAGGGCCGCTGGCACCCTTTAGCGCCGTCCGCACCAACACAGGCTGTTAAGGCGAGGAGCGAATTGACATGAATATCCTGAATGAAAGCCGTAAACCGGCCAGACCCGCGCCCCGGCTGCTGCTGGTAAAGTCTGCGGGACGTATCACACCCAACATGATCCGGGTGACGCTGCACAGCGCGGATCTGGGTGACATTGTCGAAGGATGCGAGGGGGCAAATTGCAAACTGATGCTGCCAGAACAGGATCAGCCGCTTGAGGATTTTTCCCGCCAGCTTACCGACGGTCCACGCCCCACGACACGCACCTACACCGTGCGCCATTTCCGCAAGGAGGCGTGCGAGATGGATATAGATTTCGTGGCACATGGCGACTATGGCCCGGCATCTGCCTGGGCCGCACGTGCGCGTCCGGGGGACTTTTGCGGCTTTGCGGGCCCAGGTCGGGTCAAGGTGCCATCCTTTTACGCTGACTGGTACCTGCTGGCTGCCGACATGTCTGCCATTCCGGTTGTCGCCGCGACGCTTGAGGCGATGCCACAGGACGCGCGGGGCGTCGCCATCTTTGAGATCCCGACCGCGGCTGACCGCCAGACCATTGTCGCCCCTACAGGCGTCAGGCAGCACTGGATCGTAACACCTGAAACCGGACAACCGTCTCCCCTTCAAGAAAGGCTGATCCGCGAAATTGACTGGCCAGATGGGCGTGTGCAGACTTGCATCGCTGGAGAGAGTAGCGTGATCAATGGCTTGCGCCAGTACCTGCAGGTTGAGCGCGGCCTGCCCCGGGACGACACCTATATTTCTGGCTACTGGAAGATCGGTCTGGTGGAAGATGAGCATCAGAACATGAAGCGGTAGGAACGCTCGACCGCGTGACGCTTTCCTGCAAAGATCAATATCCGGAAGGCGTGCAAATTTTTTATTGCTCGCCAGAATAGCTTGACCCTTCGATGCTGGTCAGAGATGGCAAAATCGGTGTCCGCCGGTTCCGAATCTGACCCGCTAGAACGCGACAGACGCCACTGTGGCAGTGCCAAATAATTCCAGATCACGGACCCCTGCCTTATGGCGGCGGGTCCAACTGATATGGATCCAGTGATGCAGGGTATTAAGGACCTCCCAAAAAGGTCTCTCTGGTACGGCGCTGTGCCGCTCGCACCTAATTGCACAAGGCTTGGCTGATTCTGCCGTCAGAAACTGATTCTGGTTTTTAGGCCCATGTCAAAACTGCTTTGCCAAGACGCTTGGCCCGAAACCTTTAGTACCACGTTTCGGGCTGAACCTTGACACCGAAGATCAATGCAGACGAACAACGTTTTTCGGAAGGCTGGCCTGGGGCGCTACGGCGGTGTTACCGGACATCTTTCGCGCTGTTGTGCCGACCCGCGCTGCAAGGATTGCGGCGCTTTCCGCTTCGGCAGCGGACATGAGCAGGGTCGCCATAAGCGCTGCATCTGCCAAGTGCCCCTCGCTCGCTGTTGCGACGAAATGGGCAAAAATACCCTCGTCTGACCCGACGCAGTCACAGTTCAGATCGTGCCGTATCAATGGGCGGCGGCAGCGTGATCCAATCAGCTGAATCAACTGTGCGAAAGCGTGGAATTCCTTTTGCGCCGCGTCATCAGGCAGAGCAGTGGTAAAGCTGTCCCAAACTTGCGTCTGACCGTTGGGGCCTTCGCACCAAAGACGCAGGTTCAGAATCAGTTCTGCCTGCCATGGATCCATCCCGGTCAGCGTGCCGATAGGCGCGCCGCCGCGTTTATGATGGTCGGCCCTCATTTTGTCAGGATCAGCTTGTCTGCGCGTGTGATCCGCAGGACGTAGGGCTGCCCGTCCAGAACAATACGCGCCTGAACGCCGTCAGCCACCAAGGCGCGGGCGTCATAGGTTGGTATTGCCTCGGACGGGGCAGGGCTTGTGGCGGACGGTTTCAGATGGGTCATCGCGTTCATGACAGGCTCTCGTAATGATCCATGAGGGAATCCAGTTGATGATCAGATGGGAAAACACCGCCAAACGCCGTTTGCAGAATTTCGCGCCAGCACAAGACAGGTTCTTGTCTGTCTTGGGTGGCAGTGTCGCAGTGAGTGGACTTGTCCATTTGGCACCTCCGGCAGGGTTGTTGGTTCCGGGCTTCCCAAAGATCAGGTGGCTAGGATCATATGTCGCGTTCGACAAGACGATTCATACTTACCCGACAAAAATAGTCAACTGAAATGAGGTCCCTTTCCGCATATGGAAAGAGAACCTCACTGACGATCTCGGATTTTCGGCGCACCGATGTCGTCTGGCGCCTGTTCAATCGAGATTCGTGACGCAACTGTTTTTCAAATTTCATGCAGTCGTCGCTCAGGGGTCACGTATCCGCCCGACATATCGCGGCAGATGGCCGAGCGAGCCATCACGACATGCAAGGGACGAAATCATGACCAAGCTCATCAGACCCACTCGCCGCGCCGTTCTGGTCGGCGGCACCGCTTTTGCAGCAACGCTCGGCATGCCCAGCCTGAGCAAAGCGGCGCAACGGCCCGTTTTCACTCATGGCGTGCAATCGGGGGATGTCGCCTCATCCTCTGGCATGATCTGGACACGCACGGACCGCCCCGCACGTGTGATGATGGACGTCTCCACCAGCGAGAGCTTTGCCAATGCCCGCCGTCTGACCACGCTCGATGCGCTGCCCAGCACCGACTACGCCATAAAGCGGCTCGTCGAAGGCTTGCCTGCAGATCAGGACATCTTTTACCGTTTCACTGCGGCCGATCTAAGCGATCTCAATATCACATCTGAACCGGTCGTCGGCCGCTTCCGCACAGCGCCCGCCGGGCGCCGGTCGATCCGCTTTGCTTGGTCAGGTGACACTGCCGGTCAGGGCTGGGGCATCGACGAGCAGGGCATGGCAACCTACGCCACCATGACCCAGCACGAGCCGGATTTTTTCTTACATTCCGGCGATACGATCTATGCCGATGGGGCCATGCAGGACGAAGTCGATCTGGCCGATGGCTCCACATGGAAAAACATCGTGATGACCGACGAAAAACGCAAGGTTGCGGAAACGCTGGACGAATATCGCGGTCAGTGGAAATACAACATGCTCGACGAACATGTACGCGCGATGAACGCCATGGTGCCGACCTTCTATCAATGGGACGACCACGAAGTCATCAACAACTGGTCCGACAGCAAGGATCTGAGCGCCGACGACCGTTACAGCGAAAAGTCGGTCCATGTTCTCGCCTCGCGTGCCGCGCAAGCTTTCCACGAGATGACACCGATCAGCTATACACCGGCTGAACCGGGCCGCGTCTATCGCAAGATGGCATATGGCCCGATGGTCGATATCTTCTTCCTCGACATGCGCAGCTATCGCGGCCCCAATACCGACAACATGCAGGCCGACAAATCGGATGTCACGCGGTTCCTCGGCACCGATCAGGTCGCCTGGCTACAGCGCGAGCTGGCCAATTCGAGGGCCACCTGGAAGGTAATCGCATCCGACATGCCGCTGGGTCTGGTTGTCCGCGACGGCGACACCCTGTTCGAGGCCGTGGCAAACGGTGATGACGGCGCCGCCAAGGGGCGCGAGCTGGAAATTGCGGACCTGCTGCGCTTTATCAAATCCGCCAACATCAAGAATGTTGTCTGGTTCACGGCGGATGTGCATTACACGGCTGCGCATTACTACAACCCGAACAAGGCGAAGTTTCAGGACTTCAATCCGTTCTGGGAATTCGTATCCGGTCCGCTGCACGCGGGTACCTTCGGCCCCAACGCACTGGACCAGACCTTTGGTCCTGAGCTGCGCTTCGTAAAGGCCCCCGAAGAAGGTCAGGTGAATCTGCCGCCGTCGGCCGGTCTGCAGTTCTTTGGTCTTGTTGATGTGGATGGTGCGACCCAGCAGATGAAAGTACGCCTGATGGATCGCGCCAATACAGAACTTTGGTCAATCACCCTCGACCCTGAAGGCACAACGATCTGATCTTCACATGATGGGCGGGCCCAGACTACACGACACTGGGCGCATGTTGCGGATTTTGAGGCTGGTGCCGACCGGCGAGATGGATTCTGAACACGGACTGTTTCCCTGCGAGGAGTTCGTCCATGACCAGTTTTGCTCTCGCCGATCTACAGCAAGGTGTTAACCCCACATGTTCATCTGGGCAAGTCACGCGTGGAGACGCTCTGCCTGCGTGTGATTGGGATGATCAGCGCCCGCACCGTCAACCTGACCCATAGTGCTGCAGAGCGACCGGCTCATGTTAAGGTTGAGTCAACCTACCGCCGCCTGCAGCGGTTTTTCCAACGGTAATGCCCCCAATTCTAACAGGGTGCAGTCGTAGAACTTACACGGCCATTTTCAGATTCTGGGCGGGTGTGATACCGCCGATGCCAATGTTCGGGCGGTCGTTGTTGTAAGTTCAGAGCCATAGTGTGGCGAAATCCTGAGCCTCCTCGGTGGTTTCGATGATGTACTGGTCCAACCATTCGTGCCTGACGGTGCGGTTGTCGCGTTCGATATAGGCGTTCTGCTGAGGTTGACCTAGCTTGATGTGCTGGATGGTAATCCCCTGTTTCTCGTCCCATATCAGCAGCTTGCCACTGATGTATTCCGGGCCGTTGTCGACCCTGATCGTGCCCGGCTTGCCGCGCCATTCTATGATGCGATCAAGGCTCCGGATCACGCGCTCAGCGGGCAAGGAAAAATCGACCTCGATGCCCAATCCTTCTCGGTTGAAGTCATCCAGCACGTTCAGCAGTCGAAACTGGCGACCGTCACCCAGCCGGTCGGCCATGAAGTCCATGGATCAGGTCACATTGGGGGCTTCGGGCACCGCCAGCACGTCGGGTTTGGGAGGCGCCCCATCTCATCCCGAATGTCCTTAGCGCGCTCAATCTCTTGTCGTCCTATGTGAAAGAGCTTGAGGCCGACGCAGCCCGTCTTCTTGAAGATCTCAATTTCTTCAAGGGCCGGGGCGCCTGTCTTGTCCACACTGAAGACAGGCAGCTCGAACGTCAGCAATGACGTTCTGTTGTTCTGGAATTGAAACCCGGAGATGTCGCTGACTGTGTATATGCCGAGTTGTTCTGCAAGTGTCTCACCCTTCCAGCCTTTATTGAACAAGGTGTACTCGATCCGGGATCTGCGCTCTTGCGGGGGCAGGGCGCGGAACTCACTCTTTTGGCGCATGTTCCCGGTCTTGTCTTGCAGCCTGTAATGCAGCTCGCGCTCTTTCTCTCCAACGTAAACCGTGGCGTTAATCGGCGCCGGGGCGTGTCCCTTCGGATCAGAGCTTGCAAGTAAGAGTTTCGGGACCTCTCGCAATGCCTTCGCTGCGGGACCGGGGACAGCGCTGATCTGCCTGTATGTCATCCCGTCTGAATAGCGCAGCCAGTCGCGGGTGTGTGAAAAGTCACCGCTGATGAAGAGTTCATCCGGCGCGAAGTGTTTGCGCAGCAGCTCCGACATCTGGATGCGCCGGAGTATGCGGTCATCTTCGTCTTTGATCTTCGATGGCCTGGGGTAAAAGTCCACCGACAGCTCAAGGCCTACAACCCTGTGTTGCATCGTGGGTCCGGCGCTCGGCACATGGTAACGGCGTTCGATGACCTCAAACAGTTTCTTGAACCTCTGGAGGCTCGGATCCTGAAGGCGGATGAGCATCTGATCTGTGTGCTCGCCCGTCTTGCGGGCGCGGTCTGTGACCATCACACCGCCCAGGCCCGGATCTGATAGCGCGGTCTTCAGCGCCCGGCCAACATTGAGGGTCAGCATTTTCTTTGGCAGATCTATCGCGACTTCCATCCAGTCGAAGACAGCCCGGCACCTGTAGTGATGAAGATTCACGTCAGGCATCCCGACGATCCGGTTCTTCAGGCTTGTCTGCTTGGCGTTGGTGTCTTTCAGAGCCTATTCGAGAGATCTGAGATGTGACGGCAGTACGTCGGAGTCATGAAACTCGGTGGTCGTGATGGGCACGGAAATGAGTGTCATGGTCGGGTGCTCGTCTTGTCGGTCGAGCGTGACTTATAATCGAAACTAAATGTTTAAACAGGTTAAAGCTGGTCTGTGACCATCGGATGCTTTGTGGGCGTCGGGATTGTGGTACTTCGAAAAGAGGCTCTGATGTCTGGGTCCCGACGCCTGTGGTTGCGCTATTGGCCTTTCAGGCGACACCACCAAGGTAAGCCTCGGCCGTGCCGCCCCGGTCAGGCTGTCAGCGCACGCGCATGCCTGCCGCGGCGTCCCAGTGCAGCGGCTTGTCCGACTTGGGCAGCGGTGCATCTGCATCTGATATCGCGACCCCATGCGGCCAGTCGGCGGGGCAAATCGCGACATAGCGGGCATAGCCCCCGACTCCACCTTTGAACTTGGGATAGCCAATCGAGACCAAGCATCCCGTTGGCGGGACCTGATCAAGGTTCGCAACACCCTCGGCCTGTGCATAGCCGTTGTGCATCAGCCAGTATTCGCCTTCCAGCGTCGGGGTGGCGTCCGTATCCAGTGGCTCATGCCCATGAAACAGAATGTGACGCTGTTCGTGCAGAAACTTCAGCGCGTCCAGGCCGACACCGGGGAAGGGCGTGCGCGCGGCGAACTCTTTATCCGGCCAGCCCTTCGACCAGTCCGAACGCACAAAGACGACAGAGCCTGCAGGGATCGTGCCGTGCTCTGCTTCAAATGCCTCGATGTCTGACACCTGGAGGGCATAGCCAAAGTCCTCGGCTACCTTGTCCTGCATCGGGATCACGACCAGAGGGCGCAGGGTGTATGTGGGGGGTAGCTCATCGATGGTCGGGTATTCAGCCGCCCAGTGGGCGGGTGGATCAAGCTGGGTGCCAAGCTGGTCGGTCTTGAGCAGATATGAGGTCGCGACAAAGCCGTGGTCTTCATAGGTGTAGATGTCGCCCTTTGCCGCATAGTCGCCCAGATCTGCGCCTGCCTCGGCGGGAAAGAACGTCGAGTCGCCAAAGCCGGGCCAGACCGGGATCTCGGGGGTGATGACATGGGTGAGGTCAACGTACTTTGCCCCCTTGAAGATATCGTCGTAGGCGCCCCAGAGGCCATTGTCTTGCGCCATCGCGCTACAGGCGCATCCCACGACAATCGCGCCCCCGAGCAGTGCGGCATGTCTCATTGTATTTACTCCCAGATATTCATTCTGAAGCGAACGCTAGGGCGCTGCTGGCGTCTTGTATATGCAGCGGCAGGCATGCCAGTGGCCTTGCTGCTTTTTTTGCGTCACCACGCCTAATGAGCGGGCAAAGGCCGGTGGCCGCGTCTTTGATCTGAGGCCATTGATCGGCTGGTTTGCAGGAAGCAAAGAGCACTAAAGCTGCCTCGCTCGGGGTCGCCGTCGTTCTTGGGCGATACCTAGTCAACAAAGTGGTCGCACCATCATGGCACCGCAGAGTTTCTATTTGCGACCTTTTTTGCAAAAATAGCCGCCTGGAGAGGCGAATCTGAAAAACCCAGGCAATGCTAGTCAGGAAGCAGAGATAGCTCTCAGTGGTGCTATATAACGCCCTGAGAGACATTTCTCAGAGCGTCTAGCGTTTCTTGGTGTCGATCTTACTCTCGAAGCTCATCAATGAGACGATCAAAGCGCGCTTCCCAGACCTCGATCATACGTTCGAGCATATCCAGATAGATCCGCCGTTCAGCCTGACACACACGTTTGAACCTGTCGACGACGGGCTGCGGCCCGCGGATGTTGATCTGCGCCTCGGGAACTGGCTCGGCGCGTGTTGAGATCGAGTTCCAAGTCTCGGGCATATACTCGTTCATTGCCACGTGCGTCAGCATCACCGGGTCGATCCCGGTGGCCCTGGAAAAGGCTGGGATCCGCTCTATCGGTATACGTATCAGCCCGGTCTTCAGCATGGAGACCGTGCTGGAGCGTTCAAAGCCGATTTCATTGGCGATCTGCATCTCCGTCTTGCCGCTGGTGTTAATGGCTTCGGCGATCAGGCGGGCGGTGGGGCTATCAGTCATGTTCTTACCTCTTCATCATGTTTCATATAAAATGATGATAGAAGGCGATCTGTGCGTCCGTGTTCGGACACGGGCTGAGAACACGAAGTCCTAGGCCAGATCGGCGTCTGCCTATGGGGGCATTCCGGGTAAGGGTCTTGCCTTGTCGGCGAACCTTGGAGTTAAGGGAGCGATGATTTCTGCGCCTCTCGGTTTAACTGTGCGTTTTATTTGGCATGATATTATCATGAGTTCTGCAGTGGCAGTTTCGCGATGTCGATAGGGGGCAAGGCTTCGATAATAGGGGTAAAAGCGTCGATGTAGTCGCGTGCGCGGAGAGGAAAGTATGCGCGAGACTCTCCAAAGTCGATCTCGCATTTGCGAAGCGTGAAGTCACCGCGCTGCTCCTGAATTTCATAAAACTTGATAGGTCGGCGCCGGTCCTCGAGTGCTTTGAATATTGTATATTTCAGGGCAGAGCCACATCTGATCCCAAAGACGACTTCTTCAAGTTCGAGAGGTGAGTCTTGTAAGCCGCGGGTGCCGATGAGCCGCCATTCCCGTTCGTATCGCCAAGAGCCAGTGACGTTGCCCCCAACTTTTATCCAGCGTGAGCGAGACTCCGGGTTTGAGTTTTGCCG
>NZ_AWWI01000163.1 GCF_002760615.1 Puniceibacterium antarcticum | reverse complement strand
AACCGGACCGGGCGCGGGGCGTTCGACCGGAGGCGTGACATCCGGCGCGGGCGGCGCGGGCACATCCGGCCCCCGGGACGCAGAGGGCGGCAGATCCGGTTCCGGCTCGGCACTGCCGCCCTCCTCGACGATCGCATCCAGCCCCTCTTCCAGCCTCGATGAGGATTTGAACAGTTTTGTCTTCAGCTTGCCGAAAAAGGACATCATGTCGCTCCCATTCACGTGGCGTTGACCTAATACGCCTTTGGCCAAGATGAAAGTCCGTTGACGCCATGGATTTCAGCGCCTGACTGTCGGCATCCTTTAGGATGTCCTACAGCGCTCCGGGCCATCCCGCCCGAGCAGCTATCGCCCGCAACGCGCCTCAAGGTCAGGACTGTCCTGAGACAGCTATTCCTTCCCTCCGGCAAAGCGTGAGCCTGCCGAAGGCATCGAACAGGCCAGAAGATTGAACAGACCAGAGCACGCAGAGGGAACACCGTCCCCATTTGCATCTGGAACATCCGGAGATCTGCATTAACCTAGCGTCACATTCTCGTCTTCACAGAACCCCTATTGTCTGGCAAATTAATCAAATGCAACATATCCTCCGACTCCTCACCGCACTCAGCCTGATGGCAGCGCTGGCCTTGCCCGCAAGCGCCCAGCCCCCCATGTCCGGCCCGGAATTCGACGCCTACGCCACGGGCAAAACGCTCGTCTTCGGCCAGGATGGCCAATCCTACGGTGTCGAGCAATACCTGCCCGACCGCCGCGTGCGCTGGTCCTTCATGGACGGGGACTGCACCGAAGGCAGATGGTACGAAGCTGCGGGCCAGATATGCTTTCTCTACGACGGCGCATCAGACCCGCAATGCTGGGCCTTTTTCAAAGAAGATTCGGGCCTGCGTGCGGTGTTCGAAAACACCCAGGATGGCACCAACCTCTACGAAGCCAGACAGCAGTCTGATCCGATGCTCTGCTACGGCCCGAAGACTGGCGTCTGATCAGAGAGCCTTCGCCTGACACCGTGTCGCGTAACAACCCACCCCCGCACGGCATAAAAGCGACCGCAGTCCAGTCATGCGGCGCGCGCGATAGCGCGCCCTGCCCCGTCATGCGCCCGCGGCAGCGCAATCAGAACAGGGATCCCTGCTCCGGCGCTTTTTTCGTGGACTTCTTCATCGCACTCCCGCCGATCTTGAACCGCCCGTCGGCAAACTCGATCTCCAGCCCCGAGGCCTGCGCCGCGGCCGTCTTGCCGGTCACCACATGGCCGTCGCCGCGCACCACCGCATAACCGCGCTCCAGCGTCGCCTTATAGCTCAGCGTCTCGCGCAACCGGTCCAGCGCGTCCAACTTGCGGCGCAACTCTGCCAGTTGTCCAGAGGCCGCCTCGTCAAACCGGCGCGACAGCGCGCCAAGACGTTCGCGCTTGACACCCAGATCGCGCTGGATGGGGCGCAGCGACAACCTGTCACTCCGCCGCCCCAGTGCCTCGCGCCGCGCCGTGATCAACCTCAGCAGCGCCGGATCCAGCCGCCCGGCCCGATCCTCCAGCCGCCGCGCCTCCCCCTCAACCGCGCGGTGCAGCAAGGCTGGACGCAGACTTCCGGCTCGCTCGGACAGACGCACCCGCCGGGTCTGCACCGACCGGATCAGCGCGGCAGGCAAACGCTCGCCCACCGAATCAACCTTCTGACGCGGCTGATCCAGCAAGGTCTCGACCCGTGGCAAAGCGCGCGCCAGATCGCGCAGCCGCTGGCCACGCACCTCCAGCCGTTGCCCCAGCGCC
>NZ_AWWI01000162.1 GCF_002760615.1 Puniceibacterium antarcticum | reverse complement strand
GGCCTTTCTTATGTGCCGACTCCTGGCACAGGATTTCTGCGCTATAGCCGCTTTCCACGAGCTCGCGGAACCTGGCTTCCGTAACCACATTTGGTGCTTCGATGTCCCAGTTCATGGCCCGGCTCACGCTTTCTCCAATGGCGCGACCCCAGGCATTCCCACTTGAAGCCCAGAGTTACGATAGTATACTATCAACCGCAAGATGTAATATCGTGCTTTAGCTGTAGTTTGGTCACGCAAACACTAGTCACGGCCAGTGTCTGCGATCAAGGAGATAACAGGTTTGAGAAACCCACGGTTGACGTGCCTGCTCCCATTGCAAGCTATGGTCCTTCTGATCTGCGTTCCCGGGCCGGTCTTGGCGGAATCCTGCCTCGCCCCGGCCCGTCCTTTCCTGCCAAGCGATTCGCAGGCAGCGCGGGACTATGCGGACATCATCCGTGGCGATTTCGAAGACTACATCCAGGATATCCAGAGCTACTTCCGTTGCCTCGACAGCGAACGCGCCCGCGCCTTCGAGGAAGCGCGCGAAGTCAGCGAGGACTATGGCCGGTTCCTGCAATTGGTAGGGGATTGATGGGCAACCTCGGGAGCATCAGACTTGCAGCCCATGGAAACCAGACGCCGATAACACCCTCATATATCTACTTTTTAGATAACAGATTTCATCCGCTAGCGACGTCACAAAAGGTATGTGACGCGTGGCAAAGACAATCAGAAGCACGGGACAGGTGGCACTCTGCCAAGCATTGGTCGACGCCCGCATCAAGGCGGGCCTCGGTCAGGAGGACTTGGCGGTCAAGCTCAAGTGCCATCAATCCCTCATTGCCCGCCTTGAAAGCGGTCAGCGCCGGGTCGACGTCGTCGAACTGGTCGTTCTGGCGCGCGCCATCGGCTTTGACCCGTTCGATGTTTTGGCGATCGTCGAAGCCGCCACGGAGCCCGACCACAGGATTTAAGCGATTTCATCAATCGAGAACACGGGAGGTGACTTCACCCGGGGTAAATTCGTTACCGCGAGGACGAACAGTAACCGATTTTAACGAGGCCCGGCATACGGTTGCAGCAAACGCTTTGGATCTGAGCTGCTATCCGCAACGCCAAATTGCAGGAAGTCAGTAAACAGTGAACGAAAATGAGGTCGAAGGCGTCGCGATCGCCAATTTGATTGCAGCCGATGAAGAAACCATTGTCGGCTGGGTATATCGCTGGAACACAGGTTCTCTGGCAATCCGGTGGGACATCCATGGCCCGCAGCGTGTCTCAAAGATTTTCCCGGATATCTGCGATGCGGATAAAGCTGAAATCGACTTCGCGTCTCTCACGCAGCTGAATTGTCGCGACGACTGACATGGAAGAATATGGCCTTTATGGCCCTCGAATGTACGCTTGTGCCTGCATTCGAGGTTTGATTTCGTACAAGGCTCTGCGCGACGTCGCGGCGCCTCAACAGTCAGTAATTGACCTGCTCGGCGCCGTAATTCCCGCTATAGTCACGCCACTCAACGAAGACGGATCTGTGATAAATACTCGGGCAGTGCTCGCCCCACCGCTCGAGACCGGCATGCGCAGCAGGAAGCGCTGCGGGTGACGACGCCCTCCAAGAAAAATCGCCCTGGATCCCGTAGGTGCCGAGGACAACGACGGCGCTGCGGTTGCAGTCGCTATCTCGCCCGGATTCATGCTGGCGGGCATAACGAACGTCAAAGACGCGGATGGAGCGCACGAAATTGAATTCCGGCCCGCTGATATCGATGTCGGCGCGGTCTTCTACGAGCTGGAGGGCGTAATCAGCCCGCACCAGGTTCCCCCAGACAGCGTCGGAGCCTTTCAGCCCGAGCATTCCGCCTGCCTCGGCTGCCTGATCAAAGAGCGGGGCTGAAGAGTTTGATGGGGTTCCTGAATCACCATATAGGGCATCGAAGATCCGGTCCGTGGGGCGCGACCTGGCAGGCCCATCGTAAGACGCACCCATGGGGCAGCGCCAAATCTGTAGCGGCGGCTCCACCGGCCAAGGTGTGATGCGCCGGATGAACTCGGCCCGCGCGCGGGCGCATGGCGTCGAGGCCGGCCACCCACCAGACAAACACAGCAGGATGGCGCAATCGATCTGATAGGTTTGGGCGCGGGCTTGCGTCGGAACTGTTGGGCCAGTCAAGGCGAGAGCTAAAAAGGCCACCAGAGGGAGGTTTTTGAATTCGAAACGCATGGCAAGAACCCTTGACAATCTTCACCCAGCATACATACGAAAATATACTATTGCAACATTGGTGATGCGTATTGTGCTTACGGTGGTCAGCAAGATCGCGAACTGACAACGTCGCCCAGCAAACCTTAGGAAAAGCCATGCGTTCCAGCGAATAGTATTGATCGCATTGATTGCGATGATTACACTCCTCTCAGGAGGATATCATGGCAAGCATTACCATCCGAAACCTTGACGATGACGTGAAGCGCCGCCTTCGCATCCGCGCAGCCGAGCATGGCCGTTCGATGGAGGAAGAGGCGCGTGAGATCTTGCGCCATGTCGTCGGCGAAGCGAAGCTCTCCCACGATCTTGCCGCGGCCATCCGTGCGCGGGTCGCGCCTCTCGGTGGCGTTGATCTCGACCTTCCGCAGCGTGAAGCCATGCGTGAACCGCCCGCGTTCGACCAGGCCTGACGCATGATCATCCTCGACACGAATGTCATCTCGGAGCTATTGCGCCCGGCCCCGGAGCCCAAGGTCGAACACTGGCTGTCGGCACAGGACGGGCTCAACGTCTATCTGACCTCGATATCGGAGGCAGAGCTGCGCTACGGCCTCGCGATCATGGGGAACGGCAAGCGCCGCGCCGCGCTTGTAGACGCCGTCGACCGCATCCTGCGGGAAGATCTCGCCGGTCGCATCCTGCCCTTCGACAGCACCGCCGCGCAGTCCTATGCCACCATCGCCGCCGTACGACGTGCCGCCGGGCGACCGATCGCCCAGGCCGATTGCCAGATCGCCTCCATTGCCCACGCCTGCGGCGCCACCGTCGCCACGCGCAATACGCCTGACTTCGAGGGTTGCGAGATCGACCTCATCAACCCCTGGACAGCCGCATGAACGCCGTTGAGATTGAACAAGCCGTTTCCGAACTCGCCGAGCAGCCCTTTGACGCGGCCGAATTCCCTTATGCCTTCCTCTTGGCCTTCGGCAACAAGGACACGACCATCAAGCGGCTGCGCACCGGCGCGTCGAACAAGTCCGACCTTGGCGGCGTCCTGCAGACCAACAATATCCACCTTGCCACCTGCGCGCCTGGCGACATCGCGGCGACCCTGACCGCCCTTCGCAACAGCCCCGCCACGACCCGCGCCAAGGCGAAGTTCATCCTCGCCACCGACGGCATCGACCTCGAGGCAGAGGACATCACCACCGGCGAAACCATCGCCTGCCGCTACACTGATTTCCCCGACCATTTCGGCTTTTTCCTGCCGCTCGCCGGTATCTCCACCGTCAAGCAGATCCGCGAAAGCGCCTTTGACATCCGCGCCACCAGCCGCCTCAACCGGCTCTATGTCGAGCTGATCAAGGACAACCCCGACTGGGGCAGCGCCGAGAAGCGCCATGACATGAACCACTTCATGGCGCGGCTGATCTTCTGCTTCTTTGCCGAAGACACCGACATTTTCGTCAGCGACAACCTGTTCACCGCCACCATCGACCAGATGGCGAACCGCGATGGGTCCAACACGCACGAAGTCATTGGCGAAATCTTCCGCGCGATGAACACCCCCATCGCCAAACGGGCCGAGGCCAGGCTGCCCCGCTGGGCCGATGCCTTTCCCTATGTCAACGGCGGGCTCTTCTCGGGCAGCACCGATGTGCCGCGCTTTTCCAAGATCGCGCAGCGCTACCTCTCCCATATCGGCAGCCTCGACTGGACGCAGATCAACCCCGACATTTTCGGGTCGATGATCCAGGCCGTCGCGGATGAGGAGGAACGCTCGGTCCTCGGGATGCACTACACCTCCGTGCCGAATATCCTGAAGGTGCTGAACCCGCTCTTCCTCGATGACCTGCGGGCAGAGCTGGAGGCGGCGGGCGACAATGCGCGCAAGCTGGCCAATCTGCGCGCCCGCATGGCCAAGATCCGCGTCTTCGATCCCGCCTGCGGGTCGGGCAACTTCCTTGTAATCGCCTACAAGGAAATGCGCGCGCTGGAATATGAGATCAACAAACGCCGGGGCGAGCCGCTGCGCCGCACCGACATTCCCC
This sequence comes from Puniceibacterium antarcticum, assembly GCF_002760615.1. Taxonomy (GTDB): domain Bacteria; phylum Pseudomonadota; class Alphaproteobacteria; order Rhodobacterales; family Rhodobacteraceae; genus Puniceibacterium; species Puniceibacterium antarcticum. The sequence goes on along the minus strand of NZ_AWWI01000162.1, from coordinate 8,967 downwards.
TGACCAACTATCGCGGGATCGAGCTGCGCGACTTCTCGGCCGAGATCGCGCGGCTGGCGCTGATCATCGCGGAATACCAATGCGACGTGACCTATCGCGGCCAGAAAGAGGCGCTGGCCGAATTCCTGCCGCTGGATGCGCAGAACTGGATCACCTGCGGCAACGCCCTGCGGCTGGACTGGCTGTCGGTCTGCCCGCCCACGGGGACGGGGGTGAAGTTTCAGGCCGACGACCTTTTCATGTCGCCGCTGGATCAGGCGCAGATCGACTTCGCGAATGAGGGGGGCGAAACGTATGTTTGTGGAAACCCCCCTTATGTCGGCGACAAATATCAGACCAAGGAACAAAAGGATGATCTGAACGCGCTGCTACCAGGAAACAAAAAAGTTCGCGCCATCGACTACATTACAGGTTGGTTCTGGAAAGCATCGGATTTCATCAAGTATGGCGGGTGTTTCGCGTTTGTTTCCACAAACTCGATTTGCCAAGGGGTCCAAGTTCCATTGATCTGGCCATGGATTTTTCAGAACGGACAAGAAATCTTCTTCGGACATCAAAACTTTCTGTGGGGCAATAATGCGAGCAAGAACGCTCAGGTCACCTGTGTGATCGTCGGGGTCGCCGCTGTTGGTGAACGGTCCAAAGCTATTTTTGGAGCCGACTTTATGAAGTCGGTTGAATCTATAAACGCCTACCTCACCGAAGGGGCCAATATTATTGTTGAACGTGCCTCTGAACCAATTGCAGAGATAGCGACAATGTTCGGCGGCAATATACCGCGGGATCAGGGAAACCTGTTACTGTCGCCTGACGAGGCGAACGATCTCTTGGAAGCCTTCCCTCAGGCATCTCCTCTCGTGAGGCCAATTGTTGGGTCGAGCGAGTTCATCAATGGGCAGCAAAGATATTGTCTTTGGATTGAAGATCACCAAGCAGAACTCGCATTCTCCATACCTCCGATTGCGGAGCGTTTGGAGCGCATTCGAATCTATCGACAGGGTGGGAGTGAGCGCGGTAAAGCGGGTTTGCTGACGCCGTACAAGTTCGAGCGAACAATCATCGGAGAAGTAAATTCAATCGTCATTCCAAGCGTCTCCTCTGAACGTCGAGAATACCTGCCGTGTGGCTTGATGCCCAGCGACGTGCGCGTATCCAATCTCGCTCTCGCATTATACGATGCCCCGCTCTGGAACATGGCGCTGATCGCCTCGCGCCTGCATCTGGTCTGGATCGCCACGGTGTGCGGTAAGCTTGAAACTCGATATCGCTATTCCAACACCATGGGCTGGAACACCTTCCCCGTCCCGAAACTGACGGAAAAGAACCGCGCCGACCTGACAGCGGCGGCGGAAGGCATCCTTCTGGCCCGCGAGGCGCATTTCCCCGCCACCATCGCCGACCTCTACGACCCCGAAAAAATGCCCGCCAACCTCCGCGCCGCGCATGACCACAACGACGAGGTGCTGGAACGCATCTACATCGGCCGCCGCTTCCGCAACGACACCGAACGGCTGGAAAAGCTGTTTGAGATGTACACGAAGATGACGACGAAGGTGCCCGCATGAAGCTTCAGCGCGTCGCCTATGCCGATCTCAACTCACGGCAGAAAGAGAACTACAACTTCCAGAAGGTTGCCGGGCGACTGGCCGATTACGGCTTCAACAGTATCCGCCTGACCGACGACTGGCAGGGCGCGGATTTCATCGCCGTGCATATCGACGGCGAAACCTTCCTGAAGGTTCAGCTAAAGGGGCGGCTTGTCATCGACCGGAAATACGCGGGCAAGGGCATTCACATCGCCTTTCTTCATGGCCACGATCTCTATCTCTATGATCACGATGCCTTGGTCGATTTCATGGAAGCGAACGACAAGATCGGCGCGGACAGCGTCACCTGGCATCAGAAGGGCTTTCGCAGTTGGCCAAGCCCACCTGCTTGGGCCATGAGCTATTTGAACGAGTACAGGATTTCGCAATGACCAAAGGTGTCCCCTCCGTCTCCGTCAAATACGCTGCCAATGGCAGCTCGACCAAGTCGAACGAGTTGGGCATGCGCGCGATGCAAGAACGCGCCTACGAAAACCGCTGCCCGATCGTGATCGGTCAGAAAGTGAACACACGATGACCCTTGACCCTGTCATGAGCGCGGAACGCACCCGCAGACTGGTGGACGATCTGCGCGCCAAACCCGCTGAAACTACCTGGATCGAGTTCAAGGAAAACAACGCTGACGGACCGTTGATCGGCAAGCTGATCTCGGCCTTGTCCAATGCTGCACGGCTTGCCGATCAGCACTTCGCCTATGTGGTCTGGGGGGTGCGAGACGGTGATCATGCGGCTGTCGGCACGGTTTTTGAGCCGACAGTGAAGAAGGAGAAGGGGCAGCCGCTCGAACTGTGGATTGCGAACCACCTGTCGCCAAGCATCGAGTTTCGGTTCGAAGAAGTTGATCACCATGGGGGGCGCCTGATCCTGCTGACCATCCCCGCCGCCGCAACCGCCCCGGTAGAATTTGACCGCACAGCCTATTTGCGCATCGGCAGCGCCACGCCGCGCCTGTCCGACCATCCGGAACGCCTGCGTGCCCTCTGGGCCAAGTTGCAGCCCTACGCTTGGGAGACAGGGGTCGCGGCGCAGTTCCTAACCGGCGACGACGTTCTTGAGCGGCTGAATTACGCCAACTACTTCGATCTTACGGGCCAGCCCTTGCCGGATAACAGGCAGGGGATCTTCGACAGGCTATTGGCGGATCGCCTGATCCAGAAAGATGTAAGCGATCGTTGGAACATCACCAATCTGGGTGCAATCCTGTATGCCAAGAAACTTGCCGATTTCGGCCCCTCTGTAGAGCGTAAAGGCGTCCGTTTCGTGGCCTATGCCGGCACCGGACGTGCAGATGACGTGAGTCACCGCCAGGATGGCCAGCGCGGCTATGCAGCGGGATTTCAGGGGCTGGTGGATTACATCGACGGCCTTCTGCCTCGCAACGAACTGATCGGAAAAGCATTCCGCGAGGAGCGACCACTTTACCCGTCGATCGCGATCCGCGAATTGATCGCCAACGCATTGATCCACCAAGATATGACAATCACCGGTGCAGGACCACTCATCGAGTTGTTCAGTGATCGAATGGAGATCACGAACCCGGGCGCCCCCTTGGTTAGCCCTGACCGGTTTTTGGACTCGCCGCCGCGTTCCCGAAATGAAGCCCTTGCGTCTTTGATGCGGCGAATGAAACTTTGCGAAGAACAAGGCACCGGCATCGACAAGGTGATCTCGGCGGTTGAGCTACACCAGTTGCCACCACCGGATTTCCGCATGGAGGGAGACGCCGTGCGCGTGGTTCTGTTTGCACCACGCCGATTTGCGGACATGACACCGGAAGAAGCCGTGCGAGCGTGTTACCAACATGCCGCGCTCAAATACGTAGGCGGTCAAAAGATGACGAACGCGACACTTCGGGAGCGGCTTGGCATCGACGACCAGAACGCTGCGCAGGCATCGCGGGTTATTCGGGCAACGCTGGATGCTGATCTGATCCGTCCTGCGGATGCTGAACGCCCTCGGGCCGGATATGTCCCCTCATGGGCGTGACAGGGACAACATTTGATCGGGTTTTGATTGTGCGTATGTGGGCTAGAGGGCGTAAATTGGAAAATACATATAAATCATACTGTTACGATAGTCAGGGTGCGGTATCGTTACTTGATCGGGTTTTGATTGCCTGCCCCAAAGCGATTGATTCCGCGCCCCTCAGAAGGAAAACATCATGACACTGCAGGTTCCTTCCGTCTCTGTCAATTACGCGGCCAATGGAAGCTCGACCAAATCGAACGAGCTTGGCATGCGCGAAATGCAAGAGGGTGCCTATGAAAAGCGGGGCGAGCAATACCTGCTGATCAAGTCGCCCCCGGCCTCGGGCAAGAGCCGCGCGCTGATGTTCATCGCGCTCGACAAGCTGCACAATCAGGGCCTGCGCCAGGCCATCGTCGTGGTGCCGGAAAAGTCCATCGGGTCCAGCTTCAACGACGAGCCGCTGAGCAAGTACGGCTTCTGGGCAGACTGGACCGTGCAACCGGGATGGAACCTATGCAACGCTCCCGGCGGGGATGACGGCAAGGTCGGCGCTGTCGGCAAGTTTCTGGCGAGCGACGACAAGATTCTGGTCTGCACCCACGCGACCTTTCGGTTCGCCGTGGACAAGTTCGGGATTGAAGCGTTTGATGATCGGCTCATCGCGGTAGACGAGTTTCACCACGTCTCTGCCAACCCTGATAACAAGCTGGGCACGCATCTGGGCGCACTGGTCGCGCGCGACAAGGTGCATCTGGTTGCGATGACCGGGTCCTATTTCCGCGGCGATGCCGAAGCCGTTCTGTCGCCCGAAGATGAGGCAAAGTTCGATACCTTCACCTATACCTACTATCAGCAGTTGAATGGTTACAAATACCTCAAGACGCTCGACATCGGGTATTTCTTCTATTCCGGGTCCTATGCGGACGACATCCTCAAGGTTTTGGATCCGACCGAGAAGACAATCCTTCACATCCCGAACGTGAACTCGCGCGAAAGCACCAAGGACAAGCATCGCGAGGTCGAGCATATCATTGACGCCCTGGGCGATTGGCAGGGAGCGGATCCCATCACAGGCTTTCAGCTGGTCAAGACGCCCGACGAGCGAGTCTTACGCATCGCCGATCTGGTGGACGACGAGCCATCCAAGCGTGACAAGGTTTCCGCCGCGCTGAAAGACTCCACGCAGAAGAACAACCGCGATCATGTCGACATCATCATCGCCCTGGGTATGGCGAAAGAAGGGTTCGATTGGATCTGGTGCGAACACGCCCTGACGGTGGGTTATCGCGCCAGCCTGACGGAGATCGTGCAGATCATCGGCCGCGCCACCCGCGATGCCGAGGGCAAGACCCGAGCGCGGTTCACCAACCTTATCGCGGAGCCCGACGCCGCGGCCGAAGCCGTGACCGAGGCAGTCAACGATACACTGAAGGCGATCGCTGCAAGCCTGCTGATGGAGCAGGTGCTGGCCCCACGTTTCAACTTTACACCCAAGACCGTGAAAAGTGGCCCTGTCGAAGGGTTCGATTACGGCGAGGGCGGCTATGACCCCAACAAGGAGAACGTTGGCTTCAGCGAGGCCAGCGGGCAGTTCCAGATCGAAATCAAAGGCCTGGTCGAACCCAAGAGCAAGGAAGCCAAGCGCATCTGCCAAGAGGACCTCAATGAGGTGATCACAGCTTTCGTTCAGGATAAGACTACGATCGAACGGGGTCTCTTCGACGAAGAGCTGGTGCCGGAGGAACTGACGCAGGTCCGCATGGGCAAGATTGTCGGTGCCAGGTTCCCAGAGCTAGATGCAGAGGATCAGGAAGCGGTGCGCCAACACGCAGTTGCTGCGCTGAACCTGACCCAAAAGGCGAAAGAGATCGCGCTGTCGAACCGCGATGACACAGAAACAACCGGCAATACCGCCTTGATCGACGGGGTGCGCAAATTCGCAATGGACGTGCGCGAACTCGACATCGACCTGATTGATCGCATCAACCCGTTCGGCGAAGCCTACTCGATTCTGGCAAAGACTATGAGCGAGGAAAGCCTTCGGCAGGTCCAGGCCGTCATCTCGGCGAAAAAAGTGCAGCTGTCACCGGATGAGGCGCGCGATCTTGCGAAGCGAGCCGTCAAGTTCAAGCAAGAGCGAGGCCGCCTGCCGTCGATTACTTCACCGGACCCCTGGGAAAAGAAAATGGCCGAAGGTGTGGCTTATCTCGCGCGCATGAAGCAGGAGGCTGCCAATGGCTAAGAGTTTCACCGACGAAGATGATGCCCTCCTTGCTGAGCTTGGCGTCGAGGTCGAGGTCAAGAAGCAGCTCAGCCGCACACCACGCGAAGAACGCATCATCGCAGGTTTTGAGGAAATCTTGCGATTTGCAGATGAGCATGGCCGGCCTCCCCAGCACGGGGAGGATCGTGATATCTTTGAACGCCTCTACGCCGTGCGTCTTGATCGGATCCGCGACTTGCAGGAATGCCGCGACCTCCTTGCCCCACTTGACGAGCAGGGTCTCCTAGCAAACACCCCTACGCCCTCAGCATCAGACTCCGATGACCTCGATGACGATGCCCTCCTCGCCGAACTGGGCGTGGAAGTTGCTAAATCATCCCTCACGGAATTGAAGCATGTCCGGTCAACAGCCGAGAAAAAGGCCGCAGATGAAGTCGCAAACCGCGAGAAATGCGAGGATTTCGCGACGTTCAAACCCTTGTTCGAGCAGGTCCAAAAAGAACTGGATAGCGGCTTGCGCGAAACTCGCCCGTTCGAGATGAAAGCCGAGATCGAGAAGGGACGCTTCTTCATTGTCAGCGGTCAAAAGGCCTATGTCGCCGACAAGGGCGAGACCATCACCAACGAGCAAGGTCGCACGGATGCGCGTCTGCGAGTGATTTTCGACAACGGCACCGAGAGCAACATGCTGATGCGCTCGCTCCAGCGCGCGTTGAACAAGGACGAGGCCGGACGCCGGATCACTGACCCATCGGCAGGCCCGCTTTTTTCGGACCAGACAATCGATGGGGATGAAGCGAGCGGGATCATCTATGTGCTTCGCAGCAAATCCGATCATCCACTCGTCACAGAAAACCGGGAACTGGTGCACAAGATCGGCGTCACCAATATGAGCGTCGAAAAGCGGATCGCCGGCGCACATTTGCAGCCGACGTTTCTGATGGCGAACGTCGAGGTGGTTGCGACATACGAACTCTACAACATCAATCGGTCCAAGCTGGAGAATTTGATCCATCGGATTTTCGAACCCGCACGGCTCGAAATAGAGATCATGGATCGCTTTGGACGGCCTGTGGTCCCGCGAGAGTGGTTCCTCGTACCCCTCTTCGTCATCAACGATGCCGTCGACAAGATCAGGGACGGCACGATCACGAGTTATCGCTATGATCCCCGCGATGCCGAACTCAAACGGATTTCGGGGTAGGAAAGGCGATGGATCGGGACCGTCACACTCTTCGAGGGAAATGGTCAGAGCCGGGCGTCCCGAAGAAAGGCTGGACCTGTGTAGCGGTTGAAGACTTGGAAGAGCCGACAAACCACCTTGATATTGAAGGTCGCGATGCGCTGGTCGAGGCGTTGACGAAATATACCGGCGCGATCATCCTTGTCAGCCACGACATGCATTTGCTGGGTCTGGTCGCGGACCGGCTCTGGCTTGTTCAAGGCGGCTCGGTGACGCCACACGAGGAAGATCTGGACGCCTACCGCGATCAGATGCTGCACGCCTCCAACGCGCCAGTGGAAAGACCCAAAGCCGCAACACCCACGCGCTTTTCACGGGGCGAGATCACGGCGCTGCGTGTCGAGGTCCGCAAATGCGAAAGCCGCCTCGCCAAGCTGAACGAGATGCGCGATCAACTGGCGGTGAAATTGTCGGACCCTGCGCTCTATGATGCTGAAAATGGGGACACAAGCCGAAACCTGGCAAAAGAAATATGCCGAGGTTATGGACGGTATCGCGCGGGCTGAAGGCCTTTGGACCGACGCGGTAGAAGAACTGGAACAGGCGCTAGCACAGACGCGATAGTCACATGTATCGTTTCTTCAGGCTTTCGAGGAAAACACCAGCGGTTCGACTTTAATGCAAGCACCCGTCCCCAACATGGGGCCGGGACATGTCAGTCCAAATCTTTTGGTCGGATTGTAACGGTTACAGCATCATCGGCGCTGGTCAACCGTGCGACCAACGTCACACCACCGGAGCCGTTTGCTGCAATGTTCCAGCGCCAGCCAATCGCCCGACGCGCTGGCGCGGCCGTTGAACAGATTCATGGCGGGGCTGCCGAAGTTCTGCGCCACGTAAAGGCTGGCCGCTTCAAATCATCGAATGCAAGTCGCTAACCGTTGGCCGCCAGCAGACCTGCCAACTGATCACGCGCTGCTTCGATCATGACAGACACATTAATCTGTCTCTGTGTCCCATCACCGATCCGAGACAGGCGCGTATCAGTGAGCGGCGGCACCGGAAGACCTTCGATAACGACTTCATAGTGAAGATGCGGTCCGGTGGATGTGCCTGTCGATCCGACATGACCAATTTCATGACCGGCAGGGATCCGTTGGTCAACTTCCAGCGTTTCGTTCACCGCGCTCAAATGCGCGTAGACGGTCTGAATGCCTTGAGCGTGCTCGATCTCGATCATCAGCCCATAGCCGCTTCGACGTCCGATGAACGAAACGCTGCCAGATTGTGTAGCATGGACCGTCGCCCCTTCTTCGGCGGCGAAATCCACGCCCTGATGCATCCGCACATTGCCGTGGACCGGATGCTGGCGCAGTCCAAACGCCGAGCTGAGTCGCGCGCCTTTAATTGGTTGAACGAAGGTGAGTAGAGGGCCGCCATCCTTGAAAACATGGGTCTGTCTGGACGCGTCGCCTGGCCAAACGACCTCATATTTCTCTTCGCCCAAATCGAGTTCGACGAAGTCGATGATGGGTTCACCTATGACGCGATCATCCAAACGATTTTCGCGCCAGACCACGCGCAGATGCTCGCCCCCGACGAGTTCGCGCTGCAAATCCAGCGTACCGGCGAAAATCAGCTCCAGATCGGTGGCGAACCGGGTCGGAATATCAGCCTTGTCCAAGGCGGCGTATATGGAACTTTCGATCTTTGTTTCGGCAGCTTGACGTATGGTCTCGAGTTCAGGTGGCAGCACACTGACGGACGGCGCTTCTCCAAAAACCGCCTGAATACTGACCCCGTTGTCGATTTCCAGCGTTGCCAGGCGTGGCAATCCAGCTTTACGGAGTTCGAGATCAAGCCGATGGCCCGGTTTCAACTGTCTGAGTTCGAATTCGGACCCGATCGCATCGGACACGACAGCTGTCACTGTACCCTATTTAATCAGATTCTGCGGATTCGGCGCATTTTGGGGCGTTTTTTGT
>NZ_AWWI01000161.1 GCF_002760615.1 Puniceibacterium antarcticum | reverse complement strand
CAGCGCCGCCGGTGAGGGGGGTTCTACGGTTACTGTCCCAAACCCGCAAGCTGTTTTTTCGAAAAAACGCAAATTTTGGCAATTTTCTTCAGAACAGCCCGGAAACTTAGCGTTTCATGGGCCGAAGATATGTCAAAATGAGGCCGAAGTCTGTGCTTACGGCCGATTCAGTCCGCCGGACGACAATTTCGACATCAGAATCAGTCGAAATTTGCCGCCGCATTGGCGCATCCCACTTAACCTTAGTCGAAAATATCTTCAGAAATATGACGCTATCCAGAGAATCCCAGCCACCTCTCCCACCGCAGCCCTATGACTGCCCTGAGCCGCGCCTCCTCAAACTGCAGTCGGCAACCTGCAGTCGACGTGCGTATGTGCCCTAGAACAGGCCAGAGCGACCACATCGAACACTTTCGATTCAGGTCACGGATCAGTGCCAGCTATATATAATGTATATGGGATCGTTTCTGCGCCCCAGACAGCCTCCTCAAAACCAGCCATCCCCCTGTCACGCTTGCCCCTTGCAGTTTGCGTAATCGGCGCGTATATGGCCTTCAACAGCGGCGCGGCGGGCTCCACTCCGAACGTACCACCGGGAAAGAGCAACGGGCCGCGCGCCCGTTTTTTTGTGTTCCAAACACACGGATACCCAGAACCTATGACTGACATGATCGCCAAAGCTGCCATGGACAAACGCCTGGCCGAAATTCTGACCCCCGTCATTGAGGACATGGGATTCGAGCTGGTCCGCATCCGTCTGATGAACGGCAACACCCCGACGCTGCAAATCATGGCTGAACGTCCTGAAGGCGGTATCGAGGTCGATGAATGCGCCCGGATCAGCACTGCCGTCAGCGCTGTGCTGGATGTGGAGGATCCGATCCTCGATACATACACTTTGGAAGTTTCCAGCCCCGGCATCGACCGTCCCCTTACCCGGCTCAAGGATTTCGACACCTTCGAAGGCTACGAGGCCAAGATCGAGACCGGCGAGCTGATCGACGGGCGCAAGCGTTGGCGTGGCATCCTTGCCGGGATCGAAGGCGATGAAGTGCTGATCAATATAGAAGAGGGCACCGTCGGTCTGAAATTCGACTGGCTGACCGAGGCCAAGCTTGTCCTGACCGACGAGCTGATCAAGGAAATGCTGCGTGCCCGGAAGGCCGCGGCACCCGACACCACCACTTTTGACGATATCGAGGCCGAAGACGGCCCCCAGGAGGAGTAAGAGAGATGGCGATTACCTCTGCCAACCAGCTTGAGCTGTTGCAAACCGCCGAGGCCGTGGCGCGCGAAAAGATGATCGACCCCGGCCTGGTGGTCGAGGCGATGGAAGAATCGCTCTCCCGTGCTGCCAAGTCGCGCTACGGCGCCGAGATGGACATTCGCGTCAAGATCGATCGCAAAACCGGGCGCGCGACCTTTTCCCGGGTGCGCACCGTGGTTGAGGATGACCTGCTTGAAAACTACCAGTCGGAGTTTACCGTCAAGCAGGCCAAGCAGTACATGGCTGACCCCAAGGTTGGCGACGAATTCGTCGAGGAAGTCCCCCCCGTCGACATGGGCCGGATCGCGGCGCAATCCGCAAAGCAAGTGATCCTGCAGAAGGTCCGCGAAGCTGAGCGTGACCGTCAGTATGAAGAATTCAAGGACCGCGCCGGCACGATCATCAACGGCCAGGTCAAGCGCGAGGAATATGGCAACGTCATCGTCGACGTGGGCCGTGGCGAAGCGATCCTGCGCCGCAACGAAAAGATCGGCCGCGAAAGCTATCGCCCGAACGACCGCATTCGCTGCTACATCAAGGATGTGCGCCGCGAAGCGCGTGGGCCGCAGATTTTCCTGTCCCGCACCGACCCTCAGTTCATGGCAGAGCTTTTCAAGATGGAAGTGCCCGAGATCTATGACGGCATCATCGAGATCAAGGCTGTCGCCCGTGATCCGGGTTCGCGCGCCAAGATCGCTGTCATCTCCTACGACAGCTCGATCGACCCGGTCGGCGCCTGTGTTGGTATGCGCGGTTCGCGCGTGCAGGCCGTGGTGAACGAGCTTCAGGGTGAAAAGATCGACATCATCCCGTGGAACGAAGATATCCCGACCTTCCTCGTGAACGCACTGCAACCGGCCGAAGTTACCAAGGTGGTTCTGGACGAAGATGCAGAGCGTATCGAAGTCGTGGTTCCGAACGAGCAGCTGTCGCTGGCCATTGGCCGTCGCGGTCAGAACGTGCGTCTTGCCTCTCAGCTGACCGGTCTTGATATCGACATCCTGACCGAGGAAGAAGAATCCAAGCGCCGCCAGAAGGAATTCGAAGAGCGCACTCAGCTGTTCATGGATACGCTGGACCTTGACGAATTCTTTGCTCAGCTGCTGGTCTCCGAAGGGTTCACCAACCTTGAAGAGGTGGCGTATGTTGATCTGGAAGAACTTCTGGTCATCGATGGCGTCGATTCCGACACTGCAGCCGAACTGCAGACGCGCGCCAAGGAGCAGCTTGAAGAGATCGCCCGCAAGGCGCTGGAGCGTGCCCGCGAGCTGGGTGTCGAAGACAGTCTGGTTGAATTCGAAGGCCTGACCCCCCAGATGCTTGAAGCCTTGGCCGAAGATGGTGTGAAGACTCTCGAAGACTTTGCCACCTGCGCGGATTGGGAACTGGCCGGTGGTTGGACAACCCAAGGCGGACAACGCCACAAGGACGACGGTCTGCTTGAAAAGTTCGACGTTTCTCTGGAAGAGGCGCAGAACATGGTCATGACGGCGCGGGTTCTTCTGGGCTGGGTCGATCCGACCGAGCTTGAGCCCAAAACCAACGAGGCTGACCATGATGATGCAGAAGACGGCGAAGAGGCCTGATCATGTCAAAAGGTGGTGCGACCAAGGAACTGGACGACGGACCCGAGCGCAAATGTATCGCGACCGGTGAGGTACAGCCCAAATTCGGGCTGATCCGGTTCGTGGTCGGGCCCGAAAATCAGATTGTTCCCGACCTCATGGGCAAATTGCCCGGTCGGGGCATCTGGGTGGCGGCGGACAAGGATGCCCTTGCGACGGCGGTGAAGAAGGGCCTGTTTGCCCGCGCCGCCAAGAAACCCGTCACAGTGCACGAAGAAATGTTGGATCAGTTGGAACCAATGCTGGTGCGACGCGTTATTGACCTTATTAGTCTTGCCCGGAGATCCGGGTCCGCTGTTGCGGGCTATGAAAGGGTCAAGGACTGGCTGTCCAAGGAAGAGGCTGAGGTACTGATCCAGTCGAGTGACGGATCGGAACGTGGCAAGACCAAACTGAGCACGCCACACTTTGGCAGTTATATCGGTTGGCTTACAGCACAAGAGCTGGGGTTGGCCTTTGGGCGACAATCTGTGATACACGCAGCGCTTGGCGCTGGCGGACTCACGAAACGTGTTGTAGAGGAAGCTCAGCGATTGAGGGGCGTACGCATTGGAACTGTCAATGCAGATGTCGGCGGCAGGGGCCGCACGAAAGGATAAGAGAGCTTTATGAGCGATAACGACGGTAAGAAGACATTGGGTTTGCGCGGTGGTGGTCCTCGTTCGGGGAACGTAAAGCAGAGCTTTAGCCATGGGCGCACCAAGAACGTCGTGGTGGAAACCAAGCGCAAGCGCGTCGTGGTACCCAAGACGGGTGCGACGAAGCCTGGCGCGGCTCCTGGTGCGGCGAACGCGTCGCCGGGCGTGACCGCAAAGCGGCCCGCAGGCATCTCAGATGCCGAGATGGAGCGCCGCCTCAAGGCCTTGCAGGCTGCAAAAGCCCGTGAAGCCGATGAAACTGCACAGCGCGAAGCTGCTGAGCGCGAGCGCGCCGAAGAGCGTGATCGCCGCCGGGCCGAGCAAGAGGCCAAGGAGCGCGAGCAGCGCGAAGCGGTCGAAGCAATCAAGGCGAAGGCTGAGGAAGAGGAACGCAAGGTCCGCGATGCTGCAGAAGCAGCCAAAGCTGCCGCGGCACCCAAGCCTGCAGCCTCTGCGGCGGCTGCACCCGCTTCCGACGCTGATGCGACACCGCGCAGTGGTGCGACGATCAACAAGGCAGCACCTGCCGCTGTTGGGCCGCGCAAGGCGGAACGCGAACGCGAAGAGCGTGGCCGTGGCGTCAAGGCACGCGACGATGCCGGTGGTCGCCGCGCAGGCAAGCTGACCCTCAATCAGGCGCTGTCCGGTGAGGGCGGTCGCCAGAAGTCCATGGCCGCAATGAAGCGCAAGCAAGAGCGGGCGCGTCAAAAGGCTATGGGCGGTGCAGTTTCGCGCGAAAAGGTCGTGCGGGACGTTCAACTTCCCGAGGCCATCGTCGTTTCCGAGCTGGCAAACCGTATGGCTGAACGCGTAGGCGATGTGGTCAAGGCGCTGATGCAAAACGGCATGATGGTGACGCAGAACGAAACCATCGACGCAGATACAGCAGAGCTGATCATCGAAGATTTCGGCCACAAGGTTGTGCGCGTTTCAGATTCGGATGTCGAAGACGTCATCACCAAGATCGACGACAAGGCCGAAGATCTTGTCACGCGGCCTCCGGTCATCACGATCATGGGCCACGTCGACCACGGCAAGACATCGCTGCTGGATGCGATCCGCAAGACCAAGGTCGTGTCGGGCGAAGCCGGCGGCATCACCCAGCACATCGGGGCCTATCAGGTGACGACAGATTCGGGTGCTGTGCTGTCCTTCCTTGATACCCCCGGCCACGCGGCGTTCACGTCGATGCGGTCGCGCGGTGCTCAGGTGACGGACATCGTAGTTCTGGTTGTTGCGGCAGACGATGCCGTGATGCCCCAGACGATCGAGGCGATCCACCATGCGAAGGCGGCAAAGGTGCCGATGATCGTGGCGATCAACAAGATCGACAAGTATGATGCGAACCCGACCAAGGTGCGCACCGATCTGCTGCAGCACGAAGTTGTCGTCGAACAGATGTCCGGCGATGTGCAGGATGTCGAAGTTTCGGCACATACCGGTCAGGGTCTTGAGCAGTTGCTTGAGGCGATTGCGCTGCAGGCCGAGATCCTCGAACTCAAGGCCAACCCGAACCGGGCGGCTCAGGGTGCGGTGATCGAGGCGCAGCTCGACGTGGGCCGTGGTCCCGTGGCAACGGTTTTGATTCAGAACGGTACGCTGCGCCAAGGCGACATCTTTGTTGTGGGCGAGCAGTATGGCAAGGTCCGTGCGCTGATCAACGACAAGGGCGAGCGCGTCAAGGAAGCCGGACCTTCGGTTCCTGTCGAGGTTCTTGGCCTGAACGGTACACCTGAAGCGGGCGACGTGCTGAACGTGACCGAGACTGAAGCTCAAGCGCGTGAAATCGCCGAGTACCGCGCCAATAAGGCCAAGACGAAGCGCGCCGCGGCGGGTGCTGCGACCACGCTCGAACAGCTTATGGCCAATGCCAAGGCGAACGAAAGCGTCAGCGAGCTGCCGATCGTCGTCAAGGCGGACGTGCAGGGTTCTGCAGAAGCGATCGTTCAGGCGATGGAGAAGATCGGCAACGACGAGGTGCGCGTTCGCGTGCTTCACTCGGGTGTCGGCGCCATCACAGAAACCGACATCGGCCTTGCCGAAGCGTCGGGGGCGCCTGTGTTCGGCTTTAACGTACGTGCCAATGCGTCGGCCCGTCAGACGGCCAACCAGAAGGGTGTCGAGATTCGCTACTACAGCGTGATCTATGACCTGGTGGATGATGTGAAAGCGGCGGCCTCTGGCCTGCTGTCGAACGAAATCCGCGAGAAGTTCATCGGCTATGCGTCGATCAAAGAGGTCTTCAAGGTCTCCAACGTCGGCAAGGTTGCGGGCTGTCTGGTTACCGAAGGTGTCGCCCGCCGGTCGGCCGGTGTGCGCCTTCTGCGCGACGATGTGGTTGTTCACGAAGGAACGCTCAAGACCCTCAAGCGCTTCAAGGACGAAGTGCCCGAGGTCATCTCTGGTCAGGAATGTGGTATGGCCTTTGAGAAATACGATGACATTCGCCCTGGTGATGTTATCGAGATATTCGAGCGCGAAGAGGTCGAGCGGAACCTCTGATCCGCCGATATGCTCAAGAAAACGAAAAAGGGGAGGCAGAAATGCCTCCCCTTTTTCTATTCCATCATCGTGTCTTGTCTGTCGTATCAGGGCGTCACCACCCTATAGGCTAATCTGTCAACAACTCAAAGCTTGCACCCGATATGGATCTAAACCTTCTGAAAGGCGCCCCCCGCCCTTGCAGTCGATCCTGATCATACGAATTGGCTGCCTCAGACGGGCTGGCCCGTATAAACGAGCTTGCCAACACGAATACTCATACGGCCATCTGGCAGGATCTGTTCAACGATTCCCTGAACGGAAACGCAGCTACCCAGAATGATTGTTCTCAACATTTTAAGGCTCTCCTCTGTCAACCATCATTTGAACTTAGTGGGAAATAATTAAAAAAACCAGAACGAATTGCCTGCGAAAAGTAACAATTGTTCAATTAATGTGCCCAAAACGAAACATTCTGCGGCGCAGCAAGCTCAATTAATAAACATGGCTGCCTGTATTATAGCCAATCACGCAGAATTGGGATGAGGGGAACGTCTGCAGCAGGCATGGGGTAAGATGAAAGATCTTTTGCCTGAACCCATTTGAGCGCCTGATTCTCTCGGGATTGTACAATCCCCCCCCACTTCCGGCAGGCGAAAAGCGGCATCAGCAAATGGAAATCATCATAGCTGTGCGAGGCAAACGTCAAAGGCGCCAGACAGCTCTGCCAAGTCTCGATCCCCAGCTCCTCGTGCAGCTCCCGAATGAGCGCTGCTTCGGGCGTTTCCCCGAGCTCTACCTTGCCCCCAGGAAACTCCCACAGGCCTGCCATGGATTTGCCGACCGGCCGCTGTGCCAGAAGCACGCGACCATCCGGATCAATCAGCGCAACGGCCGAGACCAGAACTATTTTCATGATTTCGTCCTCTGGATCAGGAGCGGTAATCGGCGTTGATCGCGATGTATCCATGTGTCAAATCGCAGGTCCAGATCGTCGCTGCGCCATCCCCCAGGCCAATATCGACATTGATCGTGATCTCGGGCTGCTTCATGTGCGCGGCCCCAAGATCTTCTTGATACTCTGGGGAAACCCAGCCGTTTTCAGCCACAAGGATATCACCAAATCGAATGCTCAGCGTGTCGCGATCAGCGGCGGCACCGGACTTTCCCACCGCCATGACGATGCGGCCCCAGTTCGGGTCTTCACCAGCCAGCGCGGTCTTGACCAGCGGGGAATTGGCGATGGAGAGTGCGTGGGTGCGCGCATCCGCAGCGCTTGCCGCGCCCGTCACGTTGACGGTAACGAACTTGGTCGCGCCTTCGCCGTCCTTGACCACCTGATGGGCAAGGTCCAGCATTACTCCCTGCAGCGCCTGTGCAAACGCTTCGTCCTTGGCGGTGACAGTGACACCAGAGGCACCCGTCGCGCCCATCAGCAGGGTATCCGAGGTCGAGGTGTCGCTGTCTACGGTGATACAGTTGAACGTCTTGTCGTTGATTCCGCTCACCAGCGTCTGGAGGTCTGGTGCCGCAATGGCCGCGTCGGTGAAGATATAAACAAGCATCGTCGCCATGTCGGGTGCGATCATGCCTGACCCCTTGGCCATACCCGCAATCTTTACAGTCCCACCGGGCAGATCTACCGTGGCCATCGCGCCCTTGGGGAAGGTGTCGGTGGTCATGATCGCCTGAGCGGCACCGCTGATCGCGGATTCGTCCAAGGCAGCCACAAGTTCCTCGACCTTGTCGGTGATACGGCCATGAGGCAGCGGCTCACCGATCACACCGGTCGAAGACGAGAAGACCCGGGTTTCTGGCAAGCCCATGGCCAGAGCCACGGCTGATGTGACAGCTCGGGTCGATTCGATGCCGTTGCGGCCCGTGAAGGCATTGGAATTGCCTGAATTCACGATGATCGCCGCGCCGTCCCCGGTATGGGTACCAATCTTGGACTGGCAATCCAGCACCGGTGCCGACCGGGTGGCCGAGCGTGTGAACACGCCCGCCATTGTCGACCCCGGCACCAGATGGGCCAGCATCACATCGGTTCGCCCGGCATAGCGCACACCCGCAGCAACGGATGCAAAGCGCACCCCCTTGATCACGGGCAGGTCAGGAAAGCTTTCGGGCGCCAGCGGTGAACGCGATGTGATTTTGGCCAAGATCAGTTCCCCACAAGATCGATGTTATCGAGAACCGAGGTGTCGATATCCTCAGGGGCGGTGCGGGTTATGTCCGCCTTGGCCACCAGACCGTTGATCGCAGCCTCGACAACCTGTTTCTGCAGTTGCTCGGTGATCTCGTCACGGACATCGTCAAGGGCAGGTGCCGATTGCGCCCGCGTCTCGTTCAGCTTGATCACATGCCAGCCGAACTGGGTCTGGACCGGTTGGGATATTTCGCCGGCTTTCATCCCTTCGACCGCTTTCTGGAACGGTTCGACCATCATGCCCGCACCGAACCAGCCCAGCTCTCCGCCATTCGGACCAGAGGGGCCGGTGGATTTCTCTTTGGCCAGCGTCGCGAAATCAGCGCCGCCTTTCAGCTCTTCCTCAATCGCCTTCGCCTCTTCCTCGGATTCCACCAGAATGTGCGAGGCATCAAATTCAGTGCCCATTTCGGCATTGGCATAGTTGGCGTCGTAAAATGCCTGAATCGCGGCATCATCCACAGCGCCTTCAGCAATCTTGGTGATCGCTTCGGAGGCAAGCATGGCGCGGCGCTGGTTTTCCAGAGCGAGCTTGATGCCTTGGGATTCGGTTGTTCCATCCGAATTGGCCAGAACCGTCTGCTGGATCAGCTGGTCCATCACGCCATCCCAGAGAACGGTCGACGGCAACTGATTGTATTGCTCGGGCAGACCGGCGCGGGTAACCAGCATATGGCCCAGCGTGATATCGACGCCGTTCACTGTCGCGACAACGGTGTCTGCTGTGGGCGCGTCCTGCGCCTGAACCGGCATTGCCACCGGCAGAGCGAGCGTGATCGCCAGCGCTGCGACTGACAGTTTCATGGTGCTTCTCGACATTGCTATCGTCCTTCCCTTGCCACCCGATTGGCGGGCGACGTTGACACTGCACAGGCTGCCCCTTACATCGCTTTCAGGCGTCGCAAAGGCCAGCCGTTCCCCTGTTTCATATGGGCTGTGTGCGTGGCGGGCAAGCAGATGCCGCACACGATGATGTCAAACCACGAAAGTGAGACCATGTTGGGTATCGGAAATATCGCGCGCAAGGTGTTCGGCACCCCGAACGACCGCAAAGTGAAGGCGACCCGCCCGCTGGTCGAAAAGATCAACGTGCTGGAGCCGGAATTTCAGGCACTGGATGACGCAGGGCTGAAGGCGAAGACGGACGAGTTCCGCAAGCGGATCGCGGGCGGCGAAAGCCTTGATCAGATCCTGCCGGAAGCCTTTGCCAACTGCCGCGAGGGCGCGCGCCGCGCCCTGGGTCTTCGGGCATTTGATGTGCAACTGATGGGCGGTATCTTCCTGCATCAAGGCAATATTTCCGAGATGAAGACCGGTGAGGGCAAGACCCTTGTCGCGACCTTCCCGGCCTATCTGAACGCCCTGACAGGCAAGGGCGTGCATGTGGTCACCGTCAACGACTACCTCGCACGGCGTGACGCCGAATGGATGAGCAACGTCTTTGGCATGCTGGGTATGACCACCGGCGTCGTCTATCCCCGCCAGCCCGAGGAAGAAAAGAAACAGGCCTATGCCTGCGACATCACCTACGCGACGAACAACGAGCTGGGCTTTGACTATCTGCGCGACAACATGAAGTCAGAGCTGAACCAGATGTATCAGCGCGACCATAACTACGCGATCGTTGACGAAGTCGATTCGATTCTGATTGACGAGGCGCGCACACCGCTGATCATTTCCGGCCCCTCGCAGGACCGCTCAGAACTCTATGTAAGCATCGACGCGCTGATTCCCGAGCTGACCGAAGCGCATTTCACGCTGGACGAAAAGACCCGCAACGTCACTTATACCGATGACGGCAACGAGTTCCTTGAAGAACAGCTGCATGCGCGCGGCCTGCTGGCCGAAGGTCAAACGCTGTACGATCCGGAATCCACCACGGTTGTGCATCACGTCAATCAGGGGCTGCGCGCGCACAAGCTGTTCCAGAAGGACAAGGATTACATCGTACGCGACGATGAGGTTGTCCTAATTGACGAATTCACCGGCCGCATGATGTCTGGGCGCCGTCTGTCCGACGGCCTGCACCAGGCGATCGAGGCCAAAGAGGGCGCCAAGATCCAGCCCGAGAACGTCACGCTGGCCTCCGTCACTTTCCAGAACTACTTCCGTCTTTACAACAAGCTGTCCGGCATGACTGGTACTGCGACGACTGAAGCGGATGAATTCGCCGAGATTTACAGCCTTGGCGTGGTCGAAGTGCCCACCAACCGGCCCATCGCGCGGATCGACGAAGACGACAAGGTCTATCGCACCGCCCGCGAAAAGTACGAAGCCATCGTCGAAGAGATCAAGGAAGCCCATGCAAAGGGCACGCCGGCGCTGGTCGGCACCACCTCGATCGAAAAGTCCGAGATGCTGAGTGCCCTGCTGACCAAGGCCGGCCTCAAGCACAATGTGCTGAACGCACGCCAGCACGAGCAAGAGGCGCAGATTGTCGGCGATGCGGGCAAGCTGGGCGCGATCACCATCGCCACCAACATGGCCGGGCGCGGCACGGACATCAAGCTGGGCGGCAATGTCGAACTGAAGGTGCTGGATGCCATCGCGGCCAATCCCGACACCCACCCGGACGAGATTCGCAAGCAGATCGAAGACGGCCATGCCGCCGAAGAACAGGCGGTCAAGGATGCCGGCGGGCTGTTCGTTCTGGCGACAGAACGGCACGAATCGCGCCGGATCGACAACCAGCTGCGTGGCCGGTCGGGCCGTCAGGGCGATCCGGGCAAATCGTCCTTCTTCCTGTCGCTCGAAGACGATCTGATGCGCATTTTCGGCTCGGAACGGCTCGACAAGGTTCTGTCGTCGCTGGGCATGAAAGAGGGCGAGGCGATTGTGCACCCTTGGGTGAACAAGTCGCTCGAACGCGCGCAGGCCAAGGTCGAGGGGCGCAACTTTGACATCCGCAAGCAGCTGCTGAAATTCGATGATGTGATGAACGATCAGCGCAAGGTGGTGTTCAGCCAGCGCCGCGAGATCATGGAAGCCGAGGATCTGGGCGAGATCGCCCAAGACATGCGCCATCAGGTGATCGACGATCTGGTCACGCAATTTGTCCCGCCGAAAACCTATGCGGATCAGTGGGATATGCAGGGCCTGTATGCGGCTGCACTGGAGCAGCTGGGCATTGATCTGCCGCTGATCGGCTGGGCCGAGGAAGAAGGCGTGGATGCCGAAGTCATCGCCGAGCGTCTGGAAGAGGCGACGGACAAGCAGATGGCTGAAAAGGCCGAAGCTTTTGGCCCCGACACCATGCGCCAGATCGAAAAGCAGGTGCTACTGCAGGCCATTGACGGCAAATGGCGCGAACATCTGCTGACGCTGGAACACCTGCGCTCGGTCGTTGGTTTCCGGGGCTATGCGCAGCGTGATCCGTTGAATGAATACAAGACGGAATCCTTCCAGCTGTTTGAATCCATGCTGGAAAGCCTGCGCACCGATGTGACGCAGAAGCTGGGCCAGATCCGCCCCATGACGCATGAAGAACAGACCGCGCTGGTCGAGCAGATGCGTGCGCAGCAGGCTGAAGCGCGGCGTGTGGCCGAGGCTGCAACCGCAGCGCCTGCGGGGGCCGCTGTAGCCGGGGCTGAGGCGGCTGGACCGGCTGTTGCTGCGACTGAACCGCTGCTGGCCGGGTTTGACGAGACCAAGCCGGAAACCTGGGGCAATCCGGGGCGCAATGACCCCTGCCCTTGTGGGTCGGGCAACAAGTTCAAGCATTGCCACGGACGGCTGTTCTGAAGCATCCGGGCAGGCGTTCTGCGCCTGCCCGACAGGGTTTTCATCTGCGTGAAAACCCTCCTCGGGTCAGAGAAGACCCTGAGCGCGGAAGCTGAGTTCCGTTGATTTCCCGATGACAAGATGATCGTGCAGGGTGAGGCCAAGAGCCTGTGCCGCGGTCTGAATCTGTGCCGTCATGTCGATATCCTCGGCCGAGGGCGTGGGGTCACCAGACGGGTGATTATGTACCAGAATCAAGGCACTGGCGTTCAGTTCCAGCGCGCGTTTGACCACCTCTCGGGGGTAGACGGGGACGTGATCAACGGTGCCCTGTGCCTGCGCCTCGTCCGCGATCAGGACGTTCTTGCGGTCAAGGTAGAGCACCCGGAATTGTTCGGTGTCGCGGTGCGCCATAGCGGTGTGGCAATAGTCCAGAAGGGCATCCCAGCTGCTGACCACCTGACGCTGCATCACGCGGCTGCGCGACAGGCGCTGCGCTGCCGCCTCGATGATCTTGAGTTCGGTCACAACCGCCTCTCCGACCCCCGCAACCTCGGTCAAACGGGAGATGGGGGCCGAGATGACGCGGTTGAAATCCCCAAATATCTCAATCAGTTGACGGGCAAGCGGTTTGACATCGCGACGGGGAATGGCACGGAAAAGGATGAGTTCCAGCAACTCGTAATCCGGCAATGCATCGGCCCCGCCGACGAGGAAACGTTCACGCAACCGCGCCCGGTGATCGCGGATGTAAGAGGGCAATCTGGCCGTTTCCTGCGGCTGCGCAGGCACCTCGTCCACGGCAAAAAGCATGGCTTGCGAGTCGGAAAAATGGCGCGGTTTGCTCATCCCCAGAGACTGCGCGGACATGGTTAGCGAATGGTTAACTGCGCCGGGATCGCCCCGTTTCAGACCCTATGGAATCCATATGGAAAGCGTATGGTTTTCGTATGGCTGGCGATACGGTGCGCACAGACGAAAAACGCGCCGCCCGGATGGGGCAGCGCGTCCAAGAAAGTCATGTCGTGGCCGAAAAGGCTTACCCCTTCATCGAATCCCAGAAGCTTTTGACCGACGAAAAGAAAGTCTTTGATTCGGGGTTGTTGTCTTCCGACATCGCTTCGAATTCGCGCAGCAGTTCGCGCTGTTTCGAGGTGAGGTTGACCGGGGTTTCCACCGCAAGTTCGATGAACATATCCCCCGACCCGCCACCGCGCAGGGCAGGCATGCCCTTGCCACGCAGACGCATCTGACGGCCCGTCTGGGACCCCGCCGGAATCTTGACCCGAGAACGGCCCCCATCGATTGTCGGCACCTCGATATCCCCGCCAAGGGCGGCGGCGCTCATCGAGACGGGCACGCGGCAATGCAGCGAGGCGCCGTCGCGTTCGAACAAATCATGCGGTGCCACCTCAAGAAAGATGTAGAGATCACCCGGAGGTCCGCCGCGCATGCCAGCCTCGCCTTCGCCGGCAAGACGGATGCGGGTGCCGGTTTCAACGCCAGCCGGGATGTTCACCGACAGGGCGCGGTCCTTTTGCACACGACCGTTGCCGCCACAGACGCGGCAGGGGTTCTTGATGATCTGGCCCAGACCGGAACAGGTCGGACAGGTGCGTTCCACGGTAAAGAAGCCCTGGGTCGCGCGCACCTTGCCCATGCCCGAACAGGTCGGACAGGTCGTGGGTTCGCCGCCACCTTCGGCACCGGAGCCAGAGCAGGACCCGCACTGCACCGAGGTCGGGACATTCAGGGTCTTGTGCAGACCGCCGAAAGCCTCTTCCAAAGTCACACGCAGGTTGTAGCGCAGGTCGGCGCCGCGCGCCGCGCGCTGACGGCCCCCGCGGGCACCACCGGCCCCCCCCATAAAATCACCAAACAGGTCATCGAACACATCAGAGAAGGCCGAGGCGAAATCGCCCTGACCCGCACCGCCCCCAAAGCCCGGACCGCCACGGCCCGCGCTGGCTCCCATGCCACCTTCAAAGGCTGCATGGCCATAGCGGTCATAGGCGGCTTTCTTGTTCTCATCCTTGAGAACTTCATAAGCCTCGTTGGCCTCTTTGAACTGGTCTTCGGCCTTGGGATTGTCGGCATTGCGGTCGGGGTGCAGTTCCTTGGCCTTGCCGCGGTAGGCCTTTTTAATCTCTTCCGGCGAGGCGCCCTTTTTCAGGCCCAGCACGTCATAGTAATCACGTTTGGACATCTAGCCCTCCTTTTGTACGGAACGTCGAGAGGCCGGCCCGGTGTCCGGACCGGCCCCTGATTGGTTCCGCGGATGTGGACTTACGCCCGCTTTGTATCGTCAAGGTCCTCGAAATCGGCATCTACGATGTCGTCATCCGAACCGCCCTGATCGGCGCCTTTCGGTTCGTCGTCACCGTTGTCAGCCTGGGCCTTGTAGATGGCTTCGCCAAGACGCATGGACGCTTCGGTCACGTTCTGGATGCCCGACTTGATCTTGTCGACATTGTTATTTTCCAGCTCGTCCCTGAGCGCGGCAATGGCCAGTTCGATGGCTTCGACGGTCGAAGGATCGACCTTGTCGCCATGCTCTTCCACCGACTTTTCGGTCGAGTGGATAAGGCTTTCGGCCTGATTGCGTGCCTCGACGAGGGAGCGACGTTCTTTGTCAGAATCGGCGTTCGCCTCTGCGTCCTTGACCATTTTCTCGATGTCCGCGTCGGAAAGACCGCCGGACGCCTGAATCGTGATCTTCTGTTCCTTGTTCGTGCCTTTGTCTTTGGCCGAAACAGAGACGATGCCGTTGGCGTCGATGTCAAAGGCCACTTCGATCTGGGGCATGCCGCGCGGTGCGGGCGGAATGCTTTCCAGGTTGAACTGGCCGAGCATCTTGTTGTCTGCCGCCATTTCCCGTTCGCCCTGGAACACCCGGATCGTCACGGCGTTCTGGTTGTCCTCGGCGGTCGAGAAGATCTGGGACTTCTTCGTCGGGATGGTGGTGTTGCGGTCGATCAGACGGGTGAAGACACCGCCCAGTGTTTCGATGCCGAGCGACAGCGGGGTGACGTCGAGCAGGACGACGTCCTTGACGTCACCTTGCAGAACGCCGGCCTGAATGGCGGCGCCGAGGGCGACGACTTCGTCCGGGTTCACACCTTTGTGGGGTTCCTTGCCGAAGAACTTGGTCACTTCCTCAACCACTTTGGGCATGCGGGTCATACCGCCGACCAGAACGACTTCGTCGATGTCGGACGTGGAAAGACCGGCATCCTTGAGCGCGGCCTGACAGGGCTTCAGCGAGCCTTTGATCAGGTCAGCCACGAGGCTTTCCAGCTTGGCACGGGTCAGTTTCATGACCATGTGCAGCGGCTGGCCGTTGGAGCCCATCGAGATGAACGGCTGGTTGATTTCGGTCTGGCTGGCCGAGGACAGTTCGATCTTGGCCTTTTCAGCCGCCTCTTTGAGACGCTGCAGGGCCATCTTGTCCTTGGTCAGATCGACATTGTTCTCTTTCTTGAACTCGCCGGCGAGGTAGTTGACGATGCGCATGTCAAAGTCTTCGCCACCAAGGAAGGTGTCGCCGTTGGTCGATTTCACTTCGAAGAGGCCATCGTCGATTTCGAGGATGGTCACGTCGAAGGTGCCGCCGCCAAGGTCATAAACCGCGATCGTGCGCGATTCTTTCTTGTCGAGGCCATAGGCTAGCGCGGCCGCCGTCGGTTCGTTGATGATGCGCAGCACTTCGAGGCCGGCAATCTTGCCTGCGTCCTTGGTCGCCTGACGCTGGGCGTCGTTGAAATAGGCGGGGACGGTGATGACGGCCTGCGTCACCTCTTCGCCAAGATAGGACTCGGCGGTTTCTTTCATCTTCTGCAGGATGAAGGCAGAGATCTGCGAGGGCGAATATTTTTCGCCACGGGCGCGGACCCATGCATCCCCGTTGCCGCCGTCGATCACTTCGAACGGCAGGTTCTTTTTGTCTTTCGCCAGATGTTCGTCGTCATTGCGACGACCGACCAGACGTTTGACACCGAAGATGGTGTTTTCCGGGTTGGTCACGGCCTGCCTTTTGGCGGGCTGACCGACAAGACGTTCGTCTTCGGTGAAGGCGACGATAGAGGGCGTGGTGCGTGCCCCTTCGGAGTTTTCGATCACACGCGGTTGCGCACCATCCATGATGGCGATGCAGCTGTTCGTTGTGCCGAGGTCGATACCAATCACTTTGGCCATGTTTTTCGATCCCTTCTAGTGCTTCAAGGCGATGTCACGAGGCGAGGACCCGTTCCGGCATCCTGCCCCGATGGGTTTGATGCGGCCCTAGGGTCGTACCCCGAGTGACGCTTCGCAGGGTATATAAGGAGGGGTCTTGGGTGCTGCAAGCACCGCGTTCCGGCTGTTTCCGGGAATTAATGGCTTTTTCTTTGCCAGTGACGGGGTTAATGGCCCAGAAAGGCACAAATGACAGATATTTTGCATCAGCGCGGCTTTGTTATTCATCGTGGATATCTGGACCGCTCGGCGCAGGAGGCGCTGGTGGCCAGTCTGCGCGGGATTCTTGCACAGGCGCCGCTGGTGCAGCCGGTGACACCGCGCGGCAAGCCGATGTCGGTGCGCATGTCCGCCGCCGGGCAGTATGGCTGGATCAGCGACAGCCGGGGCTACCGCTATGGCAAGGAACACCCTGATGGCAGGCCCTGGCCGCCGATTCCGCAGCAGATAAAGGCGATCTGGGACGATGTGAGCGGCGCCGTGCGCGCCCCGGAATGCTGCCTGATCAACTGGTATGGCGAAGGCGCGCGCATGGGGCTGCATCAGGACCGTGACGAGGCGGACATGACGATGCCGGTGGTGTCGGTGTCGCTGGGGGATAGCGGTCTGTTCCGCATGGGGAACGTGGAACGGGGCGGGTCCACCGAATCGATCTGGCTCGAGTCCGGGGATGTGGTGGTGATGGGCGGCGCGGCGCGGCGGTGTCATCACGGCGTGGACCGGATCCGGTTCGGATCTTCGACACTTCTGCCCCGGGGCGGGCGAATCAACCTGACGTTGCGGGTGGTCACCTGACCTTGCTGCGGCGCCGCATTTTCAAGCCATTGCGCGTTTGAGGTCAGGCAGGTCGGACTTTTTGGCAGTTCCGATGCGACTAACGTCTTGGAACAGGTCCTGTTGAGGGATATGAAAGGCTGTGTCGTCCATAGGTTGAGGTGCCTTGTTTTCGGACAGGTTTTCCATGAACGTCGTCGCGCCGACCAGGCGGGACAGAGTTGCATTGCCGACAGGTCGGGAAAGCCTTTTGGACACGCGTAAAGTATAGAATATCAACGACACCGCACCCACTGCGGGACAAGGAATAGATCTGTGAATTATCAAACACTCACCGAGGTGATGCGGCGGCTGGCGCTTGAAGCTGGCGACAGGATCATGGAAATTTACAACTCCGACGATTTCGACGTGAAGACAAAGTCGGATGATAGCCCGGTCACAGCGGCGGACGAAGCGGCGGATGCGC
>NZ_AWWI01000160.1 GCF_002760615.1 Puniceibacterium antarcticum | reverse complement strand
ATCGCGCGTAAATTCATAATATGAATAGTAGACTATATTTTATATCTGTTGGAGTTATTTCCGCGGCGTTCTTAGGTTGGAGTCACATCAGCCCAAAGGAACAACCCATGACCAAGACACTCGTCCTTCTGTTTCACCCCAATCTGGCAGCATCGACCACAAATGCGGCGTTTGCCAAGTCAGCAAGAGCCGTCGAAGGCGTAAGCGTCGTCGACATGCAGGCCCGTTATCCGGACAGCGCCATCGACATGTTTACGGATGCTGAGGTGGACGCCCAAATGCTGCTGGATGCAGATCGGATCGTGCTACAATTTCCGTTGCAGTGGTATGCGACGCCTGCCCTGCTGAAGGCGTGGCAGGACGCCGTGCTGACCCGCATGTATTACATCAACGCCGCTACGGAAGGTGACCTCCTTTCCGGGACGCCCATCATGGTTGCCATGACCGCCGGCAACATCCCGAACGCCTACACGCCCGAAGGACAGAACTACTATGACATCGACGCCCTTCTGACGCCGCTGAAGGCGACCGCCTATCGCTGCGGTCTGCCTTGGCACGCACCTTACGTGGTCTACAACGCCGGCAAGCTTGACCCCTCCGAACTCTCCGCTGCAGCGGACGGATATGCCGATGCACTCCGCGCGTTCATCGCCGCGACAGCGCCCGGACACTGCGGCCACTTCAGGTCTCAGTTCCGGTGCGCGACGGTCACGACATGTCTCAGTGCTACTCTTTGCGCCCCAGCCACCATACCATTCATTCTCCTCACACAGGACCGTCCCCATGACTCTATCTGACACTCAAAACCCAACGGCTGATACGAACGACTCCTCGACTACGCGAGACCGCGTAGCCAAATATATCATGATTGCCTTGGGGGTTTCGACGCTCGGCGCATTTGCCAACGCGGCCTTCGAGCTTGGCACGATCCCGCCCGACCGCATCGTGTCGCACACCCGGGAAATGCTGGCTTACCCCGTCTTTGCGGGTCTGTTCGCGCTGCTCGCCTTCTATCCAAGACGCATGCCGGGCCTGTGGGAGCTCGTCCTGTTCCAAAAGCTTGGCATCACGTTCTTCAGTTTTTCCCTGCTTGGATCCGCAAGCGGTGCCGTCGCATCGGATGACCCGATGCTGCGTCTGATCGTCGACGGTGTCCTCGTCTCGCTCACACTCGTCAGCTACGGGCTTGTTCAAGGCTGGACTGCCTGGCGTAATCTGCATTGACCCGGATCAGGCAGAATTGGCTTTCCCGCCGGGTCATTTCCAGGCATCACCCGATCGCTTCCATATCTTGACGTTTCAGTGCGATCTGCACGCCTCTGTCAGCTTCCATGCGCAAGAGGTGTTGCTTTAGCGCCGGGTAGTCGTCGATTGAAAGCGGCGTCTGCGCGATCCAGCGCGTCAGCACATAAAGGAATGTGTCAGCAAATGAGCGCTTGCCGAGATACCATTCGCCGCCGTTATCGCTCAGAATGCCGTTCATGCGATCGTAGTGACCGGCAAGAGTCTTGTATGTCTTATGTTTGACCTCGGCCTGACCACTTTCGGTCTCGGCCAGATTCTGTGGGCCAAAGTGACCGCCATAGGCCGCATGTACTTCCGACGTCATGTAGGAGAGCGCTTCAGCTTCTTTCCGACCGAGTTCAGTGTCGCGGGCGTAGCTGTCGGATCCATGTGCTGCACCGAGCCAAGATAAGATCGCTGCGGCTTCGGTCAGAACGTCGCCGTTTTCGAATTTCAACGCAGGCACTTTGCCCTTCGGGTTGATAGCGAGGTAATCGTCTTTTTTATGGTCACCGTAGGCCATGGTGTGGATTTTGACCGGTGCGTCCATCCAAGCCACAGCGATATTTGGCGAAAGTGAGCAGGTTCCCGGCATTGTATGAAGCGTTGGCATTGGGTTCTTCCTATTCTGTTTGTCGATTCACGTTGATCAGATGACCACCGCCGCACATTGATCTGGACGCGAATGGGTTCGGAATAACGGAAACTGTCTTAGTGAAGCTGCTTCCCTCTAGTCACATAACGAAAGGGCAGGACATGAGTTCCTGTTCCCCCGAAATCACTCATTTGGAATAGGACTCAGTGAACGCCTGAAAACCTGTTAGATACGTTTTCAGCCCGTCGCGCAGAAACTACCGATCCGTCACCAAACGATCGAATAACGGAATCATCTCGTCCCAACCACGCCTGGCCGCGGTTTCATCGTACCTGGGAAAATCCGGTTTCATCTATTCATGGGCGGCCTGGTACGTCTCGTGCATGTAGGTCACCCCCGCTGTATCGAGGGCCTCTTTGAACCGGTCCGCCATTGCTGACGGGTAGAACACGTCGTCCTTTGCTGTCGCGATGTAGAGCTCGGCGTTCAGCTTCTGAGCGTATAGGTGTGGGCTATCGGAGGCGTTGGTTGCGAGGCCGCAACTGCGGAAGCTTGCAGCGGTGACGTGTTGAATTCTGTAAGAAATTGACCCAGTTTTTCGAAATGTGGCGACCCACCAGCTGTCAGTAATTTCGTCGACTCTTCAGAAGTTTACCATCTCTCAGAGTGGTCAGCGCCAAATGGAAAAATGGGTCAATTCGATCGGGAAAAAAAACAGACCAGTAAGCGATGTGGAGATTGAAACAGAATAATGTTCTTTTTACTTTCTGACGGGTCAGTTCACAGCACTGGCTTCATCAGCTAGCGTGCTCTTGGCCAAGCGCTACGGCGAAGGGGACGAGATAGCTTGCTGGAGGGTGACATGTGGTTGCTGAAGGAGCCGGTGCATCTGGGCATTCTCGTCGATTATCTCGATCGTCTCTTGGCGGCTGAGACGGATATGACGGCTGAAAATGAGGCGGGGACAGGATAGCGAATAAGGAGAATAAGTGATGACAGAGGATAGCGATTTTCTCGGCGCTGCCGAGGTAGTTGAGAAGATGGATCGCTCATCCAAGCAGGCGATGTTCCTGCTGTACGATCATGAGATCGGAGCGTTTCGATGGCCGCTCCTAACCGTGCGGCGTCGGCAATACATGGAATGGCTTGGGGTGGTGCGAAGAGTCGATTTTCGGGCGTCTCATGTTGAAGATCAGCGGTGCGATGTACGCCTCTCGGCAAGTCGGTAAGCAAGCTCTTGCACGAGCAAGTTGCTGCCTACTATGCTTGTAGGGCTGCGATGAACGATGAGATCCAGGACTATAAAGCGGACTTCCGCAAGGCTGGGTGCTGGGAGCAGATGGTGTTGGAGAATCCTGTCCTTGAAAAGCGTTTGCAGGGCGCGAGCGACAAGAGGCTCAAGGAGGTCTATTCGATTCTGGGTGGATCTGACATTGTTTTGATGGAGAACCCCACAGCATCTGGACCTAGTGGACGCAGCTAGTAGCTTAACCGTATCACGATGACTTCGGCTGGCATCAGACAAGCAGTAGAGAATAATCTGGGAACTCCCGCCCGATCGCTCTCTTGCGGCCCAAGTGTGGTGCGAACTGTCTCTCTGAGCCAGCCCGCACCACGGCCACACGTCGGTCAGGGCGGCGGGTCTCGGCCCTACGGATAACGACTGCTGTTGCGGGTGCTTGTGTTTGTAGTCCTGCGCTTTAAATCTCTTGCCTTTGTTTCAGAAAAGATCCGCGCCGATGAAGCGGCTCACATGATCCGAAAGTCAGGACGAGGGATCGACGGGCTTCGCCCGCTCACCCCCGCACTGGCATGATCCTTTTTTGTCCGCCCGACGGCGGAAGCGGGAACGAGACACAAACCGTCAGTCGCAACACGAAAGGAATGACACTATGAGCTATATGAACCGTTACATGCGCGGTATAAGCAACGGCGGATTCGCCACCGGCAAGGCGCTGACCGACGATGAACTACGCGCCCGTGTCCCGAGCATATTTGCGACCGAAGCCCATGAAAGCCGTTCTTAAAGGTTTGCCCCTATCCCAACAATCGAAGTGGTGACCGGCCTGCGTGCAGAGGGCTTGAGCATCGCATTCATGATCACGGCCAGGCGGCGGGCCAGCGCGATCCGGGCCTTGCGCATGTTGGATCTCTGCGCAATTGCCATTGCCCAATCCTTCAGTTTCAGCACTCTCTTCTAGCGCGTCAGCATGACGTTAGCTGCCTCGTAGAGCAGCGTTCGGACGCGTCGATCTCCAGTTTTCGATATATGGCCGGTATAGTCGACCTCATAAGTCTTCTCCTCTAGCTGATGACCCTGATCTTATCAGAGGTCTTCGAAGAGCTGTCCGACCATTACTCCATGTTGAAAAAACTCGCATCCCCGCAAAAATAGGCTGGATCAACAGAATATTTTCCCGCAGAAACGCCTTATATAAAACTATCTTTGCAAAATAGCCTATATCGAGGACAAGGTTCCAATTCTCAGGGTCATTTTTCGCGCATCGGAGTTTTTCAAGGGAATAAGCCCCATCACGGGCATCGCCAAGTTGTTGCCTCGAGCTTTTACGGTTGGAGTGATCGGCGGATCAAGCCGCCATGTCGGCGGCGTAATCTGCCCAGAGGCTGAAAGCATCGGCCCGGGCGTGGCGGTATGATGTTGCGGTGAGCCTATAACGGCGGGGACGGAAGATCAGGTT
>NZ_AWWI01000159.1 GCF_002760615.1 Puniceibacterium antarcticum | reverse complement strand
CATCGAGAGTGCGAAGCTGCGCAGATGGCGATCGACAACCTGCCCGGCGAAGACCACCCCACCGACTGCGCCGACGCCGAAGAGGGTGAGTCCTGCGGTCGTCCCACCAGGCAAGACAAACCCAATCGCTAGCGGCGCGATGTATGTATAGAGTGTGTAATGGCCTAGCATCGCAATTCCGGCCAAGGCCAGTACCACTGACACGCCGGGCATCATGGCGACGTCCCGCACCGACGCCCGCGATTGCTTGGCCGCCGCGGGGGCCCGCGGGATGCAGGCGACGATCCAGCCCATCAGTCCGAGCGAGAGCAGAGCGAGCAGCCCAAAGCTTGCTCTCCATCCGAGCAGCGTTCCTACATAGCTGCCGAGCGGCAGGCCTGCGGCCATGGCCACTGCGCTGCCCGTCATCGCGATGGCAATGGCGCGTCCCATGGTCTGCGCGTTCGAAAGCCGCACGGCGTATCCCGCGACCATCGACCAAATCACACCGGACATGACGCCCGCCACCACGCGCGCCGCCAGAATGACCGGGTAGTTGGAAAGGCAGGCCACCGCGAGGTGTGTCAGGCAGAAAACGGACAGTGCGGTCAGGAAAAGCATGCGACGCGGCAGGGCGCGCGTGGCGGCGATCAGTGGGATTGCCGTCGCGGCCGAGCCCACGGCA
>NZ_AWWI01000158.1 GCF_002760615.1 Puniceibacterium antarcticum | reverse complement strand
AACCTGATCTTCCGTCCCCGCCGTTATAGGCTCACCGCAACATCATACCGCCACGCCCGGGACGATGCTTTCAGTCTCTGGGCAGCTTACACCGCCGACATGGCGGCTTGATCCGCCGATCACTCCAACCGTAAAAGCTCGAGGCAACAACTTGGCGATGCCCCTTGAGCCTCTTGTCGCTCGCGCCCTGCAAACGCTTTTCAAGGACAGGATTCTCCAACACCAACTGCTCCCAGCACCCAGCCTTGCGGAAGTCCGCTTTATAGTCCTGGATCGCATCGTTCATCGCAGCCCTACAAGCATAGTAGGCAGCAACTTGCTCGTGCAAGAGCTTGCTTACCGACTTGCCGAGAGGCGTAACATCGCACCGCTGATCTTCAACATGAGACGCCCGAAAATCGACTCTTCGCACCAACCCAAGCCATTCCATGTATTGCCGACGCCGCACGGTTAGGAGCGGCCATCGAAACGCTCCGATCTCATGATCGTACAGCAGGAACATCGCCTGCTTGGATGAGCGATCCATCTTCTCAACTACCTCGGCAGCGCCGAGAAAATGGCTATCCTCTGTCATCACTTATTCTCCTTATTCGCTATCCTGTCCCCACCTCATTTTCAGCCGTCATATCCGTCTCAGCCGCCAAGAGACGATCGAGATAATCGACGAGAATGCCCAGATGCACCGGCTCCTTCAGCAACCACATGTCACCCTCCAGCAAGCTATCTCGTCCCCTTCGCCGTAGCGCTTGGCCAAGAGCACGCTAGCTGATGAAGCCCGTGCTGTGAACTGACCCGTCAGAACGTAAAAAGAACATTATTCTGTTTCAATCTCCACATCGCTTAACTGGTCTGTTTTTTTCCCGATCGAATTGACCCATTTTTCCATTTGGCGCTGACCACTCTGAGAGATGGTAAACTTCTGAAAAGTCGACGAAATTACTGACAGCTGGTGGGTCGCCACATTTCGAAAAACTGGGTCAATTTCTTGCAGAATTCAACACCTGAGGGTTCTGTCGCAAACTTTTTGGATTATGGGCCTGGTTACCAAGCTTTGATGGAAGCCACCCTTTGACCCAGTTTTTGCAGAGCCGCTGACCGATGGCGCCTGTGAGCTAAAGATCGGGTGTATTGCCGGACCGTCAGCCGTGATCCATGATCAGCTGTTTCAGGCGCGAAAGGGGTCTCACGGAACCACAAAGGCTAAGATTTTTACCGATGCTTACTATCCTATCCCTTAGGATATTTTCTCTATTCATACTTGCAGCAAAATACCCGTTTGCTTGATCGTTTTCGGAAAGCTCGTCGGCTATCAAGCTGATGTGGTTAACGAGTTGTCTTTTTGCGCGGCTCTATACTGAAAAGGGTCTGTAATAGACAGTCATGGACGATAATGGGCCCGGTGGGTGCCGGACACAGGGAAGGGCACATCGATTTTTTGACCTTTTCTGGTCGCACGGAGCAGGTTCGGCGGGTTGAGGCGGGCCTGATGCCTGCACTCGGTGTGCTTGCGCTCTTTGGGGTCTTGGGCGCTCCGGCTGTCGCGCGCGGGGTTGCGTGCCCCGACGCTTGTGAAAGTCGGAGCCTTTCAGAGTTCAGACGGGTAGGGCTGACAGCACGCTAAGTTCCAGAACGCTGGCTTTCCCCAAGTAGAGGGTGTTTTGCGCGATCCAACTGCAGCGCGCTTTGCCCTAAGCATCCCTCCCTGTCGCCAGAAAAGGGTAAAGGTGGACGACTTTTACGCCGCCCACAGCAAGGTCATCCCGCCGCTACCGTGGTCGACTTTTGCACCGCCGTTCTCAGTCTGCGCCGCCACCGTCACGAAGCGGCGGCGTTATCCTGAAAGAAGTTAGGATGCCGACGCCGGATATATTCGACCTGCGCCAGCGTTCCAGACAGATGTTCGCGCACAACGTCCTGCGCCGTCTGTACATCGCCTGCCTTAATCGCTTCGACAAGGCGGCGATGGCAGGACATGATGGAAAGCAGCTTTCCCGGATCAGGCAGATTCAGGTTGCGCAGCCGGTCGATGTGGCCCGACCGCGCCGTAATCAGACCCCATAGGGCCTCAACGCCGACAAGGCGGCACAAGTCACGATGGAACGCCTGATCGAGCGCGCGAAACGCTCCAAAATCCTCGCTGTCCGTCGCACGCCCCTGCCGCGCGACAGTCGCTTCTAGATCAGCCGCAAAGCAGCGGTCCGTCATCCTAGACAGTCGTCGCACGACCTCCAGCTCAAGTGACAGGCGCAGGAATTGCGTCTCTTGCGCGTGGGCCACGTCGATGGGTGAGACTTCTGTCTTGGACTGCGGCCAGATAAGCAGCAGGCCTTCCTCCTCCAGCCGCTGCATGGCTTCGCGTACGGGGGTCTGGCTGACGCCATAGGCCTCGGAGATTTCGGCACGCGACAAGTATTGCCCCGGCGCAAGTTCCAGCGACACGATTCGATCACGCAGGATATCGTGGATCTGCTGACTTGCAGAAATCTTCTTGATCACCGTCTTGGCAGAACCCGGCCGGCCGACGCCGACCGCAAGCTCGGAAATGGGTTGAGTCTTTGATACCATGGCACTTCTCGCTGCGAACCTCGACACTATACGAAAGACTTGCCACAAATGCACTAATATATTAATATATCAATTGGAGAGCGAGAATTGCTTTATTCCTGAGGGAGGATACCATGAAATCGACACTGATGGCCGTTCTGGCCGGATCAATTGCGCTGCCGGCCGCTATGGCACAGGCTGAAACGCTGAATATCCAGACATCTTTCAACGCGGGCGACTTTTCCACACAGTATCTGACGGAAAACTGGCTTCCGAAGATTTCCGATATGACCGAGGGTCGTGTCGAAATCGTGCTGACACCCAACGGATCCGTCGTGCCAGCCAAGGACACGCCTGAAGCGGTGGCCGCCGGCGCGCTGGATGGGGATTTCACCTCCGTCAACTATTTCGCAGGTCAGGAACCGGCATACGCCATCATGGGCGACCTGATTTCTGGCTACGATACGCCAGAGCAGATGCTGGGCTTCTGCAAGGACGACCGCGGCGAAGAGATGATGCAGAAGGCCGCAGACAGCATTACGGGCGGCGAAGTCCACGTCGTCGCATGCGGTCCCTATTCGCGTGAATCGCTGCCGGCCCGCACACCAATCCGCACCTTCGAAGATCTGGCCGGCAAGAAAATCCGGTCGCCCGAAGGTCTGGCTGCCGCTGTCTTTCAGGCCGCAGGTGCCAGCCCCGTGTCGATCCCCTTCTCCGAGGTGTTCGGGGCGCTGGAAAAGGGCATCGTCGATGCTGCAGACGCCTCGGCTTATGTGAACAACGATGCGACTGGTCTCAACGATGTCGGCCCGTTCCCGCTCTACCCCGGCATCCATTCCATGCCGTCGCTGCAGTTCACCATCAACTCCGAGATCTGGGAAGGCCTGTCCGAAGAGGATCAGACCGCCCTGCGGACCTGGTGGTATGACGCCATGTTCGGCATGGCCGCTGAAGCCGCCAAGCTCGACGCTGAATTGGCTGCGCGCGATGCAGCCGGCGACAAGGTCGAGGTCATCGACTGGCCCCAGGAAAGCCGGGACAAGCTGCGCGAAGTCGCACGCGGCCAGTGGGAAGAATACGCCAAGAAGTCCGACCTCGCCCAAGAGGCACTGGACGCGCATATCGCCTACATGACCAAAATCGGTCTGTTCTGATCCCCATGACGAAGCTGCCGCGCCGGCTTGATCGGCGCGGCCACCCCTTCGCTGTTCCGGACAAGTCATGAAAAACCTGCTTTCCCGCTACGCCGATACGACGGACCGAATCAGCGTGTTCATCGGTCAGGGCTGTTCGGTCCTGTTCTTTGCATGCATCATCGCCTCCGCGGCAGAAGTCGTCATGCGCTATGGCTTCGACCATCCCACGGCCTGGTCGACGGAGGTGTCCATGACGCTCTGCGCGACGGCATGGGTCATGTCCGTCGGATACGTCACCCAACGCAACCGCCACATCTCGATCACGATGCTGGAACTAGTCGTTGGCCCCCATGTCTGGCGCGTGTTTCGTCTGATCCAGATGCTCATCGCCTTCGGTGCGGTCTTTGTGCTGACTTTAGCGCTCTGGAAACCCGCGATGAAGGTGCTGGCCCGGACTGAGTATTCTGGCACCGCGTTCAACTCCGTTCAGCCGACGATCTTCAAGGTTCTGATCGTCATCGGCTGCATCCTCTACCTGGCGCAGCTTGTCGCCAACGTCATCCGCTGGGCGCAGCGTACCGAAGGAGATCTGTCCGGTGGGCATTGAAATCATCACCCTGCTGATCGTCGTGGCGCTTCTGGCGCTGATGGCAGTCGGTGTGCCGCTGGGCATCACGACGCTGACTGTGTCTCTGGCCACCGCGATCATGTATTTCGGGCCGCGCGCCGGATACTTCATCGTGTCGGCCAACGTCAGCGAGGTTATGCACAAGTATGAGCTGATCGCAGTGCCGTTCTTCGTCTTCATGGCGAACGTGCTGGAACGATCGGGGATCGCCAAATCGCTGTTCGACTCGATGGCCATCATGGGCGGACGATTTCGCGGGTCAGTCGGCGTGCAGACCTGCATCGTCGCCGTCGTGCTGGCCGCCATGTCTGGCATCATGGGCGGAGAGATCGTGATGCTCGGCCTCATAGCCCTGCCCCAGATGCTGCGGCTGGGCTATGACAAGAAGCTGTCCATCGGCATCATCTGTGCCGCCGGTGCGCTGGCCACGCTGATCCCGCCCTCGGTGGTGCTGATCATCTACGGTCTGGCCGCGCAAGTCTCGATCACCAAGCTCTTTGCCGCCTCTGCCGTGCCGGGTCTGATGTTGGCGCTGATGTACGTCACATACATCCTTGTCCGCGTCCGCCTGAACCCAGCGCTGGCCCCCATCTACGACATCCCCGAAACCGGCCTGCCGTTCTTTCAGCGGCTGAAGTACCTCAAGGGTGTCATCCTGCCCGGCATCCTGATCGGCACCGTACTGGGCGTAATCTACTCCGGCGTGGCAACCGTGACCGAGGCCGCGGCAATTGGCGCCGTCGGTGCACTTGTCGTGGCGGGTTTGCGCAAGGAGCTGAACTGGGTCATGGCGCGCGACGCGATGCGCCAGACGGTGCTGACCGTGGGATCGATCATCTGGCTGGTGCTGGGCGCTATTTCGCTGATCGGTATCTACAACCGGATCGGCGGTGGCGAATTCCTGCGCGGTGTCCTGACTGGCCTCGACGTTGCGCCGATCATGGTCATCGTCGTGATGATGCTGATCATCATGGTGCTGGGCACTTTCTTGGAATGGATCGCGATCATCTTCATCACAGTGCCGATCTTTGCTCCCGTGGTCAGCGACCTCGGCTTCGATCCCGTATGGTTTGGCGTACTCTTTGCGATGAACATCCAGATCTATTATCTCTCACCCCCCTTCGGACCGGCCTGCTTCTTTCTGAAATCGGTCGCCCCCGACGGTATCGAGCTGCAGGACATTTTCGTCGCGGTGCTCCCCTTCATCGCGCTTCAGGCCGTGGGACTGTTCATCGTGCTGTTTTTCCCCGACGTGGCGCTGTGGCTGCCATCCATGCTGGAATGAGGAGGCAATCGTGACCGAACCCGACCTGACCCGCCAGGACGAAAACGTCCCGGCCACCGATTACCTGGACGACCTAGTGAAGGAACGGCAGGCCTTCGGCAACAAGCCCGAAATCTTCGGACTCGTGCTGACCACCGTGCTCGTCTGGCTTCTTTTTACACTGAACGGATGACCTCATGACACGCAAGACACCCGCAGACCTGCGATCCGCCCGCTGGTTCGCCCCCGACGATCTGCGCAGCTTTGGCCACCGCAGCCGTATGATGCAGCTTGGTTACGGCGAAGAGGATTTCCGCGATAAACCGGTCATCGGCATCCTCAACACCTGGTCGGAACTCAACACCTGTCACAGCCACTTCCGCGAACGGGCACAGGACGTGAAACGCGGTGTGCTGCAGGCGGGAGGTTTCCCGGTCGAGATGCCGGCGCTGTCGATCGATGAAAGCAATATCAAGCCGACTTCAATGCTTTACCGCAACATGCTCGCGATGGAGACGGAGGAGATGATCCGCTGCCACCCACTCGACGGCGTGGTGCTGATGGGCGGGTGCGACAAAACCACCCCCGGCCTCGTCATGGGGGCGATCAGTGCCGGCGTGCCGATGATTTATCTGCCAGCGGGCCCGATGTTGCGCGGCAATTACGCGGGCAAGTTCCTAGGCTCCGGCTCGGACGCGTGGAAATATTGGGACGAACGTCGCGCCGGCAACATTTCGGATACCGAATGGCAGGGCGTTCAGGGCGGCATCGCGCGGTCGGCGGGCACCTGCATGACGATGGGCACCGCGTCGACCATGACGGCCATCGCCGACGCGATGGGCCTGACCCTGCCGGGTGCGTCCTCAATCCCCGCCGTCGACAGCAACCACCAGCGCATGTCCGCCACCTGCGGCCGCCGCATCGTAGAGATGGTGTGGGAAGACCTGACGCCTGACAAGATCATCAACGCCGGGGCCTGCCGGAACGCCGCCGTGGTCGCAATGGCGACAGGCTGTTCGACCAATG
This sequence comes from Puniceibacterium antarcticum, assembly GCF_002760615.1. GTDB lineage: Bacteria > Pseudomonadota > Alphaproteobacteria > Rhodobacterales > Rhodobacteraceae > Puniceibacterium > Puniceibacterium antarcticum. The sequence goes on along the minus strand of NZ_AWWI01000158.1, from coordinate 33,380 downwards.
CCGTTGTCCATCTGATCGCGATGGCCCGCCGCGCGGGTGTTCCGATGCAGTTGGAGGAACTGGACGAGCTGGGGCGCGAAACACCGCTGATCGCCAACGTCCGCCCCTCTGGCAAAGACTACCTGATGGAGGACTTCTACTACGCCGGCGGCCTGCGCGCGCTGATGAAGCAGATCGAGTCCCGGCTCGATACCTCCTGCATGACCGTCACTGGCAAGACGATGGGCGAGAACTTGGAAGGTGCCGAAGTCTATAACGACGACGTCATCCGACCACTGTCCAACCCAGTCTACAAGGAAGGCTCCCTTGCCGTTTTGAAGGGGAACCTCTGTCCCTCCGGCGCCGTCATCAAGCCCGCTGCCTGCGACCCGAAGTTCCACGTTCATGAAGGCCCGGCGCTGGTCTTCGACAATTACCCGGACATGAAGAAAGCAGTGGATGACGAAACCCTCGACATCACACCCGACCACGTGATGGTGCTGCGCAACGCGGGGCCGCTGGGTGGGCCGGGGTTCCCCGAATGGGGGATGCTGCCGATTCCCAAGGCGCTGATCAAGCAGGGCCACCGCGACATGCTGCGCCTGTCCGACGCGCGCATGTCTGGTACGTCCTACGGGGCCTGCGTCCTGCACATGGCACCCGAAGCCTATATCGGCGGACCGCTGGCGTTGCTGAAGACCGGCGACATCATCCGCCTCGACCTGCCGAACCGGACGCTCGACATGCTGGTGGACGAAGAAGAACTCGCAGCCCGCCGCGCCGCCCTCGTTCTGCCGGAACCGCGATTCCAACGGGGCTGGGGCTGGATGTTCTCGCGCCATGTAACGCAGGCCGATCAGGGCTGCGACTTCGATTTTCTGCAATCCGATTTCGGCCGCACCACGGGCGAACCCGACATCTTCTGAAAAGGCCTGCCATGACCGATTACACCCTGTCCGACGCGACGCGCGACAAGCTCAAACGCGCCTCGACCGCCTCCATCGCCACACAGCTGTTCAAACGCGGGCTGCGCAACCAGTTCATCCAAGGCGTGCGGCCGGTGTCGCCCAAGGCCGACCGCATGGTCGGTCAGGCGTTCACCCTACGCTACATCCCTGCCCGCGAGGATCGCAACCCGCTGGAGGTCTTTCGCAATGCGGACCATCCCCAGCGCGTCGCGGTCGAAACCTGCCCACCGGGGCATGTTCTCGTGATGGACGGTCGCAAGGATGCCTCCGCCGCGACAGCCGGGTCAATCTTGGTGACCCGAATGGCGATCCGCGGCTGCGCGGGCATCGTGACCGACGGCGGGTTCCGCGATGCAGAGGGGATCGGCGCGCTGGACATGCCCGCCTTCTTTGCTGGGCCGTCCGCGCCGACGAACCTGACCAAGCACGAGGCGCTCGACATCAACGTGCCCATCGGCTGCGGCGATGTCGCCGTCTTTCCGGGCGACGTGATGGTCGGTGACGGCGACGGCGTGATGGTCATACCGGCGCACTTGGCCGACGAGATTGCCGACGTCTGCGCCGGCATGGAAAGCTTTGAGGATTTCGTTCTCGAAGAAGTACAGAACGGCACGGCGATCATCGGCCTCTACCCCTGCACGCTGGACGAAAACCAGGCGAAATACGAGGCGTGGATCAAGCGAACCGGGCGCTGAACCTCACCGTCTTCTGACTGCGACCCCGGACCGAACAAGACACTGTAAAGGACAAGACCATGGATGGCACGACTGCAGACTTCACCCCGACCGGAAAGCACCTGATTGCAGGCGACTGGATGGCGGGCGACGCTAGATTCATGTCGGAGCCGGCACATGGCGAGGTCCATCCTTTCGCCGTCGGCACGCCCGATCTTGTGGACCGCGCCTGCCGTGCGGCGGAAGACGCCTTTTGGGCCTACTCCCAGACAACCGCCGAGCAGCGCGCCGCTTTCCTCGAGGCCATAGCGGATGAGATTGAGGCACGCGGTGACCAGATCACGGTAATCGGCTCTTCGGAGACCGGTCTGCCCGCCGCGCGGCTGGACGGCGAACGCGGGCGCACGATTGGCCAACTGCGCCTTTTCGCCAGCCACATCCGCAAGGGCGACTATCTGGACCGGCGCTACGATCCTGCCCTGCCAGACCGCAAACCCCTGCCCCGGCCCGACATGGTGATGATCCAGCGGCCCATCGGTCCCATCGCCGTCTTCGGGGCCTCCAACTTCCCCCTCGCATTTTCGACGGCAGGCGGCGACACGGCTGCGGCTTTGGCAGCAGGATGTCCGGTCGTGGTCAAGGGCCATTCCGCCCATCCTGGCACAGGAGAGATCGTGGCGGCCGCAATCGACGCCGCGATCCGGTCATGCGACCTGCATCCGGGCGTTTTCTCCTTCATTCAGGGCGGCAAACGTGACGTGGGGCAGGCGCTTGTCCAGCATCCGCTGATCAAAGCCGTGGGCTTTACCGGATCGCTTGCAGGCGGACGCGCGCTGTTCGATCTGTGCGCGCAGCGGCCCGAACCGATCCCCTTTTTCGGGGAACTAGGGTCCGTCAACCCGATGTTCGTCCTGCCCGCCGCCTGCGCTGCCCGCGGGGCCGCGATCGGTGCTGGCTGGGCAGGATCGCTGACGATGGGTGCCGGACAATTCTGCACCAACCCCGGCATCGCAGTCGTGGCCGAAGGGACCGCCGGCGACGCCTTTGTGGCCGCCACGATAGCGGCGCTGAAGGACGTCGGCGCACAGGTCATGCTGACCGACGGCATCGCCGCGGCCTACCGCGACGGCGGGTCCCGATTTGACGGGCGCAACGCGGTCAGGCCGCTGCTTCGTAATGCCGATCAGGGCCGTCAGGCCTCCCCCAACCTCTTCGAGACGGACGCCGCCAGCTACCTGCAGGACCAAGCACTGGGAGAGGAAGTTTTCGGACCCCTCGGACTTGTCGTGCGCGTTGCGGATGCGGCCGAGATGGAAGTGCTAGCGAAAGGCTTCGAAGGTCAGCTGACTGCCACGATCCACATGGACGACGGCGATACCGATACGGCACGGCGTCTTGTGCCAGTCCTCGAACGCAAGGCAGGGCGGGTGCTAGTCAACGGGTTCCCGACAGGTGTCGAGGTGTCCGACACCATGGTCCACGGTGGCCCCTACCCCGCTTCGACGAATTTCGGGGCGACATCGGTCGGCACCCTGTCGATCCGTCGCTTCCTACGGCCTGTGTGCTATCAGAACGTGCCAAAGGCATTGTTGCCGCAGTAACCTGTTATTGGATCAGCGGGTACTAGATCGTGTTGACAAAAGGGATTCCCACCATTCGCTGACCAAGTTTCAAGCTGGTATCTGCAATGGAGATCAGCTTGGCACGAGACCTCATGTCGGACGAAGAGTGGATGTTCTTTGAACATTCCATCCTGACCGTCCGCGCTCCGAACGGACGCAAACCCAAGAACCACCGCATTGTTCTTGATGGAATTTTCTGGATCGCACGGACCGGTGCGCCTTGGCGCGATCTGCCGGAAGAATTTGGAAAATGGTCCAGCGTCTACCGACAGTTTCGGCGTTGGACGCTTGTAGGACTGTGGGAACAGATCATGGACGCATTGAACGAAAGCAAGGCTGTGCCAGACGCCCTCCAAATGATCGACAGTACCGTGATCCGAGCGCACCATCAGGCAGAGGGCTCAAAAGGGGGACTGCGCGACAGGTTTTTGGCCGCTCAAGAGGTGGCTTCACGACCAAGATCCATCTTCGCGTCAATGCAGCAGGCCTGCCAATGAGGACCGAGATCACGCCAGGCCAGACATCCGATTCCCTGGGGTTCGATCTAGTCATGGTCGACAACCTGCCAGAACCGAGCGTACTGTTGGCAGACAGAGGCTACGATGCTGACAACATTCGTAAAAAGATGGAGGCGAGGGACGTGCTCACCCAAATTCCCATGCGCAACTTGGTAGAGCGGTGCTTCAACAAACTCAAAAATGCCCGCCGCATCGCCACACGCTACGACAAAACCGCCGCGAGCTTCTTGGGCTTCATAGACATCACGTCCATTCGCCTCTAGGTCCGTTTTTTTGGTCAACATGACCTAGTGAGCCCCTTGTGTGATCAATGATCAAGGCCGGGCGCGACCGAGCGCTTGGCGGCGCCATAGGATCGCAGTTTGTCCGTAATGGTCCTCTTGGGCACGAAGCCCCAACGCTTCATCAGCATGACCAAAAGCCGCTTTGCGGCGCGCTTGTCTCGCCTCGATTGAAGGATTTCTTCAAGAACGACGCCGTTTTGGTCGACAGCCCCCCACAGCCATAAAGACCGGCCAGTAATCTTCGCGACGACTTCGTCCATATGCCAGACATCGCCGAGGCGCGGCTGCCCTCGCCTTAGAACGTGAGCGATGATCTGCGGCGCAAAGCGGTGGCGTTTGTAGCTGATGTTCAATGTCTGCATCGTCACCGCCTACGCCCAGATCAATGAACCAGCAACCTCAGGCCCCTTCACGTAACAACACCAGCTTTGCTCCTAAACTTTATAAGGTAGCGACAAACCCGAAAAAGCCGCCCCTGCCCTTCCGCGAGGAAATTAACAGAGGCGGCTCTTTTGACATCTGTTGTCACTGGATGGCGTTGAAAAGCCCGCGTTGATCTTGTTCGATGCCGGCGATCATGCGCTCTAGATTGGCCATCGCCGCGACGCCGTCTGCGATCACCGGTGCATCCGTCGGCTGACCGGCCAAACCTTTCGCAACATCCGCCATCAGGGCGGCATAGCCCTTGTGATCCTCATTCGCGGCGGCTGTAAAGTTCGGCTGCCAGACAAGGCTGTCACAGGCCCCATCCAGCACCGCTTCGGGATCTTCGGCCTTGAAGGGCGGATCGCGGTGCCAGGCGACGTTGATCACATTGTCGACCTCGACACGGTTGTGATCACCCATGACTGTGATCTGCTCCATCGGGGTGCCGCGCGATTGCACGGTGCCCATGACCACGTTGCCGATCACGCCGTTTTCGCAGGTAAAGCCCATGTGGAACAGGATGCGCCCGGGTGCAGGCGCGTTGCGGCGCACCGTCATTTCGGCAATCGGGCTACCGGCAAGCCAGGGCATCAGATCCATGTAATGCACACAGTGGTGAAGGTAGAACCCAGAGTAATCTACCTCGCCCGCGAAATAGGTCGGCGCGGTCATGTAACTGCAAGTGATGCCCAGAACTCGCCCGAAATCGGCGCCGCGCAGGATGTTCTGCGCGATCTTGTTGCCGGTAGAATAGCGTTTCATGAAGCCAACATAGACCGGCACGCCTGTACGCTCGGACGCCTTCTGTAGCTCCAGCGCATCGGCATGTGTCGCGGCGGGGGGCTTTTCCATGAAGACCGGCAGGCCTTTTTCCAGCGCGGCCAGCGTTGCGGCATGGTGCACGCCCGGACCGACGGCCATGCAGATGGCATCAAGCCCGGGCTGTTCCAGCATCTCGCGCCAGTCGGTATAGGCCTGCGTCACGCCGTAATGCCCGGCGGTGGCGGACAGCGCCGTTTCATCGCGGTCACACAGCGCTGCGATGCGCATGCCTGCGCGCCCGATCTGCGGCAGCAGCATCCATGTGGCGTGACGCCCGCAACCGATCCATCCGATGTTCAGGGTCATTGGGCATACTCCGCAAAATCAAGCGCGGCGCGGATCAGCGCGTGGCCCGCGCGCAGCTTGGCCGTCTCATCCTCGGCCGGGGCGCGCCACTGGGCAATCGGCAAGGCAAGACGCTGGTCATCACGCCGGAACGGTTCCAGCGACAGCGGCCCGTTGTAGCCGACCTGACTGAGCGCGCGCATGATCGCTGGCCAGTCCATATTGCCGGTGCCGGGAAAGCCGCGGTGGTTTTCGTTGGCTTGAAAATGCACCGTGCGCTTGCCCGCAAGGCGGATCGCGTCGGGGATCGACTGATCCTCCATATTCATGTGGAAGGTGTCGAGCATCAGGCCAAGCCCCGCGTCATTCACCGCATCCACAAGAGCGATGCCTTGGATAGTGGTGTTGAGCATGTCCGTCTCGAACCGGTTGAGCGGCTCGACCGCAAAGACCTGACCGGCAGCGCGGGCCAGCGGTGCCACCTCGGACAGACCCGAAATCATGCGGTCGGCGCGGGCCTTCATGTCGTCCGTGCTGCGCGGCAGCGGAGGCCGGCCGGCAAAGACCATCGGCTCTCCGTAAAGGGGGCCGCCGATGATCGTGGCGCCAAGCGCTGCCGCGCTGTCCACGCAGGATTTGAGGTAGTCGAGACCGCCCTGACGGGCCGCGCTATCCTCGGACGCGATAGAGCGCTGCGGGTTAACGCGAGCCGCGAGCACAATGCCAAGACCCGCCTCTTCGAGCGCATCCTTTGCGGCGGCAAGGTGGATGCCGTCCTCAGGTTCAGGTACGAGAAGTTCGATGAAATCAAAGCCCATGGCCTTGATATCCTTGAACAGGTGCAGATGCGCGCCGGTAAAGGGGCGCACAAACTGCATAGAGATGATTCCGATGGGATTCTTCAAAACTTGGGGTCCTTATCCTTTGACCGCGCCTGCGGTCATGCCTGCGATCAGGCGTTTCTGTATGACGAGGAACAGCAGCGTAGCGGGCATCGCGCCAACGATCCCGCCGGCGGTCAGCAGTCCCCATTCAACCTGGTATTCGCCGATCAGCGTCTGGATCGCCACGGTGATCGGCTTTACGCTGCGCCCACCAAGGGTGAGGGCGTAGAGGTATTCGTTCCAAGCGGTGATGAAGATATAGACACCTGTGGCTATGATCCCCGGTGTGCACAGGGGCAGCACGACCCGGAACAGCGCCCCGAACCGGGTGCAGCCATCGGTCATCGCCGCCTCGTCCAGCGAGCGGGGAATGCCGTCGATGTAGCTGGTCATCATCCAGACCGAAAACGGAATCGCCACGGTCGAATTGGCGATAATAAGCGCGGCGTAGGTGTCCACAAGCCCGAGGTTCTTCATCAGAATGAACAGCGGCAGGATCAGCAGTACCAAAGGGAACATGTTGATCACGAGGAACTGCAGCATCAGCAGCCGCCGCCCCTTGAACCGGAACCGAGAGAAGGCATAGGCCGCCGGCACCGACAGCGCGAGACCCACGATCACCGTGCCCACCGCCACGATAAAGCTGTCCAGCAGGTTCGCACCGAACCCGACCGTGGCAAACAACCGGATGTAGTTTTCCAGCGTCGCACCGATGATCGACGGGCCTTCGGTGAACAGTTTGCTTTCCTGCGTGAGCGAGGTCAGGAGCATCCACAGATAGGGCGACAGTGTGAACAGCAGGATCAGCGCGACGGGGAAATCCACCGTCAGGATACGCCGCAGCTTGGATTGATTGCGTACCATCATGCGATGTTCCTCCCTGCGCGGCGCAGATAGAGGATGACAAATCCCAGCAGCAGCAGCGTGAAACTGACCGCCAGAGCCGAGCCATACCCGTAGTCCAGCCCGGTGCGCGCCTTGATGAAGGCATAAAGCGGCAGGGTGTAGGTCGCATATCCCGGCCCTCCCCCCGTCATGACAAAGATCACGTCGATGGAATTGGCGACCCAGATCACCCGCAACAGCGTCGCGGTCATCAGCACGCCAGACAGGCCCGGCAGGGTGATGTGCCAGAACTGGCGGAACTGAGAGGCGCCGTCGATCGACGCGGCCTCGTAATAGCTTTTGGGGATGGATTGCAGACCGGCAAGGATCATCACCGCGAAAAAGGGAAAGCCCTGCCAGGTCAGCGTGAGGATGATAGCATAGAGCGCCGTATCCGGATCAGCCAGCCAGGGGATCGAGGTCTTGATCAGGTTTGCGCGTAGCAGCAGATCGTTCAGGACACCATAGTTGGAATCGTAGATCCAGACCCACATAAGCGCGATCACAACAGACGGCAGCGCCCAGGGAATGATCACCAGCGCACGGGCCAGACCGCGCCACGGAAAATTCTGGTTGAGCAGCAGCGCCGTCGCAAGGCCGAGCAGCATCTGCGCGGGCACCGTGATGGCGATCCAGATCACCGTATGGCGCAACGAGGTCCAGAAGACCGGGTCGTTCCAGGCGGAAATGAAATTCTTGAGCCCGACCCAGTCGAAATTCTTAGGCCGGAACAGGACATAGTCATGCAGGCTCATCCACAGGGCCTGCACCATTGGCAGGAACACGATGGCCAGCGTCACCAGAACAGCAGGCGACAGCATGACAAGAGGAAGCACGCGGCGCGCTAATGGCACCGGTGGGGCGGTTGTGACGGTCATGTTCTGTTTTCCCGATCAGGTAGGACGGCGGGCCGGGATGTGGCCCGCCGGGGCTGGGATCAATCGTTGTAAAGCACTTCGATCTCGGCGTTCATCTCTTGGGCCGTGATCTCGCCTATCAGGGCGCGCTGCATCGCGACGGGCCAGACGGTATTGGCGAAATCCGCCGTTTCGCTGGTATTCGGCAGAAAGTTCGCAAACGGCAGCGAATTCACGGTCGCCTCGACGAACCGCTTTTCATGCCCATCCCAGCTCGCGCTGTCCGTCTTGGTCACTGGCAGCTGACCGGTCGCCTTGTTGAACTCGGCATTGTTGCCCGGACTCGACAAAAAGCTGATCCATTTCCAGGCGGCGTCTTTGTCCTGAGCCGCCGAAAAGACCGCTGTGCTTTCGTCACCGAAGGATGTCCAGCGTCCGCCACCACATTCCGGCACAGGCACGGCCGACACTTTGTCGCCCAAGGCGGCAACCATATCGGCAGACGATCCGATGTGATGGATCGTCATCGCGGTTGTGCCGCCCTGAAAGGCGCCGATGATTTCCTTGAAGCCGTCATTCGGGGCCGAGGGCGGAAAAACCTTGTCCTTCTGGAACAGATCCACCACGAACTGCGTGCCTGCAACGCCCGCCTCTGACGTCAACTCGCCAGGGCCAAAGCCTACGCCCTCGCGCGACAGGGTCAGACTCGCCCAGTGGTCATGTCCGCCCTTGCCGCCGCGAAAGCCGAAACCGTAGACATCCGGCTGACCGTCGCCATCGGTGTCGCGGGTCAGCGCCTTGGCCGCGTCACGGAATTCGTCACAGGTCGTAGGCGGGGTCAGGCCAAGCTCTGCAAACATGTCGGTGCGATAATAGAGGTAAAGCACCACATACTGCACCGGCAGGTAATAGTGTGTGCCATCAGCGGAAGCCGTCAGGGTCAGCAGGTTGTCCTGAATTTCTGCCGTGCCATCCCAATCCTTCAGCCAGGCATCAAGCGGCTCAAGTGCCTCCATCTCGATCAGCCGGGGCTGGGCATTCAGCTTGACCAGCGCCGCATCCGGACCTGTGCCCGCAACGATCGACGTATAAAGCTGGTCGTAATAGCTGTTCCACGGCACGTTTTCCGCGTTCACGGTGATGCCAGGGTTCTCTGCCTCGAACTTTTCAACAAGCGCGGACATCGGATTGTCCGCGTTGTCGAAGTGATACCAGAAGTTGACCTCCTGCGCCTGCGCGCCACCGGCCAGCGCCGTGCCGGCAAGCAGGGCCGCCGCCACAGTCGTCTTGATGTTGAAACCTGTCATAATCTCTCCTCCCTTGGAAAATTCAGTCGTGTTTCGGCGTGGGCGTGGCGGTCAGGGCACGAAAAGCTGCCCCTGCATCCGCCAGCGCCAGCCGCGCCTCCTCAAGCGCGATTGTCATCTGCATGAAGCCGTGAACGACTCCTCCATGCAGCCGGAATCTGTCCCGTCGGCCAAGGGCCGAAAGACGCTGATACATCCGCTCGGAATCCGACCGCAGCGGGTCGATCTCGGCAGCATTCAGATAGAGCGGCGGCAAAGCGGCCAGCGCGGCATCATCTGCGGCCAGCGGAGCCACCAGCGGGTCAAGGCGCGTCGCCTCCGGCCTGTACCAGTCCCAGTAACGGCGCATCTTGTCCCGGCTCAGACCCGGCCCGTTCGCACGGTCGATATAGGACGGCGTCTCGAAATCTGCGCCATAAACACCGTAGAACAGCAGCCCGCAGTCCGCCTGCGGCGCATCATCCAGCATCAGCGCCATGGCAAGGTTCGCACCGGCACTGTCTCCGGACAGGGCAAACGGCCCAGACAGTTCCGCAAACGGCCCCTGCCGCGCAGCCAGCGCATCCCAGACCGCTCGGCAATCCTCCAGCCCCGCCGGGTATGGGTGTTCCGGTGCCAGCCGATAGTCGCACAGAACCACCGTCGCCTGCGCCTCTTCGGCCAGCACCCGGGCACAGCGCTCATGGGTCGCCATCGAACAAAAGGCCCAGCCGCCGCCATGGATGAATAGTATTGTCCCCTGCGGTGTGCCCTTGGGCGTCAGGATGCGGCAGGCGATCTCTCCGTGGGGGGCGCTCACCGACGCGTCGCGCGCCATGGTCATATCCGGCAGATCGACGTTCCAGCGGGCATTTGCAGCCTCGGCCTGCGCGCGCCCTGTGTCGGCGGGCAGCAGAGTGGGATCGGGCAACCCGGCATCCTCGACTGCCAGACGATCCAGAATGACCTGCATCTCTGCCGAAGGCCGCGGTGCGCTCATGTCCTGTCCTCCAGAATGCTGGGGCCGAAATCCACGATGGTGGTGATATGATGCGACAGCGCATCTGCCGCCTTGTCCGCATCTTCGGCCTCAAGGGCCGCCATGATTGCCAGATGCCGGTTCGCCGTCTCCTTCAAATCTCGGCTCTGGTCAGGATGCAGGATCTTGTAGCGATGGGCATGGACCAGCGCACGGGCCAGAACGGGTTGTACCGGCGGCAGATCCGCCTGCGCGAACAGGTCAGAATGAAAGGCCCGGTCATGCACCGACAGCAGATATTCGTCGTCGGCGTCGGCAGCCGCCTGCATCGCTTCCAGATGCCCGCGCAGCGCATCGGCAAGCGCGGCGCCGTTGCGGACAATCGCCCGCCGCACGCCCCGGCATTCGATGTCATGGCGCAGCCGGATCAGCTCTTCCGCATCCTCGGCCCGGCAGTCAGCGACGGTCGTGCCGCGATGAGCCTGCCGATGCACAAGCCCCTCTTCCTGCAACAACAGCAGCGCCTCGCGCACCGTGCCCTGGCTCACTTCGAACCGGTTGGCCAGTTCAAGCTCAAGCAGGGTCGAGCGCGGGGCGAGCATGCCCAGAACGATTTCGCGCTGCAGTTTGGTGTAGATCGCAAAAGACCGGCGTGATGCGACCGCCCGCCCTGCCACCGGTGTCGTAGATTTGAGAAAATTCTCTACAGCCATATCGACTCGCTTGCCTTCACATATCATTATCAATAACGATAATACGGGATGAAGGAAACTGGCAAGCCCAAATCGAGCGGCAGCCATTTAGGGAGGATGGGCGGATGGCCACAATCACGCTGGACAAGATTGTCAAGAATTACGGAGCCGTTCAGGCGATCCACGGGATCGACCTTGAGATAGAGGATGGTGAATTCGTAGCCCTTGTCGGCCCGTCCGGCTGCGGGAAATCCACGCTACTGCGCATGGTCGCAGGGCTCGAAGATATCTCAGACGGGCGTCTCTACATCGGTGATAAGGTGGTGAATGCCGTCGAACCGCGCGACCGCGACATCGCCATGGTGTTTCAGGATTACGCGCTTTATCCGCACATGACCGTTGCCGACAACATCGGTTTCGGCCTCAAGATGCGCAAGACCACGCAGAGCGACCGAAAGGCACGCATCGCCGAGGCGGCGCAGATGCTGCAGATCGAAAACCTGCTGGACCGTCGCCCTGCCGAACTGTCGGGTGGACAGCGTCAGCGCGTCGCCATGGGTCGCGCCATCGTGCGCCGCCCCTCGGCCTTTCTCTTTGACGAGCCTCTGTCAAACCTTGATGCCAAACTGCGCGTAGAAATGCGCACCGAGATCAAGCGCCTGCACGGCCTTCTGGGCCGCACAACGATCTACGTCACCCATGATCAGGTCGAAGCGCTGACCCTTGCCGACCGGGTGGTGATCCTGAAAGAAGGTCGCATCCTGCAGGAAGGCCCCCCGCTTGCCCTTTACGATACGCCGACCAACCGCTTCGTTGCCGAATTCATCGGCTCCCCTCAAATGAACATGTTTGACGGCACCGTTCGCCATTCAGAAACCGGGGTCTGTGTCGAAATCGGCGACCTTCGCCTGCCGTTTGCCCGGATCGACACCGCCGACGGTGTTAGGGTGCATTTGGGCGCGCGCCCAGAAGCAATCACGCCCTGCGTGCCCGATGCGGCGGATGTTCACACGCATGTCGAGGTCTATGAACCCCTCGGCTCGGACACGATGGTTTCCGCAAAGATTGCCGGCGTCATGGCCGTTGTGCGCCTGAGCCCTGAAACACCCGTCGCGCGCGGCATGGACCTGCCCCTGCGTTTTGACCGCAGCAAGCTCCACTTGTTCAGTACAAAAACCGGGGAGCGGATCAAAACTGTTCTGGGCACGGTCTGATCCCGCTGCGCTGCGCGTTGATGTTGCTTGGTGAAAAACCGCATGCTGAGGTTCCGACAACATACGGCGAACTCAAACTTTCCGAAGTGGAACAATTTCTTGCGGATTTTGCCGTGATTTCTCCAGTTGGCTTCCATCTGACGTGTGGCGCGACCGACTATGAACTGCGCGAGGCCGGAGTCGCTTTTAGGATGATACGGTGCTCAAAAAGTTGCATCATGCTCTGGCACTCGGACAAGCTCACCATGGAGAGCTGCGTCGCGATATGTCGCCCGGAAGAAGTCGATCATCTGATTACTGACTTAAAAGCGGATCGGGTGTTTTCTCTTCCCCGTGGCGAAGTTCATTTCGCTCGGCCTCATGACACAGATGTGAGGTGATGGCGAAACCCGACTGGCTCCTCGAACAACTGACCATCAGCGTTACGGTCAAACACATGGAGGAGAAATATAACGGCTACGTTCCTGGCCGGATCATCACGCGCCCAGTAGGAGGTCCCGACAGCGGCCTGGTCTTGTCTGTCAAGCGCAAGCCAAGTGCGATTCATACCTTGTCTCCTGCCCTGATTAACAGCTTCCCATTGCGCCGTAGCGTGGCCAAGGCCTATGCCCGTGAAATATTGGACGCCTGTCAGATCAGCGTCGTGTCTGGATCTTCTTCATCTCTACTTTAAGTTCCCTCTCAACCGCTGGAAAAGGTGGAGCGACATGGGGGGATGAATTGATACGAATTTTTTCAGCACCCGCGGCAGAACCCCGAGACCGGGCGGCCCGGTCGAGAAGATCCGCAGGCAGCTGTGCTTGTCCGTCCTGAGGTCGTGGATCCGCTCCTTCAGGGCGCGCTGGACGACGATCATCGGTTCGGAATCCTTGAACAGGATCTTCGCCGCATCTAGCGGGAATAGACGGTTTCTGAATCTTTCAAATAATTGAAATTCCAGCGTATTTTCGATTTTCCGGATAGCATTGGAAACAGCCGGTTGCGACATTCCAAGTTGCCGCGCGGCGGCTGAGGTGGTTGGGCACAGGATGACGGCGCGCAGGATTTCGATATGTCTGAGACTGAGCATGGCATTCATGTTGTGAATAGATTTTGCCAAAACATAATAAGCTGAATTATTGCGGTGCCAATGCGCTGCAGGTATTTCAGAGCAAGGAAGACCGTCGAGCGGTCACGAACCGCAAACATGCAAGGAGCGAAGACTTTGTCGAGGATCATAAGAGTGGCCGCCGCGCAGATGGGCCCGACGCAGAAACAAGATACGCGTGAAGCCACGCTGGCCCGCCTACTTGCCCTGCTTGAAGAGGCTGCAGGCAAGGGCGCGCAGCTTGTCGTCTTTCCCGAACTGGCCTTCACGACGTTCTTTCCGCGCTGGCTTCTAGATGGGGACGCCCTCGAAATCTACTATGAACGAGGCATGCCCAACTCTCACGTCCAGCCGCTTTTCGATCGCGCGCGGGAACTTTCGGTCGGCTTCTACATCGGCTATGCCGAACTCACGCCTGAGGGCGAGCGTTTCAATGCGGCCGTGACCGTCGGGCCGGATGGGACGATCCTGGGAAAATACCGCAAGGTGCATCTGCCGGGGTCGGTCGAGCCGAAGCCCGGACAGACATACCAGCAGCTGGAAAAGCGCTATTTCGAATATGGTGATCTGGGGTTTCCGGCCTTCGAGGGTGCGGAATCCTGGAACACGCCGCGGATGGGCATGCTGATTTGCAATGACCGCCGCTGGCCCGAGGCTTGGCGCGCCTATGGTTTGCAAGGGGTCGAACTGATGGTGATGGGCTACAACTCTGCGGCCTACGATCCCAATGGCGGCGCGACGGAGGATGCCGGTCTGCGCACCTTCCATTCCAGCCTCGTGGCGCAAGGCAACGCATATATGAATGCCACTTGGGCGGTGAGCGTGGCCAAGGCGGGCGACGAGGACGGATCCGGCCTGATCGGCGGCTCCTGCATCATCGACCCCGACGGGCGCATCGTGGCGCAGACGGAAAGCCTCGACGATGAGATCGTGGTCGCGGAATGCGATCTCGATGCCTGCCTGCAGGGCAAGACCAAGATGTTCAACTTTGCCGCTCACCGCCGACCCGAACATTACCGGCGCCTGATCGATCAGGTCGGGGTGGAATAAGAACCGCCCGGTCTGCCACCCAAACAAGATCCTGCCGAAACGGAGAGATGCTTGGCCGAATATGATTTGCTTTTGAAGAATGGCACCTGCGTTCTGCCTTGGGGTGTCCTCATAACTGATATTGCCGTGCGTGATGGCCGGATCGCAGGCTTGGGCAGCTTTGACTCCGCGCTGGGGGACGAAGTGATCGAGTGCAGCGGACTGCACGTGCTGCCTGGGCTGATTGACCCGCATGTCCATGCGCGCGATCCCGGCGACCCTCTGGTCGAGACACTGGAAACCGCCACAAAGGGGGCCGTGCTCGGCGGGCTCTGCAGTATTTTTGACATGCCCAACACCGCGCCGCCGCTGTTCACCGCGGCCGATCTCGACGCCAAGCGTGAACAGGCCAAAGCCCAATCCTGGTGCGACATAGGTTTTTATGTCGCGGCGGGTCAGCCCAACCTCAACGAACTGGAAGCACTCGAGCAGCAGGCGAATGTCTGCGCGGTCAAGCTCTTTGCCGGAGGAGCAAAGGGGCATCTGTTGGTTCCGGACGATGAGTCGATCGAAAAAGCGCTGCGCAACGGGCGTCGTCGTATCTGCTTTCACGCCGAGGATGAATACAGAGTTCAGGAACGCAAGGCGCTCTACACCTCTGGCGATCCACACCGGCTGCACCAGGACTGGCGGGATGTGGAATGCGCCATGCTGGGGACACAGCGCATCGTCGCTCTGGCGCGCAAAGTCGGGCGCCCGGTGCACATCCTGCATGTCTCGACCGCCGAAGAGTTGGATTATCTGCGCGTCTGCCGCGACATCGCGACGGTCGAACTGCTCGTGAACCATCTGACCCAGTCGGACGAGGCCTATGACAGGCTCGGCGGCTATGCCGTTATGAACCCGCCGATCCGGTCCGAACGCCACCGAGAGGCAGCCTGGAAGGCAATTGCTGACGGTTCCGTCGACGTGATCGGTTCGGACCACGCGCCCCATTCGCGCGCCGCCAAAGAACATCCTTGGCCGGACACCGCTGCGGGCCTCACGGGCGTGCAGACTCTCGTACCAATCATGCTCGATCACGCGAGCGCGGGGCGGCTGTCACTATCGCGGCTGGTCGACCTCATGTCCGCAGGCCCAGCCCGGGTCTACGGTGTGCCGACGAAGGGGCGGATTGCCGCGGGTTATGATGCGGATTTCACGATCGTCGACATGCAGCACGAGCGCCGCATCGAGGACAGCTGGATCGCAGCACCCTGCGGGTGGACTCCGTTCGACGGCCACCTGTGCAAGGGCTGGCCGCGCATGACCATCCTGCGCGGCCGTACCGTCATGCGCGACGACGAATTGCAGGGGACGCCCGGCGGCAGGCCGGTGCCGTTCCTTGGAACCGGGCAGGCATGAGCCGCAAGCAAAGGGCCAAGTGATGCTGGGACCTATACTCTTCATCAATCCAAATTCGTCGGAAGAGGTGACGCAAGGCATCGCTGAAGCGCTGGGGCCTTTTGCCCCTGCATGGCCTAGCGGGTTCGAAAGCGTCTGCCTGCCCGACGGGCCGGCCACCATCGCCACCGATCTACATGTCGCCGAAGCCGCGACAAGTCTGGCGCGATTGCTGCAGGACAGGCCAGACGCTGCGGCATATGTGGTGGCTTGCTTTTCGGATACAGGGGTCGAGGTGATGCGCAGTCTCACATCGCGTCCGGTGATCGGGCTTCAGCAGACCGGTATCCTGGCCGCTCTGTCGCGTGCAGATCTGTTCAGGATCATAGCGCTTTCGGACAAATCCCGTGGTCGGCACCGTCTGAGAATGTGCCAATCCGGTGTGATGTCGCGGTTCGTCGCCTCTCTGGATCTTGGCGGCGCTTCGGCAGAAGATGTCGGCCACTGCGCCGACACGTTCGACAAGAGCTGCGAGGCCGGGCGCGCACTGGTGCGGATGGGAGCTGAGGCGATCGTGCTGGGATGCGCGAGCTTTGCGCCGCAGCGTCCCCGGATTGAAGAGGCCATCGGCGTGCCGGTGATCGACCCAGTCGCGGCAGCGGCGGGACTTGCTCGGGCTGCCTGCCTCTGAAACACGTCCGGTTTCAGCGAAGCGCGTGGCGGGGGATATGGACGGGCTCGGGCAGAGAGTGAAGCTCGGTATCCTGCCCACCCTCGCACTGCCCCATCAGGACGGCGACGTCGCACGCCCCGTCTAGGCTGATCAGGCCATGATGCCACGTGCCGCGCCGGTACATGATGCCGGTTCCCGGTGGCAGCAGGAAGATCTGCAGCGCGCCGATGTCGGGCCGACCATCACCAAGCGTCGGACAGACTGCTGTCAGCAGGGTCACCGACGCCATGGGAAGAAAGCTCTGCGCACTGTGCGGGTGACGCTCGATTTGCTCGAGCTGGATGTCCTGCGAATTGGTGGAGAGATGGTTGATCCAAAGACGGGGGCTTACCTGCGCCAGCATGTCTTTAATGGATGCATCTAGGTAATGGCGCCCGGCACCACCGGGATGCCGCAGCACCGTTCCGAAAGGCGCGAACTCCGTTTCTGTGATCCAATTTGCGGCAAGGACCCTAGGCATTGCGTTCCTGTCATTGTTATTGAACGCTTCAAGAAAGGCCTGTTCCGGCGCAGCTGGGCGCAGTCATTCAGGCTCCGGCGGATGCTCTGACATCCAGTGCCGGGCGATGTCGACACGCCGACATATCCAGACATTTGGCAGGGACTGGATGTGGGAAAGGAATTGCCGCAGCGCCAGCGCGCGGCCGGGATGACCCATCAGGCGGCAGTGCAATCCGACGCTCATCATCTTCGGGTGCGTTTCGCCCTCTTCGTAAAGTATGTCGAAACTGTCCCGCAGAATTTCGTAGAACTGACCCGCCGTCGCCACGTTTCCGCGGGCGAATTTGCCGTCGTTCTGCGCAAGGCTGTAGGGTATGACCAGATGATCTTGACCGTCGACCTTCGTCCAGTAGGGCAGCTCGTCGGCATAACTGTCTGAATCATACAAGAACCCGCCATGTTCCACGATCAGGCTGCGGGTTCTCTCGGACGGTGCGTAACGGCAGTACCAGCCCGCCGGAGTGTCGCCGCATAGGCCGCCGATCACTTCAAAGGCCTGCGAGATGGCCTGTCGCTCCTCGGTCTCGTCGAAGGACTGATGCCGCAACCAGCGGTCGCCATGGGCGCAGACGTCCCAGTGGTTCTGCCGGATGGTATCGGCGACCTGCGGGTTGCGCTTGAGCGCCTGCGCGCATCCAAAGATGGTCGCAGGGACATCGGCCTCTCGCAGTAAGCGAAACAGGCGCCAGACGCCGACGCGGCTGCCATATTCGAACATCGACTCGGCGCCAAGATCACGGCTGGAAAACGAGCCGCCACCGCCTTCTGTGAGGCCGCCCTCGGACAGGCCGTCGCCATCGGGATAGCTCTCTTCGGAACCCTCCTCGTAATTCACGACGATGTTCACGGCGATCCGCGCGCCGCCCGGCCAGCGCGGGTCGGGCGGGTTTGGGCCGTATCCGATGAAGTCACGTTGCATGGTCGGGAATATCCTGTGTCGGTGGCGCTGTAGGGGTCTTCAGCCATTGAGCATAGTCGCGGCAGGCCGCCTCTGGCGAGCGAAAGCGGAAATCAAAATCCTGCTCAAACTTTGTGGCGACGAGAGGCTGGCGTGTGCGTGTCGGATCATCATGCAGGATCAGCCTGCAATCGCTGCCATCCGCGCGGCCTATGCCGTGGTGCCAGCGCGGATGATTTTCAGAAAGCTGCCGGGCCAGCAGGACAGGGTACCAGGATGCGCCAAGGCCAAGATTGTAGAGGTCCGAGGGCAGCTTGGGTGCGATCGCGAGCAGCACGAGGGCGGCAGCCACATCCCGGCTGCTGGTCCAGTCGCGCCGCAGCCCTTCCGGTAAGATCACTTCCTTATCCGACTGTGCGGCGCGCGCCATCTGGAAGGGCAGGCTCATGAGGTCGCGAGTCCCCGTCTCGCGCTCGTGCGGACCGAACAAGGCAGTGATCCGTGCACGCACGCAGGAGAGGCCGAAATGTCCGGCCGTTTCGGCCACCAGCCGCTCGCTTGCGAGCTTGGTATATCCATAGACCGAAGCGGGGCGCGGTGGCGTCGCTTCGGTTACAGGCGCGTCCTCGAAGAGTGCGGCCCCGTAGACCGCTGTGGAACTGGGATAGACGAAGCGCGCGATCCCGGCCTTGCGGACCTCTTCCAGCAGGATCGCGGTCGACACCATATTGACGTCGAAGGCCCTCTCGACCGTGGTCAGCGCACTGCCCGGCGCAAGGGTGACAGCGGCCGCGTGGATGACGCTCCGGATGCCGTGGCGCCGCAGCACTTCGGCCATGGCGCTGCGGTCGCGCACATCAGCGACCTCACAGATCAGCCCGGACCTGTCGCAAAAATCCGTCGGCAGCGCCCTGTCGTTCAGCGCGACGCAGTCAAGACCCTGCTCCAGCAGGGCTTCGACGATGTTCAGACCCAGAAAGCCACCGGCCCCGGTGAGCAGGATGGTCATCGCGGCATTTCTTTCACGGGCTCAGCCTTCCAGTTCGGTGAAAATATCGTTCAGGCGCACATAGCCCGGCCCGCTCATCCGCCCGATAAGGTTCATCCTGTCCTGATGGATATACGCCTTTTCGGTGTCGATTACGTCCGCGCGGAAATGGATATGCTTCACCTTGCCAAGAACGATCTGGCGCGAGGCCGAAGTTTCCAGCGTGGTGTGATGCTCGCACTCGAATGCCACTGGCGATTCCTCGAGCCGGGGTGGCGCGACAGAGATCGAGGGCAGGGGCGTCAGGCCAGACAGGGCGATTTCATCTTCTTCAGGTGGCAAGGTCTGCGAACAGATGCGCATTGCGTTGAACATCGCTGCGCTCACCATGTTCACTGTGAATTCACCGGTACGCCGGATGTTGGCGGCGGTGTCCTTGATCGATCCATCCTCTTTCGTCTCGACCCCGAGTGCGAGTATGCCCGGATCCGCCGAGAGGCAGTTGAAGAAGGAAATCGGCGCCGCGTTCAGGATACCCTCGGGCGATATGGTGGTCACAAGAGCGATGGGGCGCGGCACGATGGCCCCGCTCATCAGCTTGTAGCGGTCCTTGGGCGCGATGTCGTCATGTGCATAGGAACGCCATTCGGGTTTTGTCATGGGGTCTAGTCACTCATGCTTGTGGGTAGCCAGAGGACGAGGTCCGGCACGTAGATGATCAGGGTGATGAACGCGAGGAAGGCCAGAACAAAGGGGGTGATGCCGAGAAAGACATCGTTTATGTTGGAGTCCTTCGGACGCAGGTTCTGGATCACGTAGAGGTTCAGCCCGACAGGCGGGGTGATCAACGACAACTCCATCAGGATCGTAAGGAAGACCCCGAACCAGAGCGGATCGAAGCCGGCGGTGATGACGATCGGTACGACAATGCCGACCGTGGTCACCATCATTGCTACGGCCTCAAGAAAGCAGCCGAGGATCGCGTAGAACAGCACCAGCAGCCAGATCAGCGCATAGGGGCTGAGCCCGGCATCGGCGATGGCGCGCGAGGCATCCTGCGGCAGGCCGAGCAGCGAGATGATGAAGTTGAGGCAGAAGGCCGAGACGATGATAAGCATGATCATCGACGTGGTGCGGAAGGCCGCGGCAAAGGCCTGATGGAGCATCGGGATCGACAGCTTGCGGTTGATCGCGGCAAGGCCGAGGGCAGCCACGATGCCGAGAGCGGCGGCTTCAGTCGGGGTGGCGAGCCCGCCATAGATGCTGCCCATTACGACGAAGAAGACCACGAAGATCGGGAAGACCTGCCCGAGCATGCGCAGCTTTTGCGCAAAGGGTACGTCCTCCGTCCTGACCTTCGGCGGCGCGATGAACACGGAAACGATCACGATTGTCAGGGACATCATCCCCGCCAGCAGCAGCCCAGGAATGATCGCCGCGATGAACAGTTTGCTGACCGACAACTCGGCCAGGGTGCCGTAGACGATCATCAGGATGCTCGGAGGGATAAGCACGCCCAGAGTACCGCCCGATGCGAGCGAGCCATAGATCATCGGCCTGTTGTAGCCGCGCGCCTCGAGCTCCGGTATCGCCAATGTGCCGATGGTCGCTGCGGTGGCGACGCTGGAACCCGAGGTCGCGGCAAAGACAGTGCTGGCGTAGATGTTGGTGTGCAGCAATCCGCCGGGCAGTCGGCTCATCCAGACCGACAGGGCCGAATATAGCTTGTCCGCGACGCCGCCGCGGATCAGGATTTCGCCCAGCATCACGAAGAGCGGGATCGCGACAAGTGTGAAGTCGTTCATCTTGTCCCAGGCGATCGAGCCGAGCGAGGACAAGAGCAGACCGTTGCTCAGGATCTGGTCCGCGCCGAACGCGAGCAGGATCAGGGCGCTAGCGACATGCAGTCCCAGCATCAGCAGGGCGAGCAGGCCGCCGACGAAAAGCAGTGCGACTTCCATTATTCGATCCCCTGCAGCCGGGTTGCTTCGTGGCCGTCATCTGATTCAGCCTCACCCAACATGTCGCCGATGGAGTCCGAATCCCTTTGCATCGCAGCCTGCAGCAAACGGAGCAGGCGCAGGGCGATGGCGACAAAAAAGAGGCAAAGCCCCGCCGCCCAGACCGCCTGCGGATAATAGATCGGTGTACGCAGTGGCGTGTTCGAGAATGCGCCAAACATATAGGATTCCTCGGTCAGCCTCACCGCTTCAATTGCGAGCAAACCGATGACGGTACCGAACGCTGCGACCGCGAAGACGGCAAAGACCCGACCCAGCATCTTGGGCAGCTTGCGCACCACAAGGTCGATCCGGATATGCGCATGTTCATAGAAACAATAAGCGAGCCCCAGCGAGGCCGTGGTCGCAAGCGCATAACCGCCATATTCATCTACCCCCTGCAGGGATTCGTTGAACACCTTCCTCAGGAAGACTTCGACGCAAATTGCAAAGGAGAGCAGGATTACGAGCCAGCCCCCAACTATGCAGGCGCCATACGAGACGGCCCTGAGAGCCGCCTCTGCGTTTGGTATGATACGTTTCATGGTTGTTTTGTCGAAGCCTGTTTCCCGGTGGTCGAATTATTGCGACGCGATCACCTTGCCGATAGTTTCATCAAAGCGCGTGGCGCATTCAGGGAAGATCGGCGTGCAGCTTTCCTTCCACTTCGGGATGATCGTGTTTTTAACGATCTCGGCAAGGACATCCTTGTCGGCTTCTGACACTTCGGTGAAGGTCATGTGGCCGGGCTCACCGCCGAGGGTGCATTCGGCTCGGCCTGTCGCGCAGTCGACGCCCTGCTTGTGCACATCCGGTGCCATCGCCCATAGCTTGTCCTCGGCTTCTTTCATCTTGGCCATGATCATCTGCTGATCCTCGGTCGAAAGCTTGTTCCAGAACGTCTTGTTCGCCACCTGCACAACTTGGCTGTAGCTGCCCAGCGGAAAGTTGTAGAGGTGGTTCGCGACTTCGTGCCACTTTGTGCTGTAACCATAAGTGCTTCCCGTCGAGCCGCAATTGACCAGACCGCGCTGCAACGCCTGATAGACCTCGCCGCCGGTCAGGTTGACC
This sequence comes from Puniceibacterium antarcticum, assembly GCF_002760615.1. GTDB lineage: Bacteria > Pseudomonadota > Alphaproteobacteria > Rhodobacterales > Rhodobacteraceae > Puniceibacterium > Puniceibacterium antarcticum. The sequence continues at coordinate 11,315 of NZ_AWWI01000158.1, read as the reverse complement.
GCCGTTGCGCCCAGCTGGTCAAGCGTATCTGCCGCAGGGGCACCCGACACGCGCACTTTGCGGCCCTTGAGGTCGGTGATGCTGCTGACAGGTTCGTTGCACCAGACGATCTGGGGGTTGAACGGCCAGTGGGTCAGAAAAACGCCATCGAACCGTTCGAGCCGCTCGGCCATGGTCGGGCGATATGCGTCCGAAATCTTGCGCAGGGTTTCGTAGTCATAGGCAATGCCCGGCAGGTCGACGGCGACCAGCGAGGGCTCGTCGCCGCTGACATAGGCCGGGCTGATCGTCATGATGTCGAAGGTGCCACGCTTGAGGAATCGCAATGCCTGATCGCCTTTCAGGCCCGCCTCATTCAGGGTCAGGTACTGAATCTCGATGCGACCGTCGGATTCCGCTTCGATGCTTTCCCACATGGGACGGTCGACATCGTCGATCTGTGGCTGGTTGCCCCAGAACCCGAGGACCTTGATGGTCACGTCCGCAGCATGTGCCGCGGAGGCTAGAGAAAAGGCGCTCAGCAGCGCCGCGGTGATGAATGTGGAGGATTTTCTCACTGTCGGTCTTCCGTTTCTGTTTCTTGGTTTCTGGTTACTGCGAGAGCCGTCATGATCCGATCAAGGGTCTGTTTTCGGTTTTGACTGCAAGTCTTGATACCGCTCAACCCCATGACTCCTGCAGATATTTTAGAATGTGTACGTCTGTTCGCGCAAAGCTGCGCAATGCTTTGGCACACCGCACACGACGTGAGCCTTAAAACCGGTCTTGATTCCGTCTTCTGGATTTCACCGTCCTGCGGTCAGTCGTCATGCCTCGGGATGTGTTTCCCGCATCTCTGGCCTGATTGATTTCTTTCCGTTCAGAGAATTTCCAATTAAATATAATCGGGTCTATATAAGCTGAGGTTATGTGAGTGAACGTCCGCTACCTTGAAATCTTCCGGGCCGTGATGGAGACTGGATCGACTTCTGCAGCTGCCGAGCTGCTCCGAATCTCGCAACCGGCAGTCTCCAACCAGTTGCGCCTGCTTGAATCGCAGATTGGTCTGGAGCTGTTCGACCGCCGGTCCCGGCGGCTTGTCCCGACGCGCGAAGCCCAGTTGATCTATGAGAAATCGAAGATCTTTTTCTTGGCTTTACAATCGCTTGACACATTTTCCGAGCAGCTTCGGCGAGGTGCCCGCGGGCAGCTGAACTTTGTCTGCAGCCCCAGCCTGACCAATGGGTGCATCCATGAGGCAATACGCCGCTTCCACCTCGATCGGCCCGATGTGACGCTGAAGCTGGACAGCCCGTCGAACGAGCGAATAATCGCTATGATCCTCGCTGAAATGACGGAATTCGGCCTGACGATTACCCCGCTCGAACATCCTTCTCTCATTTCCACATTGCTCGCAAAGCTGCCAATTTACTGCGTCGTGCCCAAAAATGACGCGCTGTCGAAACGCACGACCATCCGGCCTGGGGATCTAGTCGGAAAGAAACTCATCTCTTATCCGAAACATTCCGAGATCGGCAGGATCATCGACTCAGTCCTGCCGTCGTCGGTGCGCAGCGTCGAGCCCTTCGTGGAGGTCAGATACATCTCGATGGCGCTGCGCGTGGCAGAGGCGACAGAGGGCATTGCGCTGGTGGATGGCCATACAGCCCGATCAGCGAACACGGATCTCGTGACTGTGCACCCCATCGAGACGGAGCAGTACCTCCCACTTGTCGCCACACAATTGAAGGGCCAGAAACTGTCACTGATCGCGGAAAGCTTTATCGAAGAATATGTGAAAGTCACTAGGCTGCCCCTGAACTGAGCCGCACGCTGTGGCCCTTATCCTGCGGTTCTGAGAGCCGGAGAGCCGTGTCCGTCCTTGCCTTTCAGGGCAGAGGTAGAAAGGATCGTGCTCGCAGATAGGCAGCAGGAAAGGACCGAGACATGAAGACACCAGGACGGCTCGAAGAGCGCGTGGCCATCGTGACCGGAGGGGGGGGCGATATCGGCCATGCGATTGCGCAACGCTTCTGCGAAGCGGGTGCGCGCGTCTGCCTCGTGGATCTTGCACGAGCCTCTACGGACTGTTTTCCTGCAGAGCAGGTGCTTGCTCACACTTGCGACGTCACTGATCCTGAAGCGGTGGAGGATATGGTCGAGGCGGTCGCACAGACATTCGGACGGATCGATATTCTGGTCAACAATGCGGCCGCCGAAGCGCATAACGCTACCGTTTGTGAGTTGCCCGTCGAGATCTGGCGTCGGATCCTCGACGTCAACTTGACCGGTGCCTATCTGCTCTGCCGCGCCGGAATTCCCCATCTGCGTAAGCAGAAGGGCGTCATCCTCAATATCGCCTCTCAGCTTGGTCATGTCACCGCACGCGGCCATGCCGCCTACTCGGCCAGCAAGGCGGGCCTTCTGTCCCTCACCCGCACGCTGGCACTCGACCACGCAGAAGAAGGCATCCGCGCGGTAAGCATTTCACCCGGTGCGGTGATGACAGATCGCCTGATCAGGCGCGCGGGAAGCGAGGAGGCCGCCTTTGAACAGCACGCCCCCCGGCATCCGATCGGGCGGCTCGGAACTCCGCGCGAGATTGCCGACGCCGCGCTGTTCCTAGTCTCGGACGAAGCGGGCTTCATCACCGGCAGCGACCTTCTCGCAGATGGAGGCTACACATTGAAGTGACGCAAGGCAGTTGTGACGTAAAGCACCAACGATTGCCTGAGGAAAGATCTGAACGTAATCAACACTCATGTGAAAAAGAAGATAATTCTTACGGGGCCATCTCGACATGCGTGCGCTTGCGTAACGCAAAAGCGCCTGTAGTCGTCGGAATTGAGCAGATCCTCCCGGTGAAGCGGAGAATCGTTGTGACCACAATCCAGAACCCGTTTCGTCCCAATCCGTCGCCAAACGCGTTACTTGCGTGTTCACGCGGACACTCAAGTCAAGGTTCAGGATATCGAAGAAACGGCGCCTGTGGACAACTTGTGGATAGAATTATTAAATGAAATCAGGATGCTGAGATACAGGTCTGATGCACTGCATGAAGATAAATAGCAGGTTCGGGCTGTTTTTTTTCAAGAGGAGCAGCATCGGGGCGTAAATTTTTCTTGAGTTCATCAAGGTGGGCAGTCATAGCTGTAACGCAATACGACACAATAATAAGTCCTCCGCGTTTCTGGTCTCTAGCGAGACACTTTGTAGTTCAGTAACGCCGGTCGGGACACTTTGAGCGGGGCCGACGATAATGCATTCAGTGCTGCACGATAAGTTGCGCAAAGACGCAGAGCGCCTTTCCGAAGCTTTGGAACACATGTCGAAGCTGTTCCTAGCCCCCAAAGAGGAAAAGACCCTCCGGAGCTTTGCAACGCCTGAAGTGGCAGAGTTGCTGCGGGTAAGTGACGGGTACCTTCGCAAAGCGCATTTTGATGGTCGCATTCCAGAGGTCGAGCAGGGGGCGAACAACAAGCGTCTTTACACGGCAGAGAACATCATCGAGATCCGGCACATCTTGGCGCAGAACGCGAAGGATCCTCTCCAGTTCCTCCCGGGCCGGCGGCCCGGAGACAAGCTTCAAATCTGGTCCACCGTGAATTTCAAAGGCGGTTCAAGCAAGACCACCACAACAATAAGCCTCGGGATGCGGCTAGCCATGCGGGGGTATCGTGTACTTTTGCTCGACAGTGATCCGCAAGCGTCCCTGACCACGTTCTTCGGCTATCAGCCGGAGATCGATTTCAGGAAGGGTGGCACTCTCTACGACGCAATTCGCTACAATGACGGTGACAGCGTGCGCATCCCGATCGTTGATGTGCTCAAAAAAACCTATTTCCCCAATCTCGATATCGTTCCTGGCGGCATCATGCTGTCGGAGTTCGAGACAGAGACGCCGATGGCCCTTAGCCGCGGCGAGCAGCCTGTGTTCTTCAATCGGATCCGGGACTCGCTACGGCAGGTTGAAGACGATTACGATATCGTTCTGATCGACTGTCCTCCGCAACTCGGATACCTGACAATGTCGGCGGTGTGCGCGTCGACCTCACTTCTGATGACCATCATTCCCGAGCGCGTCGATCTGGCATCTGCAAGCCAGTTCCTAACGATGGCCTCAGGCGTTCTCGAAGTGCTTCACACGAATGGCGGAATCGGCGCATACGACAACTTCGCCTATCTCCTGACGCGGTTCGATACGGCCATCAGCACGCAGCAAGACCTGTCAGAATGGATGCGGGAGCTTTTAGGCGACAGTGTCATCAAAACGCCTTTCGTCAAGTCCTCTGCTGTCAGTGAGGCCGGCCTCTCCCAGAAGACGATCTTCGAAGTTGATCTGTCGGCCGTCAAGAACCGCAAGACATACGAACGCGCATTGGAATCCGTTATCGGGTTTTCCAACGACATTGAAATCATGATCCAGAACTCATGGGGACGAGGAGATAGCAATGAAACGTGATCTGCTGTCACGCAGCCTTGCGCAGATGGGGTCCAAGACTGCCGCTGCCCCTGAGGCGTCCGGAACGGATGAGGGTGCTCCGCGCGCGCTAAAAAGCATGTCGGATGTTCTGGCTCAGGTTTCTTCACAGTCGGCGCAGGACGTCAATGTAAACGACATTGCCGACTCCGACATCGCCGACCGCTTCGATGTTAGCGTCGAACTCGACGCCTTGGTCGAATCCATCCAGACATCCGGCCAGCAGCTCCCTGCCCTTCTCAGATACCGCCGCGGGGCAGGACCGCGCTACGAAGTCGTCTATGGTCGTCGCCGTATTGCGGCGTGCCGCAGGCTCGGCATTCAAGTCAAAGCCTTCATCAAGGAAATGGATCCGCGCGAAGCGCTGGTATCCCAAGCCCTCGAGAATTCAGCCCGCCTTGAACGCAGCTTCATCGAGCAGGCCATCTTCTCCGTCAAACTTGAAGACCAGGGGTTTACGCGCGCCGAGATCTGCGACGTGTTGGCCGTGGACAAGGGGACGTTGAGCAAACTCATTGGCGTTGCCAAGGATGTTCCGCAGGATGTCATATACGGCATCGGCGCAGCCCACGACGTCGGCCGCAGGCAGTGGTTGGAACTCCGCCGTCTTTTCGGCCTGGAAGGTCGACCGACCGATGAGGAAGCGATGGCGCTTCTTCCCGCTGTAGGATCAGGCGCCGAGAAGATCGCGGCGATCATCAAAGACATGCAGGCATCGGAACATGCGGCGCCCTCGCAGGCTTCCCCCCCTGCCCCGCAGCGAAAGATCGGTGACACACCGGTCGCGTGCATGGCGAAGGGGCGTCGCCTCACGATTGAAATATCGGATAAAAAGGAACACGGCTTCATTGGCTTCGTCGAGGACAATCTTGAAAAGCTATATGCGGCCTGGAAGGCTGAAAAACAGTGAACGTGCGGAGGTTCAACCCATAACCCATTGTTTTCATTTAGTTGACCACGGCCAACTTCACGAAACGAACAAGAAACCTAGTTAGAGGAGGCAGGCACCACACAAAAAGAAACCCCCCGAAGGCGGTTAAGCACTCCAGAGGGTCCCGATTTACTGCAATTCATTGGTACCCCCAAATTTTCAACGCTGCAACACCCATTTCGGTGACCGGTATCTTTTTGTCGTCTGAAAATGTATGTACCAACACCCAGAAACGGCTTTTGAAGCCGAGGCACACTCGATTTGTGCCGTAGACGAACACACCGCATTTGATGGTGTGGGAACAGTTGCGCAGCAGCCGTATTTTCATCCTGTCAGGCGCCGTGAGTTGTTGGCCGCGGTCAATACCGCCGCGAAAGATCTTGGTTTGCGCCCCGCATCGGTTGTCGTCATAGACGCGCTGTTGAGCTGCTTGCCGTGCAAGGATCCCAAAACGGGTATTGACAGTCCAATTACGCCGCTAACGCTTCTGACAATCTACGCAGCCAACACCACCCTGTGCTTCAGGGCGAAAGGTATCACCGACCGCCAGTTGCGCCGGCATCTGGAAACACTTGAAGATGTTGGCCTGATCGCACGGAAAGACAGCGCCAACGGGAAACGATTTCCAATTCAACGATGTGGCAAGGTGATTGGCGCCTTCGGTATCGACCTGTCACCTCTTCTGGCGCGGTCAGAGGAAATCATGGACTTGGCGCAACAACGCCGTGACCACGCGGTCGAGCTGCGCGGGATGCGGTCCTGCATCCAGTCGCTCCGGATGGCCTGTCTCCGCCTCGACGTCGACACCGAGGTCACGAATTTTCTCGACAGCATCCGCAATGTTCTGCGTCGTGCCACGACGACGGTCATCGAAGCCCGCGCCATCATCTCTAAACTAAAAGGCATCATCGCTGACTACCGTGCCGTAAGCAGCCCGGCTCAAACCTCGAACAGAACCGCGGTCAACACCCCGGTTGAAGCCTCCTGCCTAGCGCAAAAACACAACGCAGAGCCGCATGAGGCGTCCGCCACAGACGGACGAAATGACCGGCACAAAGAACCTCCAAAATCATATACAAAAAAAACAACGCACCAATCACTGACGAATCTCTGGCAAACACTGACGCATATTCGGAGTTTCTACCCCGATATACCACGATCAGATCATCACGCTCTTCAAATCGTATATGAGTTCGGAAAAATGCTGAGAATTGCCCCAGATGTTTTGAGAGGTGGCATCGCATCGAAAGGCTGGCGAGCTGCACTTGAAGCCGAAGATGAAATCGCTGCACGTGTTGCAAACATTGCCGACCCCACAAGTTATTTTGGACGCTTGCTGAGGACGGGCACGAGACTCAGCCAAACGTGCAAACCCGATATGAGAAGCTATACCTGAGAATGATGCAGCCAACAGATCGCTGCTGTGTTTGTCCTAGACATCGCCACGTGACAGTGGGCCGGATCGCCGCAATCCCACCGAAGTTGGCCGCGGCCAACTTCATGCCATGGTTCTCGAGGATCGAGGGATTAGGCTGCATTTGTCTAAACGCGACCTTTTCGTTAAGGTACGCCATTGCATGCGGGCCACTGCGATGACTCGACTGCACCATGGCGGATCCCAAATGGATTGTATCCAAGCCTGCCGTTTTAAAATATCCTCAGCGCAGTCCATGAACACTGCAATCAACAGGGTCTTCATTAATCTTTTCGATGGGTTTCTTTACAATCAGATTCACCTCGAGGGGACAATGCCTGCGCGGCGATATTTCTGCACCCATCAACGGTCCGGGAAATGGGCGAGTTCATGATGCCATACTGTGTGTTTCAGTCTTTCAACCATAGGACTGCTTCGCCTGTCAGGTAAACAAAGATGTCTGCCTCATCATCAATGGTCTTCTTGCGCCCCAAACTGATCTGCATTGACGGAAAGTTGGCCGCGGCCAACTTTCGATCGGTATCCTGCGTCACAGACCCGGCTGGTGGCATATCTTCGACAATCTCCTAACGTAAGGTTGACCACTTTACTCCGCCTGCGGCCGCCGGAAGCAAAAGTGTAGCCGTACTGTAGCGCCAGCCGCACCTTGCGAAGCGCGGGAGGTGCGCGGCGGCGCAACCTTTGGCGCGAACGCTGGCATGCCCTGCGTTGGTCCGTTCCCGGATGGCGGCACGCTCGAACTCGGCTGCAGCACCCAGAACCTGCAGCGTGACCTTGCCTTACAGTGATGCCTTGTCGATCAGATCCTTCAATGACCCGAAGAAGGCATCCTTGTTATCCAACCGCTCGACCACCTCGAACAGGTGCAATAGCGACCGTGCTAGACGGTCGATGCAGACCGCAACCAGCGTGTCACCCTTGCCGATCTGCGCCAGCGCTTGTCGCGTGCTGTTGCCGCCCGGGGCCTGTTCCTCGTGGATCTCGGCGCAGCCTGCGAATTTCATCAGGGCCTGCGGCTGGGGCAGGCTGGCTGTGATCTTCGGTGAAGTGGCGGGCATAGCCTATCAGAGGCATGGAAATTGGGCCATTTACTGTCTCGCATAACGTAGCTGGACGACTTTAGATTGAAGGTTGCGAGCGAAGATTTTTCTTCCAAATTTAACAAGCTGAAGCTTTTGACTTTGCCTCGCCTTGACATAAGTGAGTCAATCCACCATATGTCTAGCCTGATAGCTAGCTAGGTGTGGGCGATGTGGACAGTTCAAGACGCGAAAAACAAGTTCAGTGCGGTTGTTGAGGCTGCGCTGGCGGGGACACCGCAAGAAGTCACCCGTCGTGGCAAACCTGCGGTCGTCATCCTGTCTGCGGAAGACTACCACAGGCTGGTTGATGGAGCTGTGAAGGCGCGCGAGAGTTTTGCAGAGCATTTGATGTCATTTCCCGGTGGGGATATCCCGCGCGCCCTAGCTGAGCCGCGTGACGTAAGCTTTTGATGTATATTCTCGACACCAACGTCATTTCGTCTGTCCGCCGACCGGACCGTGCGCCTCAGGTGGCGGCGTGGTTGCGTGGCAAGGCCGAGCAGGACCTTTTCCTGAGCGTTATCACACTGGGTGAAATCGAGCGCGGCATTCTCCAGCAGGAGCATCGCGATGCCGCCTTTGCAAACGATCTCCGCAGCTGGCTTGATCGGACCGTCCTATTATTTTCGGACCGGCTGCTTGCTTTTGAGGCAGAGGATGCGCGCATCTGGGGACGGCTCTCGGCTGAGATTGGCCATAATGCTGCTGATTTGATGATCGCGGCATCGGCGCTACGCCATGGTGCCGTCGTTGTGACCGGGAATATCAGTGATTTTGCACCGACCGGTGCTGCGTTGGAAAATCCATTTTAGGCGCAAGGTTCTGCGGTAGGGCAGGGGAGTCACAGCCTTGCGGCCGTGGTCAGGTTCACGCGGAACCGGTCGCGGCGGCGCTGGCAGCGGCGGGTCATCTCAGCGCTGGCGTGGCCAAGCTGCTTCTGGCCATTGCGTTCGTCCACCTCTGCGCTGCTCGTCGGCCCCGCGCGCAGACTGTGACCTGAGAAGAGGGCGACGCGATCCTTCGCGGGCAGATCGCCGCGAATACCCGCATCCGGCACGCAGAACCTGATCAACCGCGCCACAAGTTTTTCGTCCAACAGGGCTGCTAGCCCGCGTTTTCAGTCGCGCGAGCTGCCCACAAAGACGGGACTAAAGTCGATCCTGACAAAGTGCAGCCATTGCTGCAGGGCATGAAACGGGCAGGTGTGGCGGATGATCCGCGCCCAATCTCGACCTCGCGCCAGCCGGTCTTGGCGTTCAGGATCAGCAGAGCACCGCCCTCCAGGATCTCGATCCAGCCGCCGGAGTCCGGTGAGTTGCCATTGTGCACATCTACTGACAATCTCGGACCGGCGCAGGCCTCTGGCATAGCCCAGCAGCAGGATCGCCTCTTTCTGCACCGGCGGGCTGCCGTGGCGGCGCTTGATCCCGGCCAGAATGGTCGCGATGTGGTGGTTCTAGCGATCCAGCGGCAGCCAGTGCGGCTTGAAATTCCTGGTGAGACCGGACAGGCGGCGCTTGATCCTCAACACCGGCAGGGCAGGGGTCTTGCCCGTGAGCGCCGCAAAATCGGCGATATAGAGGCCGATCATCTCCTGTGACAAGGGCAGGGGGCTGTGCATTTCATCCGGCACAGGCGGGTGAAGCGTTCAGTCCTTGGCATAGGTCATGACCGTTTGGTCCGAGGTAGCGGCCCGCGCACAGCCCGGGCGGTGTCAACCAACTTGTCGCGCACGTCAGTGTCCGCCACAAAGGACTGCAGGTTCAGGGGCGCGTCTTAAGATGGGTCTCTCCCGGTGTCTGCATCACCGGAAGGCCCGTCCTATGTGTTTGAGCGTGTTCTTTGTGCATGTCCCGACATGCCGGGACGCTGCGCCGATAATGTCCGATAATGTAAACTTATTGGACATGATGTGACACACGAGCACGAGGCGGTTGGTTGGTATTTTCTGGTCCAAAGCGCCGAACTGATGTAGCGTCAAAGCATGACATTTGCCCAGCCCGACCAATTTGACGATCCACAGACGATACCGCGGCTGCCGCCTTGGGTCCCTGATCCGGCACATAGAAACCCGCAGCGTGGCAACCGTGGGTGCGGTCATGCTCGGGCTGGTGGGCGCGGAGCAAGTCAGGAGCGGCGCAGGCTCCTGCAGTGTCAGGCGCAGGGTGGAGGAGGGGAGGGCGGGCAGCGTCCGTTCGACCTTGTCCAGACTGTCGATGCCGCAAAGTCCGCAGCCGACGGGGCCGATCATCGAGCGCCGACGCGGCGCGGGCGTTGGCGGCGGGCGTGAGCCAGAGGCGCGCCTCAAACCCCTTGGCGTGATGCACGATCTCGATTTCGCGCAGCTCGGCGCTGTCACGGATCACGCCCTCGGTCAGGGCAAAGCCGCGGGCGAAATCCTCCAGATCGGTTGGGCTGGCCATCATCACGCCCAGCGTCACCGCGTTGCAGACGAGCGCCACCGGCACCTCGCATACCAGGGGATAGAGCGCTGCGTGGGTGAAGTCGGCGGTCTGCAAGGTCATGCCACGACCTCCACCGGAGTGCCCTTGAAAGCAGGCGTCTGGGAGTTCTTTTCATGGTAGCCGAGCGGCACAAGCGGGTTGAGCTCGGGATAATAGCCCGCGACGCATCCCGGCGGCAGATCATACCCCGTGACGGTCAGCGCATGAACACGGCGCTCAAAGCCAGCCGAACCTCGTGGCCCAGCTTACCGATTTCGCGCCCTCAAAAGTGAGCCCCGCCGCAGGCTTGCATCGCGACGACGCAAGGCGGCAGCTAGCCTAAAAACTCCAGAACCTGCACGCGCCGCAGTTTCTTGCGTAAGACCGCCAGGCCCCTGCCGTCGGCTCCATGCACCTGAAAAATGTTTCTCGCCAGATCGAGTCCGACCGTGATAATCTCCGACCTGACCGCATCCCAAGTTGTATTGTTGCGATCCCACCCCGGCGCAGTGATGCCGTCGGGGGCGGTTACACCATCAGAGCCGTAAAAATAATCAAGGCTTAAGACTTGGTTGTCGGAAAGCCGTTGCGACGGCTGAAATAAACCACGGCGATGCTGAGAGCCATCGTTGCGCCGACGATCCAGAAAAGGCTCGACAGCCCCGCAATGGCCAAGGCCGTACCGCCCAGGGCGGAGCCCGCGAAGATCCCGACGTTGTAGATCGTGGCAATCATTGCCGTGCCCAGCTCTGATTCCTCGCGCACGATCCGGCTTACGCCCGACTGGATGACGGTCGGCATGCCCCCGAAGGACAGCCCCCAGAGCAGCATCACCGCGATGCCGACCCAGGAATTTACCGTGAAGACCAGAGACGTGATCATCAGCGCCAAGGTCAGCGTGAGCATCGAGAGTGCGAAGCTGCGCAGATGGCGATCGACAACCTGCCCGGCGAAGACCACCCCA
>NZ_AWWI01000157.1 GCF_002760615.1 Puniceibacterium antarcticum | reverse complement strand
TCGCTGAGACAATCGAGGCCGTGACCGACGCGTTCCTACGGCTTGGCCTGTCGAATTTCATTCTGATCACCTTCGTCGGGCTGGTGGTCTGGGCGGTGATCAAGGGGCGCATTCGCGGCGCGACGGCCGAGGATGCATTCGCCGAGGCGGTGACGCCGATCTCATGCATGTGGGCAGATGCTGACCGGCGCGAGCTGCGCGAAGTGACGGAACGCCTCGAGCGGATCGAGCGCGATCTCGCCATCCTCAAAGACCGGCGCGCCTGATCGGGCGGCGCGCCTGGCGCGTCCGGAGACTGGCACTTGCCCGAAAGGTGAGGGGGCGAGCCCAAGTTCCCCCAAAGAGCTGAACCACAATCACGAACCACCCATCCGGCCCCGCCATTGCGCGGGGCTTTTTCATTGGAGATGACCATGACCCCGACTGATGTGCAGATGCTGCTGGCATCTGCGAGCTATTACACCTGCGCGATCGATGGCGATCCGGGCCCGAAAACCATGGCGGCGGTGGCGATCACCGAACGCAACGCGAACGCCGTATCGGCATCCTGGTCAAAGTCCCGCCGTCTGGTCGCGGCCGGTCAGCGAATCCTGAATGCGCAGGGCTTCGAGGCGGGCCATGTGGATGGCTACGCCGGACACAACACGACCGAGGCGCTGACCGCCTGGCGCAGCGCGCGGGCAGGGGCCTCGGCCGCGGTGGAGCGGGTCGCATTGGCACATCCGCCAGAGGCAGCCAGTATCCCGACACAAGCCGAGTGTTCGACCTACTACGGCCAGCCGGGCACCGATGCGATCGGAAAACAGCTGGTCTATGTCACGCTGCCTTTCGATCTGCGCATCGACTGGGCGCTCGATCAGACCACCAGACGGATCCGCGTGCACACAAAGGCCGCAGACTCCCTGGAGCGGGCCCTGCTGGCTGTCTTCGATCACTATGGCAGTGACGGCATGCGGGATCTCGGGATCGACCGCTTTGCCGGATCCTATGTGGAGCGCCGGATGCGCGGTGGCACCAGCTGGTCGATGCACAGCTATGGTTGCGCGATCGATCTCTTTGCCGCGCCGAACGCCCTGCGCCTGCGCTGCCCTCAGGCGCTGTTCTGTGGCCCGGACTACAAGCCGCTGCTCGATATTATGCAGGCGAATGAGTGGCTGCCGGCGATCCGCCTTTGGGGCTCTGACGCTATGCATTTTCAACGGGCCCGGATGTGATCCGCTTCCCACTGTGCCCCATAACAGACTGGCACCTTGCGCTGGCCCTCTTTGCGGCTGAGGCCGCCTCCACGCGCCCCGGGCGCTGAAAGGAAACTACCATGGAATTTATCGTAAACGTTCTTACCAGTGACGCGATGCAAACGACGATCCTTGCGATCCTCGGCCCGCTGCTGATGTTCGTGCTGAATCGGATTGCCGGGGCGCTGCAGGCGTCAACAGGCGTCAAACTCAGCGAGCGCGCTGTCGCGACGTTTCACTCTTCGATCATCTCAGGTGTTGAAAGTGGTCTGGCCCATGGGCTGGAGGCAGGGACGGCGACCTTCAAGGCGCATGTGAAGGCCCACATGTTGGAAAGCTCCCCTGAGGCCTTCGCAAAAATGTCCCCACTGCCGGATGTTCTGGACAACCTGATCTATCGCTACGCGCGCCAGTCGATCGTGATGTATGGCGAGCCGAAGTGATATAGGCGGCGATTGATAAGGGGGCACCCGCGCATTCAAGATACTCAAATCCGCCGAAACTGTCGGCAGGTCCTGCGTGATTCCGCCAACTCACTGTCTGGATCGCTTGTAAATATTGCTCGATGCCGGCGAGAGTGCCACACGAAGCAACCGCTCTGCTGCTTGCTATCTAGCTGAGCTTCGTCGAGTATGTTGAAAAGGAAGGAATTTTGCTATTTACAAACGAAACCAAACTGAAATCAATTGCTGTCTACCTAACCCTTTTCATAGCAGTAGTCATCGCGATCCTGACACTTAGCCCGGTCTCAAGCTCAGCAGTACCCGGCTCTGACAAACTTCACCATGGCATAGCATTTGCGGCCTTAGCATTCCCCCTGCCGATCATTCGTCCTAGTATGGCCTTGCCGGTAATCCTGTGTGTAGTTGGTTACGGCGGCCTCATTGAGGTCATTCAGCCGATCTTCGGGCGCACAGCTGATTTTGCCGACCTTTTGGCCGATGCTGCTGGGGCCGCGACTGGGGTTATCTCAGGGCTGCTTTTCCGAAGGTTCTTGCTGCCAGACTTTGTGCGTTGATTTGTGGATCCTTAGCGCGGTTGTGTGTTTCGTCTCGTCCGGGTCCTGCAGAACGGCGCATACGTAAATCTTAGGGCGAGGGCATTGCTTTGGTCTTGTTCCACAGTCCCACAAACTGTCCCGAGGGTTACCGCAAGAGGCGGCAGCCAGCCCTTTTTCGATATTCGTGCCTAGTGCAGCGCCCAGTATGCTGCAGCTGCACAAATTCGTCACCGCTTCATATAAAGCATTTAGTCGGAGTACCGTTGCTGCACTCAATGTGGCTAAAGAAGGCACTAGTCCTAAGCTGCGCAAGTTTGTCGTCAGCCGCAAGCGGCGCCTGACGGGAAGCAATGATTTCAAATGTTTACCGCCGACCCTTCCTCTTTAAACTTTGGCGGACGTCATTTTGGTTGGTTGAAAGTGCAGCCTGAACGGTCGGAGCCCCGGCCATGACGGTGTTCACCAAAAAGCGGGACCGGCTGCTGACGGCCGACATGTCGAGCATAGTGATGGCGGCAATCCTGGCACACCGCGAGGTGGCACCGCCGCTTGGGGAATAGCGGATAGAAGCTATCCTGAGTTATTGATTTTATGATAGGCTAAAAGTGAGTCGAACCGCTGGCATTTTCGTTGCAAGCAGACTGACCATTGGCCATTTTACTTGCATTGTGCGCGACGTCCTGCACGACGGTAACCGATTGATATTTAAATTTTATTTATAGTTTACGCGCTTTGCCGGGAAGTGCTTACGAATTTCGAGAAATGGTCGATCTTGGCAGTGGTAGTTGACGCTTCGTTTGATTCGTCGATTAATTTTTGTTCCGTTTTTCTTGAGGGTGCCGGCTCGAAGTGTTCATAATTCTGTGTGAGTCTAAGATGTGGACACGCGTCCGCGGTCATGCGAAGGACCATGACAAGAGCAAGGAGACTCGATTTTGACTTGGGCAACAGTTAATTCTGCGCACGCGATCGAACGCATAGGTTTTTCGGTATCTTTTAAAGAAGCTCTACCGAAAAAAACTGTTGAAGCCGCTTGGCGTTCATTTGAAAATCGCGCAACCGAGCTTCGGTTTGGACCAAGACAAGAAAACAAAATCCAAGAGCTTATGATCGGTGGCAATAGTCCTACCATTCAGCAATCGATCGGATGGAGCAGCCAGCGAGACAAGCGTCCTGGGCTGACTGCCGAGGCAATTAGCGTCGATAATCGGTCTGTTACTTATGAAAGTTCAGACTACCGAGGTTGGACTACAGCTGTTAAGCGGCTTCAAAATGTTATCGGCGGCACTGTTCAGCATTTATCCGATGTTGTGGATGTACAAGCAGTTGATTTGAATTATACGGATAGATTTATTTTTGAGGGTGACATCGGGAACGCCGATCCTAGTCTCATACTTTCTGCTGACGTCTTAAAGCTTCTTGCAGTTGATGCTGCTAGAGGTGCTAAGCTGTGGCACCTTCACAGGGGGTGGTTTAAAACGTTGTACGGCAAGGAATACTTGATTAACCAAAATATAGATGTTCAGGATGCGAAATCCCCCGCGGGTGCACCTGTGAGGTCCGTTCAAATCCTGTCCAAAGCTGAGCTGCGGCCAGATGGCAGTTTTGAAGTAAGTACACTTGAAGATGTTCTGAAAACCTTACATGATGAATGTCACAACGTGTTTGCGGACTGTTTGTCGGATTACGGGCGATCAATGGTTGGAATCGAGAAACGGGAGGCTATCTAATGTATCATTCGCATTCATCATTTATTCCTCTGAAGGGACGCTCAAAAATAATTTTGCCTAGTCTCATAGCTGTTGCTGGCCTTGGTGGTTCGAGCGGCTATGCTAAAGACCTAGAGTATGTGCAGCCCAAAAATGCGACTTGGGCAAGCAGCGCGCTACCTGTTAAAACGCCGTTGACACAATCCATCCATTCTAAGGTCGATCCTACGACCGAAGTGGAAACTAGCGTGATTCATGATGCTATCGTCCATACATACGAATACGTGGTTCCTGAAACGATTAGTCTGCCCATCTGGAGGGCTGCTTATGACCAACTTAATCGTCTAGCCGAGCTTAAAGATAATTGGGGTGGATCAGGCCACAAACCTGCCCGAGACAGCACCTTAAGTGATGCTGAGCTGTTCTTAGGGCATTTAGAGGTCGAACTGCCAGATGGTCCAGCGCCAATGATTGGTTTGGACGAAGACGGTTACGTAGTTTTAACTTGGGACGACGCTCACGTCGTTGGTAGCTTGTCGATTTTCGATGATGGGACCTACGAGTTTTACATTGAAGGACGTCACGGAAGTTTGGGTGTTGGTTCAGTTGACGTTGATGACTTGTTTATCGATGGGTTTATTGAAATATTGACGGCTTAATCATTGTCAGAATGCCCGAGTGACATGTCCGTGCTGCGCCTTGTTTGGCAGCCAACGCATTTTAAAGATGGAAAACTTCAATCGTCTGCTTTTTCTCGTGACGAAATGAAGGGTGCCATTGACAAGTCAACAATGAAAGAAAAATACGCTAGTGTTGATGATATGGCAGCTATCGTAAAGTTGTCAGTGGATTGGCGGATCTCTTGGCAACAAAGGGATGGTAGAGATGTCGCAGAGGGTCGAGAAGTTGCAAAATTTGTCGAGTTTGAATCATCTGCCCTAAACAGCTTGCGTTGGTCCAACAACGATCCAATGTTCTATTTGACTCCTGAACCTACCGTTGCAGGTGAAGACGGTCCAGGAGCACCAGCGAATCCTGCCCATTGGGGAATTAGGGGTGCTGACCGGTCTAATGTCGATGAGAAGGAAAGAAGTCCCTACGTTTCGACCATGAGAACAAAGCTGATCCAAGCCTACTCAAAAATTTTCTCTTATGATCAACTTTTTAGAGAAGATCGCGAAACCTGATTATCGATTTTCAGTTATTGATAGCTCTTGTGTTGTAACTGTCGCTAAGTGACTCGTTTGTTATGACCTATGAAGGAGATGGTTCGGTTGATCTGAACAAGTTCCAAGTGCTATACGAGTGATTTTACTCTTCGGCTACAGCGCCTACTGCTTCGGGCATCGGCAGCTTTAAGTCTGCTTGATTGGGTGTTTTCTCGCTCAAGAGTCAAGGTCCGCTTAGTACGTATTGTTGTCCGTTGGCCGTGCCTGGATGATGCGACTGCTGCGAACGTCAGCTTCAGCACCTGGCATCGCCGCATGCAATTTCGCCTGATCCCGTCGAACTGCCGACTTTGCAAATGCTGCTAACTGCGCTTTGCCGATGTTAGTGTAAGCCTAAGACGGGCGGATGAAAACCCTCAACATGACAGAGGACGAAATCACGGCGTGTGAAAGACCCACAACCTGCGCCTCGGAAGTATGTGTCGTTCTGGATCAAAGAATTTTGCGAAGCGTGCATTGGTTCAGTGAACCTGAGTAAGCCAGAAAACCTTGGCCAAACAGAGAACATGCGCCTTTTACAAAGCGTGCTGTTGGCAACTTATCAGTACCTTGGGCAATGGTCGGTTTCTTTACACCGAAGATGTCGGGGGTTCGAGTCCCTCATCACCCACCATAAATTCAATTACACATTAGAGTTGTGTTAGATCTGATTTCCAATCCAGCCCTGGAAAGTCCCCCAAATCAAGAAGCGCCGCTTCCAACTGCGGCTCGCCCGTAAGCAAGGCCGCGGTGTCCTCTGTCCGGGCACGCTTAGACCCTCGCGTCCGTACAGGAGCTATTTTACCATTCTTCAACCCCGAGGTGCCAGACTGGCTGAAATTGCGCGCAAAGGCAGCTTGTCAGTGAAAAACTTCCCAGTCCGCTTTCGTCTGCTCGTCATGGCTTTTGCGTCTACAGCAGGCACGCTTGCCATCGCTGCGATCGGTTTCATTGGGATGCTGGGCAGTGACCATGGGCTCTCCGTCTCGACGACCGCTACCAGTGCAGTCCTGAATCAAAAGCAGGCCGATATGATGCACGATAGTTTGCGTGCAGACGTGCTTTTTGCCATCCTGACTGGGCCTGAAGGGGCGGCTGAGGATCGCGAAGCGGCCCAGGCAGAGCTTGCGCGCCATGTCGCCGACTTCGAATCCTCAATTGCTGCTTTGCAGAAATTGCCGCTAGATCCAGAGATCCGCACCAATGTAGACGCCGTCGTTCCACTGCTCGCCGCCTACATCAGCAAGGCTGAAGAGGCGTCAGGGGCCGCCCTTGCCGATACGGCCGCGGGGCGCGCGCTGATGCCGAATTTCAACGCGGCCTTCACCGATCTGGAAGGCGCGATGGAGGTCTTGGGCGAAAGAATTGAGGATTTCGGCAACTCCGCCGGTATCCAGGCACAGGCTCAGAACTGGGTCTGGCTGCAAATCATGGCGGTGATGTCCATCTTGGTGGCGGGCGGGACATTCGTCTCAAACCACATCTTGTCCAACTCGATTTCGCGCCCCCTTGCGGTGGTGACCTTGGACATAGAAGCAGTGTCACGCGGCGATCTTGACCAACCGGCACAGGACATCGACCGCAACGATGAGGTTGGCAGCATCGCCAAGGCTGTCAGCCTGTTGCGCGAAAAGCTTGTCGAAGCGCGGGAAGCCGAACGCGAACGGCTTGAGGGGACGCAACAGCGGGTGGTCAGTGCGCTCGGCGTGGGGCTGAGAAATCTCGCCGACGGTGATCTGACCCGAACGATCCCGAACGATTTTCCGCAGGAATACGCTGGGCTGCGCGATGACTACAACCGCGCCGTCGAGACGCTGCGCGACACTATCGCGAGAATCGTCGATGCCTCCCGCACCATCCGCAAAGAGACTGGCGAGATCCGCAGCGCGAGCGCCAATCTGTCCCAGCGCACTGAAAATCAGGCGGCGACCCTCGAAGAAACGGCGGCTGCTCTCGAAGAGTTGACCGCGAATGTCGCCTCTGCTGCGCGTGGCGCCCGCGAGGTTGAGGGGATCGTCAATGAAACTCGTCTCGACGCCGCCAAAAGCGGTGAGATCGTGCGAAATGCGGTTGAAGCGATCAACGGCATCAAACAGTCCTCGGAAGAGATTTCGACGATCATCGGGCTGATCGAAGACATCGCTTTTCAGACGAACCTTCTGGCGCTAAATGCCGGAGTCGAGGCCGCCCGGGCCGGCGAGGCCGGGCGCGGCTTTGCGATTGTTGCCTCCGAGGTGCGCACGCTGGCGCAGCGGACATTCGAAGCATCAAGTAACATCAAATCGCTGATCGGCAAAAGCGCCGCCCTTGTCACACGTGGTGTTGCCGAAGTGGGCCTTACGGGGAAGAGCATAGAGAAGATCGTCGAGAGCGTGAACAACATCTCAACCCTTGTGACCAGCATTGCCAGCGGCGCAAGCGAACAGTCTGTCGGCCTGGGAGAGATCAATTTGGGCGTCGGTGAACTCGACACCGTGACCCAGCAGAACGCCGCCATGGTCAACGACTCTCTTTCCGCCACCGGGAAGTTGCAGGAAAACGTCGACACATTGTTCGAATTGGTGGCAAAATTCACAACCTCCGCCGACCAGGAAGTCGGCCAACAGACTGCCGAACAGCGCAGTTTCGGCCGTGCCGCGTGAACGCCGATGGCTGAGGTTCAAAGCATAGGTCGGCAACTTCGCCTGCCATCATAGGACACGCGCGACTATTCCCGTTTGGAATTGTATGCTTTGGGGCTCAATAATATACGGATTTGCGTCAGCGGTGTTTGTTGAAAATCAAACTAATTTTTTGAAAAATATAAGAAATTTTAATGTCAAACATGCCGTCCAATCTCGTCCTTCGTCCAGAAAAAGAGCGGCGGGACGCGAAGACGCATCAGAAGGTTGCTTGCGCCTAAAGCGGGATTGCCCCGTGATGGCCGATGACCTGTGCTGCGGTCGTGATCCCTGCAGCAACAGCTTCCAGTGGCGTGTGTCCAATCATGCGCGCAGCAAGGTAGCCGCCGCTGAAGGAATCTCCGGCGCCGGTGGCGTCTACAACCCTGGCAACGGTTGGGACCGGGATCACCTCTATATCCTTAAAGGCGCAGAGCAGATGCACCGGGCGGCCTCCATCCCTGACAACGATCTCGGCGCGACCCTGTGTCAGCCGCTGATAACGCAGGCAAATGTCCTTTGGTGATTGATCCCCGAAGTGCGTCGCCTCGTCGTCAAAGCTCGGCAGGATGATGTCACAGCACGACGCCGCATCCTCTATCACCGCACGCATTTCTGCGGCATCAGTCCAAAGCGCAGGGCGGATATTGGGATCGAACACCAGCTTGGCCCCATCCTCCTGCGCGACCCGCGCCGCATAGAAAAGTTGGGCGCGGGCTTCGGGCGACAGGATCGCCAGAGTGATGCCGGACAGATAAAGATAGGCAGCCCCCGCAAAGGCGGCGTGCAGCACATCGATATCTTCGGCCATAAGCCTCGCGGCGGATGTTTCGCGCCAATACGTGAAATGGCGGTCCCCGTCACGTTGGTCGATCATGTAAAGACCGGGACGCCGACCGGGAATTCGCAGAATGCTGTCATGTGTGATCCCGGCCTGCTGCAGAAATGCCAACATGCGGTCGGACATCGAATCCATGCCCACGGCGGTGAAGTACCCCACGGGAATCTCGGGCGGCAACGCGGCGCGTGCGTGCCATGCGGTGTTCAGCGTATCGCCTGCAAAACCTTGACGGTACAGCGCATTTTCGCCGCCCGACAGTTCGACCATACATTCACCGATGGACAGCAGGCCAAAGCGGCTGGTCATAGAACCGCTCCGATTTTCCAAGGCACGAATTCATTGTCACCATACCCGAACTCTTCTGATTTGGTTTTCTGACCGGATGCGACATCCAGGAGAAGCTCGTAGATTTCCTGCCCCATCTGCGCCAGTGGTGTGCCGCGTTCGACGATGCCGCCACAATCGATATCGATATCCTCGGGCATGCTGCGGGCGAGATCGCTGTTGGAGGCCAGCTTGATCGACGGCGTGGGCTTGGCCCCGAAGCAGGAGCCGCGCCCCGTGGTAAAGGCGATCAGATTGGCACCGGAGGCCACCTGACCGGTGGCCGCAACCGGGTCATAGCCGGGGCTGTCCATATAGACAAAGCCGGGCTGATCGATCCGCTGGGCATAGGCATAGGCGCCGGACAGGGGCGACAGGCCGCCCTTGGCAACCGCCCCCAGAGATTTCTCCAGAATGGTGGTCAGGCCGCCCTTCTTGTTGCCGGGGCTTGGGTTGTTGTCCAGCGAGGCGCCGTTCTTGCCGACGTAATCGCGCCACCAGTCGATCATCGCACGGATCTTGTCACCCGTTTCCGACGAGGCGCGGGCGATCAGCAGATGCTCGGCGCCGAAAATCTCGGGCGTTTCCGACAGGATCGAGGTGCCGCCCGCAGCAACCAGCAGGTCCGAGGCGACGCCAAGGGCGGGGTTGGCCGTGATGCCGGAAAACCCGTCAGAGCCGCCGCATTGCATCCCCAGAACCAGTTTCGACACCGGCTGTTCGCTGCGCTGGTCGGTGTTGGCCTCGGCTGCAATCGGTTCCAGCAGTTCCAGCGCCCGGCGCACCGCCGAGCGAGAGCCGCCGACCTCCTGGATATTGAAGGTCTTGAAGCGTTCCTTGGTCCAGTCGGTGGGTTTGTAGAGGGTCAGCTGGTTGACTTCGCAGCCCAGACCGACAATCAGCACGCCGCCGAAATTCGGGTGATCTCGGTAGCCCTTCAGCGTGCGCACCAGCGCATCAAAGCCTTCGCCCTGATTGGTCATGCCGCAGCCCTGATCGTGCACGATGGGGGCAAAGCCGTCGATATTGGGGTATTTCGGCAGAAGGGTGCGATTGGCCTCGGCCGCGATCGCATCGCAGACGGTGCTGGAGCAGTTGACCGAGGCCATGATGCCGATGAAATTGCGTGTGCCGACCCGCCCGTCCGGGCGGGCGTAACCCATGAAGGTCTGCCGCGCCGGTGCGGGCAGGGCTGAACCCTTGATGCTGGAGTGATCGGAATGGCTTTGCGGCAGGGCGCAGTTGTGCACGTGCACATGACTGCCCGCCGCGATGTCATGCGATGCGACGCCCATGACCTGACCATATTTCACGACCGCCTCACCGGCGGCCATGGCAACGCGGGCAATCTTGTGTCCGCGCGGGATATCCTCTTGCGCGGTCAGCCCGTCGCGGATCTCGCCGCTGGCCATGTCAGACAGGACCACGGCGACCGTATCCTGCGCATCCAGTATGATCAGTTTGGGCGCGTTCATCTTACTCTCCCTTGGCTGGTTCCGGGGCCATCAGGCCATCCAGAACGGGCGCTTTATGGTCGGGGGCGATGTCGCGGACCCAGGTCAGAAAGGCCCCGATACGACGGTCGAGCTTCTGGCTGTGGTTCTGGGCGATATCGGCGATCCGGTGGTCCAGGAACGGATTTGCAAACCGGTCCAGTGTTGTCGCGAGATAGGTGCGGGCTTCGGCTTCCATTCCATGCGCGGCAAAACCGGGGATAACTTCGGCCTCCATCACCTGCGTCAGACGCTCGCCGACTGGGCCGCTCAGCAGATCGCGCACGATGGCATCTGGCGCTTCATCGGGGCCGTTGTTCTCCATCCAGAAAGCCACCATCGCGGTATGGCCCAGATTGAGGATATGCAGCTTCAGCCGTTCGATGGTTTCCAGCTTGTCCACAATCTGAATGGCAGGGTGCTCTGTTGGCGCCAGCAGACCCGGCTGCGCCTCGATCGCCCAAAGGGCATAGGGCTCTGCAACCGCGCCGACGGGTTCTATCGGCTCGGACACGATCCTGTCCACCAGGCTGTTGGCCCAGATGCAGCTTTGCAGCCAATCAGTGAGATCCGCAGCCGCGCTGTTAGCGGCGGCAATCTCAAGCACACGGGCCTTCAGTACGGCGCCGTTGTCGGGGATCAGTTCCATCGGAAAAATCGTCAGCGTTTTGCCACCGGCAGCATGACGTGCGGCGAGGAGGTGAAAGAGCTTGGCCGGATAGCTCTGGCTTTGCATCGGCTCGGGTTTGGTGTCGTCGGGCTGCGGATCGAAACCGGAGTCGCTGGTATTGGACAGGATGAACTGCGCCTCTTCGATCACCACGCGCGACAGCTCCGCCCAGTCACTTGCGGTCGACAGGGTCCGGGTCACGGCCGAGACTCGGCGTTCCTCGTCAATGACCTGGCCATCCTGCTGGCCCCGGATGCGCACCGGATATCCGCCGGGTGCGGTAAAGGCCGCAAGACGCTGTGCCCGCGACGCAGCGCCCGTGCTCTGCACGACAGTGATTGCGCGGGTAGGGGTGCCTTCGGCCAGGAACAGGTCGGCATGCGCCTGCAGAAATCGCGAGGTGCCGAATTGAACGACGGGAGTTACTGTCATGCTGCCACCTCGATCAGGGCTTTGACGACAGTGCCACGATCTTGTGCCCATTTGGGCAGATCGCTGACGGCGCCCTCAAGGGTTGTGCGGTGCGTTCCGATATCATCAACCGGAACAAGGCCCTTGGCCATGCACGCCACCACATGTTCGAAATCAACCTTCAGCGCGTTGCGGCTGGCGATCAATGTGGTTTCACGCTTGTGGAATTCCGGATCGGCAAAGTTCAGATCCCCCTTAACCACCGATAGCAGCACATAGGATCCGCCGTGTGCAAGAAAGTTCAGGCCCGCATTCATGGCGTTGATATTGCCAGTTGCGTCAAACACCGTGTCGAAAACGCCGGGGGCGGCTTCTGAAACCAGTTCGACCGTCGCCGCCGGCACAATCTTTTTGGCCAGCGCCAGACGATCACTTGACGTGTCGCGCAGGGTCACGGCCGCACCCGCGATATGCGCAAACAGCGCTGCGCCAACGCCGATAGGACCCGCGCCGACGATCAGGGCCGAGGACCCCTCGGTCAGGGCCGAGCGCCGCACGCCATGCGCGCCAATGGCCAGAAATTCGACCATGGCGGCCGCTTGCGGGGTCAGATCCTTGGCCGGGTAAAGGTTGGCCTCGGGCACGGTGATTTCTTCGCACATGCCGCCATCGGTGTGAACGCCCAGAACAGCAATGTTTTCGCAGCAGTTGGGTTTGCCAATGGTGCAGGCGTGGCAGGTGCCGCAGGTCAGATAGGGGTTCACCACCACCAGATCCCCCTTGGCAATCCGACCATCGACGCTGTCCGCCATGGCATATCCCGATAGTTCATGACCCATCACCCGGGGATAGTTCAGAAAAGGCTGGTTGCCGCCGTAGATGTGATAGTCGGTCCCGCAGATGCCGATCGCCGCGATGCGGATGCGAAGCTGGCCGGGAACATCCGCCGGGCGCTCACGCTCGATCAGTGTCAGGGTGTTCGGCTCATCGCACAGCAGGGCTTTCATAGAGGCAGTTTTCATCGTGTTCTCCCAGGGGGGTCGTGCATCGGCATAGACTCGACGCTTTCGGTTCTTTATTGATAAAGAACATTTTGGACTGAATTCCAAGTCCTGATTGAAGGCTTTCGTATGGAATGACTAGATCCGGGTCAAAATCGGCCTGCAGGGGGTGGCGTGTCGCGCGGACAACAGAAATTCAAACTGGCAGTCAACAACGCCCTGACCCATCTGGGCACGCTGCAGCCCGGTGACCGGCTGGGAAGCGAGGCTGGGCTGGCGTTGCTTTTGCAGGCGAGCCGGACCACTGTCCGAAACCTGTTGAAACATCTGGTTGAAAATGGCGTGGTCGACTGGAACGGGCGGGACAAGTTCCTGCTGCGCCTTCCAGAACCCCAAGACTACTTCCCCGAAACGGATGCCGTGCCCCCAGCAGATCTGGCCGAGGAGCGGTTTCTTGAATGGGTCATGCGCAGTGATCTGCCGTCTGGAGCAGTCCTGCGCGAAGCCGAGATCGCCCGCCAGATCGAAGTGGCGGTGCCGCAGGTGCATGATCTTTTGATCCGCTTTGAACCCAACGGCCTAATAGGAAAAAATACGAATAAAAACTGGGTTCTCAACGGGTTCACATCCGCCTTTGCGACCGAACTTGCCGATATGCGCACCCTAATCGAAGGCGAGGCGTTTGCGCGCCTTTTGGCGGAGAGAGACAGCGGAATGGTACGGCGCATGACCGAGATGGAGCGGCTGCATATCGCGCTGCTTGCCCGCGATGATGCCGCGATGTCCGAGTTCCCCGCTCTGGACGCGGCTTTTCATCGTTTGATCTTTGCGGCTGGGAAGAATCGGTTTTTCAACGTGTTTGCGGGGCGCATTTCTTTGATTGTTCACTACCATTATCAGTGGAACAAGCGCGACGAGCAGGCGCGGAACCGCGTCGCGCTGCATGAGCATCTTAAGATCATCCGCGCCTATCTTGTCGGGGATAAGGCTTTGGCGCGGCAGGCTTTTGACGAACATCTCGCGACTGCGCGGCGTACTCTTCTGGCATCCATCGCAAGTGTCTGACCCCAGGCTATCTTGACGTCTAGCGCAGAAGAGGGATTGACGCCTGTCGAAAAGTTTGGTCCTTTGGTCCAACCAAAACACTGGCTGGGGGAGGGTCCGTGCGTGAAATCAGCCGTTGAGGAAATTCGTGACATCTTGCGTCGTGAGATTGCCGATCAGTATCGTCCCGGCGATTTGCTGCCCAACGAGCGCGAACTGGCCGAACGGTTCGACGTTTCACGCAACACCATCCGCGAAACCATGATCCACCTCGAAGCGCTGACGCTGATCGAAAAAACCAAGCGGGGCGCGCGTGTCCGGGCGGCGGATTTCGACATGATGTTCAGTGAGGTAACGCAGTTTCTGGACACTTCCGGCCGCACCTTTACCGATGTTCTGAATTTTCGCCGGATAAGTGAGACCGGCGCTGTGCCGCTGATGGTTTGCCATGTGACTGATGATATCCTGACCCGCATCCGCACCGCCAATCGAGGGATGGTTGAGGCGCTTACAGCCGCAGAGGCCGCTGAGGCCGACTACCGGTTTCATCTGGGGCTGGTCGAAGCCGCTGGCAACAATGTCCTGACACATCTCTATCGCGTGCTCTCTGTGCCGCTGCGCTACTACCTCGAAGTGGGAAAGTCCCAGAAACTGGACACCGATACGGCGCGTGAACAACATGCAGAGATCATCACAGCCTTGGCGCTGCGCGACGAATCCGCGTTGAACGCGGCGATGAATCGTCATTTCCAACATTCGGGTGACGTTCTGGCCGACTGGCTGTCAGCCCGAGAAGGCGGCGAAGCCGCCCTGTCGCTCTGGCCGGTCCACCGGCCGAGCTGAAGTTTCCAAACGATATCTCAAGGAGGAGAAATCCATGAAAAATATCACAAAGGCGCTTCTTGGCGCGACCACTGCACTGATGATGGCGGTACCGGCATTCGCGGCGGACACGACCGTCCGTATCGCATATGAAAACAATCCAGGTGAACCCGCCGATCTGGTGATGCACCGCTGGGCGGAACTGGTTGACAATGCTTCGAACGGTGACGTCGAACTTGAACTCTACCCGTCGTCGCAGTTGGGTGCGAAGAAGGACGTGATCGAACAGGCGATGTTGGGCGTCAACGTGATCACCATCGCGGACGTGGGCTTTCTGACAGATTACGATGCTGATCTGGGTATCCTGTTCGGGCCGTATTTGACCGACGATGCCGATCAACTGTTCAAGATCTATGAATCCGACTGGTTCAAGGAAAAGGAAGCCAAGCTGCAAGAGCAGGGCATCCACATCGTTATTTCGAATTACCTTTATGGCACGCGCCAATTGCTGGCGACCAAGAAAGTCGAGACCCCTGAAGATCTGAAGGGCATGAAGATTCGCACGCCCAACAACATCATGCAGATCCGTGCGATCGAGGCGATGGGCGGCACGCCGACCCCGATGCCGTTGGGCGATGTCTATCCTGCGCTTACGCAGGGCACGATCGATGGCGTGGAAAACCCGCTGCCGGTGCTGTTTGGTCAAAAGCTGCACGAGCAGGCCAAAGAGCTGTCGATGATTTCCTACCTGCAGAACACGTCGCTCTGGCTGGGCGGACAGGCCTATTTCGACACGCTTGATCCCAGAGTTGTCGAAATGCTGCATGAAACCGGTCGTGAAGCCGGCCTTTACAGCCAGGAGGTTGCAGCCGAGCAGGATGCCAAGATCCTGGAAGAGATGAAAGCCGCGGGCGTCACGGTCACCTATCCGGATACCGCACCGTTCAAAGCTGCGGCTATGAAGGTTTATGGCGAGTTCCCGGAATGGTCCGAGGGCCTTTATGAAAAGATCCAGGCCCAACTGGCGGAATAAGCCACCTTCGCCAAACGTTACTCTGCGCGGCGGCATTGCCAGCCGTGCAGTTATTCCAGCCGTGAAAGGCCTGTCATGAAGTTCTTGTTTCGATCTCTCAATCTTGTGGGTGGTCTTCTGGTGCTGACACTGGTGATCATCACCTTTGCCGCGGTTCTGGCGCGTTATCTGCTAGGTGCCCCGCTGCAATGGACCGAGGAAATGTCCGGCATTCTGATGCTCTGGATCGTTTTCATCGGGGCCATCGGCTGCGAGATCGAGAAAAGTCACCTTCATATAGATGTGGTAACAAGCCTGCTGTCCGAACGCGCGCAACGCTTCATTGCGGTGCTTGTGGCTGCGGGGTCGGTTTGGCTTTTGGGCTGGATGGCATGGCTGGGGTATCAGCTGGCGGACAAGGCGGCGCTGAAGAAGACTCCGATCCTCAAGGTGTCCTGGTTCTGGCTGGATATCGCCGTCACGGTCGGGGCAGCGGGCATTGCCTGTGTCTTGCTGGTCCGCCTGATCAGCGCGTTGCGCGGCACATCCACAGATTTGCACGAGTAAGGATATTCTCATGGAATGGTTCATTATTATTCCGATCATGTTCTTGCTGTTTGCACTGAACATGCGGATCTATCTGGCGATGTTCGCCGCGGTACTTTGCTATTTTGTTTTCTTCGCGCAGATCCCGTTGCAGATTGCGGTCCAGAGGTTGATCGCCCCTACACAGAACACGTCTTTGTTGGCGATCCCATTCTTCATCCTACTCGGCACGCTCTTGGGCGCAACCGGGATCGCGACCCGGCTGCTGCAGGTCGCAGATCTGCTTGTCGGGCGTCTGACAGGCGGATTGGGACATACCAACGTGATGCTTTCGACGTTGATGGGCGGGCTTTCGGCGTCTAACCTTGCTGATGCGGCTATGATGTGCCGGATGCTGGTGCCTGACATGATCAAGCAGGGCTATTCCCGCGGTACGGCTGCGGCGATCACGGCAGCCTCGTCCTTGATTACGCCGATCTTGCCGCCGGGCATTGCTTTGATCATCTATGGTCTGGTTGCAGATGTCTCTATCGGGTCGATGTTTGTCGCCGGTATCCTACCGGGGCTGCTGTGTTCCGCACTGTTGATAATTGCGGTTTATCTCGTGGCGAAACACCACGGCTACAAACCGTCGCGCACGACACGTCCGACGGCCAAGGAAACCGGCAGGACACTTGCTCACGCCTGGCCTGCAATGCTTTTGATTGTTGTGATCATCGGCGGGATCCGCTTTGGGGTCTTCACCCCGACCGAGGCAGGGGCCGTGGCCACGGTGGTGACCATTCTGATCGGCCTGTTCGTCTATCGCGAAATGAAGATGAGGGATCTGACCGATGCCTTTAGTCAGACCGCACGTCAGACGGCAGCGGTGCTTCTAGTTATCATGATGTCGTCTGCTCTGGCATGGATCTTTTCGCTGGAACGGGCAGGGGTGATGTTGGCGGAGTGGATCATGGCGCTGACCTCCAACCCCTGGCTATTTTTGGCCATCGTCAACGTCGTCCTGCTGATCTTGGGCATGTTCATCGAAGGCAATGCTCTGCTGATCATCCTTGTCCCGCTGCTGAAGCCTGTCGTGATGCAGCTTGGGATCGACCCTGTGCATTTCGGCATCGTGATGATCCTCAACCTTGCCATAGGGACACTCACTCCGCCTGTCGGAACGGTGATGCTGATGGTCTGCAACCTGACAAAGACCTCGTTCGGTGAATTCCTGCGTGAAGGCTGGCCATTTATGCTTGCTCTGTTCGTGGCGTTAGCGATCGTTACTTTTGTTCCGTTCCTGTCACTGGCCTTGGTCTGATATTGCGCACCGGTCTGTCGCTCTGACGGACCGGTGCAAACCTGTTATAGGCGGCTTGAGGCGATGGCCAGCCCGTCGGTGACGGCAGTGAACACTTCGCTGAACGAATGTCTTGCGCCGGGAAACTGCGCTTTCATCTCGTCCGGGACCATAGCCATCAGGCTGGAGCCCCCGACATAGATCACGCGCTGCACGCTTGCGGGCGTTATCCCTGCCATTTGAAGCGTCTCCTGTGCACCGGCTCGCAACTTTTTCGCCTGTTGTGCAAAAATTTCAGTCAAGGCCTCGGCCGGCAGCGCGCAGGTGAGGCCCTTTTCGATAAGGTCCAGCAGGATGCGCGGCTGTTCTTCCTTGGAATTCGCAGCGATCTTGCCACGTTCCACTGCAAAGGCCAGCTCGTGGCCAAGTTCATCCTCTAGAACGGTGCACATACGGTTCAGTTTCTCTGGCTCGTAAGCCAATCTCGCCATCTCTGCTGCTAGGCGGCGGTTTTGTGGCGTGTAGACAAAGGGAATCTTTTCCCAGGTCGCCAGATCGTTGAAAAGGGCAATGGGGACAGGTGTGCCGCCCGGGCCCATCACCTTGCGCAATTCCGTTCCCTTGCCCAGCAGTGGCATCACCCGATCGATGCTGATCGCGCGGTCAAAATCTGTCCCGCCGATGCGTACGCCGTGATTGGCGAGGATCGTAACGCCGTCATTGCCAGACCGAAACAGCGAAAAGTCAGAGGTCCCGCCACCGATATCGACAATCAATCCGGTTTCCCCGGACTGTTCCAGCGCGCCGCTGGCGATGGCAGCTGCCTCGGGTTCGGCCATAAAGTCCACATCGGTGAAGCCTGCCGCCAGATAGCAGGCCCGCAGATCCTCTTCGGCCTGCTGTTCGCGCGGGTCGTTTCTCGCGTGGAAAACCACGGGGCGTCCTGACAAGACATGGTCAAAGGTCATGCCACTCTCAGCCTCAGCGCGAAGTTTGATCTCGCGTAGAAAACGGGCAATGATGTCGACAAATGTCACACGATCATTCAAGATCTGGCGTTTTTCGTGCATCAGAGTCGTTCCAAGAACACGCTTGAGTGCACGCATGAAGCGACCGTCGACCCCTTCGAGCAGGGCCTTGTTGGCAGGTTCTCCAATCAGGGTTTTGCGAGTGTCAAAATCGAAAAAGAAGGTCGTCGGGAGTGTCGTCTGACCCGGCGTCATTTCGATCAGATGGGGTTTGCCGTTGTGCAAATAACCGGCGGCAGAATTCGAGGTCCCGAAGTCGACACCCAATACATTGTTCCGCGATGTCATGGTCGATCCCTTCCAACACGCTCAAGGAACGCGCGTCTCTATGGGGACAGGATATGGGCGTCAAGTACAACTATCTTATGTGCTTTCAGGTGAGGGCGACCGAACAAAAATGCCGCAGTCCCCTCCCGCGCACCTCAACCAGATAAGTGCCATCAGAAAGGCCGCAATGGAGCGTTCAGATCACAAGAACCGGGATATCCGTCAGACTGGTCACCTTGTGGCTCACCGAACCCAGCATGTACCCTTCGGATGATCCCAGCCCCCGAGAGCCGATGACGATCAAATCGCAGCCCTTTTCGGCCGCAAAATTCACGATGGTGCGGGCAGAGGGTCCAGACTTGATAAAGGCACTGACGCGTTCGACACCCAACTCCTTGGCGCGGGCCTTGGCCTCTTCTGCAGCTTCGCGGGCAACCCCGCGCATCACGTCATCCATGTTTTTGCCCGCCTCAGACGAGCCGCGCACCATGGAAAGAGATGCCTCCAGCATCGAGTGATGCCGGAAAACCGTCAGAACGACGAGCCGGGCATCGGTTAGGTTGGCGAGCTCAGCCGCTTTTTCAATAGCAGCATAGGCTCCGTTCGAGCCATCATAAGCTGCAAGAATGATGTTGAACATAGCGTCACCTGCTTACTTTGCGAATGCGATGTCGCGCAGGAAAAGCGCGATCTGCGGGAAAAAGATCAACATGACCGCGACAGACAGCAGCATGACGATGAACGGTGGCGTGCCTCTGATCACCTCGGCATAGGGACGTTTGAACACCGCGATGGCGGTAAAGATATCGCAGCCAAAGGGCGGCGTTGCGCTGCCAATGGCGACCTGCAGCGTGATGATCGTGCCCACAAGAACGGGATCGAGACCTGCTGAATTCACAACGGGGGCGAAGATCGGCACCAAGATCAGGATCACGACAATCGGGTCCACAAACATGCAGCCCACGAAGAAGGCGATCGAGATGGTGAAAAGAATGCCATACGGTCCCATCTGGTCGATTCCGATGGCACCAAGCACTTCCTGAGGGATCTGTGCAAAGCTGATGACATAGGAAAACGCTGCCCCCGCGCCCACGAGGATGAAGACGACCGCCGTGATGAGACCTGTCGATTTCGCCGTTGCGTATAGCTGCTTCACACTCATCTCGCGAAAGACCCCCATTTCGAGGATCAGAGCATAGAGCACGCAGGCCGCCGCAGCTTCGGTCGGAGAAAAGACGCCGCCATAGATGCCGCCTACGATGATGACCGGAAAGCCCAATGGCCAGAGAGCGCGACGCACGGCAGTGCCGCGTTCGGCCCATGTCGATTTCGGTTCAGTCGGGACATTGTGGCGTATCGCGTAGATATAGGAATAGACCGAGAACATGAACAGAATCAGCACACCCGGCCCGATCCCCGCGATGAACAGCTCTGAAATCGAGGTGCCTGACACCACTCCGTAGATGATCATCCCGATCGAGGGTGGGATCAGAAACGCAATGTCAGACGCATTCACGATCAAGGCCAAGACAAAGCTGTCCTTGTACCCGGCCTTGAGCATCCGGGGACGCAGCGGCCCGCCGACAGCAACTACCGTCGCTTGGGTCGAGCCGGAGACCGCACCGAACAGGGTGCAGGCCGCCGCCGTGGACACCGCCAGACCGCCCTTTAGGTGGCCGACAAAGCTCATCACCAGATCGATCAGCCGGTTGGCTGACTGCCCGCGCGTCATGATGTCTGCAGCAAAGATGAACATGGGAACGGCGATCAGGCTGGCGGGCCGGATCCCGCCAAGAATCTGCTGCACCATGGTGTCAAGCTGTCCGAATCCGCCGAACAATGCGACGAAGCCAATCAGAGACCCTGCGATCAACGGGATCATCATCGGAAAACCCAGCAGCAGCAGAAAGATCATTGTGCCGAAAATCATAAAGCTCATGGCTCAGACTTCCTCCTCGTCCGTGTCGTCATAGCCTTCCAGCGTGCTGGTGGAGAGCCATATGTCCTTGTCGATCAGGTTCTTGATCGCTGTCAGCGCGTATTGCAGCCCGGTCAGGAAGAACCCCAGCGGAACCCAGATTATGATCCACCACACCGGTATCTGAAGCGCGGGAAGAAGACGCCCACGCGATGCCTGCGTGCTTACATATTCGACCGAATACCATGTCAGCAGGAACATCGCCGCTGCTGTCACTAAAGAGATCACCACCATCAGCGGTTTGCGATAGCGGGGCGACAGCGCATCAAAGATTGCCGACATCCGGATATGCCGCCCGTGCCGCGCTGCATAAGAGATGCCTGCAAATGTGATCAGGATAATCAGTGCCTGATTCACTTCTCCTGAGAAAAAGAGGCTTTCTCCGAACACATAGCGACCGACCACATTTGACATGGTGTTCAGCGCCATGAGCAGCACACCGGTCGCCAGCAAGATCGCCTCGATCCGCGCAATGGCGACATCAATGACACCCAGAATTCCCGGCAGTCCGGAAACATACTGGGAATCGTCGATATCATCTTGCGGGGTCGAGACCTCAGCCTCGGCAGCTATCCTCTGGTCGCGCGATGTGCGCGTGTCGCCGTCTGCCTTCATGGGCGCGGTCCTCGATTAGGATGTTGTAGGGGTCCAAGCACCCTGAGGCAGACCACCCAAAGGCAGTCTGTCCCGGGACCTGTATATGCTGGAAAGGGCGTTCAGCCCTCGGCACCAGCAGCGGCATTGAGGTCCGCTTTCATCTGATCAAGAATTTCCTGAGCTTGATCGCCACCGATATCTAGGAACTCCGCCTCGACATCTTGCGCTGTCGCCATGAAGGGCGCGCGCTCTTCCTCGGTCAACGTGGTGATGGTGATCGAAGTCTTGGCTTCCTTGATCTTTTCCAATGACTTTTCGGTCAGGCCATCCTGATATGCGGTGATGTAGTCAAACGCGACGTCGATGGCGTCGTCGATCAGGTTCTGATCATCTTCCTCTAGACCATCGTAGAAATCGAGGTTGGCCATCACCGCGGTGGTAAAGTTGTTGTGGCCGAGACGGGTGATATGGTCCGTCACCTCGTACATCTTCGTAGACTCAATGAAGAAGGCCGGGTTTTCCTGCCCTTGAATGATGCCTGTCTGCAGCGCGCCGTAGACTTCTCCCCAAGGCAGTGGCGTCGGTGTGGCACCGAATGATTTGTAGCTTTCCACAAGCAGCGGGTTCGTCATCACCCGGAACTTCACCTCGTTCAGATCCTCGGGTCCCTTGACCGGTCCGGTCGTGGTCATCATGACCTCGCCCTCAGGGAACATGGTCAGCAACTCAAGCCCTTGTTCGGCATAGAGCGGCGGGAAAAGCTCGTTTATGGCTTTGGAGTTTTTGAAAAAGCTCACGAGTTCCCCTTCGTCCTGCGGCAGCAGGTAAGGCACGAAGAAGACTTGCGCCTCGGGGATCAGCGCACCCGTAAAGCCGGGTGACTGGTCGACAAACTGCAGGATCCCGGACTGGGCCTGTTCCATGATATCCGAGGATTCACCCAGCGTGCCGAAAGGGAACAGCTGGACCTGATGGTCAGAGTTTGCTTCGATCTCTTCCTTGAATTTCTGGGCGAATTTGCCCTGAACTTCGTCCATCGCCTCTTCAAACGCATAGCGCCAAGTATCGGCGCTGGCGGCACTTGTGCCTGCCACAATAGCAAGCGCACTTGCCGCGAGAAGTTTGTTGTAGGTCATGGAGTTTCTCCCATCTTCGGGCACCCAGGCCGAATAGTTCCAGCGAGCGCCTCGTTGCATTTGGCAGGAAAGTGTCCTGCCGGAGGATGGTTCTAAGGTCTGCGGTCCCGTGGGGTGGTGTCAATGTTTAACTTTGCGTAAAGTCGCTTTATGTTGGACCTTTCGGGTTTTTCGCATGCAAATTGTGATATTTTTTCGTTCTTTCGAATAGGATCCGGCAATCTGTGCTCTTGTTGGAAAGGCTGCAGAATGAGCCGTGTTGCGCATGTTGGCGCACAGTCCTGTCCAAGAGTTCGATCCTGAGGGAAATCCGACGCGGTTTCTTGATGTATTTATTTCTAAATGCACTCGGAAGCGTAGTTTCGTTGAGAGCAGTACAACTGCGCTGGTTTACCGCCCACAGGTTCGGCCGTCACGCGGACAGGCTGAGAGCCGGATAATTGCGTTGCATTCAAAACTGGTTAGTCATTATCAATTAATCGCAGTTGACCTTAAGTTAGCAAAGCCTGAATACGATCAGCTTGGAAAGATGCCTTGCGCGTCTGAGCGCTCCAGCGGCAATAATCATACGAGAATGCGAAGGCCTGAATGCCGAAACTGAGTATACCTGATGCATCGTACATCGCCGTTTTGGAGACTCTGGCTGCGCCTATCTGGATTTTTGATGTCGACCCGCATGCGATATGGTGGGGAAATGCGGCTGCGCAGACATTTTGGAAGACCCGCAGCCTTGAAGAGCTGAAGGAGCGGGACTTTTCTTCCGACAGCGCAACAGTGCGTCAGCGGTTGCGTCAGTTGGTTGTGGATCAGGATGCGTGTGAACACCTTGACGAGACATGGACGCTTTACCCTGCCGAGGAACCGGTCGCTGCAACAGTGAGGTTTCGATCGGTCTTGATCGAAAAGGGGCGCTCAGCCCTTCTTGTCGAAATCACCAGCCAGCGCGACATCGGCCTTGATATTCACTCGGCGCGTATAGAAGAAGCCGTTCGCTATTCTGGCATCATCCTGAGCATGTTCTCTCTGTCTGGCGCATTGTTGGCACAGAATGCTGCATCCTTCGACTGCTACGGATCTGCGCGAGAAGACAGTCGTGATCTGGTGCACCGATTGGATGATAAAGGCACGGCGCAGGCATTGTTCGATGCAGTCAGGCGATCTGATGTATTCGAGGCTGAAATCGAGGTCCGGACCAAAAGCGCAAACAAGACGCACCGCCTCATAGCACACAAGGGTCGCGACCCAGCAACAGGCGATATTGTCGCAGTTCTCAGCGAACATGACATCTCGGACCTGGTTCTGCTTCGCCGCCAGTTGTCCGAGCTGAATTCAAACCTGGAGGAGCGCGTTGCAGAGCGCAGTGCAAGCCTGCAAATAAGCGAAGAAAGGTTCTCGCTCGCTATGCGCGGCGCGAACGACGGGTTATGGGACAATAATCTTGAGACTGGAGAGGTCTACTTCTCTCCACGCTGGCTTGAGATGCTTGGCTATGGTTCAGAGGATCCGGCCCCAGATCTCGACACCTTCCTATTGCTTGTTCATCCTGACGACCGCGAGCTTCTCCACTCAGCTGTGAGCCCGCAAAATCTCGACGAAACCAAAGCAGCCGAAGTGGAATTCCGCATCCAGCACAAGGACGGCCACTGGGTTGATATTCTGTCACGGGCGTTCCTGACAATAAAGGACGGCAGGGTGGCGCGGATTGTGGGTACCCATATAGACATATCAGAACGTAAACACAGCGAACGTATGCTGCGACGCCTTAGGGACATCCTGATCGAAGGAAGCGAGGCACTGCCTGTTGGCGTCGCTTACTACGATCAGGATTTCAAACTGGTGATGTGCAACACTTTGTACAAGGCAATGCTACCAGTCAGCGCGCACCTTGTGGTTCGGGGAGTCCACTTTGAAGATATCCTTCGCAATTCCGCAGCCTATATGGCGGGCCAATTCGGTTACGACAATCCGGAAGAGTATGTTCAAGAGCGTATCCGAGCCGCTCGGGTGGAACGGCAGCGCTGGGTGCATGAACAGTCAAGTGGCCGGACGGTGGTCGGAACGGAAATCCCGACCACTGGTAACGGCGTAATTTCTATTATCGAGGACATAACCGAGGAAAGGGCCCGCCAAAAACAATTACAGCAAGCACAGAAAATGGAGGCAATCGGGCAATTGACCGGTGGCGTGGCACACGATTTCAACAATCTGCTCGCGGTCATCATGGGAAATCTTGAGTTGCTTCAATCCGAGTTCGAGGCGCAAACCTTTGACATAGCCGAGGCTGAGGCGCTGATCGACGCCGCAATTGGCGCCGTCAGGCATGGCGCCGATCTGACCAGCAGTATGTTGGCCTATGCACGCAAGGCACGCCTTGACCCAACAGTGCTGGATCCAAACCAGGCAGTGCAGGAAACGGAACGCTGGATGCGACGCACGATCCAGTCGAATGTTGAGATAGAAACAGTGCTTCAGGGAGGAATCTGGTCGATCCGGGTCGACAGAAACTCTCTTCAGAATGCGCTCGTCAACCTTATCCTCAATGCGCGTGACTCGATGGAAGGGGGGGGCAAGCTTACGATTGAGACTGCGAACCTGCGCATCGACGATACCTATTTCGATAGCCGCGATGAAACGATCACTCCGGGTCGATACGTTATGGTTGCGGTCAGCGACGTGGGACGCGGCATTGCACCCGATGTGATCGATCAGATTTACGATCCCTTCTTCACGACCAAATCCGTAGGCAAAGGCACGGGCTTGGGCTTATCGATGGTCGAAGGTTTTGTCCGGCAGTCGGGGGGCACTGTGCGAGTCTATTCTGAGTTGGGAAAAGGGACGAGCTTCAAGCTTTATTTCCGCGCCGTAACTCAGGACAGCGCGAAGACTCACGAAGAAAGCTCGCTGGCGGGGGTGCCACAAGAATTCACAGAGGTCCGTCCGAGGATCCTGCTTGCAGAAGACAAGCCGGAAGTCATGGCTGTGCTTGAGAAGACGTTGGTTGCAGCCGGTTATGACGTCACAACTGCGAAAAGCGGTGACATCGCCTACCTCATTTTCGAGGAAGACACTGGCTTTAATCTGGTCTTGACTGACATCGTGATGCCGGGACGTCTGCAAGGTCCCGATCTGGCAAAAGAATGCCGGCTGCTACGACCAACGGTACCGTTTATTTTCTTGTCCGGCTACGCCTCTGAGTCGACTGTTCATGGAAATGGTCTGTCGCCTGACGATGTTCGGCTGATGAAGCCGGTCTCGCGCAGTGACCTGCTGCTTGCGGTGGAAACCTGCCTCAAGCTCGGGCACAAACAAAGTTAGGCGTTGCAAAAGCTCTGATTAAAGCGGGGTTGGCTTGTTTGGACTTTTGCCTAGGTTTCCAGTCCCGGCATATGGTGGGTCGGGTTCAGGATGAATCGATCCGCTCTGATGTCCAGATTTTGCAGATATATTCGTGGGGCGTGAGGCCGTTCAGCGCCTTGAGCGTCAAGTTCGACGCGGCCTGGGATACCAGGCGCAAACTCTCTGGTGCGCGCAAGATCTGGCACGTCTTACGTCGCCAAGGTGAAGACGCGGCCCGATGCACTGTAGACCGATTGATGCGCCGCTTGGGTATCAGGGGGGTAGTCGGCGCCAATGCCTTGATCGCACCGTGGATCATCAAGGGGGCGATACCTCTCGGTGAATGCATGCATTCACCTGCCGGTAATAGACGGCGAAGCCTTTGCAGCCTACGTCACGCAAGTCCTGCTTCCTGAACTGGAGCCAGGCACCGTCGTCATCTTGGATAACCTCGCCACACACAAGAATGCCGCTGCCGCCAAAGCCATGCGCGAAGCCCGATGCTGGTTCCTGTTGACGTTGCCCCCAACTTTTATCCAGCGTGAGCGAGACTCCGGGTTTGAGTTTTGCCGAT
>NZ_AWWI01000156.1 GCF_002760615.1 Puniceibacterium antarcticum | reverse complement strand
CCCCCGCCCGCTCGCCGTGCAGCGCCTGCTGGACCGCGCCCGCGCCCGGGGTGAGGCGCCGCAGCCGCAGCTTCTTCAGGGCTGGATGATCGAGCCGCTGTTGCAACCGTCCAATGCCCTCTGGATCTGGGGGGCCGGCCATGTGGGCCGCGCGCTGGTCGATGTGCTGCACCCTCTTCCCGATCTCGCCCTCACCTGGGTCGACACCGCGCCGGACCGCTTTCCTGACCATATCCCGCAGAGCGTCACCGCCCTGCCCACAGCAGACCCCATCCGCGCCGTACCGCTGGCCGCAAAAGACGCGCAGCACCTGATACTGACCTACAGTCACGAGCTGGATCTTGCCCTCTGCCACGCGCTGCTGACCCATGGCTTTGGCTTTGCCGGCCTCATCGGCTCTGACACCAAATGGGCCCGCTTTCGCAAGCGGTTACACAACCTGGGGCACACTGACGCCCAAATTGCGCGCATCTGCTGCCCCATTGGGCAGAAAAATCTTGGCAAACATCCGCAGGCCATTGCCGTCGGGGTCGCCTCGCAGCTACTGAACATGCAAAAAGACAGGGACAGTGCCACGTGGCAGACACACTTCTCAGCCTCCGGGGCCTGACCAAGGCCTATCCGGGCGTCGTCGCCAATGACGACATCTCCTTCGACATCCGTGTCGGAGAAGTCCACGCGCTGCTGGGCGAAAACGGCGCCGGGAAATCCACGCTGGTCAAGATGATCTACGGCCTCGTCAAACCCGACAAGGGCGAGATGACGCTGGGCGGCGCGCCCTATGTTCCGGCAGAACCCAAGGCGGCCCGCGCTTCGGGCGTGTCCATGGTGTTTCAGCATTTCTCGCTGTTCGAGGCGCTGTCGGTTGCCGAAAACGTCGCCCTCGGCATGGAAAACCCGCCCAAGACCCGCGACCTTGCCAAGCAGATCCGCGATGTGTCGGAAAATTATGGCCTGCCGCTGGACCCGTTCCGCATTGTCGGCACGCTGTCGGCCGGCGAACGCCAGCGCGTCGAGATCATCCGCTGCCTGCTGCAGAAGCCACGCCTGCTGATCATGGACGAACCGACCTCGGTGCTGACCCCGCAAGAGGTCGAGATCCTGTTCGCCACCCTGCGCAAGCTCAGCGCCGAAGGCACCGCCATCCTCTATATCTCGCACAAGCTCGAAGAGATCCGCGCGCTGTGCGATCACGCCACCATCCTGCGGCTGGGCAAAAAGGTCGCGACCTGCACCCCGGCGGACTCGACCGCGCGCGAGCTGGGCGAACTGATGGTCGGCTCGTCCTTTGCCTCTCCCGTGGCGCGCAACCATGCCTCGGGCGCGGTGCTGCTTGAGGTGCAGAACCTCACCCTGCCCGCCCCCGGCGCCTTTGGCACACCGCTGCGCGGCATCTCGTTCAGTGTGAAAGCGGGCGAGGTGCTGGGCCTTGGCGGTGTGGCGGGCAACGGTCAGGACGAATTGCTGGCGGCCCTGTCGGGCGAACGCCTCTCTGATCCCGGATCGGTCACGCTCAAGGGGACGGATGTCAGCCGCGCGGCCCCCATGGCCCGCCGCGACGCCGGGCTGCTCTCTGCGCCCGAGGAACGTCTGGGCCATGCCGCCGCCCCCGCGATGAGCCTGATCGAAAACGGTCTCCTGACTGCAGCGCGGCGCGAGGGGCTGGTGTCAGGCGGTTTCGTGAACTGGGCAAAGGCACGCCTGTTCGCCGAAAAGGTCATCAAGGATTTTGACGTGCGCACCCCCTCGCCGGGCACCGCCGCAGGCGCGCTGTCGGGCGGCAACCTGCAGAAATTCGTCATCGGACGCGAGATCCTGCAACGCCCCGATGTTCTGGTGGTGAATCAGCCGACCTGGGGCGTGGACGCCGCCGCCGCCGCCGCCATCCGTCAGTCGCTGCTGGATCTGGCCGCCAAGGGGGCTGCGATCATCGTGATCAGTCAGGATCTGGACGAGCTGATGGAGGTCTCGGACCGCTTCGGCGCCCTGAACGAAGGGCGCCTGTCCACCATACGGCCCGTAGCCGAGCTGAACATGGAGCAGATCGGCCTGATGATGGGCGGCGCGCATGACATGGAGGTGGCCCATGTGGCCTGAGATCATCCAACCCCGGCCCCGCGCCCAAGAATTTTCTGAAAATTCTTGGCAAAACTCTTCTAAAGAGTTTTGGGCGCCCCGCCCGGAGGGACGCTCATGATCCGCCTCGAACGTCGCCCGCAGCCCTCGCGCCTCTGGACCGCGATCACCCCGCTTCTGGCGGTGCTGCTGACCATGATCGTCGGCGGCCTGATGTTCGCCCTGCTGGGCAAACCGCCGCTTGAGGCGATCCGCATCATCTTCTGGGATCCGCTGTTTCACCCCCAATTCGCCGCCTATTCCCGCCCGCAATTGTTGGTCAAGGCCGGACCGCTGATCCTGATCGCCATTGGCCTGTCGCTCGGGTTTCGCGCCGGGATCTGGAACATCGGTGCTGAGGGGCAATATATCATGGGCGCGATCTGCGGCGCCGGCATGGGCCTTGCCTTTTATCCTACCACCAACCCGCTGATCTTTCCCGCCATGGTGATCGCCGGCGCGCTCGGGGGCTGGGCCTGGGCCATGATCCCCGCCGTGCTCAAGGTTCGCTTCGGCACCAATGAAATTCTCGTATCGCTCATGCTGGTCTATGTGGCCGAAGCTCTGCTTGCCTCCGTCTCGCAGAAGCTCCTGCGCAACCCCGAGGGCATGGGCTTTCCCGGCTCGCGCAACTTTCAGCAATATCCGGCGGCGCATAACGGCGAACTTCTGCCCGGCACCGGCATGCACTGGGGGGTGCTCGCGGCCTTCATGGCGGTGATCTTTGCGCATGTGCTGCTGACTCGCCACATTCAGGGCTTCAACATCCGCCTCACCGGCGAAGCCCCCCGCGCCGCGCGTTTCTCGGGTGTCTCGCCCGCACGCATCATCTTTCTCTGCCTCGGCTTCGGCGGTGCCCTCGCCGGGGCTGCCGGCCTGTTCGAGGTCTCCGGCCCCGCGGGACAAATCACCATCGACTTCAATTCGGGCTATGGCTTTACCGCAATCATCGTCGCCTTTCTGGGCCGCCTCAACCCGATCGGCATCCTGCTCGCCGGGCTGCTGATGGCGCTGACCTATATCGGCGGCGAACTGGCCCAGCTCATGCTCGGCCTGCCCGGTGCCTCCATCCAGCTGTTTCAGGGGATGCTTCTGTTCTTCCTGCTGGCGACGGATGTCTTCACCAATTTCCGCATCCGCATTGGCAAGACAGAGGTGGCCTGATGGACCTGAGCTCGATCAACCCGATTCTTCTGATCGCCTCGATCATGATTTCGGCCACCCCCATCCTGCTCGCCGCGATTGGCGAGATGGTGGTGGAAAAGGCCGGCGTGCTGAACCTTGGGGTTGAGGGGATGATGATCACCGGCGCGGTGGTCGGCTTTGCCACCGCCGTCAGCACAGGCAGCCCGGCGCTGGGTTTCATGGCCGCCGCCCTTGCCGCAGCCGTGCTGTCGCTCAGCTTTGGCATTCTCACACAGATCCTGCTGTCCAATCAGGTCGCCACCGGCCTTGGCCTCACGCTTGTCGGCCTTGGCCTGTCCGCGCTGATCGGCAAGCCGTATGAGGGCATGAAAACCCCCACCATGGCCAAGCTCGACATTCCCATCCTTGGCGACATCCCCGTGCTGGGCCGCATGCTGTTCAGCCATGACCCGATGGTCTATGTCTCGCTCTTTCTCGTGCTCGCCGTCTGGGCCGTTCTCAAATACACCCGCGCCGGGCTGATCCTGCGCGCGGTCGGCGAATCCCACGATGCCGCCCATGCGCTGGGGTACAAGGTCATCCGCATCCGCATGATGGCGATCTTCTTTGGCGGCGCCTGTGCCGGCCTTGGCGGCGCCTACCTGTCGCTTGTGCGCGTGCCGCAATGGACCGAAGGCATGACCGCAGGCTCCGGCTGGATTGCGCTCGCCATTGTCGTCTTCGCCTCCTGGCGGGCCGAGCGTGTGCTGATCGGCGCCTACCTCTTTGGCGGGGTCACCGTGCTGCAGCTCAACCTGCAGGCCGCAGGCGTCAAGGTCCCGGTCGAGATCTTGTCCATGTCGCCCTATCTGATAACCATTCTCGTGCTGGTGATCATCTCAGCCCGAGGCGCCCATGGCGCACCGGCCTCACTTGGCCGCCCCTTCCACGCCTCTAGCTGAGGCCAAAACAATTTTTCCCAGGGAGATACCATGAACCGCAGAACCCTTCTCAGCACCGCCGCCGCCTCGATCGTCGGCTCGACCCTCGCCAGCAGCGCTTTTGCAGCCGCCCATGGCGGGACGGTCAAGGTCGGCTTCATCTTTGTCGGCCCGATCGGCG
Organism: Puniceibacterium antarcticum; assembly: GCF_002760615.1. Lineage (GTDB taxonomy): Bacteria > Pseudomonadota > Alphaproteobacteria > Rhodobacterales > Rhodobacteraceae > Puniceibacterium > Puniceibacterium antarcticum. The sequence continues at coordinate 17,127 of NZ_AWWI01000156.1, read as the reverse complement.
ATGGCGGCTGGACCTTTGAACACAACCGCGCCCGCCTCGCCCTCGAAGAAAAATTCGGCGACAAGGTCGAGACGGTGTATCAGGAATCCGTGCCCGAAGGCGCCGATGCCGAACGCGCCATCACCCAGATGGCCCTCTCCGGCTGCAACCTGATCTTCACAACCTCATTCGGCTACATGGACCCGACCATCAATGTCGCGGCCAAGTTCCCGGATGTGAAATTCGAACATGCCACCGGCTTCAAACGCGCGGACAATGTCGGCGTCTATTCGGCCCGCTTCTACGAAGGCCGCGCCATTCAGGGCCACATCGCCGGCAAGATGACCAAGACCAACAAGATCGGCTATATCGCCTCCTTCCCGATCCCCGAGGTCATCCGCGGCATCAACTCCGCCTATATCCACGCCAAGAAAGCCAACCCCGATGTCGAATTCTCGGTCATCTGGGCCTACACATGGTTCGACCCGGCCAAGGAATCCGACGCCGCCCGCGCCCTGATCGAAAACGGCGCCGACGTGATCCTGCAGCACACCGATTCCACAGCGCCGCAGGCCGCCGCACAAGAGGCCGGGAACGTGATCACCTTTGGTCAGGCCTCGGACATGTCCGAATACGCCCCCATGCCGCGCGTCTCGTCGATCATCGACAACTGGACGCCCTATTACATCGACCGCGTGCAGGCGGTGATGGATGGCACATGGCAATCCGATGACACCTGGAACGGCATCGGCACCGGCATGGTCGGCATCGGCGAAATCTCCTCGGCCGTGCCCGAGGATGTGAAGGCCGAAGCGCTGGCGCTGAAGGACAGCATCGGCTCGGGCGCCTACCACCCCTTCACCGGCCCGCTGAACAAGCAGGACGGCTCGGTCTGGCTGGCCGAGGGCGAAACCGCCCCCGACGGCGACCTGCTGGGCCTCAGCTTCTATGTCGAAGGCCTGACCGGCGATATCCCGAACTGATCGGGACGCATCAAACCAAAAAAGCCCCGCCAGTGTGCGGGGCTTTTTCTTTGGACAAAATCTTTGGGCAAACGACCCTGCCAACCTGTCTCGCTCACAACTCAAGCGCCGGGCAGCGACAGTGTCAGCGCCTCTCAGTCGCAGGCGCTGTAGCTCAGAACCCCCGGCATCGCGCCGTCACCCTCTTCCTGCCGGGTCAGGGTATGACCCCCGTCTTGCAGCGCCAGAACTTCGGTATAGCTCCAGACCATTCCCTCACCCTCAAAGGCAAAGCTGGCTTCGATCCGCTCTGCGCTGCGCGCCGTGACCTCTGCCAGCGTCCCACGCGATTCATAGAATTTCAACGTCTTGGGTCCCACCGTCATCAGCCCCTTGGCATCGCCCTGCGTGCTGGTGCAATCCGCAGGCACCAGCCCCCAGCGCCCCTGCATCGCTTCGGGGATCCCGCCCCCGGCCTCATCCTGCGCCACATGGATCGACGCCGAACCGATATGCCAGGCCAGCTGCGCCGCCGTGGCCCCCTGCACATCATTGACCCGCCGCATCGTGTAGGTCCCGGCGAAATGCTGCACCGTGCCATCAACCAGCGTGGAGTCGATCCGCACCGGCACCTCGGCATCAAGTGACCCCGCCCCACCGTTGACCATGGTCGGCCCGGTGAACACCGTCACATCCTTGGTGCTGGCAAAGCCCTCGGCAAAACTCTCGGGCGTCTGGCCGCTGCTGGCGCCATCCTGCCCCCACAGTGCATAGGCCGCATCATACTCCTTGGCGGCGATATGGGCGTAATACTGCTCCAGCGCGCCCCGCGCCTGCCAGCCCTGCGCACCGCCATCCTGCGCCAGCGCGGGCAGCGCCGCCGCCATCAGAACTCCTGTCAGAATCATGCTCTTCATCGTGGTTCTCCCCTTGCCTCGCAGACCGGATCGCGGCGCTGCCCCGTTCAGATAATCCTGCCCGCGCCGCACCCCAACCCCGCTCGGCCAATCCTTGCCGAACCGCGCAAGGCCCGTATCACCAGCCATACGGCATCCATACGCAAACCATACGTGTTCTATATCACGCCGTCAGAGCAGACCGGCAAAGACCCCGGCAAGCACGACCGACACCATGGTCACTGTGACAAAGCCCGCCACCAGCATCGGCGGCAGCATATGCGCGCTCAGCACCTCGCGCTCTCCCTCATCCTCTGTCAGGGCATTCACCACCTCATTGGTGATGACGTAATCCGCCGGAAAACCGTAAAGCGCGGTCAGCGAACAGGCAAAGGCCATGGCCGGTGTCACACCCAAAAGCTTTCCCGCGATGACGGAAAACACATACATCCCAAGAATCCCCACGATGATCGCACCGAACATCGGACCTGCCAGATCCAGCAGCATCTCTGGCGTCGCCCGGTTCAGACCGCCCAAAATGAACAGCATCAACACCATGATAACAAAGCCAAAAGAATTCGCGAGCTGCAGCGGCTGCCGCTCCAGAAACCCCAGCGAGGAAGCCAGAACGCCACCGATCAGACACAGAACAAAGGGGCTGATCTCAAAGAACGGGTTGACCAGCTGCGCCACACCCCAGGCAAGGAACGCCACAACCCCCAGCCGGAACAGCTTGAAATACACCGTGTCATATTCTGCAGGCAGACTGCGGAACAGGCGCGGCGTCGTGCGTTTGTCCGTCACCTCAACGGCCTTGATGGCCCCCGTCCAGCTGCCGCCCCGGTGCAGCGCCAGAACCCGCCGCCCCTCGCGTTGCAGCATAAAGGACGTCAGCGGATAGCCCAGAAAGCCCTGCATCACATAGATCAGGATCGCCAGAACCGACAGGCTCTCAAGCCCCGCATCCGCCGCCGCCTGCGACATGATCAGCGACGACACCACACCGCCGGTAAGGGGCGGCGTCACCACGATAACAGTCTGATAATCGAGGAAAAGACGCCCGACAGTAAACAGCATCACCGCAATCCCTGCGATCCCCAGAAGCGCCACAATCACCGTGCGCCACTGCCGCCGCAGTTCGTCTACCGACAGCAAGGTGCCCATGTTGGTGATCAGCAGATACATGGCAAGATAGACCACCGGTGTCGGAATCCCGGCCACCTCGACGATGTTGGCGGGAAAGAAGGTCCAGTACCCGATCAGGAACAGAACCGCGCAGACAAAGATCGACGGCAGTTTCGATTTCGTCCGGATCGAGGCAACATCGCCGATGTAAAGGATGAAGGTCAGAATTGCGAAGGCGGCCAGTTGTGGCATGGGGCACCCTTTTGTTGTGCATATCCGGGTCCATGAACATCATTGCCCAAGAATTCCTGACGTGCTGGTAAGATCGTTTCGGGTGCGATACATCCATTTGGATATATCTTGCAAGGGCTCCACGTCCAAAGACCACGGGAGCAGTCAGGAAAAGGTGCATGACGGCAGACCCCAAGGATATGCTGGAACGGGCGTTCTCGTCCGAACTGGGGCCGCTGATGGCCCTCAGCCACATTGTGCTGGTCAATAATGAAATCACGAACAGATTCATCGAAAAGACCTATGATATGCCGGTTCAGGCCTGGTCGAGCCTCTATGCCGTGGTCCATTTCCCCGGCCTCCTTGCCAGGGACATCAGGGTTCTTTTTCCACGACCGCAGAATTCCATCAGCCGTGCCGTCGCCCTGCTGCAGGACCGTGGCCTGATCCGCGATGCCCCGATGAAAGGCGACAGCCGCGCCAAACATCTCTATGCAACCGAGGCCGGTCAGGCCCTCTTGTCAGAGATCGAAGCCCGGATCAGCCTGCGGCAAGGCGAAATTTTCGGCACCCTCAGCGAAAGCGAGCGGTGCGAACTTCTTCGCCTTTGCCGCAAGGTCATAAAAAGCGATACACTCAGACAGGCGGCATCCTTGGACTGAACACCCATTCCAAAACCTGCACCCCGTCCGTGGACCCCACCCCGAACCAAGGCCAGACCATGACCCAGATCACCACCCTCGACGGCCAGACCGTCCCGCCCTTTGCCTTTGGCGCCATGCAGTTCGGCGGTCGCGCCGATGGCGCCCAAAGCCGCGCGATGTTCGACATCTGCGTCGATCACGGCATCCGCCATTTCGACACCGCCTATGTCTATACCGACGGCGCCTCAGAAACGCTTTTGGGGGACTTTGCCGCCACCCGTCGCGACACGCTATTCATTGCCACCAAGGTCGGCTTCACCGGCGGCTCTTCGCGCGACAATATCCTGAAAACATTCGCCGAAAGCTGCAAACGGCTCCGGATGGAGACAATCGATCTGCTCTATCTGCACCGCTGGGATGGCACCGTCCCGTTGGAAGAGAGTTTTGAAACACTTGCCGAATTACAGTCGCAACAGAAGATCCGCCATATCGGCGTGTCCAACTTTTCCGCCTGGCAGGTGATGAAAGCCCAGGCCGTCGCCGCCCGGTTTGGCACCCGCATTGACGTGATCCAGCCGATGTACAACCTCGTCAAACGTCAGGCCGAGGTTGAACTGCTGCCGATGTGCGCATCAGAAGGCATCCTGCCTGTGCCCTATTCACCCTTGGGGGGCGGATTGCTGACCGGAAAATATAGTGGCGACACCACGGGCCGCCTGACCGAAGATGATCGCTACGCCAAACGCTATGGTCTTGATTCCATGCATAAAACTGCTGTTGATCTGGTGGCCTTGGCACAGGAGCTGTGCACTGATCCCGCCACGCTGGCCGTCGCCTGGGTGGCGCGTCATGCCACCGGCCCCGTGCCGATCCTGTCGGGCCGCACACCCGAACAGATCCTGCCCTCGCTTGCCGGGATGGACTATGCGCTGGACGATGCGCTTTACGCCCGCCTCTCTGCGCTCAGCCCAACACCGCCCCCCGCCACCGACCGGCTGGAAGAGGTCTGAACCGGGGCGCGCAGCCGCACGGGGACAGGGGGGCTGTCTGCCCCCCGCCAGGCCTGCGGCCCGGCCCCCCCGAGGATATTTTTGGGCAGATGAAGCCATTGAGGCGGCTTTGATTTCCATTTGGCATCCGGGCACCTAGATAAGGGGCATGATGCAGCCGCCCCCTTCCCTTCAGCACTGGTTTGACGCGCGTGGCTGGCAGATCCATCCGCATCAGCAGGCCATGCTGGACCGCGCCCAAGAGCCCGCCCTGCTGCTGATCGCGCCCACCGGCGGGGGCAAGACACTGGCCGGCTTCCTGCCCACTCTGGCCGAATTGGGCGCGAAACCACCCCCGGGGTTGCACACGATTTATGTAAGTCCGCTCAAGGCGTTGGCCGCAGACATCAAACGCAACCTGCGCCTGCCGGTGACAGAGGCCGGGCTGGATATCCGGATCGAGGACCGCACCGGCGATACCTCCTCTCACGTCAAACGCCGCCAACGCGCCGACCCGCCGCACATCCTGCTGACCACCCCCGAAAGCCTTGCCCTGCTCACCTCTTACGAGGATGCGCCCCGCATTTTTGCCGGGGTGCAGCGCGTCGTGGTCGACGAAATCCACGCGCTGGCCGAATCGAAACGCGGCGATCAGCTCATGCTGGCCCTTGCCCGCCTCTCGACCCTCTGCCCCGGATTGCGGCGCGTCGGGCTGTCGGCCACGGTAGATGACCCTGCCGCCATCGCCCGCCTGCTGGCGCGCCATCCAGGCACCTGCGCCATCCTGACCGCCGACCCGGGACCGGATCCGGACATTCAGATGCTGGTGACCGAACAGGCCCCGCCATGGTCCGGCGGGGGCGCCGCCTATGCCATTCCGGCGGTGCTGGAGCAGGTCAGGCAACACAAGACCACGCTGATCTTTCACAACACCCGCGCCCAGGCCGAGATCTTTTTTCACAACCTCTGGCTTGCCAACGAAGACTCCCTGCCCATCGGCATCCACCACGGCTCCCTCGACCGCGCCCAACGGGAAAAAGTCGAGGCGGCGATGGTCGCAGGCCAGCTGCGCGCCATCGTCTGCACAGGATCACTGGATCTGGGCATCGACTGGGGCGATGTGGATCTGGTGATTCAGGTCGGCGCGCCGAAGAACGTCAAACGCCTTGTCCAGCGGATCGGCCGCGCCAACCACCGCTACAACGCCCCGTCCAAGGCGCTGCTGGTGCCTGCCAATCGGTTCGAGGTGGTGGAATGTGTCGCCGCTCTGGACGCGGTCAAGGCGCATGATCTCGACGGCGATCCGCGTGGCCCCGGCCCGCGCGACGTGCTGTGCCAGCACATCCTGATCGCCGCTTGCGCCGGGCCGTTCGATGCGGATCAACTCTATGCCGAAATGACCAGCGCCGGCGCCTATGCCGCCCTCACCCGTCCCCAGTTCGACGATTGCCTGCAATTCTGCGCCACCGGCGGCTACGCCCTGCGCGCCTATGACCGCTGGCAACGGCTGCTTCAGCGCGACGATGGCTTATGGCAGTTGCGCGATCCACGCTCGGCCACCCGCATCCGCCAGAACATCGGCACGATTCAGGACACAGATACGCTCAAGGTCAAATGGCGCGGGCGCGGCGGTGGCAATCTGGGCGAGGTCGAGGAAAGCTTTGCCGCCTCGCTGACCAAGGGCGACACCTTTCTGATCGGCGGGCAGATCGTGCGCTACGAGGGCCTGCGCGATCTGGTGGTCGAGGTCAGCCGCGACCCCGGCAAGAAACCAAAGATCGCGACCTTCATGGGCACAAAATTTGCCACCTCCACCCAGCTGTCCGCCCGCATCGTGAACATGTTCCAGCAGGACAGCTGGCCGGACCTGCCGCCCCACACCGCCCAATGGCTCGCCCTGCAACGCCGCGTCAGCCGTCTGCCCGAACCCGGTCGGCTGCTCATCGAAAGCTTTCCCCATGACGGGCGCCAGCAACTGGTGGTCTACGGCTTTGCTGGGCGCAACGCGATGCAGACGCTGGGCCTGCTGCTCACCAAACGGATGGAGGAGATGGGCCTTGCCCCCATGGGGTTCGTCGCCAGCGACTATGCCACGCTGATCTGGGGGCTGGATGCGGTCACCGATCCGCGCCCCCTGTTCGACCTTGACGCGTTAGAGGCCGGGCTTGACGGCTGGCTCGCTGGCAATGCCGTGATGAAACGCACCTTTCGCGCCAGCGCCACCATCGCCGGGCTGATCGAACGCAACCTTGGCGGACAGCGCAAATCAGGACGGCAGGCGACCATGTCCTCGGACATCCTCTATGACACCCTGCTGAAATACGACCCCGATCACCTGCTGATGCAGATCACCCGCGAAGAGGCGATGCGCGGCCTCGTCGATTTCGCCCGCATCCGGGAAATGGCCGCGCGGGTCGGTGACCGGATCGACCATGTGACGCTTGAGCGGATCTCGCCCCTTTCGGCACCGCTCTTCCTCGAACCCGGGCGCGTGCCGGTGCGCGGCTCTGCCGACGAACGCCTGCTGGCGGATGAGGTCGCGCGGCTGATGGACGACTCCGGCCTGTCGCAGGTAGACACGCCGGGCTGACGCTTTGCCCTTGCACAGCCGGTCATGGTCCGGCTTTGTGCCGCCATGTCCTACGCCTTTACCTTCCATGATGCCCCGCTGTTCGCGCTGCCCTCGGGCGCGCTGCACTGGCCGGATCGCGATCTGCTGGTGGTCTCGGATCTGCACTTTGGCAAATCCGCCCGCGCAGCGCGTCACGGCGGCGCGGCACTGCCGCCTTATGAAACCCGCGAAACCCTGCTGCGGCTGGAAACTGACCTCGACACGACGCAGGCCCGGCATGTCCTCTGCCTCGGCGACAGTTTCGATGCCCCCGACATCGGCGCCGCCCTGCCAGAGGAGGAGCAACTCTGGATCACCCGCCTGCAGGCCGGGCGCGGCTGGACCTGGATCGAGGGCAACCATGATCCCGGCCCCATGAACCTTGGCGGCAGTCATCTGGCGCAGCTGACCCTTGGCCCGCTGACCTTTCGCCACATCGCCACAGACACGGGACGGGGTGAGGTTTCGGGCCATTACCACCCCAAGGCGCGGCTTGCCTTGCGTGGGCGCAGCCTGTCGCGGCCCTGCTTTCTGCTGGATGAACACCGGCTGATCCTGCCCGCCTATGGCGCCTATACCGGCGGGCTGTTCACGCAATCCGCCCCGCTTGCCACCCTCATGCAGCCAAAGGCACAGGCGATCCTGACCGGCCCCACTCCCTGCGCCATCCCGATGCCGCGCTAAACTGGACTTGCACAGCGCACACGCCCATGCACAATTCCCGCATGGAACACCGCATTCGCAGCAGTTTTGACCGTCAGTCGATGATGACCACCCTCGGCGCCACGCTGGAGCAGGTGGCGCCCGGTGCCGTGACCATCCACGCGCCGATCCTGCCGGGGTCGCGGCAACAGCAGGGCTTTGGCCATGCCGGCCTCACCTTTTCCATCGGTGATTCGGCCGCAGGCTACGCCGCGCTGTCCCTACTGCCACTGGATCAGGAGGTCGTGACCGCCGAGATCAAGATCAACCTGCTGGCCCCCGCCCGCGGCGATCTGCTCATCGCCCGCAGCAAGGTGGTGAAACCGGGCCGCCGCCTGATCGTCGTCACCTCCGAAGTCTTTGCAAGGACGGGCGAAGATGAAACCCTGATCGCCCTTCTGCAGGGCACGATGATCCCCGTCCCGGTCTGACACTCCAGAGCGTCCCGTCCTTAGCTCAGCACAGCCTCGATATGCGCCCAGAGCGGCTGATCCGGCACATGCAGGCGCAGCATATCCCCCACGGCCAGCCGTCCGGGCCGTTCGACCCAGGCGGTCACACCGCGCCGCCCCTTGGCCGCCGGTTTGAACCGCGCACCGAACCCAGCCCTCTCTGCCTCGATCTCGCGCGCGGGCAGCTGGCAGGGGCGGTTTTCCATGTCGATCACCAGCGTCACCCCATCCGGCCCCTGCAGGCGCGACGACGGCGGCACATGGCTGAAATCCGGGATGCCCTCGATCACCATCGACGCCCCGGTCCATTCCGGCGCAATGCTTTCAAGCCCCATACGTTCAGCAATCTGCGCCAGCTCTTCGGCAGAGATCACCGAAAGTTGCCGCACATTGCGGATCTCGGTCCCACGCGGATATTGCTTGAGCATGCGGCTGCAGGACGGCCGCGTCCCACCGGAATGCCGCTCTCCCTCAACACCGTCCCAGCCAAGATCAACCACATCGACCGCTTCGGACCGGATCCCATCCCCGGACAGCGGCACACGGCCCAGCCAGCGAATGGTGGCGGTGAAATCGGTTGGGTTCAGGGCTGGCATCGCGCACTCCGCATAAAAAAGGGCCACGGGGAAAACCCATGGCCCGGTTGGCATATCTTTCAGCGTGATCCCACCCCTTGTCCAGACCCTGCGCTAAGACTCCGCGCTCAGACGGTAAGGGTGAATAACATCCGCCGGAACGGGAACAGCACGGTGCCATTCGGCCCCTTGGGATAGGCCTTGCCGATCACGCTTTCATAGGTGGTGATCAGCCGGATCTGTTCATCCTTGTCCAGCTTGTTCAGGATCGGACGCGCATAGGTGCCTTCGGTAAACCGGCGCACCGGATGGCCTTCGGCGTCTGGGGCCAGTTCCTGATAATACTCGGTTTCCCAAAGCACCACCTTGCCCAGCGGCGCCAGCATCCGGTGATATTCTGCAGGCAGCATCACCTTGGGCCCCTGACGGGCATCCACGCGCCCCGGGAACAACTCGTCCACCAGCGACCGCCACAGCCGATGCGACGGCGCATTGTTCTGATGCGGCAGTTGCACCGCCAGAACGCCGCCCGGGGCCAGCATCCCCGCCAGCCGGGGCAGCAGCGCCTCGTGATCCCCCAGCCAGTGCAGGGCCGCGTTGGAAAAGATCAGCGCCACCGGCGCCTCAGCCTGCCATTCTGCCAGATCCTGCTCCAGCAGCTGGTCATAGCCCCCGGTCAGCCGCGCCTGCGCCAGCATCGCGGGGCTTGTGTCCACTCCGATCAGCCGCCGCCGCAACTGCCCCAGCGCCGGGCCAACTGCCCCGCCGCCACATCCAAGGTCCACAACATCTCCCTCGGGCAACGGCCCCACGGACCGCAATAGATCCAGCGCGGGGCGCAAACGCAAACCCCGGAACCTGTGGTAGGCCCCGGGGTTCCAATCCTGATCGGCCGTCACTGTCATACCGAAGGTTCAGGCTCCAGGCTGCCATCCGCAGATGGCTTCGCCTTTGGCTTGGTCTTCGGAATGGCGGTGACGCTGGGTGTGTCATCCTCGCCCAGACCGGTATCGCCCGGACCAGCATGGGGCGGCTCGCCCCGGACCACGCGCTTGATCTCGTCGCCGGTCAGCGTTTCGTATTCCAGCAGACCCTGCGCCAGACGTTCCCATTCGACCTTCTTGTCGGTCAGGATCTGGAACGCACGGCTGTAAGCGTCAGAGATGAACCGCTTCACTTCGCTCTCGATCACTTCTTTCGTATGCGCAGACACCGACAGGCCCGCGGTGGCCCCGCTATAGCCTTCGTGCGCCTCGGAATAGTCGATATTGCCGATCTTGTCCGACATGCCCCAGCGCAGCACCATAGCACGGGCCAGCGCCGACGCCTGCTGAATATCACCAGCCGGACCGTTGGACACATTGTCCTCGCCGTATTTGATGATCTCGGCCGCCTTGCCCGCCATGGTCATGGCCAGCTTTTCCTCGCACTCGGACCGGTGCCAGTTCAGACGGTCGATTTCCGGCAAGGACACAACCATGCCCAGTGCGCCACCGCGCGGAATGATCGTTGCCTTGTAGACCGGATCACACTGCGGCAGGGACAGGCCGACAACGGCGTGACCAGCTTCGTGATAGGCGGTCTTTTCTTTCTGCTCGGGGGTCAGGACCATGGACCGGCGCTCGGCGCCCATCATGACCTTGTCCTTGGCATGTTCGAAATCTTCCATCGTCACGAACCGCCGCCCGACACGCGCCGCCGTCAGGGCCGCCTCGTTCACGAGGTTCGCCAGATCCGCACCCGAAAAGCCGGGCGTGCCACGGGCAATGATGCGCATGTCGGCATCTGGGCCAAGCGGAGTCTTGCGCGCATGAACGTTGAGGATCTTTTCACGGCCCTTGATGTCGGGATTCGGCACAGTGACCTGACGGTCGAAACGACCGGGACGCAGCAGCGCGGGGTCCAGAACATCGCGGCGGTTGGTGGCGGCCAGAATGATGACACCCTCATTCGCCTCGAAACCGTCCATTTCCACCAGCAGCTGGTTCAGCGTCTGCTCGCGTTCGTCGTTGCCACCGCCATACCCGGCACCCCGGTTGCGGCCCACGGCGTCAATTTCGTCGATGAACACGATGCAGGGCGCGTTTTTCTTGGCCTGCTCGAACATGTCGCGCACACGGCTCGCACCCACACCGACGAACATCTCGACAAAGTCGGAGCCCGAGATGGTGAAGAACGGCACACCCGCTTCGCCCGCAATCGCACGTGCCAGCAGCGTCTTACCCGTACCCGGAGGGCCGACAAGCAGCGCGCCTTTGGGGATCTTGCCACCAAGTCGGCTGAATTTCTGCGGATTGCGCAGGAATTCGACGATCTCTTCAAGCTCTTCCTTGGCTTCGTCGATGCCCGCCACGTCGTCAAACGTCACCCGGCCATGCTTTTCGGTCAGCATCTTGGCCTTGGATTTGCCAAAGCCCATGGCACCACCTTTACCACCGCCCTGCATCCGGTTCATGAAATAGATCCAGACACCGATCAGCAGCACAAAGGGCAGCAGGCTCAGCAGAAACGACTGGATGCCCGACTGTTCCTGCGCTTCGGCGCGCACGGGAATGTTGTTGTCGACCAGCATGTTGGTGACAGCGGCGTCCTGCGGTTTGATGGTCACATAGTCATTGCCATCCGTGCTGCGGAACCGCACCTGTTCGCCGTCCAGTGTGACAGAGCTGACAGTCTTGTTCTCCACCGCCGTGACAAAGTCGGTATAGCTGATCTCACGGCTCTGCAGCGTTGTGCCGCCGCCGCTGAACAGGTTGAACAGCGCGAGCACCAAGAGGAACAGGACGACCCAAAAGGCGATGTTACGTGCGTTTCCCAAGGAAAACCTCCTAAAATCCGGTGCGCAATGCTTAGCACACTACGTTGCCATGTAACATAGAGATCAGATCGGACGGTTCAATGCGAAAGAAGGAACTTGGCAAAGGTCATGCGCTCTTGCCCCATCGCTTGCAGCTGTGTGGTGTTGCCCGGCCCGATCGCCAGCGCATCGCAGGCGACCAGCCGCCCGCCGTCCCAGACCGACGGCAACACCAGCGCGGCGCGAAACGGCGGCGCGCCCCCTGTCCGCGCGCCACATTGCGCCCAACCGTCCTCGCCAAGGGCTCGGATAGCCAAGCCCTTGAATTTCGGATGAAAAACCTGCCATCGCCCGTCCCACAACGCGCCATCACCCACAGAATTCACCTGATCCCGCACCGCCGACAACTCTCGCGAAACGCAGATCGTGTCGCGATTCGTGCGCACGTCACACCCCTGCAAGGTGCCACCGCCCCCTGACAGGATGCGATCCAGCAGCGCCTCTGTCGCCTCCGCGCGGGGCCGGTAGGGCGAGGTCGAGACAAATTGTAGCGCCGCGGCCAGCAGACGCATCTGGCTGTCCTGTTCCACCTCGTCAAACCCCGCGCGCCCGAACAGGATATCCCCCGTGGACTGCGACAATGCCTGCCCTTCGTTGCCCAGATCCGCCCAGACGGCCAGCGCACGCGCGCTCAGTGCCGCCTTGGCCCGCGCCATCCGGCTGGCGGTTGCGGCGATGGTCTCAACCCCCAACCCCTCGCCCTCCAGCGTGGCAAGCAGGCGGCGCATCCGCACCCGGTCATAATGTGTATCCTCATTGGACGGATCGTCGACCCAGCGCCCTTGCAACGTGCGCAGGTAATGCCGCAACTCTTCGCGCCGCATTTCAAGACAGGGGCGGATCACGTGAAATCCGGCACTTGGTGCGTCAGATGCCACGGGCGTCGCGCCCGCAACCTCCCCCGCAATCTCCTCTGGCACCGGCTGCGTGACATGCACAAGACGTTTCGCCCGCATTGCCGACAGCCCGTCCACACCCGATCCCCGCTTGAGCCGGATCAGAAAGGTCTCGGCCAGATCGTCCTGGGTATGCGCCATCAGCACATGCCGCAGCCCGCCACGCCAGCGCTCGATCAGCCCCAGCCGCGCCTGCCGCCCTTCATTCTGAACATTGCCCTGCCCGTCCCAATGCCAGCGCAGCGTCGCATGCGGCCAGCCCAAGCTGCGGCATTCCTCGGCCACCATCGCGGCCTCTGCCGCCGCCTCTGGGCGCAATCCGTGATCAACCGTCGCAACCCAGAGCCGCACCCCCCAGACCCGCGTCCAGTTGTGCGCAAGGTACAGCATCGCCATGCTGTCGCCGCCGCCCGACACCGCCAGCCCGATGTCGCTGGGGAAATCAGGCCCCAGCAGCGACCCCATGCTTTGCGCAAATCGCTGATCCAGCGATCCTTCGCTTTGCGTCAAAGGCTCACTGACAGCCAAGCTTTGTCATCTCGCCCTGTGCATCCGACTGGACCGAGGCGCCCGGAAAACGCTGCCCGACCTCGCCCAGCGTCACACAGGCCTCGTTCACACTGCCCAGCTGGCCCAGTGATCTGCCGAGACGGAATAACGCCTCGGGCGCCAGCTCCGATTCGGGATAGCCAGAATAGGCATCCAGATAGGACCGTGCGGCGCCACGCACGTCCCCCGTTCCCTCAAGCGCCTCACCCTGCCCCAGCATTGCGGCAGGTTCTAGCGGAGAGCCCGGATAGGCCGTGCGGAAGGCCGCAAAGAAGTCAGCGGCGCCGCGAAAGTCACTTTTGGCGAGCGCCTCCTGCGCCCGCCGAAAATCGTTTTCTTCACTCATGGCCAATTGACTGCCGCCACTCGACGGCAGGGTGGTCGACGGCGCGGGCGCAGGGGCCGCCGCACCGCTCACAGGGGCGGTGCCACCGCCCAGACGCGGCGTGCTTCCCAGCGCCCCGACGTCACAGCCCGGCTCGATCTCACAAAGCCGGAACTCCATGTCGCCGATCCGGTTGGTGCCATCCTCGACGACACGGCCGATCCGGTACTCCATCTCCTCGGTCTTGGAGGTGAGGTCCTGCAGCGCCGTTTCAATCGTGTTGACCCGGTCGATGGTGTTGCCACCCACGACCATGCCGCTGCCACCAGTGGTGCTCAGCTCCGTGCGCAAACGCTGCAGCTCGACATAAAGCACCGACAGATCCTGACGGATATCCGCCAGCGACTTGGCCTGATCCGCCTGCTGGGCGGGAAGCGCCCCGGCCGTCAGGCTGAACGCCACAATCATCGCCGTCAATCGCATGACGTTCCTCCCCTGATCCGGCTCAGCTGGTCAGCCCGCCGGCCGAAATGATCGTAACGGCGCGACGGTTCTGGTTATAGCAGGACTCTTCGGAACAGATCGCGATCGGACGTTCCTTGCCGTAGCTTACAAACTTCAGACGGCTGGCCGGTATGCCGCGCGCGATCAGATATTCCATCACCGAATTGGCCCGACGTGCACCCAGAGCAAGGTTGTATTCTCGTGTGCCCTGCTCATCCGCATGACCTTCGATCACGGCAAGATAATCGGAATTGGTCTGCAACCACTGCACCTGACCATCCAGCGTTGCCTGCGCTTGGGGGCTCAGGCTCGACTGATCCACCGCAAACAGCACGCGGTCACCAACATTCTGCTGGAAATACGCGGTCGAGCGTGGGTCGTTCGCGCTGCCGGGAATGACACCGCCTGCGCCTGCGCCCGCACCATACTGGCCGGATCCGGCTCCGCCGCCGGCCCCCCCAAAACGATCGGGGTTGGTGCAAGCTGACACGGCCAGCACGGCCATCAGCATCAAGGCCTTGGAAATATGTTTCATGGATCCTGTCCTGCTCTCGCTTTTCAATGACGTTACCACAGCCATGCGGCCTTGGAAACGCGTCAACCTCACCCCCGGCGCGGCGCAAGACTTTTCCTGAAAAGTCTTGCCAAAATTCTTCTCAAGAATTTTGCGAAACCGCCGCCGATGTCACTGCAACGGGCCCCAGCTGGGATCCGACGCGCCCTCGGGTGTCGGCACCCGCTTGAGGTTGCGCCCCGAAATATCCACCGAATACAGCGAGGAGGCCCCCTGCGCGCCCTGCGTCTCGCGCATGAACATCAGCACGCGACCATTCGGCGCCCATGTGGGGCCCTCGTCCAGGAAGGAAGCTGTCAGCAGACGCTCTTCCGATCCATCCACCCGCATCACGCCGATGTGGAACCGGCCCGCATTCTGCTTGGTAAAGGCGATCAGATCGCCGCGCGGTGACCAGACCGGCGTGCCATAGCGCCCCGCACCAAAGCTGATGCGCTGCGGCTCTCCGCCATTGGCCGACATGATGTACAGTTGCTGCGTGCCGCTGCGGTCGCTTTCGAACACGATGCGGCTGCCATCCGGAGAAAAGCTCGGCCCGGTCTCGATCGACGGCGCGGTGGTCAGCTGCGTTGTGGAACCGCTCGCGATATCCATGCGGAAGATGTCGGTGTTCGCACCGCGCGTCACCGAATAGACCACGCTGCGTCCATCCGGGGAAAACCGCGGCGCAAAGCTCATCAGCCCCGATGCGGTGGGCAGGATGCGGCTCTGCACTGCGCCCACGTTCAGCACATGCACCCGCGGCTCGCCGGTTTCATAGCTGGTATACAGCACCCGGTCGCCGTTGGGGGAAAACCGCGGTGCCAGGACGATGGACCTGCTGTCGGTCAGATACTGCAGGTTGGCGCCATCATAATCCATGATCGCGAGACGCTTGGCGCGCCGGTCCTTGGGGCCGGTTTCCGAAACATAGACCACGCGGCTGTCGAAATAGCCGGTCTCGCCCGTGATCCGGGAATAGACTTGGTCAGCCACCTTGTGCGCCATGCGGCGCACACCATCCGCCGTGCCTGCAAACTGCATGCCCTCGCCCAGTTCGGCCCCGGCAAAGACGTCATAAACCCGGAACTTCACCACAAGCTGGCCCGAACTGTTCACATCCACCGCGCCGGTGATCAGCGCCTGCGCATTGATCGCCTTCCAGTCGGCAAACTGCACCGGACTCTGGAACGAGGTGATGGTCGAAATCTGCGCATCGCGCGGGATCTCTCGGAAGAGGCCGGTGCCGCTCAGATCGTCAGCCACCACCCGGCTCAACTGGTCGGCATAGCTCTGCGCTGCAGCCGATTCCGCCACAAAGCTGGGCACGGCATAGGGGATCGGCTCGATCACGCCTTCGGTGATCGTGATCCGCAGCGGCCCGTTCTGCGCCATCGCCACTGGTGCGGCCAGCAGCGTCATCGCCGCCGCTGCCGCCAGTGTGACGCCGGTCAAAATCTGTCTCATCAACTGCCCATCCTCTCAGGCTTTGTCCTGCGACCTGTCCCGGTCGCCTGTCCGTTTGCTGCTGCAGCATAACGGTCTTTGTTCCAGCACCAAACGCACAACACTGTAAAAAGTGCCCTGCGCCGCCATATACCCCTTACCCCGGCAGGAACCCGCCGCCTAGCGCATCCGCATCCCGTCGGGGTCAAAGGTCATCTCGATATTCTGCCACTGACCATATTTGTCAGGCGGCATGCGATAGCCATCCCCCTGACAGCGCAGCAATGCGCGCCGTGCCGCCTGAAAGGCCACATCGACCGCAGCCCCGGACCCGCCATCCGAGCCGATCATCCGGATCGAATTGGAAATCACGCGCCCGTTTTGTTCCAGTTCGACCGCAACCGTCACCGTGACGTTGGAGGCAAGACTGCCCGAATCCACCACCCAGCATTGTTGCACCGCCACGCGCAGCGCATCCTTTTCGCCGCTGGTCATCGGCGGACCGGTCGGAACATCCGGCTGCGGCGCCGTGGTGCCTCCGGCCAGCGCCTGCGCCAGCGCCTCTGCGACCGAATCGGTGGTCTCGCTCGGCTGCGGTTCGGGCGCGGCAGGTGTTGCGGGCGTTTCAGCCGGTCTTTCCGGGGGTGCCTCTGCCGTCTGGGTCGGTGTCGGTGTCGGCGTGGGTGCGGGCCGATCGGGGCGCGTGCGCGGACGCGTCGACGCATCCGGCGCCGAACTGGGTTGCTCTGCCGCCTCGGGGACAATTTCGGTGGCCGCCTCTTCGGGGGCCGTGGCCTGTGTCTCCGGCTCGGGCGTCACCTCGGCCGGGGC
>NZ_AWWI01000155.1 GCF_002760615.1 Puniceibacterium antarcticum | reverse complement strand
CTGGCCGCTGTCTGAGCGGCGACAGGCGCCGATCCTGCGCGCACCGTGCGATCGGATCCGCGCAGCAGCGCGGGTTCCTGCGCCCGGCGCGGGTCGTCGGTCGGGGCGGGGGCGTGCTCCGCCATCTTGCCAAAAGCTGTGCCGGCCTCGCCCGTCGCTATTTTCAGCTCTGGCACCGCCGCCTCTGTCATGGCCGCTTTGGTTTTTGGTGCGATCGCTGCCGGTGCGGTTGGAATGGTCCACTCTGATTCGGCGTCGTCTGAAACCACCTGCGGCGCGGCGGGCACTGCCAGCACCTGATCGCCGACCTCATCTGTGAATTGATCCGGTTCCGGCCGCGCACCTGCCGCGTCCGGGGCGACCTCTGGCGTCTCGTCCTGCGTGTGCTCTTCCCGGGAATCACTCTTCTGCGTGTTTTTTGCAGCGTCGACCTTTTCCGGCGCACCAGAGTCCGGGCGCGGTGTGGCGGCGCGTTTCTGTTCCCGCGCCATCGCGTCGAACATGTCTGCAAAGCGATTCGATGGGGGCGATCCCCCTGTCGGGGTCTGTGGCGAGGTCGTCTGCTTCACAAGCGGGAAGGATGTGAGATTCGGTACCATGTGTGCTCCGGGAATTCTTCCGTATGCAACACAATAGAATGTTTTTCCTTACCGCATCTTTACCGTCTCTGCAGCCTAATCGGGAAAGTTACTCGAATTGGAGCAAATGACATGGACCCTGTTTCCAACACGCCTTCCATGCCGGACCGTGCGTCGCGCCGCGACACGGCCCTGCGGGACGCCGCCAAAGAGCTTGAGGCCGGATTTCTTGCAGAAATGCTCAAGTCCGCCGGATTGGGTGAGACCAGCGAATCCTTCGGTGGCGGCCCAGGAGAGGAACAGTTTTCCTCATTCCTCGTTCAGGAACAGGCCCGTGCGATGGTCGAGGGTGGTGGTATCGGACTTGCTGAATCGCTTTATAACGCATTGAAGGAACGTGAAAAATGACCAACCAGACCACAAGGGACATCATGGCCGCGCTGGATGCGCTGCTGGAGGAAGAGCGCGCAGCGCTGCTGGCCGGCGCGCTCGACAAGATCGAGGATGTGATGCAGCGCAAGTCCGCGCTGATCGACGCCCTTGCCAATTCAGGCGTGGATGATCCGGAAACGGTGTCTGCCCTGCAGGTCAAGCTTGGCCGCAATCAGGTGCTGTTCGATCAGGCCCTGGCCGGCATCCGCAACGTGGCCAGCCGACTCAGCGCGTTGCGCCATCTGCGTAAGACGCTTGAAACCTACGATGAGCATGGCCGCAAGTCGGCGCTGGTGAAAAACGAGGCAAACAAGCTCGAGCGACGTGCGTGAAGTTTGACTCAAATACGCGTTAACACACCGACCGCCCTTAGCATTCCGTTAGGAAAGAGCGGTGTAGATTGGCGGTGCACCAAAGCAGGTGGCGCAGAGGCGAGAAAACCGCCTCTGCAAGTGTCAGAAAGACCTTTCAGACGCCGAATACGGCGACATCGAAACCAGGCGCAAAAGCGCCGACCGACTGCAAGGAAGACAATACCATGTCAAGCATTCTGACAAACAATGGCGCAATGGTTGCGCTGCAAACGCTGAAATCCATCAACAGGGGTCTCGGCGACATCCAGGGCCAGATCTCGACCGGCAAAAGCGTTGCCACCGCCAAGGACAACTCTGCCGTCTGGGCTATTTCCAAGGTCATGGAATCCGACGTCAAAGGTTTCAAAGGTATTTCAGACAGCCTTAACCTCGGTGAATCCACAGTTGCGGTTGCGCGGTCTGCCGCTGAAACTGTGACCGATCTTCTGACACAGATGAAGGGCAAGATCGTCGCCGCCCAGGAATCGAACGTTGACCGCGGCAAGATCCAGTCCGACATCAGCGCTCTGCGCGACCAGATTGCATCCGTGACCGGCGCGGCTCAGTTCAACGGTCTGAACCTTCTCGACCTGACGCCCACAACAACCGGCGCCACCAACACGATTGCCCAGCAGATCGTGAATAACGATGGCGGCACCGTGAACATCCTCTCGTCTTTGGACCGTTCGGGCACTGGCGTGACCTCGGCCCAGATCGGGGTGGAAAAGCAGTCTCTGTCGACAACCGCTCAGACAGTGGGCACCGTCACGGCCTCCGCCACCACGATCAACACGACGGCCGTCGTCGGCAGCACTAACACGATTGCCGTGGGTGCGACCGAGCTCTTTCAGGTCAACGGGGACATCACGAACACCCTTCGTAACGGAAACCGCGTGCTGGCCGGTGATACCTATTCCTTTGCCGCAACCTTCTTCGACAAGCTTTCCACCGGTGCGGGCACGGACATCACCGCGCCCGTGACCTATGTGGCAAAGGCTGGGGATACCACTGCGGATATCGCCAAAGGTCTGGCAAGCCGCATGAACGTGGCGTTTGCCAAGGCGGGCTATGAGGAAGATTTCGCGGCGTCTTATGTCGATGATGGCGATAGCACCGCAACCTTCAAGATCACCAACAACACCACAGTTGCGGGCACCGGCGCCTTTACGACCACGGACTTTGTTGTCACCTCCGGCGGTACCGCTGGTGGCGGACTTGATCAGCTCTCCTCCGT
Organism: Puniceibacterium antarcticum; assembly: GCF_002760615.1. Classification (GTDB taxonomy): domain Bacteria; phylum Pseudomonadota; class Alphaproteobacteria; order Rhodobacterales; family Rhodobacteraceae; genus Puniceibacterium; species Puniceibacterium antarcticum. The sequence goes on along the minus strand of NZ_AWWI01000155.1, from coordinate 2,410 downwards.
GGATGTCAGCACGTCCAAGGGTGCAAAGGCCGCGCTGATCGTTGTCGAGGATCTGATCCAGACATCGATCGACTCCGCCGCTGCCTTCGGTTCGGTCCAGGGCCGCATCGAAACCCAGTCCGACTTCATCACCAGCCTGACCGACTCGCTCAAGTCCGGTATCGGCACGCTGGTCGATGCGGATATGGAAGAGGCTTCGGCGCGCCTGCAGGCGCTGCAGGTTCAGCAGCAGCTGGGCGTTCAGGCTCTGTCGATTGCCAACCAGGCACCGCAGTCCCTGCTGACGCTCTTCCGTTAAGCGCACTTTTCTGGGGGTCGGTCAAACGGCCCCCAGATTCTGCTGAACAGCTATCAAGCAATGAAGAATTGAATACTGGAAGGATGTGACTTGAACGCGCATTCCCTGGCGCAACGCGCCTACTCGGCTGCAGCAGGATCAACCCGTTCTGAACGCAGCACAGAATATGAATTGATTGCGCAGGTGACGCATCGTCTCAAGATCGCGGCACAGAAAGGCAAGCGCGGCTTCCCGCAACTGGTTGAAGCGCTGTATGACAACCGCAAGCTCTGGACGGCATTGGCCGTGGACGTCAGCAGCTCTGGCAATGAGCTTCCTCAGGACTTGCGTGCCCGTATCTTTTATCTTGCTGAATATATGCAGGATCACACCCGCCGCGTTCTGAAGGGCGAGGCGAAGGTTGGTCCCATTCTCGAAATCAATGTCGCGGTCCTGCGTGGGCTGAGCGGCAGAGGGGCGAAGAAATGAGCGGACTTGTGCTGAAACTCGCGCCCAAGGAACGGGTGCTGATCAACGGAGCGGTGATTGAAAACGGGGACCGGCGCAGTCGGCTGTCCATCGTGTCGCCAAATGCGAATATCCTGCGGCTGAGGGATGCCATCCACCCGGAAGAGGCCTCCACCCCGGTGCGCCGCGTCTGCTATGCGACGCAGCTTGTCCTGACGGGGGACGCCGACCCGGCAGAAACGCGCCACCGTCTTTTGCGCAATATCGAGGAGTTGAGCCGCATCCTTACGGATTCTGACAGCAGGAACCTCTTGTCAGCGGCCACCGACGCCCTGCTCAGCGATCAGTTCTATCAGTGCCTCAAGTCTCTGCGCGCGCTCATTCCGCGCGAAGACCGGCTGCTCGCCACGCGCCTGTCCTGAACAATGTGGCCAAAGCCGGTGGCTTTGGTCGGCTTCGTTTTGCAGGTTGCAAAGATCGGCTTCATCAACGCTGATGGGCCACGGAATATAAAGAACATCTTGCCCCAGACACGCTTTATCGCCTGACGCCTGTCGTGTTTGATCAGCGTGATACATACAGCAGTCAGGTTGCGGCCAGCTTTGCCTCGGCAGATGCGTTTGGCCACTCAGCTGACCCCACTTCACCGCAACATGTGCTAGGCTCCCCGGCTTGCCGGGGCTTGCGCCGCCGGTTTCGCGCTCCTGATCTGGGCGGCTGATCCCGAGCCGGACGTTGCCCGCCGCAGCAGCAGTTGCAGGCGGGAAAAGCTGTCGTCGATCCCCGAAGCCTCGGTCTCTGCCAGAAAGGTTTCAAGCTCGGGCCAGGCCTTGATCGCCTGATCCAGCTGTGTGTCGCTGCCGTTGCGGTAAAGACCGGCGCGGATCATGGTTTCAGAGCGCGCGTAGGCACCCAAAAGCCTGCGCGCCAGGGCGATCTGTATGTTCTCGTCCTCACTCGCCGCCTCGGGCAGGCTGCGCGAGACAGAGCGCAGCAGATCCACCGCGGGGAACCGCCCGCGCTCTGCGATCTGGCGATCCAGCACCACATGCCCGTCCAGCACGCCGCGCAGGATATCGGCTATGGGTTCATCCATATCCGATCCCGCCACCAGCACGCTGAACACCGCGGTGATATCCCCCATGCTGCCCATTCCGGGGCCGGCACGTTCCGCAAGGGTCATGATCTGATGTGCGGTCGAGGGGGGGAAGCCGCGCAGCGCGGGCATTTCGCCAGAGGCGATGGCCACCTCGCGGTGCGCCTCGGCAAAGCGGGTGATCGAATCGGCAAGGTAGAGCACATGTTTGCCCTGATCGCGGAAATGTTCGGCGATGGTCATCGCCGCCTGCGGGCAGCGGCGCCGTTCCAGCGGCGAGCGGTCAGAGGTGGCCGCCACCACCACGGCGCGGGCCATGCCCTCGGGTCCCAGCACCTTGGTCACAAAATCGCGCACTTCGCGGCCGCGTTCGCCCACCAGCGCCAGCACGACCACATCCGCCTGCATGCCCCGCGCGAATTGCGCCAGCAGCCGCGATTTGCCGATGCCGGACCCCGCAAACAGCCCGATCCGCTGGCCCTTGACCACCGGCAGCAGCGTGTTGAACACGGCCAGCCCGGTGTCCAGTCGCGCGCCCAGAGCGCGGCGTTGCGCCGCCGGGGGCGGGG
>NZ_AWWI01000154.1 GCF_002760615.1 Puniceibacterium antarcticum | reverse complement strand
CCCGCAAAACCCGCCAAGGCCAAGCCCCACACCGCGGCCCCGCCGCAGCCCCCCACCGCGGCAGAGCCGCAGACGCCCGCCCCCACATCAAGCGATGACAGCGCCGAGGATACCCGCAACCCGCTGCAGAAACTGGCGGACCGGTTTCGCTGACAGGGTTTGCGCCCCGACGCCGCACGTGTTTGACTGGCGCAACGGACAAGGGGCGCGACATGCGGACGGTCGCCACAGGACAGAGCGTGACGAATGCTACAAGACCCGGCGGCCTTTGCTACCTGCCGGATGGCTTCTGGCACATATCCCGCGCACATGAGGAGAGCTGACATGGAAAAATATCCCGATATCAACGTACTGGGCAAGAAGCTGGCACTTTGCGGCGCAGATCCGGTCACCGGGTTCTTTCGCGACGGGCATTGCAACACCTGCGTGGCCGACAAGGGCAGCCACACGGTCTGCGCCATCATGACAGCGGAATTCCTGGCCTATTCGAAATATGTCGGCAATGACCTGTCCACCCCGCGCCCGGAGTTCGGCTTTGCCGGGCTGAAACCCGGCGATGCCTGGTGCCTCTGTGCCAGCCGGTTCCTGCAGGCCCATGACGAAGGCTGTGCGCCGCAGGTGCGGCTGGCCGCGACCCATCTGAGCGCGCTGGATGTGGTGCCGCTGAAGATACTGGAACAGTACAAGGCCTAGACAGCGCAGCGCCCCGACGGACATATGAAAAAGGCCCGGCTGAAACAGCCGGGCCTTTTGTAGTATAGTGGGTCTAAGCCTGCGCCCGGAACGTGTCAGTCCATGTCAAAGCCAAGGTGCTTGGCCACGGTGTAGATGTCCTTGTCGCCGCGCCCGCACATGTTCATGCAGATCAGGTGATCCGCAGGCAGATCCGGTGCGATCTTCATCACATGGGCCAGCGCGTGGCTGGGTTCGAGGGCGGGAATGATCCCTTCCTTTTCACAGCACAGGGTGAACGCCTCAAGCGCCTCTTTATCGGTGATCGAGACGTATTTGGCGCGGCCGATGTCATGCAGCCAGGCATGTTCCGGCCCGATGCCGGGATAGTCGAGCCCTGCGGAGATCGAGAACCCTTCGAGGATCTGACCGTCGTCATCCTGCAACAGGTAGGTGCGGTTGCCATGCAGCACGCCGGGACGCCCCCCGGTGAGCGAGGCGCAATGCTCCATCTTGGCATTGACACCCTTGCCGCCGGCCTCGACCCCGATGATGTTGACATCCTTGTCGTCCAGGAAGGGGTAGAACAGCCCCATTGCGTTCGACCCACCGCCGATCGCCGCGATGAGCGTGTCGGGCAGACGGCCTTCGGCCTCGTGCATCTGTTCCTTGGCTTCCTTGCCGATGATGGCCTGAAAATCGCGGACCATCGCGGGGTATGGGTGCGGACCGGCCACGGTGCCGATGCAATAGAAGGTGTCGCGCACGTTTGTGACCCAGTCGCGCAACGCGTCGTTCATCGCATCCTTGAGCGTGCCACGGCCAGATGTCACCGGAATGACCTCGGCCCCCAGCAGGCGCATGCGAAAGACGTTGGGTTTCTGGCGTTCCACGTCATGTGCGCCCATGTAGACGACGCATTTCAGCCCGAACTTGGCACAGACGGTGGCGGTCGCGACGCCATGCTGGCCCGCGCCGGTTTCCGCGATGATGCGGGTCTTGCCCATGCGGCGGGCGAGGATGATCTGGCCGAGCACGTTGTTGATCTTGTGCGCGCCGGTGTGGTTCAGCTCGTCGCGTTTGAGATAGATCTTGGCGCCGCCCAGATGTTCGGTCAGGCGTTCAGCGTAATAGAGCGGGCTGGGCCGGCCGACGTAATGTTTCCACAGGAAGTGCATTTCTTCCCAGAAACTGTCGTCGGTCTTGGAAATCTCGTACTGCTCTTCCAGTTCAAGGATGAGCGGCATCAGGGTCTCAGACACGAAACGCCCGCCGAAATTGCCAAAGCGGCCCTTTTCGTCGGGGCCGGTCATGAAGCTGTTGAAGAGGTCGTTCATCGCGCGTCTCCCGTGTTTCAGTGGTTGTTCTAGGGCTGCAGGGCGTGGATTTCCAGAGCGATTTCGAAGTCTCGCGTCCCGGCAGGGCACAAGATCGCGTCAGGCCGCCGCGCGTTCAAGCGCGGGATAGCGCCAGCCCAGAGTCACGCCCCGCGCCACAAGCGAGATCAGCAGCGCCGCCCAAAGCCCGTGGTTGCCAAGGAGCGGCAAGAGCACGATCACCGCGCCCACATAGATCAGCGCCGACAGGATCATCATGTTGCGCATGTCCGCGGTGCGGGTCGCGCCGATAAAGATCCCGTCGAGCATGAAGGCCGCAAGGCCCAGCACCGGGGCGGCGACCATCCAGGGCAGATAGACCCGCGCCTCGGCCTGAACAGGTGGCACATCGGCCATAAGATCGATCAGCGACGGCCCGCCAAAGGCAATGGCAAGCGACAGACCGCCACAGATCACCAGCCCCCAGAAGCTGGTCAGCAGGGCGCCGCGCCGCAGATGTGCCGGGCTGCGCGCGCCGACGGCCTGCCCCACCAGCGCCTCGGCCGCAAAGGCGAAACCGTCGAGCGCATGGGCGGTGATTTCAAGAAACTGCACCAGCACCTGATTGGCGGCCAGCGTCACATCACCGAAGTCGGCGCCGAGAAACAGAAAGGACATAAAGATGCCCTGCAGGAGGAAAGAGCGCAGCATGATGTCGGAATTGACCCGCAACATGCCCACAAGCTTGACCTGGTCAAAGACCCGCGGCCAGTCGCGCCAAGCGGGCACGCGGAACGCTGCACGGCAGAGCCACAGGCCCATGATCAGCCCCGACCATTCGGCGATGACCGTCGCACTGGCCACACCGCTGACGCCCCAGCCAAGGTCCAGCACAAACCACAGATCGAGCAGGATGTTGATCAGGTTCATCCAGAGCTGCAGCACCAGAACGGCGCGGGTGCGTTCCTGCGCGATCAGCCAGCCGGTGATGCCATAAAGCGCAATCGCCGCCGGGGCGGACCAGACGCGGATCGCCATATAGGTCTGAGCAAGGCTTTCGACCTCTTCGCTGGCGGGGGACAGGGCGAATCCGGCGCGAAAGATCAGCCCCTGCCCCAGGATCAGCAGCAGCCCGGCACAAAAGCCGATCATCAGCACGCGGGTCAGCAGGGCGGCGACCTCGGCCCGGTCCCCCCGCCCCGTGGCCTGAGCGGCAAGGCCGGTGGTGCCCATGCGCAGGAAGGAAAACAGCCAGTAAACGCCAGTGAGAATGACCGCGCCGATGCCCACGGCGCCAATGGGGGCGGCCAGACCCATCTGCCCGACAACGCCGGTGTCCACCGCGCCCAGGATCGGTACGGTCGCATTGGACAGCACGATGGGAATGGCGATGCTCAGCACCCGGCGATGGGTAACATCGCGCAGCGGCGCGGGGATATGGGCGGTGGCGTCACTCATCTGCAGGATCTTTCGGCGAACGGCGCTGCTCAGCCGTCGCTGCGCGGCATCAGGAAATGCGCCGAACATTCGGCAAAGGGACGGTCGTGATTGTCCTGCCAGGCCTGCGCATGCACGCTTGCATAGCGCCGACCGGACCGGGTCACGCGGGCACGGGCATAGGCGTCGCGCGGCAGGCCGGTGCGCAGATAGTCGGTGGAAAAATCGATGGTCTTGGGCAGGCGCGGCAGCCTTCCGGCCTCAAGATCCGACAGCTTGAGCTTGCCGCTTTCGATATCCTCCCACAGCCAGGACCAGCTGAGGGTGATGATCGCCGTCACCTCAAGAAACGCCGCCGTCACACCGCCGTGGATCGCGGGCAGCAGCGGGTTGCCGATCAGCTTGTCATCATAGGGCAGCAGGCCGGTCAACTCGTCCCCGCGCCGGTCGAACCGGATGCCGAGGAAGCTGATATAGGGCACACCGCTCACAAGGGCATTCAGCGCGGCATCGCGGCGCTGTTTGATCACCTGAACGGGTTCGGGGGGACGACGCGCCATCAGCCCTGTTCCACTGTAAAGGTGCCGGTTGCGGTGGCGACGGGGCGGTCGGTGTCGTCATCCGTGGCAGTGGCGCGCACAAAGGCGACCGAGCGGGTGATATGGTGACAGACCGCGTGCGCCGTGATCGACTGACCCGGGGTGGCAGCACGCATGTAGTCGATGCGCAGACCTATCGTTGCGGTGCCGCCCCCGGACAAAGGGTGGCTGACCACCGCGGCGCCGCCGCAGGTGTCCATCAGCGCGGACACGGCACCGCCGTGGATCACGCCGGTGTCGGGATCGCCGATCAGGCAGGGATTGTAGGGCATCACGATTTCGGCCATCCCATCGCCGATCTGCACGACGCTGAGGCCGAGGGCTGCGGCATGGGGCAGCGCCTCGATGAACTGGCGGGCGGTTTCGATCTGATCGGCATCCATGGCGGGTTTCCTTGATATGTGCCCGAAACACTGCCCGAGTTGGACCACGCCCCGCAGCCATGTGCAAGACGCCGCAGGAACCTGACGCCGCCCGAACGGAAAACAATCCGGCAGGGGGGTCAATCCAGCGTCACGGGCCAGCGTCACGGGCCAGCGTCACGGGCCAGCGTCACGGGCCAGCGTCACGGGGGTTTTATACCCTGCGCACACGGATGGCGGTAGAAGCCTCAGCACCCGGGCCTGCCCCGTGCGCCGCAAAAGAAATCCCCCGCGCAGGGGGATCGGGCTGTCTGTGATGTTGCTCTTGTGCCCGCCTGTCACTAGGTTTCGGATAAAAGGAGGCCGGGTCGATGAATGAAAAACGCTTCAGCTTCAAGGAAATGTGCGCGCATTATGATGTGACGCCACGCACCCTGCGGTATTACGAGTATATCGAGCTTCTGCAACCAGAGCGCGAAGGACGCGCCCGCTGGTACGGTCCCCGCGACCGGGCACGGATGACGCTGATCCTGCGCGGGCGCAAGTTCGGCTTTCATCTGGAAGACATCCGCCAATGGCTGCTGATCTACGAAAAGGAAGGCACCTCGGCGCAGATGCAGGCCTGGGTCGCGCTGGCGGACGGGCAACTGGCCGAACTGGCCGAACAGCGCCGCCAACTGGACGAAGCGATGGTCGAGCTGAAGCGGCTGCGCGACGAAACAGCCGAGTCGCTTATTTCGTGATCTGACAAGGTGATCGCCTGGGGCGCCGTTGCGTCAGTTCGGGCGATCACAGAAAAACATCAAGCCGCCTCTTGGGGATTTAACGAAATTCCCGAGGTGATCGTTGACGCGATCTTATCTTACGTCAACGAAAATGTGACGCAGCGTCTGACTACGTCACCCCAAATTCTCATTGTAAGACACCGGTAAGGGCCGCATTTCGCCGGGCAATTAACCCTACGATAGGCTTGGAAGATGACCGAACACGAAACGATGACAATCCGACAGATGTGCGATGCGTTCGAGGTAACGCCCCGCACCCTGAGATTCTATGAAGCGAAAGAACTGCTGTTTCCGATCCGTGAAGGGCAGAAGCGCCTGTTCACGCGGCGCGACCGCGCCAGACTCAAGCTGATCCTGCGCGGCAAGCGTTTCGGGTTCAGCCTTGAAGAGATCCGCCAGCTTCTGGACCTGTACGACATTGGCGATCAGCAGCAGACGCAGATCACCAAGACTCATGAGATCGCCCAGCAGCGGCTGGCCGAGATGGTCGCCCAGCGGGATGAGCTGAACCGGGCGATTTCGGACTTGGAAGAACAATTGCAATGGGGCGAAAAAATGCTCGCCTCAATGAACCAGACGAAGAACGCCGCAGAATAGGCAGACACAGACCCTGAGGAGGACCCGATGCCGATCTATCACGCGCCAACCAAGGACATGCAGTTCATTCTGCACGACGTACTGAAGATGTCCCAATCCGACATCCCCGGTTACGAGGATCTGGACCGCGAGACGACACAGGCGATCCTCGAAGAAGCAGGCAAGCTGAGCGAGAATGTGCTCGCTCCGCTGAACCCGGTTGGCGATGCCGAAGGCTGCACGCTGGAAAACGGTGTCGTGCGCACGCCGACCGGGTTCAAGGACGCTTACGACCAGATGCGGGCGGGGGGCTGGATCGGCCTCGACTGCGACCCCGAGTATGGTGGGCAGGGCATGCCCTACCTGATGAATTCGGCTGTGGGCGAGATGTTCGTGTCGTCCAACATGGCCTTCAACATGTATCAGGGCCTGTCGCACGGCGCTTATAACGCGATCCACACCCATGGCACGGATGCGCAAAAGGCGACGTATCTGCCCCAGATGGTCGAAGGGTCCTGGTCCGGCACCATGAACCTGACCGAGCCGCATTGCGGCACCGATCTGGGCCTGATCCGCACCAAGGCAGAACCGCAGGACGACGGGTCCTATGCGATCACCGGGCAGAAGATCTGGATTTCGGCGGGCGAACATGACCTGACCGACAACATCATCCATCTGGTGCTGGCCAAGATTCCGGGCGGGCCGGACGGAGTCAAAGGCATTTCGCTGTTCATCGTGCCAAAGTTTCTGGTGAACGCAGACGGATCGCTGGGCGCGCGCAATGCGCTGTCCTGCGGCGGTCTGGAAAAAAAGATGGGCATTCACGGCAATGCCACCTGCGTGATGAACTATGATGGCGCCAAGGGGTTCCTGATTGGTGAAATGCACAAGGGCATGCGCGCCATGTTCACCATGATGAACGAGGCGCGTCTGGGCGTTGGCCTGCAGGGCTATGCGCAGGGCGTCGTCGCCTATCAGAACGCGCTTGGCTTTGCGCAGGAGCGTTTGCAGGGCCGTGCGGTAACAGGGGCCGAGGCGCCGGACAAACCCGCCGATCCGATCATCGTGCACCCGGATGTGCGCCGCAACCTGCTGCACCAGAAGTCCTTTATCGAAGGCGCGCGGGCGTTCACCTTTTGGGGCGCGTCGCTGATCGACCGGGCGCACCGCAACAGCGATGCACAGGCCGAGGGGCTGATTTCGCTGCTGACGCCGGTGCTCAAAGGGTTCCTGACCGACAAGGGGTTCGAGACAACCGTGCTGGCACAGCAGACGCTGGGCGGATCGGGCTTTACCCGCGAATGGGGGTTGGAGCAGTTCGTGCGCGATGCCCGCATCACCATGATCTACGAGGGCACCAACGGCATCCAGTCGCTTGACCTCGTGGGCCGCAAGCTGGGTCAGGACGGCGGCAAGCATGTGATGGGCTTCTTTGAGATGGTGAAGACCTTCCTCAAGGAAAACGCCGGTCAGGATGCCGATTTCGACGCGCAGTTCCTTGACCCGCTCAAGGCGGCGTCCAAAGATCTGCAGGCGGCGGGGATGTATTTCATGTCCGAAGGCATGAAGAAACCGAACAACGCGCTGTCGGGGTCCTATGATTTCATGCACCTGTTCGGCCATGTCTGTCTGGGCTTGATGTGGGCGCGGATGGGCGTTGCGGCCCGGGCCGGGCTTGCGTCGGGCGACGGCGATGCCCAGTTCTATGAAACCAAGCTCGCCACCGGGCGCTATTACATGGCGCGCCAGCTGCCTGCCACGGCGCTGCATCTGGCACGCATCAGAACCGGCGCGGATACGGTGATGGAACTGGACGCCGCGCAGTTCTGACGCAAGGATGGGGACAGGGATCTGCCCCGTCCGTCAAAAGGGTCGGAGACCCGGATGCAAGACACTCTGAAGGGGGGAGCCGGATGAGATCAGACTGTAGGACAGAGATTGCGGGGGGAGGCGGGGTTTCGTTCCGCGCCTGCGCTGGGCATGGAAGCTCCGCTGCGCTGACCCGCACACCGTTGGTCCCAACCGCACTGTCGGATTTTGCGTATTTGGAAAGAGAAGAAGCGGGGGAAGGTCCACCCTGTCCTCCGGCACCAAATCGGGATTTACCCATGCGGGCGGGAGTCCAGGGCTTCTCCTCTTGCGGTCATCGGCTCGCCAGCCTGTACCGCCCCTCAACTCTGGCCGCGTTAACCTTAACACGCAGTTACCGCAGAGCCGCTTTTTGCGCTTCTTCTCTTTCCAAATACGCAAAATCCACCATCACAACCCGCGCCAAGGGAGGGCGACTGGCATGACGATGCAACTTCATTGCTTTGGAGAATCCGGCAATGCCTATAAGGCGGCGCTGGCGCTGGAACTGGCGGGGCTGGACTGGGAGCCGGTCTTTGTCGATTTTTTCAACGGCGCGACGCGCGCGCCCGCATACCGTAGCGAGATCAACGAGATGGGCGAGGCCCCTGTGTTGGTGGATGGCGCGGTCAAGATATCCCAGTCCGGCGTGATCCAGATGTATGTGACCGAGAAAAGCGGCAAGTTCGGCGGCGCGACCCCGGCAGAGGCGCGCGAGGTCATGCGCTGGGTGTTCTGGGACAATCACAAGCTGTCCAGTCAGGCCGGGATGACCCGGTTCCTGATGAATTTCCTGCCCGAGGACAAGCGCCCTGCCCCGGTGATCCAGTTCATGGAGGGCCGCCTCAAAGCCGCCTATGAGGTGCTGAACAGCCACCTTGCCGGGCGCGACTGGATTGTCGGGCAGGACCTCACCAATGCCGATCTCAGCTGCTGTGCCTATCTCTATTATCCCGAACCGTTCGGGTTCGATCGCGCCGACTGGCCCCATATCGACGCCTGGCTGAGCCGCATCAGCGAACAGCCCGGCTGGAAACACCCCTACGATCTGATGCCCGGCAACCCCTCGGACCGGGCCTGAAGGAGACAACCATGACCGAAGCTTATATCTACGACGCGATCCGCACCCCACGCGGCAAGGGCCGCAAGGACGGTGCTTTGCATGAGGTGACCTCTGTGCGCCTGTCGGCGCAGGTGCTGAACGGGCTGAAGGAACGCAACCATCTGAGCGGCCATGCGGTCGAGGATGTGATCTGGGGCAATGTCACGCAGGTCGGTGAACAGGGCGGCTGTCTGGCGCGCACGGCGGTGCTCGCCTCTGATCTCGACCAGTCGATCCCGGGCCTTGCCATCAACCGGTTCTGTGCCTCCGGCATGGAGGCGGTGAACATTGCCGCCAATCAGGTGCGCGGCGGCGCGGGCGAGGCCTATATCGCGGGCGGCGTTGAAATGATGGGCCGTGTGGCCATGGGCAGCGACGGGGCGGCGATTGCCGTGGACCCGAGCGTTGCCATGGACACCTATTTTGTGCCGCAGGGGATTTCCGCGGACATCATCGCCACCGAATATGGCTTCAGCCGCGATGATGCGGATTCTCTGGCGGTGGAAAGCCAGCGCCGGGCCAAGGCAGCCTGGGATGACAACCGGTTCGAAAAGTCGATCCTGACGGTGCGCGATCAGAACGGCCTCGCGATTCTGGACCGCGACGAATACATGCGCCCCGAGACCAACATGCAGAGCCTTGGCGCGCTTAACCCCAGCTTTCAGATGATGGGCGAGGTGATGCCCGGTTTCGACAAGATCGCGCTGATGAAATACCCCCATCTTGAGCGGATCAACCACATCCACCATGCGGGCAATTCATCCGGCATCGTCGATGGTGCTGCCGGTGTGCTGATCGGCAACAAGGAGTTTGGCGAGAAATACGGGCTGACGCCGCGCGCCCGCATCCGCGCCACCGCCAAGATCGGCACCGATCCGACGATCATGCTGACCGGGCCGGTGCCTGTGACGGAAAAGATCCTGAAAGACAACGGGATGAGCATCAGCGACATCGACCTCTTTGAGGTGAACGAGGCCTTTGCCAGCGTGGTTCTGCGCTTCATGCAGGCCTTTGACGTCGATGCCGACAAGGTCAACGTCAATGGTGGATCTATCGCCATGGGCCACCCGCTGGGGGCCACCGGCGCGATCATCATCGGCACCTTGCTGGACGAGCTGGAACGGTCCGGCAAGAGCGTCGGTCTGGCCACGCTGTGCATCGCGTCGGGCATGGGCGCCGCCACGATCATCGAGCGGGTCTGATGGAGATGGCGCGCGGCAGCGGTGCGCAAGCTATCGGGCCGGTGTGGCGCGCCGTCGTCAGGGGTTGGCAACCCTTTGAAAGGCGCGTCGCGCAGTCATGTGCGCGCAAAAGGATAGAGATTGCTTGCGCAATACGTATGCTACGCAACAGCAGGGGATCAAAAGTCGGCCAAATGTGCGACACTTCCGTTTCGATAGCTTTGACGCTGCTGCCTTTGACACCCATGCCCAAGGAACCGCTGCATGCCTGACACGATCATACAGACCTGGCTCGACCGACATAGCGACACCTTTCTGCAGAACGACTTTGTCGCCCATATGCGGCGCGTGCATCTGCCGATCTGCATCCGGACGGCAGGTGGCGCAGAATGGCTGATCCGCGAAGAGGCGGTCCTGCGCAATGGTTTCGACGCCTGGGTGAAAGTGATCCGCGACCAGCATGCCACAGATCTGGTGTATCGCCTGCTGAGTGTCGACAAACAAGGCGAAGACATCATCTGGGCCTCTTATTCCACCCATATTCTGCGCGATGCAACGCCGATGGTGCCCGCTTATGACTCTGCCCTGTGCCTGATCCACATCGATGGAAGCTGGAAATGCAATTCGGTCATCTCGGGTCTGTCCAACACCCAATGGCCGGTGGTCATGCCGCGTGTCGATACATCAGAGGGCGGTGCACATAAGCCAGACTTCCCCTCGCTCTGCCCAGAGGCGGCGCGCCTGCCGAATGAGCCATCGATCCTGACCCCACCCGTCATCCCGCCGCGAAAGGACTGAGCGATGCCAAAGGTCGCACTTGGCGAACCTGTGACTGTGGCACACACCTCGCACCCCGTGCTGGGGGCGTCGCTGCGCAGCTATGCCTATGTGTCCCTGTCGGATGCAGGTGGGCTGAGCCAGTTTGGCGCGCATCTGGAAACGCTAGACTCCGGCGCGCGGTCCGCGCACCGCCACTGGCACGAAGCCGAGGATGAGCTGATCTATCTGCTGTCAGGCGAGGTCGTGCTGATCGAAGAGGATGAGACCGCGCTGGCGGCGGGCGATGTTGCGGCATGGCCTGCGGGCCACCCCGTGGGGCATTGCCTGGAAAACCGTACGCAGGCGCATGCGACCTATCTGGTGGTCGGAACCCGCAGCAGGGCCGATGTGGTGCATTACCCCGACGCCGGGCTCAGCGTCACGCTGACAGACCGCCGCCACAGGGTGTTTCGTGATGCCAGCGGAACAGTGGTTGCCGAATATTCCAGCCCGTCCGTAGGAGCATCCTGACCATGCCCAAGATCGACCTCGCCACGCTGCCTGTGCGCACCGGATCAAGCTACCCCGCGCCCCATGCCGCTGCGGTGGCCGGGCGGTCGTCGCTGCGCCTTGCTGATGCCGGGGGGCTGACGCAGTTCGGGGCCAATCTGGTCAGGCTGGAACCGGGCGCGATGTCGAGCCTGCGCCACTGGCACGAAACCCAGGACGAGCTGGTGTTCGTGACCGACGGCGCGCTGACCCTGCGCGATGACTTTGGCGACACGCCGCTGAACGCCGGCGACTGCGCCACCTTCCCGGCGGGAGAGGCGAATGGCCATCACATCCTGAACCTGTCGGACGCGCCGGGCCACTTTCTGGTGATCGGCACCCGCACGGACGCAGACACCGGCTGGTATTCAGATGTCGACCTCAGGGTCTCCTCCCGGCGCAACGAACACAGCTACACCCGGGCCGACGGCACGCCGTTCACCCCGGACTGACACCGAACATGCCGCGCCCGACGCGGCCCCGAACCACCTTTGAGAGGGAGAGAGAACATGACCGATTTCACCATGACCAAGGATGCCGACGGCGTCGCGATCATCACGTGGGACGTGCCGGACAGGTCGATGAACGTGATGTCCCTGCAGGGCTTTGCCGATCTTGACGCGCTGATCGACGACGCGCTGGCCGATGACGCGGTCAAGGGCATCGTGATCACCAGCGGCAAGGACAGCTTTGCCGGCGGCATGGATCTGAACGTCATCGCCAAGATGAAGGACGACGCCGGCGACGATCCCGTGCGGGGTCTGTTCGAGGGCGTGATGAAAATGCACGGCGTGCTGCGCAAGATCGAACTGGCCGGCATGGACCTCAAGACCCAGAAGGGCGGCAAACCCATCGCCGCCGCCTTGCCCGGCACGGCGCTGGGCATCGGTCTGGAACTGCCGCTCTCGACGCACCGGATCTTTGCCTCGATCAACCCCAAGGCCAAGATCGGCCTGCCGGAAATCATGGTCGGCATCTTTCCCGGCGCCGGCGGCACCACGCGCCTTGTGCGCAAGATGGGGGCGATGGCGGCCTCTCCCTTCCTGCTCGAAGGCAAGCTGTGTGATCCGATCCGGGCCAAGGCGGCAGGGATCATCGACGAGGTGGTGGCCGACCCGCTGACCGCGGCGCGCGAATGGGTGCTGAACGCCAAGGATGCCGATCTGGTGAAACCCTGGGATGCCAAGGGCTACAAGATGCCCGGCGGCGCGCCCTATCACCCGGCGGGCTTCATGACCTTTGTCGGCGCCTCTGCCATGGTGAACGGCAAGACGCAGGGCGTCTATCCGGCGGCCAGGGCACTGCTGAGCGCGGTCTACGAAGGCGCGCTGGTGCCGTTCGACACCGCGCTCAAGATCGAGGCGCGCTGGTTCACCAATGTGCTGATGAACCCCAGCTCGGGCGCGATGATCCGCTCGCTCTTCATCAACAAGGAAGCGCTTGAAAAAGGCGCCGTGCGCCCCGCCGAAGTCTCCGACCAGCGCGTGCGTCAGGTCGGCATTCTGGGCGCAGGCATGATGGGGGCGGGCATCGCGCTGGTTTCGGCCCAGGCCGGGATCGACGTGGTGCTGATCGACCAGAAACAAGAGGCGGCAGACAAGGGCAAGGCCTATGTCGCCGATTACATGGACAAGGGCATTGCAAAGAAAAAGGCATCGCCCGAGAGCAAGGAGGCGCTGCTGGGCCGCATCCATGCCACCACCGACTACGCCGCCCTGCAAGGCTGCGATCTGATCATCGAGGCGGTGTTCGAAGATCCCCGCATCAAGGCCGAGGTGACGCGGAACGTCGAAAAGGTCATCCCCGAGGATTGTATCTTTGCCACCAACACCTCGACCCTGCCGATCACCGAACTGGCCAAGGCGAGCGAACGCCCCGAGCAGTATATCGGCATCCACTTCTTCTCTCCGGTGGAAAAGATGCTGCTGGTCGAAATCATCAAGGGCAAGCAGACCGGCGACCGCGCCGTGGCCAAGGCGCTGGATTTCGTGCGCCAGATCCGCAAGACGCCGATTGTGGTGAACGATGCGCGCTTCTTCTACGCCAACCGCTGCATCATCCCCTATATCAACGAAGGCATGCGGATGATCGCCGAAGGCGTCTCCCCCGCGCTGGTGGAAAACGCCGCCCGGCTGGTCGGCATGCCGCTCGGCCCGCTGCAGCTGGTGGATGAAACCTCGATTGACCTCGGGGCCAAGATCGCCCGCGCAACCAAGGCGGCGATGGGCGACGCCTATCCCGACGGCGCGGTGGACGATGTCATCTTCTGGATGGAGGGTGAGGGCCGTCTGGGCCGCAAGGCCAAGGCAGGCTTTTACGCCTATGACGACAAGGGCAAGCGGCAGGGCCTCTGGTCCGGCATCGGCGCGCAGTATATGCTTCTGGATGACCAGCCCGACCTGATCGAAGTACAGCACCGCCTGCTTTTCGCGCAGGTGCTCGAAGCGGTGCGCGCGCTTGAAGATGGCGTGCTGATGGACATCCGCGAAGGCGACGTGGGCGCGATCCTCGGCTGGGGCTTTGCACCGTGGTCGGGCGGGCCCTTTTCCTGGCTCGACATCATCGGCGCGCCCTATGCGGCCGAACGTTGCGACCAGCTGCAGGCCCGCTTTGGCGACCGCTTTGCCTGCCCGGCACTGCTGCGCGAGATGGCGGACAAGAACCAGAGCTTTTACACCCGCTTCGCCGCCCCGGCCAAAGCCGCCTGAACCGGTTGCGCCGCGCTGACGCGCGTCGCCCGGTTTGAGGATTGCGCCGCGCTCGCGCGCGTCGCTGTGGGGGCGGGGGCCGGTCCTGACGGACCGGCCCCCGCCAGCACACCCAAATGACAGCCGTCCCGAGCCCCGGCTTCATCTGCCCTTAAATATCCCGGGGAGTGTGAGGGGCTGGCCCCTCACTCCGGCGCGTGCCAGGCGCGTGACAGTGCAAATCCGGAATGCCGCGCCGGCCAAAGGTCGGTATGTCGCACATCCCGCTCGCCCTTTTCACGGCCGACAAAGGCGCGCATAGTTTCCCAAAGATCATTGGGGAGTGAGAGACATGGGCTGGCTGGCAGATGAATCCGGGCTTGAGAAACGCACGGCGAATTACACGCCGCTGACACCACTGTCCTTCCTTGGCCGTGCGGCAGAGGTGTTTCCGGATCAGCTGGCTGTGGTCTACGGGCCCCATCGCAAGACCTATGCCGAATACCATGCGCGCTGCTCGCAGCTTGCCTCTGCCCTCGCGGGCATGGGCGTGACCCCCGGCGATGTGGTTGCCACGCTGATCCCGAATCTGCCCCCGCAGGCCGAGGCACATTTTGGCGTGCCCGCCTGCGGCGCCGTGCTGAACACGATCAACACAAGGCTTGAGGTCGCGACAGTGGCCTATATCTTTGACCATGCCGAGGCCAAGGTTGTGCTGGTCGACACCCAGTTCCTCCCGCTGGCCGAGGCGGCGCGCGACGCGATGGAGGGTGCCAAACCGACGCTGATCGAGGTGCCGGACGATCACGCTGGCTATCCCGCGACCGGGCGGTACGAGACCTACGAGGCGCTTCTGGCCAAGGGGGATCCGGCCTTCAGCTGGCATATGCCCGAGGATGAATGGGAAAGCCTCGCGCTCAACTACACCTCTGGCACCACCGGGCGGCCCAAGGGCGTGGTTTATCACCACCGGGGCGCCTATCTGAATGCAATGGGGCAAATCGTGAGCTGGCGCATGGTGCTGCACCCGGTTTACCTCACCATCGTGCCGCTGTTTCACTGCAACGGCTGGTGCCACACCTGGATGATGCCGGCCCTCGGCGGCACGCTTGTGGGCTGTCGGGATATCACAGCTAGGGCGATTTTTGATGCCATCGCGGATGAGGGTGCCACCCATTTCGGCGGCGCGCCCATCGTGCTCAACATGCTGGTGAACGCCCCCGCCGAAGACCGCCGCGTCTTTGACCACACGGTCGAGGTCTTCACCGCAGGTGCCCCCCCAGCGCCCAGCACACTCGCCAAAATCGAGCCGATGGGGTTCAACGTCACCCATGTCTATGGCCTGACCGAAACCTACGGGCCGGGCACCGAATGCCTGTGGTCCAGCCGCTGGGACCACCTGATCGGCGACGACCGCGCTGCGGTAAAATCGCGTCAGGGCGTGGCGATGCCCTTTCTGGAACATGTGACGGTGATGGACGAGACCATGACAGAGGTGCCCCGCGACGGTACGGCCAAGGGTGAGATCATGTTTCGCGGCAATGGCGTGATGAAGGGCTATTACAAGAATCCCGAGGCGACAGCCGAGTCGTTTGAGGGTGGGTATTTCCACAGCGGCGACATCGCCGTGATGCATGATGACGGACATATCCAGATCGCAGACCGGGCCAAGGACATCATCATCTCGGGCGGCGAAAACATCAGCTCGGTCGAGATTGAGGGCGTGCTGATGGCGCATGATGCGGTCAACCTCTGCGCTGTGGTCGCCAGACCGGATGACAAATGGGGCGAGGTGCCTTGTGCCTTTGTCGAATTGAAACCGGGCGTGGAGGTGAGCGAGGCGGATCTGATCACCTTTGCGCGAACACGGCTCGCCGGGTTCAAGACACCCAAACGCGTGGTGTTTCAGGAATTGCCCAAGACCTCGACCGGCAAGATCCAGAAGTTCGAACTGCGCAAACTCGCAAAAGCGCTGTAACGCCAAAGCAGCCTGTGTTTTCAGTGCTCCGCGCAGCTCGCCCGTTTGCCCTGACGCGGCAAGCCCGCCTTGGGCTGGGCCGCGTGATGCCCGGGGCCGGAACGCGGCAAGCCCGGTTTGGGCCTGCCGCGGTGGCGCCTTTGTCCGTGCCGCTGCGGGCTTTCCTCGGGGCGCGCCGCCGTGTAGGGTCCGCGCAAAGATGAGGCAGAGCAGCAGCCCGCATGACAGCGCTGAACAAATAC
Source organism: Puniceibacterium antarcticum (assembly GCF_002760615.1). GTDB lineage: Bacteria > Pseudomonadota > Alphaproteobacteria > Rhodobacterales > Rhodobacteraceae > Puniceibacterium > Puniceibacterium antarcticum. The sequence continues at coordinate 16,754 of NZ_AWWI01000154.1, read as the reverse complement.
CAACGGCTTGAGGCAACTGGCTTCTGGCGACCTTCCCCGGATGCGGAACGTCGTGATGTGGTTGTCTCTCTCGGGGATGCCTCGCTGACCATAATGGACACCCGCGACCGGATTCTGACGCATTGGTCTCTCGCCGCTGTGGCGCGCGTCAACAAGGGCGCTTTGCCGGCGCTTTATCATCCAGATGGCGATCCGGATGAGACGCTGGAAATTCCCGCCTCTGAAACAGACATGATCGACGCGCTTGACCGCGTGCACCGCGCGATCGAACGCCGCCGCCCCCGCCGGGGCAAGCTGCGCGGCTGGGTCACGGGCAGCATCGCCGGACTGGTCGTGCTGCTGGCGGTGTTCTGGCTGCCCGGCGCGCTGTTGCGCCACACGGTCGAGGTGGTGCCCATGGTCAAGCGGGTCGAGATTGGCGAAGCCCTGCTGGAACGCATCACCCGGGTCGCTGGTCCGGCCTGCACCGCCCCGCAGGCACAGGAGGCGCTGCGCCGCCTGTCCGCCCGCATTCTGGGCGAAGAGCGGCGCGATGCGCTGGTTGTGGTGCGCGACGGCGTGCGCACAACGCTGCACCTGCCGGGCGGGCGCATTCTGCTGAACCGTGCGCTGGTCGAACGGCCCGAGGATCCGGATGTTACCGCAGGCTATGTCCTGGTGGAATCCCTGCGCCGCCAGGGGCGTGATCCGCTCGAAGGGTTGCTGCACCACGCAGGTCTCTGGGCCAGTCTCAAGCTGCTGACCACCGGATCGCTGCCCGAATCCGTTCTGGAGGATTACGCTCAGACCTTGATGGCCGAAGACCCGCCAGCGGAACCGCTGGCCCGGATGGTTGAGGCCTTTGGCGCGGCGGATCTGCGCACAACGCCCTATGCCGAGGATCTTGCCGATGACACGACCCCGGCTCTGATCGCGGCGGATCCGCACAAGTCCGATGACAGCCGCCCGGTGCTGACCGATGCGGACTGGGTGCGCCTGCAAGGCATCTGCGGCGGCTGATTGCTGTCAGATGCCGGTTTGATGGGCAAAGCCAAACGGATTCCGCGGCCCCGATCAAAGCGTGCCGCCTTTAATCTGAATCGCTTGTTCGCGGTCTCTCCCTTTGGTCGAGCGCGAAATCCGATGCCCTTTTTCTCAGGTCAAACCCGAAACGCTTTAGGGCAAAATCATTCAATCCGCACAAAGCAGGCAGACTGTGTTACACTGGATATATAGCGGTTCGATCCAAAGCTGATACACCAGTCGCTGTCTCAAATCACAGATTTGAACGCGCGTGGCGATCGCTCGGTAGCTCAAGACATAGTCGAAACGCTTTAGGGCGCAATACCGCGTCCTTTTCTTACACAGATTGGCCTAAAATTCATGCAGAATCCAGAATGGACGAAACCCGCACTATTGGGTGCAGGGGCCGGCGCAATTGCTCTGGCGATTTTCGGATTCAACTGGGGCGGCTGGGTGACCGGCAGCACAGCATTGTAAATGTCTGACACGCACTCCTCAGCGGCTGTCGCCTCTGCCCTCACACCCTATTGCCTGCGCAACGCGCAGAATGACCCGGGCGCCAGCACTGTGATGGCCGAACTGGCCGCCGCCAGTTCCTATCAGCGTCGCAGCATCGTCGAAGATGCCGGTTGGGCGACCCCCTTGGGCACACAAGATCCGGACCGTGCCTTGGCCGAGTCCTGTCAGGCTGCCCTGAACACCGACGCCTGAAAAGACCTTGCCGACAGGACGCCCCTGTCGGCAAACCTCTCCCGCCTCACTTGGTGCCGAACATCCGGTCCCCGGCATCGCCCAGTCCCGGCACGATATAGCCCTTGTCGTTCAGGCAGCGGTCCAGCGATGCGGTGACAATCGGCACATCCGGGTGCGCCTCTTTCATCCGCGCCACCCCTTCGGGCGCGGCCAGCAGGCACAGGAACCGGATGTTCGTCGCCCCGGCCTTTTTCAGCAGATCAATCGCCGCGACCGAGGAATTGCCGGTCGCCAGCATCGGGTCCACCGCGATCACCAGCCGGTCCTCAAGGCTTTCCGGCACCTTGAAGTAATACTGCACCGGCTGCAGCGTCGCCTCGTCCCGGTAGAGCCCGACAAACCCGATCCGGGCTGACGGTATCAGTTCCAGCACCCCGTCCAGCAGCCCGTTGCCCGCGCGCAGGATCGAAATCAGCGCCAGCTTCTTGCCCGCCAGAACCGGGGCTTCCATTTCCTGCATCGGCGTTTCGATCCGCCGTTTGGTCAGCGGCAGGTCGCGCGTCACCTCATAGGCCAGAAACTGGCTGATCTCGCGCAGCAGCTGGCGGAACACCGCGGTCGAGGTGCCCTTTTCCCGCATCAGCGTCAGCTTATGCTGCACCAGCGGATGAGTGACGATGGTCAGATGCTCGGTCATCAGGTTTCCAGTCTTTTCAGGATCGTTTTTCGGGTCTCTTCATCACAAAAGGCCGCTTCGGCCGCCGTGCGGGTGATCTCGCGCATAACCTCTGCGTCCCATTGGAACGTCTCGGCCAGAGTGACATATTCCTGCCGCATGGTGGTGTGGAAAAACGGCGGATCGTCGGTGGACACGGTCACCTTGACGCCACGCTCGCGCAGCTCGGCAATCGGGTGGGTGGCAAGGTCGGGATAGACGCCCAGCATGACGTTGGACCCCGGGCAGACCTCAAGCACAACGCCGGTCTCGGCCAGCAGATCGACAAGGGCAAGGTCCTCGATTGCCCGCACCCCATGCCCGATGCGCGCCACGCGCAGATCCTCGACAGCGGAACGCACCTCGGACGGGCCGCGCCATTCGCCCGCATGGGTGGTCAGCTGCAGCCCGGCCTCGCGCGCCATGTCAAAGGAATAGGCAAAGTCGCGCAGCTCGCCCCGGTTCTCATCCCCGCCCATGCCGAACCCGACGATCCAGTCGCCTGCCGTCTCGGCCGCGCAGCGTGCGGCGGGTCTGGCCTTGTCCGGGCCGAAATGGCGGATGCAGGTGACGATGCCGCGCAGGGTGATCCCCATATCGCGCTCGGCCTCTGCCGCCGCCTCTTGCATCGCGTGCAGATATTCGCGCCAGGCGCCCAGATCGCCACCGCCGCAGAAATCCGGGCTGATGAAGGTCTCGCAATAGATCACGCCGTTCTTGGCGCAGTCTTCCAGCAGGGCGGTGGTCAGGCGGGCATAATCGCGCGGGGTTTTCAGAACCTCGGTTGCGGCCTCATAGACGCTCAGGAAATGCACAAAATCGCGGTAGGCATAGCTGCCATCTTCGCGGAACACCCCGCTCAGGTTCACCGACTTCTCTTTCGCGAGCCCCCGGATAAAGGCAGGCGGCGCCGCGCCCTCGTGATGCAGGTGCAGTTCGACCTTGGGCAGATCGGCAATGCCTGCCAGATCTTCCTCCGTCAGCGGATCGCGCTCGTCATACCGGCCCATCAGAGAAAGCTCCTTCCCGGGCCCATGGCCCCTACGCCAAGATGCGCCGCGATACTGGCGGCAACATCGGCAAATGCAACCTGACCCAGCGCACCGCACCCGGCCCCGTGGATCAGCACCGGCACACGTTCGCGCGTGTGATCCGTGCCGCTCCACGTCGGGTCATTGCCGTGATCTGCCGTCAGGCACAAGAGGTCGCCGCCGCGCAGCCGCGGGATCAGCCGGCCGATTTCCGCGTCGAACCATTCCAGCGCCCGGGCATAGCCCGACACATCGCGCCTATGCCCCCAAAGGCTGTCGAACTCGACAAAATTGGCGAAGGTCAGACTGCCCTCGGGCGCTGTGTCCACCAGATCACCCAGATGCCCCATCAGCATCTCATCCGTCCCGGTGCGGACCTCATCAATCCCCTGCATCGACAGAATATCGCCGATCTTGCCGATGCCAAAGACCGCCCGCCCCGCATCCTGCACCCAGTTGGTCAGCAGCGGCGCGGGGGGGGTGATTGCATAATCATGCCGGTTTCCGGTGCGCCTGAATGCGCCCTCAGTTCCCACAAAGGGCCGCGCAATCACCCGTCCTACCTTCATCGCATGCAGATGCGGCGCCAGCGCCTTGCAAAGATCATAAAGCCGCTCCAGGCCAAAGACCTCTTCATGCGCCGCGATCTGAAACACCGAATCCGCCGAAGTGTAACAGATCGGCTGGCCGGTGCGCAGATGCTCTGCCCCGAACCGATCGATCATCACCGTGCCCGACCCGTGGCAATTGCCAAGGATCCCCTCGGTCCCCGCCAGCTCACAGCAAATGCGCACAACCTCCTCGGGAAAGGCAGGCAGGGCATCGGGGAAATAATGCCAGTCCCAGGGCACCGGCAGCCCCGCCAGCTCCCAATGGCCCGACGGCGTGTCCTTGCCGCGCGAGGTCTCATTCGCCGCGCCCCAGCGCCCCGCAGGCACAGCCCCCAGCCCGGGGGCCTCAAGGCCCGAGGCGAGCTTCACCGCCGCCCCCAGCCCCAGCCCATCCAGCACCGGCAGGCACAAAGGCCCCGACCGCCCCTCCTCGGCCAGACCCGTCGCACAGGCCTGCGCGATATGGCCCAGCGTATTGGCACCGGTATCGGGCAAATCCCCGTTGAAATATGCCGCCGCATCCGGCGCGCCGCCGATCCCGACGGAATCCATCACCACCAGAAATACACGCATCTCAGCCCCCTTGCCCGAAACAGGGTCCCGGCTTCTTCTCTTTCAAAATACGCCGGGGAGCGCGAGGGGCAGCGCCCCTCGTTCCCGCCGCAGCCACAGGCGCAGAGCCAGACAAAGTCACGCTCACCCAACCCGCTCCCGCACCAGCGGCCCGATCCCGGGCATGGCGCCAATCGTCACCGCCGCCCGCACGGCGCGCACAGCCACATCAGCCGGGGCCGAACGTGCCGCATGCACGCGCGCCAGCGGCTGGCCCTTCACAACCTGCGTGCCCAGCGGCAGCACATCGGACAGGCCGACGCCCGGGTCGATCACATCACCCTCCACCTGCCGCCCTCCACCCAAAGCGACCACAGCCAGCCCCAGCGCCTCGCCGTCGATGGCAGAAATCACACCAGACTCCGGGGCGTGCACTTCCTCGATCACCGTTGCTTCGGGCAGGAACCGCGCCCAGTGCTCGACAAACCCGACCGGCCCGCCCATTGCTGCCACCATCCGCGCGAACCGCTCTGCCGCAGCGCCCGAGGCCAGCACAGCGGCAATCTGCGCCGCCCCCGCCTCCGCCGTTGCACAGAGCCCCGCGCCGTGCAGCAGGGCACCACCCAGCGCCTCACTCAACGCGCCAAGCCGCCCATGCTCCAGCCCCGTCAGCACCCGCAGCGCCGCATCCACCTCCAGCGCATTGCCAAGGGCGGGCGCCAGCGGCTGCGACATGTCGGTGATCAGCGCGATTGTCGGGCAGCCCGCCGCTGTGGCGGTCCCGACCAGCGCCTGCGCCAGTGCGCGCGCCTCTGCGTCGGATTTCATAAACGCGCCAGAGCCGACCTTGACGTCCAGCACCAGCCCCTCCAGCCCCGCCGCCAGCTTTTTCGACAGGATCGAGGCACAGATCAGGTCGAGTGATTCCACCGTTCCCGTCACATCCCGCACTGCATACAGCCGCCGGTCCGCCGGGGCGATATCCGTAGTGGCGCTGACAATCGCACAGCCCGCCCGCGCCACCACATCGCGAAACCGCGCCTCGTCCAGCGTCGTCACCACGCCGGGGATCGCCTCCATCTTGTCCAGCGTGCCGCCGGTATGGCCCAGCCCCCGGCCCGAAATCATCGGCACATAGACCCCGCAGGCGGCCAGCGCGGGCGCCAGCACCAGCGACACGCAATCGCCCACTCCCCCGGTGGAATGTTTGTCCAGCACCGGCGCGTCCAGATCCCAAGCCAGCACGCGCCCGGAATCCCGCATCGCCCGTGTCAGCGCCACACGGCCTGCCTCGGACAATCCGCGCAGGCAGACCCCCATGGCAAAGGCCCCGGCCTGCGCATCGCTGACCCGCCCATTGGCAAGGCCGACCGCAAACCAGCTCAGCGCCTCGGGTGACGGCTCTTCGCCCCGGCGCAGGGCGGCGATGATCCGGCGTGCATCCATCAGGCGGGGTCCATATGGCCCTTGCCAAAGGCCCCGGGCAACAGCTGGCCCAACGTCATCACCTTTTCGACCCCCACGAGGTTGGCAAGGGTCACGACGACGTCCAATCCGGCAAATTCCGCCAGCTTCTGACGGCAGCCACCACAGGGCGGCACGGGTTCAGGGCTGTCGGCGATGACATAGGCCTCGGCGATCAGCGTCTCTCCGGCGGCGATCATCGCGGCAATGGCGCCCGCCTCGGCGCAGGTGCCTTCGGGATAGGCGACGTTTTCCACGTTGCAGCCGGTGAACACCTGCCCGCCGGGGGTGCGCAGCGCCGCCCCCACCTTGAAACCGGAATAGGGCGCATAGGCATTTTCTCGCACGGCGGCGGCAGCATCTCTCAGCGTCATGGCAGGATCCTTTTGTTTGGCGCATTTTGCGAAGCGGGCGCCTGAATTGCAAGGCTCCTGCCGGGGCGGCCTGACACTCACACGGCTGCCACCGAACAGCTTGAGACCACGCAACAGGGATCCGCGCACGCCCATCATCATTTACAAACAGCGCCAAAAACTGCTACGCGCGATCCAGTCCCCTTGCCGGGGCACCAAGTGGTTTAGCCCTGAACCATATTTTCGCACGAGGCCCGCCTATGTCCGACAGCATCCACGACACCCTGCGCAAGGCGGCTCTCGCCTACCATGAATTCCCCAAACCGGGCAAGCTTGAGGTCCGCGCGACCAAGCCGCTGGCCAATGGCCGCGACCTTGCGCTGGCCTATTCCCCCGGCGTGGCCGAGGCCTGTCTTGAGATTCAGGCAGATCCGGCCAATGCCGCGCGGTACACATCGCGCGGCAACCTTGTCGCCGTGGTCAGCAACGGCACCGCCGTTCTGGGCCTTGGCAATATCGGCGCACTGGCGTCCAAACCGGTGATGGAAGGCAAGGCCGTCCTGTTCAAGAAATTCGCCAATATCGACTGTTTCGATATCGAGGTGAACGAAAGCGATCCGGTGAAACTGGCCGAAATCGTCTGCGCGCTGGAACCCACCTTCGGCGCGATCAACCTTGAGGACATCAAGGCGCCCGATTGTTTCATCGTCGAAAAGCTGTGCCGCGAACGGATGAACATCCCGGTTTTTCACGATGACCAGCACGGCACCGCCATCGTTGTGGGTGCTGCCGCCTTCAATGCGCTGCACGTGGCCGGCAAAGCGTTCGAGGACATCAAGATCGTGTCCACAGGCGGCGGCGCGGCCGGCATTGCCTGCCTCAACATGCTGCTGAAACTGGGTGTGAGGCGCGAAAACATCTGGCTTTGTGACGTGCACGGTCTGGTCTATGAGGGCCGCGAGGTCGACATGAACCCGCAAAAGACCGCCTTTGCCCAGGCCACGGACAAGCGCACGCTGGATGACGTGATCGAGGGCGCCGATCTGTTCCTTGGCCTGTCGGGTCCCAATGTGCTGAAACCCGAGATGGTGCAGCGCATGACCTCCCGCCCGATCATCTTTGCCCTGGCCAACCCCAATCCTGAAATCATGCCCGATGTGGCCCGCGCCGTGGCCCCGGATGCAATCATTGCCACCGGCCGGTCGGATTTCCCCAATCAGGTCAACAACGTCCTTTGCTTTCCCTTCATCTTTCGCGGGGCGCTGGATGTGGGCGCCACCACAATCAACGACGAGATGGAAATCGCCTGCGTCGAAGGCATCGCCGCCATGGCCCGCGCCACCACCTCGGCCGAGGCGGCAGCGGTCTATCAGGGGGAGCGGCTGACCTTTGGCGCCGATTACCTGATCCCCAAACCGTTTGACCCGCGCCTGTCCAGCGTTGTCTCCTCGGCTGTGGCCAAGGCGGCGATGGAAACCGGCGTCGCGATGCGGCCGCTGCCGGATCTCAAGGCCTACCGCGCCCAGCTCGATGCCAATGTCTACAAATCCTCCATGCTGATGCGCCCGGTGTTCGAAGCGGCGGCAACCGCCTCGCGCAGTCTGGTCTTTGCCGAGGGCGAGGATGAGCGCGTGCTGCGCGCCGCCCAGGCGATTTTGCAGGAAACCACTGAAAAGCCGATCCTGATCGGGCGCCCCGATGTGATTGCCCAGCGCTGCGAACGCCTTGGCCTTGTGATCCGCCCCGATCAGGATTTCCAAATCGTGAACCCGGAAAACGACCCGCGCTACCGCGATTACTGGGAAAGCTATCACGAGATCATGGCCCGGCGCGGCGTGTCCCCGGACATCGCCCGTGCGATCATGCGCACCAACACCACCGCCATTGCGGCCGTCATGGTCCAGCGCAAGGAAGCCGACAGCATGATCTGCGGCACCTTCGGCGAATACCGCTGGCATCTGAACTATGTGGAGCAGGTGCTAGGTTGTGACGCCCTGAAACCCGTCGGCGCGCTGTCGATGATGATCCTCGAAGACGGGCCGCTGTTCATCGCCGACACCCATGTGCATGTGCATCCAACCCCGCAGCAGCTGGCCGAAACCGCCATCGCCGCCGCCCGCCATGTGCGCCGCTTCGGGCTTGTCCCCAATGTGGCGCTGTGTTCGCAGTCGCAGTTCGGCAATCAGCCCGGCGGCAACCGGTTGCGCGAAGCGATGCAGATTCTGGACGCAGCCCCCCGCGATTTCTGCTACGAGGGCGAAATGAACGTTGATGCGGCGCTGGATGCCGACCTGCGCGCCCGGCTGCTGCCCAGCAACCGCATGAAAGGCGCGGCAAATGTGCTGATCTTCGGCCATGCGGATGCGGCATCAGGGGTGCGCAACATCCTCAAGATGAAAGGGGGCGGGCTAGAGGTAGGACCGCTGCTGATGGGCATGGCCAACCACGCGCATATCGTGACGCCATCAATCACCGCACGCGGGCTGCTGAACATGGCCGCCATCGCCGGCACCCCCGTCGCCGCCTACGGCTGAGACCGCGCCAGAAGAGATTTATGCCTCCGGCGGGGATATTTGAGGGCAGATGAAACCTGGGGAGACTCTCCTGTGTTTCACCTGCTGCCAGGGCGGGGGCGGCGCTTTGCGGATTTGCAAAAATCGCGACATTCTCCGGGAACCCGAATAGAATTGGCTGGTTTGCAAATAAGTGCAGAACTGGCTCGGTGAATATGCAAATTTTCCCGCCCCTCACCCCGCCTGTGACCGGTAACAGCCTTGCCCCAGACCCGTCCCGCTCGTAACCCTGTTACAGGAGCGGGAGGAGACAGATCATGGGTTACAAGGACGTCTATCAGAGCTGGCAGAACGACCCCGAGGCATTCTGGATGCAGGCGGCCGAAGCCATTGACTGGGACAAGAAGCCGTCAAAGGCGCTGTTCGAGCGGGGCAATGACCTCTTTGAGTGGTATGCGGATGGCATGGTCAACACCTGCTGGAACGCGGTCGACCGCCATGTGGTCGCGGGCAACGGCGATCGGGTCGCCCTGATCTATGACAGCCCGATCACCGGCACCCAGTCAAAAACCACCTATGCCCAGCTGCAAAGCCAGACAGCCGCGCTCGCCGGGGCCTTGCGCGCCAAAGGCATCGACAAGGGCGACCGCGTCATCATCTACATGCCCATGGTGCCCGAGGCGATTGTCGCCATGCTGGCCTGCGCGCGGATCGGTGCCATCCATTCCGTGGTCTTTGGTGGCTTTGCCGCGCACGAACTTGCCGTACGCATCGACGATGCCCGACCCAAGGCGATCCTTGCCGCCTCTTGCGGGATCGAACCGGGGCGGGTGATTCCCTACAAGCCCCTGATTGACGGTGCCATTGACCAATCCCGCCACAAACCCGAATTCACCGTGATTCTGCAGCGCGAACACGGCCTCGCTGACCTGCGCGACGGCGTTGATTTCGACTGGCATGCCTTTCAGAACGGCGCGACCCCGGCGGAATGCCTGCCGGTCGAGGGCACGCACCCGGCCTATATCCTCTACACCTCGGGCACGACCGGCGCGCCCAAGGGCGTCGTGCGCCCCACCGGCGGCCATCTGGTGGCGCTGAACTGGACCATGAAGAATGTCTACAACGTCAACCCGGGCGAGGTGTTCTGGGCCGCCTCGGATGTGGGCTGGGTCGTGGGGCATTCCTACATCTGCTACGGACCGCTGATCCACGGCAACACTTCCGTGGTGTTCGAGGGCAAGCCAGTCGGCACCCCCGATGCGGGCACCTTCTGGCGGGTGATCGCCGAGCATGGCGTCAAAAGTTTCTTCACCGCCCCCACAGCCTTTCGCGCGGTCAAACGCGACGATCCCAAGGGCGTATTCCTCAAACAGCATGACATCAGCGGGCTGCGCGCGATCTATCTGGCGGGTGAACGGGCGGATCCCGACACCATCGAATGGATGCAGAACCTGACCGGCAAACCCGTCTATGACCATTGGTGGCAGACCGAAACCGGTTACACCATCGCCGGAAACCCGGTCGGGATCGAGGCGCTGCCAGTCAAGATCGGCTCGCCCACCGTGGCGATGCCCGGCTATGACGTGCATATCCTCGACGAAGGCGGGCACGAGGTCCCACCCGGCACCCTGGGCGCCATCGCGATCAAGCTGCCCCTGCCCCCCGGCACCCTACCGACGCTCTGGAATGCCGAAGACCGGTTCCGCAAATCCTACCTCTCTCACTTCCCCGGCTATTACGAAACCGGCGATGCCGGGATGAAGGATGCGGATGGCTACCTCTGGATCATGGCGCGCACCGATGACGTGATCAACGTCGCGGGCCACCGCCTGTCCACCGGCGGCATGGAAGAGGTGCTTGCCGCCCATCCGGACGTGGCCGAATGCGCGGTGATCGGTGTAGCGGATGACCTCAAGGGCCAGCTGCCCATGGGCTTTGTCTGCCTGACCAAAGGCGTGAACCGCCCCCATGACGAAATCACAAGGGAATGCATCAAGCTGGTGCGCGACCAGATCGGCCCGGTCGCAGCGTTCAAGCTTTGTGCCGTGGTGGACCGCCTGCCCAAGACACGCTCGGGCAAGATCCTGCGTCGCACCATGGTTCAGATCGCCGACGGAGAGGCCTATAAAATGCCCGCAACCATCGACGATCCGGCCATTCTGGACGAGATCCGGGGCACGCTGCAAACGCTGGGCTATGCCAAAGAGCGTCAGCCCTCGTAAAGCTCCAGCGGCAGGCCGTCGGGGTCCTGAAAAAACGTGAACCGCCTGCTGGTCAGCGCGTCGGTCCGCACCGGCTCAACCGGCACGCCCTGCGCCTCAAGCGCCGCCTTGGCCGCGTCCACATCGGGCACTACAAACGCCAGATGCCGCAAACCCTGCGCCTCGGGGTGCGAGGGGCGTTCAGGCGCGCCGGGAAAGCTGAACAGCTCGATCTGGCCGCCGCCGGGCACGGCAAGGTCCAGCTTCCAGCTGTCCCGCGCGGCGCGGTAGGTTTCAGCGATCACCGTCAGGCCCAGCGTTTCAGTATAAAACGCCTTGCTGCGCGGATAATCCGCACAGATCAGCGCCACATGATGCAGCCCGCGAAACTTCAGCATCCCAGTCTCCAGCCTGTGTCCATGCCCTGATTAGCGCGCCCCGGCAGGGTCTGCCAGAGGGTCAGGCCTGATGCGCATGCTCATGGTGATCGTTGTGATCATGCCCGCCATGATCCGTCATGCGCGGGTCCATCATACCCTCTTTCACGCCAAAATGGATCAGCAGCAGGTTTACGGGATAGGCCGCAACCAGACCGCAGCTCAGCGACACGATCAGCGCGGACCAGAACCGGATATCTCCCATATGTGCGCTGCCCGCCAGCCAGAGGCTGACCCCGATGGCCGTCACCTCCATCACGGTGATCGACGGCGTTTCGGCCAGAAACGCCTCCCACAGGGCTTTGCGCAGGGGCACACCGTCCTGCATCAGCGGGCCGACCGTCAGCGCATAGCCAAAGACATAGGCCAGCAGGAACGTGACCACCGACACCCAGAGATTGCCCAGCGACAGCAGACCCGCCGTCAGGATCACCCCGGTAATCTCCCCAAGTCCGCAGCCGGAATAACAATGCGCGACCGACCGAAAGGCCCGGCGCGGCAGGCTGTCGGTGGCAATTTCCTTGCGACCCGACCAGCGATAGATCAGCAGACCGATGGGCCCCGAATAAAGTACGGTCAGGGCCCAGACCACTTTCATAAGGCTCATCAGATGGGCGTTTCTGCCGCGCAGATCGTAGATCACCCAAATGAGCGAGGGGATCATCAGGGCGAACCACAGCAGGAGAAAATCCTGACTGTCGATAAAGGCGCGTAACATATCCATCCAGATATCCCTTCCGCAGGAAAACGCGGCGCGGCGGGCCCTTGTTCCAAAGCCCGCACATTTACCCAAGAGGTTTCAGGAAAACTCTTGGGTAAATTTTTCTGAAAAATTTTGATCGCGACCCCTGAAGGCCTCAGGCTCAGACGAACTGTTCCTGCAACAGCCGCTCTTCCAGCCCATGGCCGGGGTCGAACATCACCCGGTGTTCGATGCTGGGTTCCGAGCGGATGTCCACCTGCACCACATCGCGCACTGAGCGGGCATCGGCCTCTGCCATCACCGGGCGCTTGGCCGGATCCAGCACCTCAAACCGCACCTCGGCGGTGTTGGGAAGCAGGGCACCCCGCCAGCGCCGTGGGCGAAAGGCCGACATCGCCGTCAGCGCCAGCACATCCGATCCGATCGGCAGGATCGCCCCATGGGCGGAATAGTTGTAGGCGGTCGATCCCGCCGGGGTCGACACCAGCGCGCCGTCGCAGACCAGTTCCGCCATCCGCAGCCGTCCATCCACCGAAATCCGCAACCGCGCCGCCTGTGGCCCGGCGCGCAGCAGCGACACCTCGTTGATGGCTAGTTCGCGGTGCACCGTCCCGTCCATCGTCACCGCATTCATCGACAGCGGGTTGATCACCGTTTCTTCCGCCGCCTCCAGCCGCTCTGTCAGCCCGTAATCGGAATATTCGTTCATCAGAAAGCCGACCGTGCCGCGGTTCATGCCATAGACCGGCAGGCCCAGCTTTTGCGTCCGGTGCAACGTGTGCAGCATGAAACCATCGCCGCCCAGCGCCACGATCACGTCCGCGCCGTCTTCGGCATGATCGCCATATTGCCGCGTCAGCGATTCCCGCGCCGCCTGGGCCATCGGTGCCGTGCTCGCAGCAAAGGCTATTCGTAGCGACATGATGTTCCCCGACAAAGTTTTCGTTTCCGAAACAACCACATGTTGCCTGTCGGCGCCAGCGTCCAGCCGGTATTAAGACTCCAGCACGACTTTACACACTTTGCCTGAGCCATAGTTTCCGATAGGAAAGCTCTCAGAAACACCTCAAAATCACATTGGAGGCCCTGCCATGAATGCCCCGCACCGCGATAACGGCTTTTTCACCGACTCCCTCGCCCAGCGCGATCCCGAACTTTATGCATCCGTGCGTGACGAACTGGGCCGCCAGCGCGACGAGATCGAGCTGATCGCCTCGGAAAACATCGTCTCTGCCGCCGTGATGGAAGCGCAGGGGTCGGTCATGACCAACAAATATGCCGAAGGCTATCCGGGCCGCCGCTACTATGGCGGCTGCCAGTTCGTCGATGTGGCCGAAAACCTCGCCATCGACCGCGCAAAGCAGCTGTTCGGCTGTGGCTTTGCCAACGTCCAGCCGAATTCGGGCAGCCAGGCCAATCAGGGCGTGTTTCAGGCCCTGCTGAAACCGGGCGACACCATCCTTGGCATGTCGCTGGATGCGGGCGGTCACCTGACCCACGGTGCCGCGCCGAACCAGTCGGGCAAATGGTTCAACGCCATCCAGTACGGCGTGCGCCGTGACACGCTGGACATCGACTATGACCAGATCGCCGCCCTCGCCGCTGAACACAAACCGGCGATGATCATTGCCGGCGGCTCTGCCATCCCGCGCAAGATCGATTTTGCGAAATTCCGCGAGATTGCCGATTCCGTCGGCGCATACCTGCTCGCGGACGTGGCGCACTTTGCCGGCCTCATCGCGGCGGGCGAATATCCCGACCCCTTCCCGCATGTGCATGTGGCCACCACCACCACGCACAAGACCCTGCGCGGCCCGCGCGGCGGCATGATCCTCACCAATGACGAGGCGATGGCCAAGAAATTCAACTCGGCCATCTTCCCGGGCATTCAGGGTGGCCCGCTGATGCATGTCATCGCGGGGAAAGCCGTGGCGTTCGGAGAGGCGCTGCGCCCCGATTTCAAGGTCTATATCAAGCAGGTGATCGCCAATGCTCAGGCGCTGGCCGATCAGCTGCACAAGGGCGGGCTAGAGACCGTGACCCACGGCACCGACAGCCACATCGTTCTGGTTGACCTGCGCCCCAAGGGCGTCAAAGGCAATGCCACGGACAAGGCACTGGGCCGCGCGCACATCACCTGCAACAAGAACGGCGTGCCGTTTGACGAGGAAAAGCCGACGGTGACCAGCGGCATCCGCCTCGGCTCACCCGCCGGTACCACCCGTGGCTTTGGTGAGGCTGAATTCCGCCAGATCGCCGACTGGATCAACGAGGTCGTCGATGGCCTTGCCGCAAATGGCGAAGACGGCAACGGCGCGGTCGAGGAAAAGGTCCGCGGCGAAGTGGCCGAGCTTTGCGCCCGCTTCCCGCTCTACCCGAACCTCTGAGCACTAAAGCGTCCCGTCTTAAACTTGAACCGCTTGTGCGCTGTCTGTCGGCTGCGCCTCCAACGCGAAAAGCGATAAGTGTGTTTCAGGTTAAATGGCGGGGCGCCATAGGCCGCAAGGCCTTGATGCGCAGTGAACAGGCCCTGTCGGCGTAACCGTCGGCAGGGCTTTTGTTTGGCAGCCGACAAGAGAATTGGCCCGCGTTCACATCCAGCTGACAGGTGACTCCTTTTGGGGGAAGCTGCGCGGCAGATAGATCACCACCCTCGTTCCTTTCGCACCCGAACTGATGCCAAGCCCACCGCCCAGATCCCGCGCGACTCCCAAAACCACGGACAGCCCCAGACCGGTGCCCTTGCCCACCGGTTTTGTGGTGAAGAACGGCTCAATCACATGCGGCAGTATCTTTGGCACAATGCCCTCGCCCGTATCCTCGACGGTGATGGCCACATGCGAACTTGCGATCAAAAACGTCCCGTCCGCCAGCGATACCGGCCCGCGCGGTGGGACCGCATGGACACCGATCACCAGCTCGCCGCCGCCAGGCATCGCATCCACGGAATTCACCACAAGATTGATGATCGCAATCGTCAGCTGCTTGCGGTCGGCCTGCACATACAACGGCTCTCCGGCATGGCGCCGCTCAACATGAATAATGTCAGTGATCAGCCCATCAGGGCGCCGCAGGATATCATCCAGCAGCGCACCACATTCCAACACCTCCAGCCGCATCGGTTCCCTGCGGGCATAGGCCATCAGCTGCCGGACCGTCCGCGCAGCCTCGGTTGCGGCAATCTGCGCTGTGTCCAGATTGGCTTCGCGCTCTGCCGGATCCGGCATTTCGCGCAGCAGTTCGAGACTGCCCAGAATGGCCGTCAGCTTGTTGTTGAAATCATGCGCGACGCCCCCGGCCAGCTGCCCGACTGCGGCCATCTTCTGCGCTTGCGACGACCGTCGCGCCGATTCTTCGGCCGCCAACCGCTGGCGCCGTGCCACCCGAAGCGCCTGGGCGAAATACCCCACCAGCGACAGTCCAGCGACAAGGACCCCCGCCCTGCCCAAAGGATATTCCAGATCGGGCATCAGCCTCAGCAGCAGGCTGGTGATGAAGCCCCCCACAATGAACACCTCACCGATGACCATGAAACGGCTCGTGTCGCTGCGCCGCACCAGAAACACCAGAATGCTGCCGATCAACGCAGCACCGATGATCTCAAGCGCCTTGTCTTTCTGGCCGACCAGATAGGTCGGCATCCAGAGATAGCTGATCAGCACGAGCAGAAACAGAATCCCGCTCCACACCATGTCACTATTCCCGATCTTTCCGGGTCCGGACAGGATTCGTCCCTTCAGAAACAGGAAATAGGCAAGATGCGTGGCCCCGAACCCCAGCCCCCAGAACAGGGCCATGGTCCATTCGGTGTAAAAATACAGGGCCACGGACCCGCCCAGAACACCGAGCAACCGCAACACCAGCTCCGGCCTGTCGCCGTACTCCAGCTCATAAAGCCGGTTGATCTCATCCTTGTAGTCGAATTGCGATTCTGAACTTAGCTCGACCGGCACCTGCTCTCCTCTGCAACAAGCATTCCTCGAAAGAATACCCAATTTCATATGTCTTTGAATGTTTTTTCACCGTGAAAAATGTGTCTGGACCAATGCGGCATGAAAAGTCCGTCCTCAGCACGCCAACTGAACATAATATATTTCCTTATCAGTAGGTTAGTGTGGTTCCGATTTGCCACTTACAACGCGCCCATCTTTTCAGACTCAATCTAGGGGCGAAGCTGTCAATCCGGGTTCAATTCTGACCTGAGGCGCTTTGCTCTCAGCCTCTGGTCTGGAAAGCGGTGCACCAGTCAGCTGAATCGCTGCGGGACTCTGACGATCCACTGACAGGAGTGCGTTGCGCGTTAATGTCATGAGAAGTTGGTTCGATCCCGAGATGAACTGGCATGCCAGAACTTCCGGCAAGAGGAGCGGGCCGTGGACATTCAGCATGGAGCCGGATCGGGAAACCGTCCAGAGGGTTCGTTTCAGCCCTGAACGGGCGGGGCCCCGGTCGTGTTCGGGATGGTGCCTCGGCAGACGA
>NZ_AWWI01000153.1 GCF_002760615.1 Puniceibacterium antarcticum | reverse complement strand
GGGTGCGTGCGCTCGGCGCTTGGCCGCGCCGCGCAGGAGGCGCTGGCAGACGGGCAACCCAAATTCCTCTCGCTGATGCCCGAGGATCTGCTGGTCGGGCGCGGCATCGCGGCGGGCAGCGATGTGGATGGCGTGCACTTCGCGCGCAACGGCTGTCCCAGCAAGGGGTCGATGGATGTCTTCGTCGAGCCGCATCTGCCGCAGCCGGAACTGGTCGTCATAGGCGGCTCGCCAGTTGCGGTGGCGCTGGTTCGCCTTGCGGCAGGCTTTGGTTTCCGCCTGAATGAGCTACCGCTCGCACAGCCGCTCGAGCCTGTGGTTGGGGGCGCGCAACGTTTGGTGGTGGTGGCCACCCAGGGCCGGGGGGATCTCGACGGGTTGCGAGCGGCCCTGTCCGGGGGGGTTGCCTTCGTGGCTTTTGTGGGCTCGCGCCGGAAGTTCGCGGCGCTGTCGGAAAAGCTTCTGGCAGAGGGCGTAGCAGCGCAGGAACTGGCTCAGGTGCGGGCGCCTGCGGGCCTAGATATCCATGCACTGACCCCCGAGGAGATTGCGTTGTCGATCCTTGCCCAGGTGGTGCAGATCCGGCGCAGCGGACAGCGGCACGGGGCTTAGGCATAGTCGGAACGAAAGCCCCGAACGCATGGCGCGCCGGATGGGATACGGCGCTCAAGCGGCTGTAAACAGATCAACGAATTGGTCGCGCAGCGCCTTTTTTCTGAACCTTGCCATTGTATTGCGTGCTAGTTTGGGCAAGATCACAAGTCTGCGCGGGTGCTTGAATCAAGCGAGCGCCGTCCTGTTCTGCGCGCTGATCGCATCCAGATACGGCTGTGCACCCTGCGTAGACACCAGAACCTCGGCCACGGTTTCGCCGAAATCTGGCTGCGGCACGTCGATCACAGCGGATTCAGGCACGCTGGCCTGATCGTCCATCAGCAGCTCGATTGCCTTGGGATAGATGTTGTACCTGTTTGAAATGATCAGGTCCTTGTTTACCCCGAAATCAAGATCTAGCCATCGGCATCAATCTGACCCAATTCCCCGGTGATGAACAAAGAGTTCGCCCGCGATTCTTCGCCAGTCTTTTCGGGCATATTCTAGTAGCCTTTGAAAACATTCGGGCCGCGCATTTCGATCTGGCCGACCTCACTCTGTTACAGGGCGGCGCCGCTGACCGGCGCAGTGATCTTGAGTTGTACGCCGGGCTGCGCAAAGCTCACTGTGTCAGCAGGCCGCTCGCCCTAATATGGGTCGGAGGCGTTCATTTTGGTCTCGGTCATTCCAAAGCGTTCGAGGATTCAATGGCCGGTGCTTTCCTCTAACCTCACATGTGTTTCCGCACGCAGCGGGGCCGATCACGAGATGAACAGGCGCATATGCTGCGTAAGAACGCGGTCAAATCGCGGATCGTGCAGCATGGCGGAGTAGAAGGTGGGCAGGGTTGCTTCTGTGTTGTTATAAATGGTGTGCACTGGGTGTCCCTTTCTACAATAAATCTACAATATATATTACATAACAATAATTATAAGATTACAATATGTAGCTGCGGCACATTCAAAATTGGGTTCCGA
The DNA here is from genome assembly GCF_002760615.1 of Puniceibacterium antarcticum. Lineage (GTDB taxonomy): Bacteria > Pseudomonadota > Alphaproteobacteria > Rhodobacterales > Rhodobacteraceae > Puniceibacterium > Puniceibacterium antarcticum. Next base: position 6,061 of record NZ_AWWI01000153.1, on the reverse strand, counting down.
TAAATCCCCTATCTTGCATGTTGCGCCAAGGTCACTGGCCCCTCTGGGCGATGTTTGCATCGCTTGGCCGAGCCGTGGATGGGCCAGTTCGCTTTTGCATAGGCTGGTGATCGTCTCAGCGAGGGCTTTTTGCGCCTTCAAACACTCCCCCGGACAGTTTGATCTGCTGGCGCGGACCAGCTATGATCGCATAGCAATCCCCCAACACTCCCGAGCGATGGGTCGATGCCAGCTTCGGCAAGACGCCCGGTGGAGCGCATGGACAGATATTGCCCGTCCCGCTGCCCGGCAGTGGTTTGCAAGGCAAACAATGAGAGGCGCGGGCGGGATGGTGCATTGGTCCGCCTTTCTGAACAGGCCGCCGATCGTGCAGGGCCTGTTCCAGAGCATCGAGGACGAAGGCCACATAGACAAAGCCTTGCCAAGTTGAGACAGACGCAAAGCCGCCGACACACAAAAAACACTCCCGCAAAAGAGCTCCGCTGCAGAAGCCCGAGAGAGGCGGTTCACCGTGTCGCGCGGAAAGGGTGCTGACGTATCAGGAACCTTTGTTTTGAACATCTTGCCGCGCAAAGTGCCATGGATGCCGATCTGTTTCATCCGCTGCCCGGCCAAGCGATGTTTACATTGCCGAGAGGGCGGCAAAACAAGCTGACGCCTTGCGCAGAAGCTCATTTGCCTGGCGCAACGCGCGAACCTTACGCTCCAGCACCTCGATCCCGTTCCGTTCCTCAGAGGTCACTCCGTGGCCAAGGTCACTGTGCTTCTTGGTCTGTTTGACCCATTCGCCCAGGGTCTGGGGAATGCAGCCAATCTTGGGTGCACTAGCCGCAAACCGCGCGTCTGCAGTCCATATAAGCCTTGATGCTCGAACACCACCCGGACCGCACGCGCACCGACCTCTGGCGAGTAGCGATTTGCCTTTTGTCATAACCATCACACTTACTTAAGTTGATCGTCTCCAACAGATCCGGGGTGATTGACCTTGACGACCGGCTGGCGGATCACATTAACAAAGCCCTGAGCAAGTGGGATGATCTGCAATAAGGATCGCTTTGCCTTTCTGTTTTGCCTGCAGAATCAGCACTCGGTACATCCTGATGCGGAAATAGGCTGGGATCCGTGGTTCTGAGGCGCTGATGCGTATATTCGTAGGAACCGAAATCGCAGTTGAGGATTGTAGACTCAGGCAAGCCGGAGGAGGCACAAATGTCTGGGATTTATCACAATATCGTTGCCGTGATGCTAGCCGGAGGCCAAGGGTCTCGGCTGTTTGAACTGACTGAAGATATGTGCAAACCGGCCGTTTCAATAGCAGGCGGACGCAGGATCGTGGATTGGACGATGGCCAACCTTGCAGATTGCGCCCCCGCGCACGTCGTTGTTGCGACGCAGTACCGTCCCGACGCGTTGATCAATCATCTGAACACCAGATGGCGCGAAGCATTTGCATCGGGCACGCTGCATATTCGCCATGGCGCCGCTGTGACCGGTCAGCCCGAAGGCTACGTCGGCACCGCCGATGCCGTCACGCGTAATCTGACCGAGATAATGGCAACTATGCCAGATCACGTACTGGTTATGGCCGCCGATCACGTCTACCGGATGGATTACGCCGCAATGATTGCCGCGCACCAAGCGTCGGGTTTACCGGTCACCGTAGCGGTAGACCGTGTGCCGTTGATACAGTCGCGCGCCTTTGGTGTGATTAGCGTCGATGAGACGGGGCGCGTGGTCGAGTTCAACGAAAAGCCGCACCATCCCAAACCAACGGCGACCGATGCTGACCGTGCGCTGGTTAGTATGGGTATCTACGTCTTTGATGCTGGATGGCTGCGCGACACCCTTGTGGCCGACCACGAGGCGCCGATGTCTTCGCATGACTTCGGCCATGACATCCTGCCGACTGCCGTGGCACGCGGTGAGGTGCACGCCTATGATGTCGCTTTGCAGGAACCAAACTTTTTCTGGCGTGACGTGGGCACGCTGGACGCGCTGCGTGAAACCTGTATCGCCATTGCCTCTGGCGCGGTGCCCTGCGTCCGTCCGGGACCGGTCACCTTCGGGCCCGTGACAAGGATCCTGCCCGATGGCACGGTCGTTCTGGCCGGCGGTCGCGTGAAGCGTGGAGCGCAGTTGCGCAATGTTATTGTCGCGCCCGGCGCAGATGTCCCCGCTGAGCTCGTGGTCGGATTCAACCGGTACCAAGATGAGCAGCATTTCCGCGTGACACCGTTAGGGACTGTCCTGATCAGCCCCGCGATGCTCGCTCGTCATGCAGATTATCAGGCACGCGTCAATCTCTTGCGCGCCTGATAGGGCGCGCCACCATAACCCCAAGGTCCAGAGGGCCCATTGCACATGACCCATGTTTCCGCCATCGAAGCCGCCTTTGATCTGTCTCTTGCACGACCTGACACATTGGGTGCAGTTGTGCGGGACGGGGGCGTGAACTTTGCCTTGTTTTCAGACCACGCAACCCAGGTTGATCTCTGCCTCTTTGATGCCGAGGGTAAAAAAGAGATCGCTCGCCGCCCGTTACCGGAGGCCGAGGGCGGTATATGGTACGGCTTTCTGCCGGGTGTCGGGCCCGGACAGGTCTATGGCTACCGCGTGCATGGGCCTTACGAGCCTGAAAATGGCCATCGCTTCAATCCAGCCAAGCTGCTGCTTGACCCCTATGCCCGTCAGTTGCGCGGCGCGATAGAATGGGACGATGCGCTTTTCGGCTATCAAGTGGGCAAAGATGACCTGAGCAAGGATGACCGCGATTCCGCCCCTTTCATGCCCAAGGGAGTGGTGGTCGACAGCAGATTTGACTGGGCCGCGGCGGACCAGCTAAAGCACCGATGGAAGGACACTGTCATAACAGAGGCGCATGTGAGAGGCCTGACCATGCGCCACCCCGGCGTCGCGCGGGCGGATCGCGGAACCTTTGCCGGTCTGGCTTCCAATCCGATCATCGAACACCTGCAGCGCGTTGGAATAAGCGCCATCGAGTTGCTGCCGATCCATGCCTTTGCCAACGACCGGCACCTTATCGAAAAGGGGCTCAACAATTACTGGGGCTACAACACGCTGTCCTTCTTTGCACCCCACGCGCCGTACCTCAAGTCTGGAGAGATTTCCGAGGTAAAGCAGGCCATAGACCGCTTTCACGCTGCGGGAATCGAGGTGATCCTTGACGTGGTCTATAACCACACCTGCGAGGGCAGCGAGTTGGGACCGACACTATCGTTCCGCGGCATCGACAATGCCAGCTATTACCTTTTGGCTGAGGACCCGCGTCATTGTTTTGATACGACGGGCTGTGGCAACACTGTAAATGTGGCTCATCCGATGGTGCTGCGGATGGTTCTGGACAGCCTGCGATACTGGGTAACCGAGATGCACGTGGATGGCTTCCGCTTTGACCTCGCCTCAACCCTAGGGCGCGAATCGACGGGGTATGAACGCGAGGGCGCGTTCTTTGCCGCTATCCGGCAGGACCCAGTGCTATCTGGCGTCAAGCTGATCGCCGAGCCTTGGGACATCGGGGAAGGAGGCTATCAGGTGGGCGGGTTCCCGTGGCCTTTCCGAGAATGGAACGATAAGGCGCGCGATGATCTGCGTGCCTTCTGGCGGCGCGATCCCGGAATGCTGGGCGATCTGGCACAGCGTCTGTCCGGCAGCCCGGTGCAGTTCGACCATTCCCGCCGTCCCGCAACCAGTTCCGTGAACTTCCTTGCCGCGCACGACGGTTTCACCCTCTGGGACACTCTAAGCTATAACGAAAAGCACAACGAGGCGAATGGCGAGGATGGCCGCGATGGTCATGATAACAATCTGTCGCACAATCTGGGCGTCGAGGGGTCGACCGAAGATGATAGCATCCTGACCGCGCGGATGCGTCGGGCCAAGGCGATGCTTGGGACACTGCTCATGTCCCAGGGGGTGCCAATGCTTCTGGCGGGGGACGAGTTCGGCCAGAGTCAGCAGGGAAACAACAACGCCTATTGTCAGGACACTGAAATTGCATGGCTCGACTGGTCACGTGCAAAGGAAGATTTGACCGCAGCAGTATCTGATATGATTGCGCTCAGGCAGTCTCTTGACGGTCTGATCTCGCCAAGATTCATGCTCGGCGATGCCGAAGGACAAGTGCATGGTGCAACTTGGCTGCATCCGTCTGGGCGCGCGATGACCGAAGAGGACTGGAACGACGATGATCAGCTCTGCATGGCAAAATGTGTGGATATCGAGGCCGGAGACACGGTGCTCATCGTGCTGAACGCCGGAGATGATACCGAGCTTGTGCTGCCATCGGGAGACTGGCATCTGCGTCTGGATACCGCCCGCGTAGATATCACCTGTGACGAAGTGGTCTCTGGCAACGCACCCGTCGGCTGGCAATCTGTTCTGGTGTTCACGCGAATAGCTTCTTAGGCTCACAGAAGACTACGCTACAGCCCAGATGAGTTTATTGCATGTCTCGTCCTGGGGCAAAAGGGATCAAGTCATGTCCTGGGGCATCTTCCCATAGACGACCCAGACTGTGAGAAAACGCTTTAACCAGGTAAATATGGGTCGATCATGGCCGATTTCGCTTGATTGAGGATTCCTCGGAACCCACAAAAATGGTATTCCTTGAATGACACACATTCAAGGAATACCCCGCGCACAGACGCTTCTTTTGCCTGCTTGCGTGGACGATTATGTCGGGTCAAATAACGTTGTTCGGTTTATCGACGCATTCGTCGACAGCCTTGATCTTGCGTCAGCAGGCTTCGGCAGAACTCTTCCCAAGGCTACCGGCGGACCGGGATATGATCCAGGCGATCTGCTGAAGCTCTACATTTATGGCTATCTGAACCGGGTTCGTTCCAGCCGCCGTCTGGAAGCGGAAACGCATCGCAATCTGGAAGTGATCTGGTTGATGCGGCTGTTGCAGCCGGACTTCAAAACCATCGCTGACTTCCGACGCGAGAACAAAACCGCCTTTCGGCAGGTCTTCCGTGAGTTTGTGGTTCTCTGCAGTCGCCTTGATCTGTTTGGCCGTAAGCTAATTGCAGTCGATGGCACGCGGCTCAAGGCGGTAAACAGCGGCCAGCGCAACTTCACCAAAGCCAAGTTGGCCAAAGCAATAGCTGACAGTGATAAAAGGCTGGATCGTTACCTCAAGCAACTGGATGACGTCGACAAAGATGACACCATTCCCGCAGCACACGTGGACAACCTGGAAGAGAAGATAGCTGCCATCAAAGAACGGCGCGCCCGTCTTGAGTTGCATCGTGCAGAATTGGACGCCAGCGGCGAGGATCAACTCTCACTGACCGACCCGGATGCCCGTGCGATGCATTCATCAACCCGTATTGGGGTTGGTTACAACATTCAGATCGCCGTCGATACAAAGCACAAGCTGATCGCAGAGCAGCAGGTTCATAACAAAGTTAGTGATTTGGGGTTACTGACAGAAACAGCCAATGCAGCGCGGGAAAATCTGGGCGTTGATCAGATCGATGTCGTTGCTGACCGGGGCTACTACAAGATTGAAGACATCGAAGAGTGTGAGGCCTCTGGTGTGACACCTTATGTTCCAAAGCCGCTGCGAGGCTCCGCCGTCACGAATGGGTTCTTTACAAAAGAGCAGTTCCGTTATGTTGCCGATAAAGACGTTTTGATCTGTCCTGGCGGCGAAACCCTAGAGAAAAAATACTACCACAAAGTTCGTGACATCGACGCCGTCATCTTTGTGAACGCGAAAGCCTGCAAGGCCTGCGACCTGCGGGCGCAATGCACGAATGCTGCCTTTCGAAAGGTCATGCGATACGCAAATGAGGCCATTCTGGATAGGATGGCGGTGCGGCTCGCGGCGACACCTGAAGTTTTGGATCAGCGCCGCGAGAGTGTCGAACACCCGTTTGGTTCGATCAAGCAATGGATGGGGCAAAGAGACTTTCTCACGCGCCGTATTGAGAATGTCAGGGGCGAGTTCAGCCTGACAGCACTGGCCTACAAAATCCGGCCACGCAAAGGCTTCCCGCCGCATCTCGAGCGTGTCGAAGTGGTCATTGAGCCTGAC
>NZ_AWWI01000152.1 GCF_002760615.1 Puniceibacterium antarcticum | reverse complement strand
ATCGCAGGGTCCAGCACCCGGTCCCAATCCCCAAGCCCCGTCCGGCGGCGGCGCATCACAACGGCCAGGATCACCAGACCGGGCAAGGCAATCAGCCACAGCGGGCGCAGAAGGGCCAGATGTTCCATCACTCTGCCCTCCAGGCAATCCACAGGCACAGCGCCGCGGCCAGCGCCGCAGGCCAGATCCAGAATTCGGCAAACACCTCTGCCGACAACCCGTCACCCTCTGTCGCCTCAAGCTGGTCCAACGCATCGGCCACCGCCATGAGATCCTCGCTCGTGCGCACCCTGAAACTTGTGCCACCGCTCAGCTCGGACACGGCCCGCAACGTCGCCGCATCAACCACACCATTTTCACCGGGGTCACTGTCGCTCAGATCCTTGGGTCCCAGCGCGATCGTATGCACCCGCACACCCAGATCAGCAGCCAGCCCCGCCACACCGCGCGGGTTGGTCGCCCCGGCATTGCTGATCCCATCCGACAGCAGGATCACCACCTTGCTTTTTGCCTCTGAGGTTTCAAGCCGTTTCAGCGCCAGCCCCAGCCCGTCAGAGATATTGGTCGCCCGCCCGGAAATGCCGATCTCAGCGCTTTCGATGCGCCGCGCAATCGCTTCGGTATCAAAGGAAAACGGCGCGGCGTAATAGGCATCCGATCCAAAGACGATCAGCGCCACCCGATCCCCCGCGCGACCCCGCGCAAAGGAAGCCCCGACCTTTTGCACCGCCGCCAGCCGGGTCACCGGCGCGCCGTCCAGAAAGAAGTCATCGCGCACCATCGACCCCGACAGATCCAGCACAATCGCCAGATCCCGCCCCGACACCCTGAGCGCCGCAATGGGCTCCAGCTGTCGCGGCCCCGCCAGCGCCAGCACCAGCAGCACCCAGACGGCCCAGGGCGCAGCCC
>NZ_AWWI01000151.1 GCF_002760615.1 Puniceibacterium antarcticum | reverse complement strand
GTTGAGCGGCGGGAAGGTCACCGCGTTCTCCGCGGCGTCGGCCGCGGTCGGGGCAAGGCTTGCCGCGCCCCAGGACAGGGCTCCGAAAAGGGCTAGGGCGGCGCAGGCAAAGGCAGGTCTGAGGGGCAGGGGTCTCGAAGTCATCGGGAGTGTCTCTCTGTTGGGGGAAGTCGCCGGTGGTCCGGCACGGTCATGTGTTCTCGGACAGGGCGAAAGAGCCGACGACGAACTGGCCAGGTTTGATAGTGCGCACGTCACTGCCGACCTCGATCACGACGCCGCAGTATTCGTGCCCCATGTGCATCGGTTCATCGAGCGGATGCACATGGGGCCACAGGTCTGACCCGCAGATGCAGCTGGCCGACAGCTGTATGATCGCATCCGTGGGCTTCAGGATCTTCGGGTCGTCGACGGTTTCCAGGCGAACGTCGCCGGGGGCATGCATGACAGTTCCGAGCATGGGGAAATCTTCTTTGAAAAGGGGTCAAGGAAGGCGTGAGACGTGCAGCGGGTAGGTTCCGCGGACACGCAATGGGTCGACCCCTCCGTCCAGTCGGCCGAGCCGGATCAGGTCGGGGCTGTAGGAGTAGGGCGCGTGGAACAGCGCCAAGTTGCCCCAGGGGGTATAGGTGCAAAGATCGCCGGGCTGCGGGTTGGTGAAGGGGCCGGCGCCCTCTTCGCTTAGCTTGCGCGGCAGGGTGGCGATCTTTTCGTTGGTCGAAAAATCCTGTGCGGTCAGGTCTAGGGGCAGCATGTCCCACAGGTCGCGGGAAGAGGGGGTGTCGTCCATCGTGGCGGTAAAGCTCTGATCGGCGAAGCTGAACAGGATCTTCATGACTTTTTCCTCCAGTGGATCCATGCCGCGCAGGCGACAAGGGATGAGGCCAGCAGCAGGACGGCTGCGAAGGTGAAGGTGCTCCACCAGCCCGCGCCATCGAACAGCAGGCCACCGAGGGACGCGCCAAGAGTGATCGCAAGCTGGATGATGGCGACCTGCAGGCCACCACCTTCCTCGGCGTCGTCCTTCATCACCCGGCTGAGCCATGTGCCCCAGCCGACGGGTGCGGCGGTCGCAAAGAAGCCCCAGACGATCAGAAGGATGGCCACCGGACCTTTCAACCCGTTGAAAGCGATCAGCAGCAGCGTGATCAGTGCCATGATCAGCGGAATGGCCATCACCACGGGGTATAGGTAGCTGCCGAGCAGACGGCTTATGCTCCAAGACCCCGCAACGCCGGCCAGCCCGAGGCAGAGGAAGGCCAGCGACAGTCCGGTGACGGAAAAGCCCGTCACGCCTTCCAGGTAGGGGCGCAGGTAGGTGAACAGCGCGAACTGCCCCATGAACAGCAACAGGATCGAGGCCATGCCAAGGGCCACCTGCAGGCGCAGCAGAAGGGCGAAGACGTTGGTGCGCTGCGCACGGCCCCGAGGCGGCAGGGACGGCATGCTGGTCCATTGCCAGACCAGCGCCAGCACGGCGAGCGGCACGACGACGAAGAAGGCGCCGCGCCAGCCGATCATGTCGCCCAGGAAGGCCCCGAGCGGCGCGGCGACGGTCGCAGCGATGGCATTGCCCGCGTTCAGCATCGCCAACCCCCAGGGCACGTTCTCTTCGGGCATAAGGCGCATCACGATGGCGGTCGACATCGACCAGAAGCCGCCGATGGCCACGCCCAGCATGGCGCGCCCGGTCATCAGGCCCGCGTAGGAATGCGCGAAGGTGACGGTCATGCCGGAGACGATCAGCAGGACGGAAAACGCCCCCAGGACGACCTTGCGGTCGATCCTGCGGGTCAGGCCAGCCACGAACAGGCTGGTGAGCACCGCAAAGATGCCAGACATTGAGATCGCCTGACCGGCTTGCCCCTCGGTCACGCCGAGGTCGGAGGCAATCGGCGTCAGCAGGCTGACGGGCATGAACTCGGACGCGATTAGAACCGCGACGCAAAGCGCCATCGACAGCACGGCGGCGGTGCCGTGACGCATCCTTTGCGCAGAGGTGTAGGATGTGATGTCTGACATTGTCAGTCTCCGGTATGGGTTGCGTCCCGCGTCGTGCCTGACGGCGGATGTCGTCGCTTGTTGGACGGGTATATGGGGTCGGGTGCTCTGCTGAATATCCACGCAATCCTCATCAACCTCATGAATGAGCTTCATCATTTAAAAGGAGATCTGTATAACCATTTGGGAACCCTGATGATCAGACCCGAGTTGGATGAATGAAACGAGAAGACCTTGCCGATCTGACCGCGTTCGTCGCCGTGGCCGATGCGGGAAATTTCACTAGGGCCGCCGTGCAGCTTGGCGTGTCGCAATCCGCCGTAAGCCACACGATCCGCCGGCTGGAGGCCTCGCTGGGATTCAAGCTGCTGAACCGGACCTCGCGCAATGTCTCGACCACGGATGCGGGCGCAAAACTGCTGGCTGCCCTGCGCCCGGGGCTTGACCAGATCAGCGCAAGGATCGAGGAGCTGCGCTCGCTCGGGGATGCGCCACGGGGGCTGTTGCGCGTTACCAGTTCGATGACGGGGGCGCGCACGGTGCTTTGGCCCGTGGTGTCCGCGATGGTGCGCGACTACCCGGAGGTGCAGATCGAGATCAACACGGACAGCCGGGTGTCGGATCTGGCCGAGGACCGCTTCGATGCAGCGGTGCGCCTGGGGGAATCCGTCGGCCCTGACATGATCGGCGTGCCCGCCGGCCCACCCCTGCGCATGGCCGCCGTGGCATCGCCCGCGTATTTTGCCAGACGCGGCGTGCCGCTACACCCGGACGATCTGGATGACCACGATTGCCTGACCATGCGGTTCAGCTCGAACAGCGTGATCTATGATTGGGAGTTCGAGCGCGACGAGAAGGAGATCGTCAAGCGCGTCACCGGGCCCTTCGTCTTCAACGAAAGCGATTTCTTGATCAAGGCCGCATGCGACGGCTACGGCATTGCCTTCGTCACCGAGCCCGAGATCCGGGCCGCGGTGGCGAATGGCAGCCTGCGCCGCGTGCTGGAGGACTGGTGCCCGCCGTTCAGCGGTTTCACGCTGTGCTATTCGGGGCGTCGGCAGACCAGTTCGGCCCTGCGGCTGCTGATCGACCGGTTGCGGTATCGCGGGTGACGTGAACGCGGCCGGGTCTCGGCCGCGTTCAAGGGGGCAGGGGCGCCGTGACCACGGCGCCGTTTCCCGGCGGTCTAGTCGATCTTCTCGATTGTGACCGAAACGGGTCCGGGCCGATCCAGGGCTGAGACGTCTTCGTTAATCTGCCCGAGGATCACGATGCCGGGCGAGGGCACATTGCCGTCCGCGTAGTAGATCACGAAATCACCCGCGCTCCACAGCCCCAGCGTCCCTTCCGAGAAGGCACGTTGCCGGGGCGCCTCGGGCAGGGCAGAGGGCAGGTTGCCGGTCTTTTCCTGGCGCATGTGATCGCGCATCTCGATCGTGAGCGGCAACATCTCGGCGAGGGAACGGCTGGCCTCGTTCTCGGCCAGGTCTGCCGTGAAAGTCCCCCAGTCCGAGGTGATGCGGATGCTTTGCTGGGCCGAGGCCGTGCCGACCATGCCGATCGTAAAGGCGGCACCGATCAGGGATTTCAACATTTGGAGGATTCCTTGTTCAACAACGTGATCTCGTGGGTCTCAAGCGTGGTCTTGGTCAGGGGGCTATGGGCCCAGTATGCGGCAGAGCGCCCGCCGTGTCAGTCGCAGGCTGCGGCGGCCGCGGCATAGGTTTGCGCGTCCAGCTTCTCCATCCAGGTGGTGCCTTTGCTATCCAGTTGCTCGAGAATGGCCAGGTGGGTCATCTCGCCCTCCGCCGTCGCTCCGTGCCAGTGCCGCGCATCCGCCGGGATCTGGACGATGTCGCCGGTGGCGGCGGTGATGGGGTCCTGCCCGTCGATCTGCACCAGGGCGCAGCCCGATGTGATATAGAGCGTCTGACCCAGCGGGTGGCTGTGCCAGGCCGTGTGGGCCCCGGCTTCGAACTGGACGTGTCCGCCGCTCAGCCGCGCGTCACCGGGGGCCGAAAAGGTCGTGCTGACGGTCACGTTGCCGGTGAAACGCTCTCCCGGGCCCTGTGCCGGGTCCGAACCGCTGCGCACCACCGAAAGGGTCGTCACCTCTGCGTCGTCTTCGGACGCCGCAGCCTCGATCTCTCCGCGATCCTCGAAGACGCTGCGCATGGGCGACAGGGCGGAAAACGATTTGGGCCAACCGGTGTAATAGGCCACCTGGTGAGGGATTTCCTGCGCCTCTTCAAAGCTCAGCCCGTTGTCCATGGCGCGGTTCAGGTGGAAGGGGACTTGTTCGGACTGCCCCATCGCGATCAGAGCGGCGACGGTCATCATCGAGCGGTCGCGCGGTGCCAGTCCGGGGCGGCGCCAGATTTCGGCGAAGACCACGTTATCGGTCGCATCGGCTAGGCCGGGCGAGACCGGGCGCGCGTTCGCATCGACCGCCGCGAGGCGCGCGGACTCGGCGTCTTCGTCATAGGGCAGCAGATTGGTGTCGGCGTCGATCTGCACCGTGATCCCGCGCTGCGTGAAGATGTCGGTGATGACGGCGATGCTAGATAGGGCGACCGGCCAACCGGAGTAGAAGGCCAGGTGCGTCACGGCCTCGGACAGTTCCTCGGGGGTCACGCCGCTGTCGAGCGCGGCGACCACGGGGCCGGCGATCTGCCCGGATTGGCCAGCCGCCAGCAGCGCCGCCATGGTGATCAGCGACCGGTCCCGCAGGGCCAGCGTGCGAGTATCGGTCCAGACGGAGCCGTAAAGGACGTCGTCGGTCAGGCGGCCCAGTTGCGGCGCGACCGTGTAGACGGCGTCCGAGGCAAATCGGTCGGTGGCTTCGGTCTGCGCTTCTGCGGGAAGGGCACCAAGCGTGGCGAAGGCGAGGGCGTGGGGTAGCTTTTTCATGGTCTTCTCCTTTGGCTTGGAGCTGGGCAGCAAAGGGTGTCCGCTGCGCAGCCTCTCAGGCGGGAATCATCCCGCGTAGTCGTCGTCGCTGACCTTTTCGAGCCATGTCACGGGGCCTTTGCCCAGATTTTCCTGGATGGCGATGTGGGACATGGCCGTTTCGGGCGATGCACCGTGCCAGTGCTTTTCGCCGGCGGGGAACCAGACGACATCGCCGGGGCGGATTTCCTCGATCTCGCCGCCCTCACGCTGCACGCGGCCCATGCCGGCGGTGACGATCAGCGTTTGCCCGGCGGGGTGTTTGTGCCAGGCCGTGCGGGCGCCGGGTTCGAAAGTGACGAGCGCGCCAGAGGTGCGGCCCGGCGCTTCGGCGGTGAACATCGGGTCTATCCGGACTTGGCCGGTAAAGTAATCCTCGGGGCCGGGGCCGGAGGGTTGCGAGCCCGCGCGCATGATCTTCATCTTGAAAGCCTTCCTTGTTTCAGTCCCTTGCGGGGCGGGGGCGGCGGGGCCGCCTCCGCGTGGGGTGTCGGGTCGACCCGGCGGCGTCAGATCGCCGGCAGGCGGTCGATCATCTTGTCGAGCGTGATGGGATAGTCGCGCACCCGGACGCCGGTCGCATTATAGGCCGCGTTGGCGATGGCCGCGGCGACACCGCAAAGGCCAAGTTCGCCGACGCCCTTGGCCTTCAGCGGGGTCGAGACCGCATCCGTCGTGTCGAGGAAGATCACCTCCTGCGCGGGGATATCCGCGTGGACGGCAACCTCGTAGCTGCCAAGATCGTGGTTCACGAAGTAGCCGCGTGTCGGGTCTTCGGCCAGTTCCTCGCTCAGCGCGCCGCCGACGCCCATAACCATGCCGCCGATCACCTGGCTGCGGGCCGTGGTCGGATTCAGGATCCGGCCTGCGTCACAGACCGCCAGCATCCGGCGCACGCGGACCTCGCCGGTGCCGACATGCACGCCGACCTCGACGAAATGCGCCCCGAAGGTCGCCAGTTCGTACTGCGACTTGAAATCGCCGAAGGCGATGGAGTCCTCGGCCTCGATCACGCCGTCTAGATCGGCCATCGCCGTCTCGGTCCCGTCCGCGATCACGCGACCGTCGCGGAACTCGGGGGCCTCTACTCCAAGCTGCCCGGCGATCTTGCCTTGCAGGGCGAGACAGGCGGCATAGACACCCGCGGTCGAGCTCGAGGCGCCGAACTGCCCGCCGGAACCGGACGACACAGGGAATGCACTATTGCCAAGGCGCACCTCGATTGCGTCCATCGGCAGGCCCATGGTTTCGGCAGCGGTCTGCGCCAGGATGGTGTAGGAGCCGGTGCCGATGTCGGTCATGTCGGTCTCGACGACCAGCTTGCCGCCGTCCAGGATGACGCGCGCGCCCGAGTTCAAGGTTGGGCTGCCCCGGAAGGCGCCGGCCATGCCATGCCCGATCAGCCAGGCCCCGTGGCGCTTTCCGCCGGGGGTCGTGTTGCGGTCGGCCCAGCCGAAGGCCTCCGCCCCCTGCTGAAGGCATTCCACATAGTGGCGCTCGGAAAACGGCACGTCGGGTTTGCTGGGGTTCACCTGAGTATCGTTGAGGACGCGAAATTGCACCGGATCCATGTCGAGTTTCTCGGCCATCTCGTCCATGGCGATTTCCAGCGCCATCAGGCCCGAGGCCTCGCCCGGCGCACGCATGTCCGAGGCTTCGGGCAGATTCATGTCCACGACGTGGTGCATCACCCGACGGTTCGGCGCCGCGTAGAACAGAGGCGTCTGCGCCGTCGCGTTCTCGCCCCGCCCACCGGGCCGCTCACCGGGCAGGGAGTGCGACGCAGCCTCGTGCCCGATGGCTGTCAGGTGACCGTCGGCATCCGCGGCCAGGCGAATACGCTGCACGGTGGCCGAGCGGTGCGTTGTGTTGTTCATTATCATCGGACGCGGCAGCGCCAGCTTGACCGGCGCTCCGGCGGCACGAGAGCCGAGAGCGGCAAGCACTTCGTCCGCGCGCAGCCACAGTTTCCCTCCGAAACCGCCCCCAATATAAGGGCTTTCGACGTGGATATTGTCTTCGGGAATGTCGAGCGTCGTGGCAAGCGCCTGCCGGTTCCAGTTGATCATCTGGCTTGAGGTCCAGACCGTCAGCTGTTCCCCGTCCGACCAGTCCGCGACCGAGGCATGCGGCTCCATCATCGCGTGGGTTTGGGATGGGGTGTGGTACATTTCGTCCAGCGTGACGGGGGCTGCGGCGAAGGCCGCGTCAAAATCGCCGACAACGGTCGACGGATCTCCGGTGCCTTCGAGGCGCTGAAAAGCGGCGTCGAGATCGTGATCGAATTCCTCGGTCTCGTAGGTCACATCGATCAGCGCGGCAGCAGATCGGGCCTGTTCGAAGCTGTCGGCAACGACGACCGCGATGGCCTGGTGATAGTGGTTTACCTCGTCGCCGCCGAACAGGCGGGCCACGTTGAAGTCCCAGATACCAAGCGGCGCGATGTCGAGTGTGGTGACCACAGCGCGTACACCGGGGGCGGCTTCCGCGGCCTCGGTGTCCATGCCGGTGATGCGCCCCTTGGCGATGGTCGCGCCCAGCGGGTAGCCGTAAAGCTGCCCTGCCACGACATCGTGGCGCTCATAGGCATAGGGCGCGGTGCCCGTCACCTTCAGCGGGCCGTCGATGCGGGTATGGGCCTTGCCGATCACCTTGGCACGGTCAAAGAGGTTGTCCTTGGCGGGTGCGTTGAAATCCATGGGTTACTCCTCGGCCAGCATCGCGGCGAGCGTGCGCTCTGCTAGGGTGATCTTGAAGGCGTTTTCTCCCGTCGGACGTGCGCCGTCGAGCAGGCGGGCCATGACGGCGCGGGCACCGTTGGGCAGTTCGGCGTCGGCTTCGGCGCGACGCCAGGGGCGCGGGGCCACACCGCCAAGGGCAACGCGCCCCGAGCCGTCCGGCTGGCGAATCAGCGCCACCGACACCAGCGCAAAGGCATAGGACGCACGGTCACGCGCCTTGTAATAGTTGTGCTGGCCACCGACCGGCGCGGGTAGGGTGACAGCAGTGATCAGCTCTCCGGGCATCAAGGCGGTTTCGATATGCGGCGTGTCGCCGGGCAGCTGGTGGAAATCCTCCAGCGCGATCCGGCGGGTCATGCCTGTTGGCGTGACTGTTTCGACCGTGGCGTCGAGCGCGCGCAGTGCGACGGCCATGTCACCGGGATAGGTGGCGATGCAGGCGTCCGAGGTGCCGATGATCCCGAGCTGACGCGAGAACGCGCCTTCGGTCAGCGCGGCACAGCCAGAGCCGGGCGCGCGCTTGTTGCAGGGCTGCGCGGGATCGTAGAAATAGGGGCAGCGGGTGCGTTGCAGCAGGTTGCCAGCCGTCGTCGCCTTGTTGCGCAGCTGTCCGGTGGCGCCGGCCACGATGGCGCGGGTCAGCACGCCGTAGTCGCGGCGGATGCGGGTGTCGGCCGCCAGCGCGGTGTTTGTCACCAGCGCACCGACCCGCAGACCGCCGTCATCGGTTTCGGTGATCTCGTCGAGGCCGAAACCGCGCACGTCGATCAGGTGGCCCGGAGTCTCGATCTCGAGCTTCATCAGGTCCAGCAGGTTGGTTCCGCCCGCGATGAACTTCGCGCCCGATACTTCGGCGGCACGGGATGCGGCCTCGGCGGCGCTGGTCGGTTTTTCGTAGGAAAAGCTTCTCATGCTTGGTCCTCCGCAACTTGGGTGATTGCCGCCAGGATGTTCGAATAGGCGCCGCAGCGGCAGATGTTGCCGGACATGCGTTCGCGGATCTCGGCATCGGTCACGGCGATCTGCGTTGTCAGGTCGTCAGTGACATGGCTGGGAATGCCGGCGCGGATTTCCTCAATCACCGAGCGTGCAGAGGTGATCTGGCCGGGCGTGCAATAGCCGCACTGGAAGCCGTCGTGGGTGATGAACGCCTGCTGCATCGGGTCGAGCGCCTCGGGCGTGCCGATGCCTTCGATGGTCTCGATTTCGTCGCCTTCGTGCATCACGGCAAGGCTAAGGCAGGAATTGACCCGCGTGCCGTTCACCGTGACCGTACAGGCGCCGCACTGGCCGTGGTCGCAGCCTTTCTTGGTGCCGTTCAGTTGCATGTGCTCGCGCAGGACATCCAGCAGCGTGGTGCGGTTGTCGACCTCGACCTGGCGATCCGTGCCGTTCACCGACAGGGTGACGGCAGAGCGGTCCGCGCCGGGGGTCTCGGCCACGACGGCTTGGGTCTGTGCCACGGCGCGGCCGGCGAAGGCGGCCGTCAGGGCCCCTATCGCCGTGCCGACAAGCAGCGTGCGGCGGCGCATTTCGAACTGGATGGGTGGGCTCATGGGAGTCTTCCTTTCGGGTTACGCGGCGCGGCAACGGCCATCGAAGAACGGCAAGATGCGGCTATGCGCTTGCCGGTTTCTTAATATCTATCGATAACTAGGGGCTCGACGGGCGGAGACCATGGGCGGTCGTTTCATCGTGCCTATGAAATCCATTCATCGCCGACGTCAGGCTTGGGATGTACCGGGAGCGGCTGGCCGTTCGATAAGGTTGGCGCCGACTGGATGTCTGGAAGCTTAGCGGGCGGTCCTGAAACGTGGGCAGTCGGCAAGAGGATCGAAAGGGCTCCCGGCGACGCTATCGGGCGGATCCATCGAAAAGGCATCACTTGATTTACATGCTTTCAGCTGGCGTGCCTGCATCGACGGTCTCTTGGAACCAGTTTGGCTTGTCCATCATACCGCAGGCGACCTGCAATGGTTCCGGCGATCCTTCGCGTCGGAAACTTGCAGAACAAGGATGCGGACTAAGACCTTGCAGCCTCAGTATGATGTCTTTGGTTTTTGGCCGCTGGTGGAAACAGCGCCCGCGCAACCTTCCGGCGAAACGTCAAGGGGGGTCCATCCCAGCGTCGGCTCTGAACACTGCCGAAACCGCCCTCAAGCCGATGCTCGCGCTCTGAAAAGAAGGCCTGGCGAATAATGCGGGATCATAGCAGGAAGTCGTCGAGTTCCTCGTCTGGATCTTCCAAGTCCACGGCCCGGCTAACCAGGTTCGAAGAATTTGTCCCGCACAGATCGCGGCGGATGGAGCGCTCTTCCTCCATCGTGTAGATCTTCTCGATCCAGGTGAGATCCATAGCCGCCGCCAGATCTCGGTTGAGGTCGATTTCACTCTTCGGGAAGAGTGCCGCAAGCTGCGGCGCATCGGCACCGGCACCGCGAAACGCCGACGCGGCCATCCAGGCGGCGTTTCTTATTGTCTTGGCATGGCCATCAATCTCGTGCCGAAGTTGATCCAGCGTCTCGGTCATGGCCGTCTGCTCTGTCGCCGCTCCTGCGCCACCTGTCCACGGCTTGCGCCACGGCGGTATGCCAGCCTCGATCTGTGCAATGATTGTGTCGGTGACGTGCTGGTGAATGTCCAAACGCGCTTTAGCCATTTTTTCGATCCTTTGCGGTGGTGCCACGTGTCCGGTCTGGTGCCGAAAATCGGGCGAGGGGTCAGACGAGGACCCGCGAAGCGTGCGCCTCTTCTGAAACCTTGCCTCCCGGCGAGGGCCGGGGGGGGGGAGCCGCCGCAATCGCAAAATCCAGAGGACACGGTCCCGCAGGACGCGCAGCATTTTACTGTTGCGGTGGGGGACCGGCGGTCCCCTTTTTCCTTTATTTTTCTTGGCGGCGCAGCGGCGTATCGCGCTTGCGCGAACCCCGCGCCGCGCCCCAGCGATCGTCACCCGCAAGGGCGCATCGGCGCGGACCAGGACGACAATGTCAGAAGGTTCGGGCACTGGCTCGAAGAGACAGGGCGCGGGCCATTCGGACAGGGAGGATGGGCCGGGACGTTGCGGGCGCGAGCCGGGTCACCGGCTGGTGCCTAGAGCGGTGACACGCCCAAAGGGTGGGGCAGGGGCCATGTGGTCGTTCGTGGAAAATGCAGCGAAGGTCCGGTCAGAGCCCACTTTACAAAATGCCGTGCCGCAGCACTTTGCAAATGCAGAAAAACTTGCACCCTACGTGGACGACCCATGGACGAAGCCGCTGGAGCGAAACACGTCTAACTGCCGCTCCCAGCCCAAACTTGCCGGTCGGGCTCTTCGAGTCCTCTAGGTGCAACATCTGACAGGTACGGCGGAGATCTGCCGTTAGCTGCATTTGCACATATTGCATCCGAATGATGATAGCGGACATATCACGGATATCCAGCAATAGTGCGAGACAAAACTCCTTAGGCGCGGGCCTATGGCGCGTTCAACCACTGCCCCTTGTCTTTTCCGCTTGCCGCAGCATATCCGTAAACACAGACACTTTTGCGGCGCGGAATTTTGACGCCGGAAGCACCACGAAGATCCCCCCTTCGGGGAGTTGCCACGCGGGCAATACCTGCGTCAGCGCGCCCGAGATCAGACGATCACGCACCAGATAGTCAGGCAGGATCGCCAAACCTGCTCCTTCCTCCACGGCGGCCATGATCGCGGGCGCGCTGTCGATTGAAAGATCGCTTTGCATTGTGACGGAGACCGTTTCGCCAGCGGTGTTTTCGAACAGCCAATGCAGCGGGTCGGACAGCGCCTTGTTGGCAACAAAGGGCGCCTTGGCGAGATCGCTGGGGTGTTGAATGTGATCGAACCGGCCGGACTTGTCGCCCGCGCCGACGAGAAACTGTCGGAACCCGCCCAGTTTGCGCGCCAACAGGGTGGAATCGCGCAGCCACCCGACCCGAATGGCCAGATCAAGCTCTCCCGCCATAAGATCGCTATGATCATCCCCGAGATGTAGCTCCACCTGACACTCAGGGTATTGGCGTCGAAACGCTGTGACCAGCCGGGCCACGACCGCCGTGCCGTAATCATTCGGGGCGGTCATGCGTAATAGGCCCACGGGCTGCACCGAGAGGTGCGACAACTCGCCGAAGGCCTCTTCCGCCTCGTTCAGGATCGATGTGCAGCGCATATAGAAAAGCCGCCCCGCCTCGGTGGTGCTGACCTTGCGCGTGTTGCGCACCAAAAGCGTCGCCTTCAGCTCGTCTTCCAACTGCGTCACCTGACTGCTGACCACGGCTTTGGTCACGCCAAGGCGGTCAGCGGCATTTGTAAAGGATCCGGTTTCGACAACCGCGGCGAAATACGCCAGCCGGTTGAGATTATGTGATTTAGCCATGCTTTCAGTGTTAGCCTTTGACATACAGTCTGTCAAAATAGTTTGCCTTATCGGGGGCAATGGAAGCGCCTATATCCCTCCCCAAGGAGACAGATCATGACACAAAAAGTGACACTGCATTACCTTTTCGATCCGCTCTGCGGTTGGTGCTACGGCGCCTCGGAGACCATCGCCACGCTTGCGAACCACCCCGATATCGACCTTCAACTATGGGCCACCAGCCTGTTCGCAGGCAATGGCGCGCGGCCGATGAAAAGCTTTGCCGCGCAGGCTTGGGCGAATGACCTGCGCATTGCCGCGCTGAGCGGTCGGCAGTTCACCGAAGCCTATCGCCGCGACGTGCTGGGGGCCGACGCTGCGTCTTTGGACTCCAGCATGGCTACGCTCGCCGTCACGGCTGCGGCCGACACCGTCCCGGATCGCGTGATCGAGGCCCTCACTGCCATTCAGACAGCGCGCTATGTCGACGGCAAAGACGTGACCTCTTCCTCAGTTGTCGCAGGCTTGCTGACCGACCTCGGTCTTGCAGAGGCGGCCGCGCGTATTCTGACCCCCGATGCAGCCCTCACGAGCCTAGCGCAGACGCGCAGCGCGAAAGCATGCGATCTGATGACGTCTCACAAACTACAAGGCGTTCCCGCCCTGGTTGCCGAGGTCGACGGCACGCAGTTCGGGCTGGATGCAAGCAAACTTTATTCCGGACCTGATGCAATACTGGCCACCCTCGGGCGCGCCTGATCCCACCATACTGAAAGGACAAAAAACATGAACCGCAGAGATCTCCTGAAACTCTCCACCGCAGCTGGCGCAGCCGCCCTGATCGCGCCCGGTATTTCGCTTGCAGATGCGAACGGCTTGACTTGGACCCATTTCCCCGCAGGAGAGAACGGCTTTTTCCGCGCGCCCGTTCTGATCCAGGGCGAAACCGAGGCCGTGTTGATTGACGGTGGATTCACCCTAACCGATGGCCGCACATTGGCCGAAATAATCAAGGCGACGGGTAAGACCCTGACCACGATCTATATCAGCCAGAGCGATCCTGATTTCTACTTCAGCCTGCGCCCGATCGTCGAAACCTTCCCCGAGGCCCGCGTCGTCGCAGACAGCGAAACCGTTGCGGCCATCAATGCTAACGTGGCGAAAAAGGTCGAAACATGGGGGCCGCAACTGGGCGAGAACGGCCCCGCGACGGTGGCAGAGGTGATCATTCCCGAAGCCGATGACAGCACCACCCTGACGGTAGACGGCCACGCCATCGAAATCGTCGCGGCGGAGGGGCTGGCCAACCGCCGCTATCTGTGGGTCGAGGATCTGCAGGCCGTGTTCGGCGGCGTGATGGTCTTTTCCGGCACGCATGTCTGGACCGCAGACACCCCGACCAAGGAACAGCGCGCCGCATGGATCGCCAATCTTGACGCGATCATCGCCCGCAATCCGTTGGTTGTCGTGCCCGGTCACATGACGCTGGACGCGCCGATGGGTCTCGATGCGGTGGAATTCACGAAAGGGTATCTTCTGGCCATTGAGGAAGAGCTCGCCAAGGCAGATGGTTCGGAAGCGTTGATCGCAGCAATGACTGCCCGCTATCCCGATCTTGGAATGGGCGTGGCCTTGAGTGTCGGCGCCAAGGTTCTGACCGGCGAGATGAAATGGGGTTGACCCGCGCCTGATCCGTTCCGGGTCGCTTGCCATTTGAGAAATCAATCAAACGAGAGCGGCCGAGAAATCTTTGCCGCTCTCCCGCCATTTCGGATATGGGCACCTTGAGATCGTCGAAAAATGTAGGGCGGCGGCGGTGCTGCGGTGGTCAGCATTGTGGAGGATGTTATCCGCCGACTCAAAAGACCGCTTCGAGAAAGTCGCGGCGCGGCTCCAGTCCTGGTGATGAAGGTCGGTTCAGGGCCGTCCGTGAAGACGGCCCATGCCTTTAGATTTCGATAGCTTCGGCGATAGCCAGCGCATCTTCAAGCTCAACGCCCAGGTATCTGACAGTGCTGTCCATCTTGGTATGGCCCAACAACAGCTGGACTGCCCGAAGGTTGCCCGTCTTCTTATAGATTTGGGTCACCTTCGTTCGCCGCATCGAGTGCGTGCCATAGGCGCTAGCCTCCAGACCAATGGATGTCACCCATTCACGGACAATACGCGCGTACTGGCGGGTCGAGATGTGAAGCCGTTCGTGAAAACGCCCAGGCCAGAGGTATTCGGATCCGACCATCAGCGGCTCCCGCATGCCAAACGCATCCGCTGTGATGTATCCCAGTACGCCAATGCTGCCGTCATCAACGGCACCGGAATTGCGCCCAGCTTCGATGGTCTTCGTGAGCAGCTACTCGGCCCCTTCCTCTCCGATCCGCTTGCGCCAGCGGGTCAGCGATGACGGATCGATGGGCGCGCGGTGCTGAAAGAACTCCTCACCTGTGAAGTGCTGGGAATACGGGTTTTCAACCCAACGGGCGACCACAGCCTCGTCGGAAAGCCGGTAAGCGTGCTGGAGATACAGCAGCCCCGCGACGAGGCGTGGCAATGTGGCTAGCCGCCCGGTCGTGGAGGGAAAGAAACCGGCCCATTCCGTCTCGAAGAACTCCCAGTCGATCAGCTTTTCCAGCTTCGCCAATTCGTGGCGCAGATCGATCATGTCGGTCAGTCGGGGACGCAGGAGATCATCCTGCTCTTCAGCGCGGGGATGAGGCTTCATCACGGCTCCGGAATTTGCAAGGTTTCGAAACCCAGTATACAAAACCCTGCAATTTCCCGCTACAGTTTTGGCGGGATCACCGAACAAATTCAGATGATTACGAGTTGTTCAGGCTGAACTCAAGATATCTGGGTCGGGCACTCTGGCGAAACTGGAGCGGATACCACCGCAGAAGCCGCGTCGAGACAAAGCTGCATTGCATGAAACTGCTGGGCCAGCGGCTGATGGCGCGCGACTTCGACCGCCAAGTCGCCGAGGTTCAGGTGCGTGTTGCGATCCTGAACGGCTACACCGCCCTTGGCATCCCTGTCACGAAAGCCATGGGATAAATCCGCCTGGGGTAAGGGGAGAACCGTTCGTCAGCTGATTTGCGCAACAGAACCAGTTGTTCAGGCTGAACTAATTCGTTGCAGATTAGCCCACGGCGGCTTTGTGAGATGCAATTTTATCTCGTCGAACTGCATATATTGCATGTCGCATCACGTCGACGGAGGAAAATCCGGCCAGGTTCGCTATGCGCTTCAGTGTGTATTCCGTTTTTTCCATGTAAAACTCGGCACGTTCTACCCGAACTTCACGAACCATTGCTGCGGGAGATTTTCCATAGTTGTTCTTAAATTTTCGAGTGAAGTTACGGGTACTCATATTGCAGCGCGCAGCCATGGATGGCACTGAGTGATCCAAATTTGGTGTCGTTTTTATATATACCAGAAGATCTTGCATCTTCTCCTGTACTGAAGGCAAGTCGCTGATAAAATCAGATATTTGCTCTACATATCCAGGTCTTGCCATGTACAATATCAAGTTTTGGGCAACTTTTTTAGCGGTGTGATTTCCGAAGTCTCTTGCTAAAATTTCTAAGGACATATCAATACCGGTTGATACACCTGCAGATGTCCAGATATGATCTTCGTTATGAAATATAACGTCAGACAGCACCTCTATATGTGGAAATAGCTTTCTGAACCTTTCCAAGTCAGACCAGTGAGTGGTACATTTTCTTCCATCGAGAATACCGGACTCCGCCAAGATAAAAGATCCGGTACAAATTGAAGCGATGCGAATTCTTCTCCTGTCGGCCTCCTGTATGAATTCACGCAGTTCCGTATCACGCATGGCATCCGGCGTACCCTTACTGCCGCCCGGCACGAGTATCGTGTCAAGACCGGAAAATTCTATTGAGCTGTATGTTTCATGTACGTCCATCGATATGCACCCACTCGTGGGCATTGACGTCTTGCTAGATGAAACCAACTTTACGTCATATCCGATGGATTTATCGAGGACTGCATTTGCTGCCTCGAAGACAGAAACAGGCCCTGCAATATCCAGAACCTGACTTTTGGGAAACATGACAACTCTTAATTTTTTTAATGTCATGGAAAATTCTCTTTTACTCCAGTGGAAACTAATTGAGCGAAACTTACTCTAACACAGGCTGATCTCTCAGTAATATATCGGTGCTTTCCTGATACTTCTGAAAGTGATATATGAAATAAAAAAGTCATGACTTCGAAAAGGCTGAAAAAATATAGAGATTTTCCTTTCGTTTCCGAAGACAATCCATGACATCCTTGGTTTTTACCTCCTCACATTCGACACGAGGTATACTCAACCTCAGTTTGCTCAGTGTCAGTTAGCTCAAGCTTATTGCGGGACGAGAGATCACGACCTTAAAAGGCCTAAAATGTCGCCAGTTTGGCGTAAATCGTCGTGCATGCTGACAGATACTCCGGTTGTTGGAAAGACTGGAAAACTCATGTCACTCATAAAAAGCCGCGATTTCGTGCTCGTTCTGATGAGCGCAACCATCCTTGCGATTCCTATGCCTATGCTGATCATACTTGGAGGGCTTGCCGGTCTTCAGCTTGCGCCGAATGACAACTTCTCCACTCTTCCTGTCTCGATACAAATGCTTTCCGGCCTCTTCGCCGTGACGCCGATGTCCGTTTTCATGGGACGTGCCGGCAGGAAGCCTGGCTTCCTTGTAGCTGCGGGTTTCGCCTGCCTTGGTGGAGCACTTGCCGCTTACAGTCTCATATCCGGAAATTTTGTGTTCCTGTGTGTTGCACATGCACTTCTCGGCGCCGCTATCGTGAGCTTCAATCTTTTCCGGTTTGCCGCAGCAGATATTGTCGCTACTGGACAGCAAGCCACGGCGATATCGATCACCCTTGGTAGTGGATTGGTGGCTGCCCTTCTGGCTCCCGAAGTTTTCCGATATTCAAAAGACTTGCTGGCCCCTGTTTCGCTTGGTGGGGCATACCTTTCACTTTCCGTTCTAGCACTTATTGGCAGCATACCCCTGTCCATCGCTAAATTTGCGCCACTGAAGCCGAAAGCATCTGTGCAGAAGAGCATAAAAAACCCTGCAAGACTCATGGAGCGCCCAAGATTGATCTGGGCAATGGTCTGCGGCGCTGGAAGTGCTGCCGGTATGACTCTCCTGATGACACCCACACCATTGGCAATGGTGGGTTGCGGCTTCAGCGATGTTCAGGCGGGCGACGTGATCCGCTGGCATGTCGTGGCCATGTTCGCGCCCAGCTTCTTCACCGGCGCCATAATCAATCGGATAGGCGCGAACAAGGTGGTTACAATCGGTGCGGTTCTTCTTGCGCTATCCGGCATCAGCGCGTTGGCAGGCGTTCAGATTTTCAATTTCTATATCTCCCTTATCCTGCTTGGTGTGGGATGGAACTTCGGTTTCGTCGGTTCCACGGCGCTTCTCAATTCCGAGCTCAGGGATCAGGAGAAGGCTCTGTTCCAAGGTATAAACGACACTGTAATAGCTCTGGGTGGGACAATTGCTTCCTTTTCTTCAGGCCTGTTGATCGCATCGTTCAGCTGGTCTGCGATCGCATCAGTGCTGATTGTGCTCTCTGTAGTGGTTGCCATCAGCAGCCTCTGGCAAGCCCGTTACAAAGCCACGACATCCTTTTCCGGAGAGTAGATAATGCCTCAAGTCGAAATGACAGAATCAAAAGAAAATGAAACCAGGATCGAACTTGAAGGGGCAATCCGGGAATACTTCGAAGCGATGTATCGGTGTGATGAAGAGCTGCTCATGAGGGTCTTCCACCCATCTGCGAGCCTTTTCGATGCGGATGATGGTCGTATCTTCGTCGATCCGATAAATTGCTACCGTGACACGATCAAGAGAAGAAAATCACCAGAGAGCACCTTTGCTCCCCGCGAAGATGAAGTCCTGATGATCGACATGATACCTCCATCAGCTGCTGTCGTTAAGGTCCGGGTCCGAATTCATGAAAATCGCTTTGTGGATCATCTCATGTTTGCCAGGGACGAAACCTCTTGGCGCATCGTCGCAAAACTCTGGCATCTTGAAGAGATCGTGCAATGACACTCCCCGGGCTAAAGCCGCGGGGTGTCTTCCCAGTTACTGAACGTGTCCGGGACATGGAGCTTGCGCTCCCCGCGGGGTGGTGATGCGGATGCATCATCACCTGGCGTTGAACCGTCCGGCAGATTGAGGAAGCGACAACGACGGTGTTCCGTCGCGGGCTCCGTGCCTGGGGCTAATACGGTTCTGTCGCAAACTTTCGGGTGAAGCGAGATGAGGCTTCGGCTGGACGCAATTATGCTGCCAGCTGGCTGAACTGCGCGAAGCCGGACAGCCCTGATCGATCGAATTGCCCTTTACGGATCATGTGAGCGACTTCGATGCCTGCCAGAGTGGCTGCCGCTGAATTGAGCGATTTAAAGGTCTGCATAGGGCGCGTAATCCTTTTGATAAAGCGATGGTCCTGCTCAATGATATTATTGAGATATTTCACCTGCAGGACGTCGTTCAACCAGCACCAACTCTTCATAACCAGTTCAGCTTGAACAACTGCCATGTAGCTGAATAATCTCGATAAGTCGGATATTTTTCTGGCTTCGAACTGCAAGGATTCGTAGTCTCCAATTGAAAAGGCTGCAGTTTGGATCCTGCCATGAAGCACCGTTCGCGTCCTGAGGAACAGGATGACCTCCTCCGCCCCCGATTGGTCGACATGATCGACATGCGCCACGAGCTGGTGAAGCTGGCGGATCTGATCGACTGGGAGTTCTTCGAGCAGGAGTGGGCTGGTTTGTTCCCGTCTGCGACAGGGCGACCTGCGACGCCGCCACGGCTGGTGGCGGGCCTCATGTATCTGCAGCAAGCCTATCGGCTCTCGGACGAGGCCGTGATCGCCCGCTGGGTGGACTCCCCGTATGTCCAGCATTTCACAGGGGAGACGTTCGTCGGGAAAACAGCGCCCCACGCTGTTTTCTGATCCTCCTCACTCCAGCACACCCCGCCGATACATCCGTCATCACTCAGCCGCTGGCGCGATCGCATCGGCGAAGAGGGCGCGGAGTGGCTGCTGAGCAAGACGATTCAAGCGGGCCGGTCTGGCGGAGTCATCGACGACGACAGCCTGGCCCGCGTCTCCGTCGACACCACCGTGATGGAAAAGAATATCGCGTATCCAACCCCCTCCCGGCAGCATCCTGCGGATGCGCCTGCCGGGCAATGGACGCCCGGCTCTACGAGAAGGCGCGGGTGAAGGAGCTTGGCCTCGACCTGCGCCAGACCTATGCGCGCAAGGCGCCGCGGCTGGCGATGCAAATCGGCCGGTATGCGCACGCGCGCCAATACAAGCGGATGCGCAAGGCACTGAGAACGTTGCGCGGATACACGGGGCGCGTCATGCGCGATATCCGTCGGCGGCTGGACAACATCCCAGCGGGTGCAATGCGCGACGGCGTGGCCGAGATTCTGGCGCGCGTGTCGAAGCTGCTGCACCAGGCTCCGAAGGGAAAGGGCAAGACGCGCGCATTCAACCCCTCGATCTGCTCCAGATACATCTGACCAAGTTCCCGCACCTCGGCGTGCAGCCCCGTGTCATCATCTGCAATTGCGTGCGCGAGCATTTTGAGATGAGCAGGCCCTCGGGCCGCGACCAGACCGTGTTCCGCGAGGTGGCCGCGTAAAGCATTGATCATCTGGGTGCGCTGGCCGACGAACATCTGCCGCGTGCGAAACAGCATGGCGCGGGCCTGCTGATCTTCCGTCTTCAACGCAACAAAGCGCCCTCTCGGCGATGCAAGCATCGCCTGCCGGGTAATACATGGTTGGACGCATTGCAGCCTCTACAATGGCCTCTGCATCTGCCACATCGATCTTTTGGCGTTTGACGAACGGCTTCACATAGACTGGCGGGATCAGGCGTACATCGTGCCCCATCTCCTCGAATGCCCGACCCCAGC
>NZ_AWWI01000150.1 GCF_002760615.1 Puniceibacterium antarcticum | reverse complement strand
TTTACACTCCCGTGAGGACGAATTGGTCAGCACAGGAGATGTCGATGCCACAACCCCATCAACCCGATCTGTTTTCCTATCTGGCGCCAACGGTTCACTGGAGCCCGGCCGATCGTCAGATGGCCATAATGCTTCTTCGGGAGCTGCTGCAGCAGGCAGTGAGCGCGCCGGGTCTATCCAATCCGTCTCAGAAGGGAAAGGAGGTCGGCAATGAGCAAGATCACGGCTGAGCATCTGGGCCGCAGCGCCTATATCTATATCCGGCAGTCTTCCACCTATCAGGTGGCCAACAACCTGGAGAGCCAACGTCGGCAATATGGGCTGGCCGAGCGGGCGCGCCAGCTGGGGTGGGAAATGGTCGAGGTCATTGACGAAGATCTTGGCAAATCGGGTGGCGGGGGCACAGAGCGCCCGGGATTTCAGAAATTACTTGCCGCGATTTGTGAGGGCCAGGTTGGCGCTGTATTTTCGCTTGAAGCCTCCCGGTTGGCCCGCAACGGGCGCGATTGGCACAGCCTGCTGGAATTTTGCGCTGTGGTGGGAACGCTGATCGTGGACGAAGACGGCTTGTACGACCCGCGTCTGATCAATGACCGCCTGCTTCTGGGCATGAAAGGCACGATGAGCGAGATGGAAGTGTCGGTCTTCCGGCAACGCTCGGCAGAGGCCATCAAGCAAAAGACCCGCCGGGGTGAATTGCTGACAACTCTGGCCGTCGGCTACGTCAAGACCGATGACAATCGCATCGAAGCGGCTATGGCGCGCGTGGAGCAATCCGCAAAGGTGAGGCGCTGTTGCCGGGGTTGTTGCGG
>NZ_AWWI01000149.1 GCF_002760615.1 Puniceibacterium antarcticum | reverse complement strand
CGCTCAGTTACCACATTGGATTAACCTAGTGAATCCCACGCAAGATTTGTGCAACAAGGCCCTCCAGACCCATTGATTTCACGCTTTCGGCGTGATTAAGGATCCGCAAAGGAGACCTGATTGATGAGCAACTTGTGCTGGTTGACCGAAGCGCAGATGGCACGTCTCAAACCTTTTTTCCGTTGTCGCATGGCAAACCGAGGGTCGATGACCGTCGTGTGCTGAGCTGGATTATCCGCGTGAGCCGGGCACGGAGACCGATGGCGCGCGCATCGCGCCGAGCATCAAATTGAAGGAAACTGGTGAGCTGTTTCTGGACTACAAGCCGGGGGCGGCGGAAGGGAGAGGGCGGTGATCTGATCAACTATCCCAAGGATTTATTAGAACGGTGGTGCAATAGTCGGCCGCAGTTGCGGCGGGATGAACCGAGCCGCGGCCGAAATGAACTTCTATGCGCACCGTGACGTACTCGAGATTATCGCATGAAACGAGACTGGAGGCTTCCGGCAGACCCGGGGCTGTTCACATCGATGTTTCCGTGGAAGCCTGAGCACGAAAGTGCAACAATCACCGGTGCAGCGTCCCTTTGCTGCCTTTGGGTGTTCCCTGTTCCCCGCAGATTGGAGGTCACCCAGGCTCCGTATAAGTCTCCCTGATCCAGGATAACGCGCTCCTACTCACGAAACAAGCGTCCGTCAGGCCGGCATGGGTGACGCCTTGGCGAAATCGTAAAAGCATGACCCCGTGGAAAAATTGGTGACCGCCCAGAGATCAGTTAAATCTCCCCGCGCATGCGGTAGGAGATAGTTTTATCGTGGGGAAACGCGCTTGATAGATTACGCTCCCATTACAGAAGGCTAGTTCCTGCGCTCAGCTGACATTAGTGACGGCCGCTGCGAACGACGGCAGTCAGCCCGGGGCCGCAGCTTCTCCCCCGAGGCCAGTCGCCGGTCTTCCGGACTTGGCAGGCCGTGCTAAAGCGTCCGACCCGAAACCTGAATCGTTGGGATTCCCTTGAGCGCTGATCTGTGATTCATCCGGTCTGGGAGGATGGATCATGTCAGCACCTTTGCCGAATGCGCTGCGGGCGCGGTTTCAGCATCTGATTGAGGAAGGGTTAAGCGGGCGTGCGGCAGCGTTGCGCCTGAAACTTTCGCCGGCCACCGGGGCGCGTTGGGGGCTTGCGATCCGGCGGACGGGTCAGGCAAGGCCCACGCCTCAGGGTCGGCCTCGCGGCAAGGGCAAGCTTGATCCGCATCGCTCCTTTTTGATTGAGCTGATTGATCAGGACGGCGACATGGCCATGCCCGAACTGGCCGGAGCTTTGGCTGATGCAACCGGTGTGCAGGCGCACCCCGATGCGATTGGCCGGTTCCTGCGCAAACTCGGCTTCACATATAAAAAAAGACACTGGTCGCCACCGAGCGGCGCCGCGCACGGGTAAGAAAGCTGCGTGATGAGTGCTTCAGGCACCGCCTTCCAGCCGTCACAGCCCAGCCAGAGCGCGTTGTCTTTATTGCTTCTCGGGACATTGCTGCGCAATACCCTGCCAGCCAGCGGATGAAACCTCCGTCAAAACTAACCTGACCCGCCAACGGGGGTGGTCGCAGCGCGGCGCGCGGTTGGTGATGGATGCTCTGTTCGGATCATGGGGGACGCAAACCTTCATCGCAGGCCTCGGCGCCAATGCCTTGATCGCACCGTGGATCATCAAGGGGGCGATGCCTCTCGGTGAATGCATGCATTCATCTGAACAGCGAGGGGCTGCTGCAGAAATCCCACGGCGGGGCGTCGCCCCGTGCGCCGGGGACGCATCAGGTGCTGGATGAACGGCAGTTTGAACGCGTGGGCGAGCGCGGGAAACTGGCGCAGAATGCCGCTGGACGTGTGCGCGACGGGCAAAGCCTGATGATTGACGCTGGGTCGACAACGATGGAGTTCGCCCGCGCCCTTGCCCATGCAGGGACCCGGATCACGGCGATCACCAACAGCCTGCAAGTGGCGATGATCCTTGGGACGTCGCGGGATGCGCGGGTGATCATGACGCCGGGTCATTATCTGAACGCGGAGGCCGCCCTGATCGGGACCGAAACCTGTGCCTTTCTGCGCCGGTATCACGTCGATGCCTGTTTTCTGGGGGCCTCAGCCCTGAATGATGCGGGGGTGAGCGAAGCGGTCGAAGGCTTTGCCGACGTCAAGCAGACGATGCTGGAGCAGAGCGTGCAGCGCTATTTCCTGATCGACGCCAGAAAGTTCGGGACTGCGCATCTGACAAAAGTCGCGGAGATCTGCGATATCGGGACTCTGATCACGGACGTGCGCCCCACCGATGCGCTCGCCAAGGCGTTGGAACAGCAGGGTGTCGAAATACTGCTACCGTGACGCGCAATGGCCGTTGCAAACCGAACTGATCTACAGGCAGGCCCTATGGCGCAACATGCAAAATCTGAAAGTGGCCACTCTCGAATGGGACGACACAGGCGTTGTTGAAGAAACGCGTGATCTCAACAACCGGCGCCTGCTTGAACCCATCGGATAAATACCGCCAGCAGCGGCCCAAGAGAACTTCTATGGACAGTGTGACGTGCTCGATATTGTCGCATGAAACGAAGCTGTAGGTCTCCGACAGACCCGGGGCGGTTCACATCGATGTTTCCACGAAAGCCCGAGCACGAAAGTGCGCCAATCACCAGTGCAGTGTCCCTTTGCTGCCTTTGGGTGTTCCGCGCAGATTGGAGGTCACCCAGCCTCCGTAAAAGTCCCCCGGCTGCGGGATAACCCGCTCCTCCCCCACGAAACAGGCGTCCATCAGCCCGGCATAAAACGCCACATGCCCGGCGATGCGCGCGAAGTTCGAGGACGGGCGTTCATATGCCCAGGCAGCGCGCGTTGCGACCTTATTCGCCATGACCACATCGAAATACTGCGCGTGCCCTTTCCATTCACAAAAGCTGCCGCCACCGACAGCGACCAGCTCGGCCCGGATATCGCCGCGGGGGAAATAATAGGTGGGCGCATGGTGGGTCTCCAACACACGCAGTCCCTTTACAGTCTCCGCGGCGGCATGCTCGGCGAGCATCACACGCAGACGCTGCGGGACATCCATGAGGCTGGGTGGGCGCGGGTAGTCCTGAACATTCTCGATCGGGAGTTTTTGCATGTCTGCCTCCGTAATTTCTCGACTATGGATCAAAACGTGACAAAGTGGGTGTCTTCATCGGCGACCGGGGGTCCGCTGAAGTCCTCTTCGTCCGGGATTCTGCCAAAGGCAATCTTAGCACCGACATAGCCACCGGGCACGTCTGTCAGCGGCCCCATTGAGAGCGCCTGCGGCCCGAGTTTCGCACGCAAACCATCCATCAGATCGCTGACCTTTTCCCATTTTGCGCGGTTTGCCGTCTCCGATGCGCGACCGGAGATCGCTGGAGACGCCGCGAACAGGTCTGCCATGATCTCCGCCTCTCCGATCAGGCCGTGGATCATCACGCTGATTGATCGCGGCTGAAACGGCAGGTTGCGCTCCGCCTCTGCAAGACCATCGCCGAGCGTGGTCATGAATGTGTGGTCATCGCGGGCCGGCGCGAACAATCCTTCCCAACTCCACTGTTTGCCATCCGCGCGTGAGGCTGACGGCTTGCGATTTCCGCCACCTCTGAAGCTGAGCGTCAGTCTGGTCGCACGGACACCGGCCCTACGCACCCGGCGGCCGGCGCTTTCGGCCAGAAGGCGCGCGCAGATCTTCACCTTTTCGGGATTGCGCCAGTCCTTCGGCAAGATTCTGCTGTGCCCGAACATGCTCTTCTTCGTGGCCGGGCGCTCGGTATGGTAGCCGTGCAGCCCGTTCCAGAAGCGCTCCCCCTCCACGCTCCCCCAGATCGCGCGGGCCTGCTTCGGTGCCAGCGCCCAAAGCCCTGCGAAGTCGTGGACCTGTGCCGCATCCAGGCGCGCGCGCATGCCCTTCGAGATGCCGGGAAGATCACCGAGGTCGATGTCTGCAAGCGCCTGCGGAAGATCTCCGGCCCTTATCAATCTGAAGCCATCTGGCTTGTCCATTTCTGCTGCGATCTTGGCCAGAAGTTCCGTCGGCGCCATCCCGATCGAGCAGGTCAGCACGTCGCTGAAGGCGGTTGAGAGGGCCATCTTCAGTTTCCCGGCAAGGTCCCCGCCGCTTTCACCTTCGGAGGGCAACAGATTGCACACAACCTCGTCGATTGACCTCACATGGGCGACGGGCACCACACTTTCGATAACACTGAGGATGCGCTTGTGCAGGCGCACGTAAACATCGTGACGTGCAACGACAAAGATCATGTCGGGAATGATTTCTCGGGCTTTGCTGATCGTCGCGCCGGACTTCACGCCGAGGGCTTTAGCCTGACGGCTGACTGCGATGCAGCTGGTATGTAGCGAATCCAGTGGCAAGACCCCAACAGGGCGGCCTCTGAGGTCAGGATTGAAGTGCTGCTCGGCGGAGGCGAAGAAGCTGTCGAAATCGAGGTAGAGCCGCTCGATGCCGCGGGCCTGGCCGCGTGAATGCTGTGTCATGGGGAGGCTCCGAACAGAGAGGGCTTTTAAAACTCACGGATCAATCGAAACAAGCTGACGCTGGCATGGTCTGGGAACGGCAAAAGCAGGATCGTCTCGTTTCCACACCTTGACCGCCGATCTATCGGTGGCAGATAGGGCAAGAACGCAACAAGAACAAATGAAGAGTTGTGGATGCCTCTCTATCCTATCGTATTAGACAGACCTAAGTTTTTACCCGAGATCTACAGGTAGAGCGCCTTCTGGGCGCTCTTGCTATATATAGTAGAGGCTTGATTTGACTGAACTCCAGTTCCTTCTGAACGGCGACGTGCCGGACTTCCAACGATCCTGCTCGCCCTTGGCGCCGGGGCCGGAATGGACACCCCATTCATGGATACGATATCCGAGGGTCACCGCGCAGCCTTACGAACGGTTCCTAGATGAGAGCGCGGAATGGAGCCCATCAGTGACCGAACAGCAGTAAATCGAAATGTTTCCAACTGTTCTGCTCTTGCGACGGACGGGCCCCGAGGGAGCAGTGCGCCGCTTCTACCTTGTGACGGTCCAACCCGATCTATTTGGAGGCGCCGCGCTTGTCATTGAATCTGGTCAAATCGGCTCCCTAGGATCAACCACAACCTGGTTTTTCCCGACGAGGGACTGGCGGTTGGATGCTCTGCCAGAGGTAGTAGAACGCAAAATGCGACAGGGCTATCTTTTTTGACTTATAATTATTGTTATGTTACTTATCTTTACCTTGTTTGTATCCTGAACCGACTTAGCTGCGGCTGATTTTCTGAATCCTGCCAAGAAGCAGCGTCACGCGATATTGGCCCAACGCCAAGTATTTCTGAGCCAAACGCGACCTTGGGCGCCATGTTTGCCAAGGCCCGCTGATCGGATAAGGACGAAACCGCTCGCGCGGTATTGGCGCTTGTTGCGGGTGATACGCGCTGATCGGAGCGCAGCAATTTGGTGAACTGACGAACCTGTAGGACGATTGGGATCTTCTCAATCTGACGACAGGAGGTTTCGATGTCAGAGCACTATATCCCCCCGTTACGTCGCCGTTTTCTCGAAGACATGCGGATCAAAGGGTTGCAGTCGAAGACGGACTTTGTTGATTGCTACCTGAGCGAGGCGCGGTTCTTGGTCTCGTCCTGAAAGAAAAACCTGACAAAGCCGGCCGCGTCTATTACGGCTTGGCGAGCAGGCCAATATTCTAACATTTTGCGACAGAACCAACGATTATGCCGCACCACGCTGAATATGGTGCTGCCATATCAGTTTTGCAGCTTTCTGCGTTTTCGCGAAGTCTCTGCCGTAATGCCCGAGAGCACAGAGGCCAAGCGCAATTGTATCAGTCACCAAGGCCTCGGCATCCATATCGCGTAACCGGCCTTCCCAAAGCGCGATACAGTATTCGGCCGTTCCAAAGCCAGGCGGAACTTTCGGACGGTTGCGCGTTTTGTCTGCGGCGATCCTTACAACAGCCTCGTGCCCTCCTGACGTTTCTGCATAATAAAGCGACACCGTCCGGTGTGGCGTCGCCTGCGCCACATCACGATAGCTTTCGACGCAGAGCAGGTGTCGGTATCCCAGAAGTTTTGCCGCATCACACTGCAGCCTGCGCAGGCCACCGGCAGAGGAGACTCCGAGAATAGTGGCCCGCGCCGCAAGTGGATTGATCAGCTGCACCACATTGTTGACCGGTGAGCGCATATCCATCAGCTGATACAAATTGATCAAAGCCTGAAGTTGCGGTCTTATCACTGGCAAGGGCACAAAGGAAATGCGTTTGGTGCGGATCTGTGACGCGGCTTCGATCCTGGACGTGGCCACCGGAATGTCGAGCGCGCCCAGCACTTCTCCGAACTGGATGAGTCCCTGATTGTATCCATGCAGCATTACGCTGTGACCTGATTCAGCAAGAGCCCGCGCAGCCAAAAGAAAGAACGGCGCGCGTCGGTTGCGGGGAGAGACATAGGCGGGCCAATCCAGATCGATCTGTACAGCGTCTCTGCTCACCGGGTCAGGTTCGTATACGGCTCTGACCATACCGGCCAGTTCATCTGCGGTTGTGCCACGGCTTTGCATGGCAACCAACAAGGCACCGACCTGCACCGGATCTGCATCGCCGTCCAACACAATGCGGAATGCCTCTTCGGCCTCGACAATGCTCAGGGCGCGTGCCCGGCCTGCCCCGCCGCCGACGGTTGCAACATGACGCGCAAGACGCGATCTCGGGTCTGCGGCCGGGAGGTTTTCTGTACCGTCCAGAGCCGAGATACGATTGGAGATCAGAACCGGTTGATATGACGCTCGAACCGGCGTGGGTCGGGCCGAGGGCGTGGTCTCATCAGGTGGGTTCGAGAGGTCGCACTGTATCAGCGCTTCTGCGTCAACGCTCAGCTTGCGGACACGTTCCCGCAAAGCGCTCGCAAGCGGCGTCGGAACCATGATCTGTCCCGAGCGCACGAGGATCGGGTCGTCGAATTGGGCACGCAACTGCCCGAGAAGGCGACTCATAGCCGGGGTAGATAGGGCCAGCATACGCGCAGCCCCCGATACGCTGCCCGCGACCAGCAGAGCGTCCAGAGCCACAAGCAGACGCAATCTCGCAAGCGGGGATGCGGGCAGATCCTGTGCCGCGGGGCTGGTGGATAAGCTTACCTGATCAGCCATCGGCACTGAACTTTGCGCGCCTTCCACTTTCCTGAATTTGGAATCATTCTCAAACATTGGCGTTGAACATCTTGCATGGGTCAATAGTAGACTGTTCTTGTCAGATATAGAATACAGGGGCAAGCTCATGACACTCCGCTCGACACCCGGCGGTACCGGAACGGGACGTTTCCACGGACGGTATATGGCCGGATGCGCCAGTGTGGCGCTGATGCTACCGTCATCGGCATGGTCTCAGGATAGTGGGCTCGCGGATACACTTGAGCTTGGTACCATCGTTGTCACCGCCTCTGGGGTCGAACAGAACGTGGCGGATGCTCCGGCAAGCATTTCTGTCATCAGCCGCGAAGACCTGGAGAGCGGCGCGTTCCGAGACCTCAGTGACGCTCTGAAGGAAGTTCAGGGTGTGGTGACCACAGGCGTTGCCAACGAGCAGGATATCCAGATCCGGGGCCTACCAGGGGATTACACCCTGATCCTTGTTGATGGCCGCCGCCAAGGTACGCGGGAATCCCGGCCCAATGGCAGCGCAGGCTACGAGCAGAGCTTCATTCCGCCCATTTCAGCCATTGATCGGATCGAAGTTGTGCGCGGGCCGATGTCTTCGCTTTATGGCTCTGACGCTATGGGCGGTGTGATCAACATCATCACACGTGACGCGAGCGACGTCTGGTCTGGTAGCTTCACAGTGGATTCCACAGCGCAAGAGCGTTCGGAATTCGGCAACACACAGCAATTGTCGTTCAACATGTCGGGGCCGCTGGTTCAGGACAAGCTGAGCCTGCAAATCTGGGGCCGCCTGCAGAACCGCGAAGAGGATCACCAAATTGACGGCATCCAGGGTGGAGAAGAGCGCAATCTCGCCTCGCGTCTGACCTACACGCCGAATGCCGATCATGAATTCAGTCTTGAGGCCGGGCACAGCCGCGTGCGCCGCGAAAGCTCTGCGGGCCGCACGCTGGAGGCCACGGATGACGACAGCTACCAGAACCATGACCGCAATTATTTTGCCCTTGGTTATACTGGCCACTGGGGGCGCGTGAAAACAGATCTGTCGTATCAGGTGGAAAGAGGAACCCGCACCAGTTATGATCGTGATCCGCTGAGCCGCGATTTCGAAAAGAACGACCGCGCCCCCGAGATCCAAAATGCGGTGCTCGATGCTAAACTCAGTCTGCCGTTTGAATTTTTCGGCGGACATACCTTTGTGGCTGGTTTCCAGCACAGCTCGGCCAAGCTCACCGACCAGGGCCACGTCTCAGTCGATCAGGAAATGAGGGTTGATCAGCGCGCCCTCTTTTTCGAGGATGAATGGCGGCTGAGCGACTCCTTCGCGCTGACGGGTGGGTTGCGGCTTGACGATCACGATACCTATGGCACCAATGTCAGTCCGCGCCTTTATGCCGTCTGGCATGCCACCCACGAGCTGACGATCAAGGGCGGGGTGTCCACCGGTTTCAAGGCCCCCACAATCAGGCAGGTGGCAGACGGCTATTACCTGCCAACCCAGCGTGGTGCGGGATTGCTGGCGGGGAATCCTGACCTGGATCCGGAAAAAAGCATCAGCTACGAGATCGGCGCCATCTGGGAGGGGAACGGCGGTTTCAGCTTTGGCGCAACAGCATTCCACACGGATTTCCGCGACAAGATCAGCAACATGAACACCGGCCAGCTGATCAATCCCGACACCGGTGTCATCACAGATCCGCTGGGCGGCGCGGATTGCAACTCTGCGGCTCTGGCGGCCTATCCCGGGAATTCCTGCCTCTGGCAGAGCTTCAACATCGACGACGCGGCAGTGCGCGGCATTGAACTTTCCAGCACCTGGGAAGCAACCCAGAACCTGACCCTGCGCGGCACCTACACCTATACCGATTCAGAACAGAAGACGGGGCAATATGCCGGCTTTCCTTTGCAGCGCACGCCGCGCAACCGGGCGACCCTGCGGGCAGACTGGGTGACACCCTGGGCTGGCGTCGATCTGTGGAGCGCTGCCACGTACCATGGTGCAGAACTGAACGCCGGGGCGCGGATCGGCGGCAATGGATCATCGGTCAAGGTAGACGGGCAAGATGGCCGAGAATACAGCGCCTACACGCTGGTTGATCTGGGCGGCTCCTGGCGGGTGAGCGATACGGTGACCGTGAACGGCGCCATCTACAATCTGCTTGATGAAACCGTTGAACAGGACACGCACAACACCCTTGTCGAAGGTCGGCGTCTTTGGGTCGGGGTGACAACAAGCTTCTGACTTTAAATAAAAAAGATCGGCGCCCTGCGCTCAGACCGCGCGGCGCCACCCTGACCACTTTCAAGGGCCCCTCCTGCTCGGGACACCACTTTAAGGACATGACATGACCCCTATGCGAACGACCATCACGGCTTTGGCCATCACATTTGGCGGCCTGCTGCCCGCCCATGCTGATATCACGATCTCCCATGCGCAGGGCGAAACAGTGCTGCCTTCAGCGCCGGAAAACGTTTTGGTTTATGACCTCGCGACACTCGACACTCTGGATGCCCTTGGCGTGCCGGTCGCGGGCGCGCCTCTGTCGGGCCTGCCTGCGCACCTGACTTCATATGCGTCGGATATCGGGACGCTGTTCGAGCCTGACTACGAGGCGGTCAACGCCGCCGCGCCAGATCTTGTGATCGTCGGCGGCAGGTCTGCGCCGAAACTGGCCGATCTGTCCAGGATTGCACCGACGATCGATTTGTCTCTGGACCGGACGGATTATCTGGCCAGCGCCAGGGACAATATCACCGAGCTGGGTCAACTTTTTGGCAAGCAAGCCGAGGCCGAGGCGGAGCTGGCCAAGCTGGATCAGGACGTCGCCAGTCTGAAAGAGGTTTCCGGTGATGCTGGACGGGTGTTGATCATCCTGACCACCGGCGGACGGATGAGCGCCCATGGCCCCGGATCGCGCTTTGGCGTCGTCTATGACACATATGGTTTCGTCCCGGCTGCCACGGGCATGGACACGGGCAATCACGGTCAGGCGATTTCGAATGAGTTCATCCGGGAAACCAATCCCGACTGGCTGTTCGTGGTCGACCGTGACGCCGCCATCGGACGGGAAGGCACCGCTGCCGCGCAGCTTCTTGACAACGCGCTGGTGCACGAGACCTCCGCCTGGCAGAAAGGTCAGATCGTCTATCTGAACCCTGCAGACTGGTACCTGATCGGTGGCGGGCTCAGAGCACTGCAGAACAGTGTCAGCCAGTTGCTGACCGCTGTGACCACTGCGGGCTGACCCGGCCCTCCCTTTCCATCACACCCAGCCTTGGGGGCCGGTCAGAATAGACCGGCCCTGCCCGATTGCCAGGAGCCTGCTTTGCCCGCTGCCCTCAAACCAACGATGCCCCTTATCCTCGCCGGGGCTGGCGTTCTTTGCCTCGCCCTTGTCAGCCTCTTCGTGGGTGTCAGCGACCTTGGTCCGCTAAAATTACTCGCCGACGGGTTTGACAGCGCAGATATGCAAGTGCTTTTGGTCAGCCGCCTGCCGCGCACCATCGCGCTTGTTCTTGCCGGCGCGGGCCTCGCCATCACCGGGCTGATCCTTCAGATTCTGGTGCGCAACCGTTTTGTCGAACCGTCCACGGTGGGCACAACAGAATCGGCCAGTCTGGGGGTGTTGCTGGTCATCCTGCTGGCCCCGGACATGCCGGTCACCGGGCGGATGATGGTGGCTTGCGTCTTTGCTCTTGCCGGCACGGCACTGTTCATCGCGATCCTGCGGGCGGTTCCGCTGCGCTCTGTCCTCATGGTGCCTTTGATTGGCATCCTTCTGTCTGGCGTCATCGGTGCGGTGACCACCTTTCTCGCCTTCCGCTATGATCTTATGCAAAGCATCGGCGCCTGGACGATGGGCGACTTTTCTGTCGTTCTGCGGGGGCGCTACGAATTGCTCTGGATCATCGCCGCTGCCGTGGTGGCGGCCTATATTGCAGCCGACCGGTTCACATTGGCCGGGATGGGACGTGATTTTGCCACAAATCTGGGTCTGAACCACCGTGCGGTGACAGCCCTTGGCTTGACCATCGTGGCACTTGTCAGCGCCGCCGTCGTGGTGACGGTGGGCACCATTCCTTTTCTGGGGCTTGTGGTGCCAAATGTCGTCAGTCTGGCCATCGGCGACAACATGCGCCGCGCGCTGCCGCTTGTCGTGCTGGGCGGGGCCGGTCTGGTTCTCGCCTGCGACATTGCAGGCCGCATCCTGATCCACCCCTACGAGCTGCCCATCGGGACCACCATGGGCGTCATCGGCAGCGCCGTTTTCCTGTGGCTGCTGTTGCGGGGGCGCTCCCGTGCTGCCTGAAAGTAGCAAACGCAAAATCACTCTGCGCCTCAGCCTGCTGGCCCTCATGGCCCTGGCCGCAGCGGCGCTGTTCATGACGCTGGGCGCGCGAGGAAACTGGGGCTTTGTGCTGCCCTTCCGGGGGGCCAAGCTGGCCGGTCTGGTGCTCGTCGCCGTCGCCATTGCGCTGGCCACGGTGGTGTTTCAGACAATCACGCGCAACCGCATCCTGACACCCGCAATCATGGGATTCGACGCGCTTTACGCGCTGATCCAGACGGTGCTGGTCTTTACACTCGGGGCAGTGCGTGTGTCGGGGTTCGATCCCCGCATCATGTTCGCGGTCGAGTTGGTGATGATGCTAGGCTTTGCGGCACTGCTTTATCGCTGGCTGTTTGGCGGGGCGGCACGCAGTCTGCATCTTCTGTTGCTGGTTGGGATCATCTTTGGGACCTTCTTTCGCGCCATCGCGGGGCTGTTTCAAAGGCTGATTGATCCGGGCGAATTCCTCGTTCTTCAGGATCGCCTTTTTGCCAGCTTCAACGGCATCGACGAAACTTTGCTCAGCACTGCGGCCCTGATCATTGTTGCGAGTGTTGCGGTGTTGTGGCGGATGTTGCCGGTTCTTGACGTTCTGGCGCTCGGTCGGGAACACGCAATCGCCTTGGGCGTGCCGCAGGACCGGATGGTCGCCATTGCGCTGATCCTTGTGACGATCCTTGTGGCTGTCTCGACCGCCCTTGTCGGCCCGGTCAGTTTCTTCGGGCTGCTGGTGGCCAATCTGGCCTATCTGATTTTGCCGAGCGCGCGCCATGCAGTGATCCTGCCCGGGGCCGCGCTCATCGCGATGATCTGTCTGATCGGCGGACAGGTGATCCTGGAGCGGGTGCTTTCTTATGGTGGCGTTCTGGCCGTTGTGATCGAATTCATCGGCGGTATTGTGTTTCTTGTACTCGTAATCCGGGGGGCTGCGCGATGATCCAGCTTGATCGTCTTTCCAAATCCTACAACGGCAAGGCCGTGCTGGACGACATTCGCTTTACCCTGCCCAGCGGCGGCGTCACGGCTATCATCGGTCCCAACGGGGCAGGAAAATCTACGTTGCTGTCGATCATCGGGCGCATGATCAAGGCGGATTCCGGGCGTGTAAGCCTAGAGGGTCTGGACCTTGCCACCGCGCCCGGAGCGCAGATCGCCCGGCGTCTGGCAGTGCTGAGGCAGGACAATCATCCGGCGGCCCGTCTGACGGTACGCGATCTGGTGGCCTTCGGACGCTACCCGCATTCGCGCGGACGCATCACGGCCGAAGACCGCGACCACATTGCCCGCGCTCTCGACTATCTCGGGCTGGCCGAACTGGCCGACAGGTTTCTTGACGAACTGTCGGGCGGTCAGCGCCAAAGGGCGTTCATCGCGATGGTTCTGGCCCAGGACACCGACTACATTCTGCTTGACGAGCCGCTGAACAATCTCGACATTCGTCATGCGGTCGGAATCATGCGGCTGATCGGCGACGCCGCGCGGGATTTCGGCAAGACCATCCTCGTGGTGCTGCATGACATCAACATGGCTGCGGCATATTGCGACCGAATTATCGTTATGAAGGGCGGGCAGATCATCCGCCACGGCCCCCCCGCAGAGATCATGTCTGCAGAGCTGCTGAGCAATGTCTACGAAACGCCTGTCTCTGTCCATTCGCTGGCCGAGCGTTTGGTGGCGCTGTATTGACGCGCCCCGAACCGAAGTAGCGTAGTGTCCGAGCTTTCGCGTGGGCATTGTCAGGTGGTTCTGTCGCAAACTTTGCGGCAAGGCGAAATGCCTCGTGTCGTTAAAGCGTTTTGCTTTTAATCTGACGCGTATCCTGCAGCTTTGAAAAAGTTCCAGCACTCTTCGGGATCAAAGAGTCCGCAGGGTGTTGTCACATTAACCGGCCAGAGGTTGCTGGTTCATTGATCTAGGCGTAGGCGGTATAGATGCAGACACAGAGGATCAGCTACAAGCGCCACCGCTTTCCGCCTCAGATCATCGCTCACGTTCGTGATCCATCCCGCGTTCCGTGCATGTTCGTCACAGCTGCGTCATGTCGCGATATATTCGGACAATTCTGGTGGCGGCCCGACCGACGCCTGCGTGAGCTTGAATCCGGGCGGGAGGTGAAAATGTGGGGATGTTAGCTAAAGACGCAGAGATTTTCATGCGTACGGCCCGCAACTCAGGCTGCGGGCCGTTATCTATTTCGGGGATAATATCACCCAGCTAAAGGAGGGGCCTTGGAGATCAGTTCCAGAAGCCTTCATCCACGCCCGGAAGCTCTTCGAGATCTTCCTCATTCAGGCGCGTGACATAGGCATATTCCTGATCATCGACGGCCATGAGGCTCACGTCATTGACGGCGATCGCCACATGCTTGTCACCAACGTCGAGGAAGCCGCCGACTTCGCCAACAATCCCGATCATTTTACCATCACGCGAAAGGATGAAGGTATTACGGAAGTTCCGCTTTGGCGGCTGGTGCGATGCAGCGAATGCGGGCACCATATTGACGACGTGACCGCTGTTATGCAGAGCGAAGACCGGGAGGGAGGAGGTCAGCATCATGGCCAGCAGAAACTCGTTCCAAATCAGGATAAACGAGAAGGCGATGGCCGAGAGAACCTGCAGCTTTGCAACTGGCAGCGTGATGCGAAAGAAGGTGGCATAGGGGCCCAGTCGGTCGACGCGCGCGGCTTCTTCAATTGCCAGCGGCACGCGCTCGAAGGCAGGCACCGAAAGCCAGATCGTGATCGAAACAGTGATCGTCATGTAAGTGATGATCAGTGCCACGCGGGAATCGTAGCTGCCACTTGAACCTCCGTCCGTGCAACCGGGGCGCACCTGAGGCAGACTAGGAATTTTTTGTCAGGTGGCGAACAATAGTTCCCAGCTCCCATTTCAACTGAAGACAAGAGGGAGGTGAAGTTCCCTTTAGTTTTTCGGCTATCCGGCGTTTCAGGTTGATGAATCGAAACCCCAGTTCATCGGCTACCTGATCCAGTTTTCAATCCGCAGGCCGCGAACGCGGGAATGCAGACCGAATTTCTGGCTACATCCCGGCAGATCGAAACGGAACTGCTCGAAACTCAACGTAAGTTGGAGCGCCGCGCCGTGTCCGTGGGTCTGCGCGAGAATGCGGCAGAGGCGCTGGAACGCTGCATCTCTTACATCGCTGAGGGCGGCATCGCCTGGGATCTAAGCAGACAAAAGTTCGCTGTGGATCAGGAGCATCTACCAGTCGATACGAACACTTTAAGGCACACCGTTCAGGCAGCGGGCCCCTTGTTCTTGCGCATTACCAAGGCGATCTCACGCGCGGCACGTGTCGTCCTTTACCAAACGCACGCGCAGATCAGGGCAGACGCATAGGCCCTAATTGATATCCGCGAAGACATGGGGATCCCAGCCCTTTGCAGATATACGACTAAATCGACAAGTTACGTTTCGGCGACTCAGAAAAGGGCCTTCAAGTGCATAGCAGTTGCCCCACATATCCATGGCTGTTCTTTTGAATTGCTCTTACAAGGATGCAACCGAACCGCAGGTAAGCCTTTCAGGCAGCTGCGAAACAGGAGCAGCGCCCATGGTAGAGCCAGAGACATTTTCGTTCCTTGCAGATCTGGCGGCGAATAATCGCAAAGCCTGGATGGATGCGCACCGAGACGAGCGTGACGATGCTCTGCGCAATTTCACCGGTATCGCCATAACACTGCACGACTATGCTGATCGCTTTGACTCTTCCGTGGCTGACGCAAAGTTCAATCCCAGACAAAGCTACTCCAAATTCTTTCAGGAGGCGCGCGATCGGGCCGGGCTAGGCCTCTACCGCACGGATGTTGATGTGTTTGCCAACGCAGGTCACCCCGCCGAAGACGTCGGATATTACCTTCATGTCGAGCCTGGGAATTGCCACGCTGGGGCTGGGCTTTTTCAACCCTCAAAGGCAGCCCTTGCAAGGTTACGCTCACGTTTGAGCGATGACCCGCAGGGCCTGAACGACGTCGTGACCGAAGCTGAGTTCTCAGAGGCGTTCCCCGACGGAATTGTGACACGAAAGGCGTTGGGGGCTGTGCCGGACGGTTTCAACAGTGACAATCCGGCCGCTCCCTATCTGAAAATGGTTGGCCTGGGGTGCAGCAAAGACCTTTCGGACGCGCTGTTTCTGGACGACGACGTGCTTGATCTGTTGATTGAAATCTTCCGCTCTGCCAGCCCGCTGGTGCGATACTTCGATTGATTGTACGAGCGGACGTGTTTTCATGTAATCGCGGTCTTATCGTTGCCAACTGCAAACACTCCCGGCCCGAAGCCGCCTTCCAGCAACCGCCAAAGATGCTGAAGTGCGGCCCGTCGAAGCGGCCGTTGGTGTGTGGTGTAGAATTTTTGTCGACTGAAACGTCGGTGTGTGGACAATCCCGACTTTCGCCGCAACTGCGAAATCGGATGCCCAGTGTGCCGCCCGCCGCGAGCGCTCCCGAGGTCAGGCGTCGGTGACGTTGCCCCCAACTTTTATCCAGCGTGAGCGAGACTCCGGGTTTGAGTTTTGC
>NZ_AWWI01000148.1 GCF_002760615.1 Puniceibacterium antarcticum | reverse complement strand
GGTTGTTTGTGAAAACTGAACATCCGGGATGAGTGGATTTTCCGCGCAACAGCAGCATGATGCTGCAAGCGAGGGGATGAGCACGACAAGACGACCGCGCGGAAATCACAGCCTGGCTTTCAAGGTGAAAGTTGCTGTCGCCGCGATTAAGGGTGAGCGAACTCTGATCGAACTGGCGCAGGACTTTGACGTACACCCGAACCAGATCAAGCAGTGGCGTGACCAATTACTGGAAGGCGCGACCGGTGTGTTTGGCGATGCCCCGAAGGCTGAACTGGCGCCGGTGATCGACGTGAAGACGTTGCATGCCAAGCTCGGAGAGCTGACGCTGGAGAATGATTTCTTGTCCGGCGCGCTCGGCAAAGCGGGTCTGTTGTCCCGTTGTCCGGCA
Source organism: Puniceibacterium antarcticum (assembly GCF_002760615.1). Lineage (GTDB taxonomy): Bacteria > Pseudomonadota > Alphaproteobacteria > Rhodobacterales > Rhodobacteraceae > Puniceibacterium > Puniceibacterium antarcticum. The sequence continues at coordinate 626 of NZ_AWWI01000148.1, read as the reverse complement.
GGCGATTGCTTCACGTCAAAGGCGTGCTTTAAGCACGAAGCAATCTTCCGAGAAGAGGGCGCAAAAGATGATCACTCTTTCAGAAAAGCTCAGCATCAGCCGACAGGCCATCGTGCTGGGGATCAGCCGGGGCAGAGTCTATTACCAGCCGCGACCGGTGTCAGATGCCGACCTGAAGCTGATGCACCGGATCGACAAGTTGCACATGGGGTTCCCCTTCGCGGGGAGCCGGATGTTCTAGGGTCTGCTGGTGCAGGAAGGCTTTAAGGTTGGTCGGCTGCACATCGCCACGCCCCCTTTCGTGACATTGCTTCGCAATGCACTGCCGGGCAGTGGATGAAGCGCATGGATGTCGAGGCACTGTATCGCAAGCCGAACACCTCCGAGCCGGCGCGTCCATGCGTAGCATGGCTCCGCCATGACGGCACAAGATCTCCCCCGACCTGCTCAGGAAACTGCCGATCACCCGGTCCAACCATGTCTGGGCGATGGACATCACCTATATTCCCCCTCTCGGCAGATTTGCTTTGCAAATCGCCTGCCGGGCAATGCATGGCGCGGGGCTTCCTCTATCTCGCCGCCGTTCTGGACTGGTTTACCAGGCGCGTGCTGTCTTGGCGGGTGTC
>NZ_AWWI01000147.1 GCF_002760615.1 Puniceibacterium antarcticum | reverse complement strand
TCTCAACCGGAGGACCAAACTTGGCCACCCCAATTTCGAACGCATCGCGTGAAATCCGTCTCGGGTAGGGCTCGTTCCAGTCTCCTAACCCTCCATGCAACAACGCCCGCGCAAAGACGATCTACAAGGCAACAAATTGGCATGACTGCAAGCGGGCGCTTAGACAGCGTGGATCACTGGTCGCCTGGTGCGATCCGGCGATGATGTTGGAGCCATCAGCCTCCGGGAAGCGTGGCGACAACAGATCTACAGTGATGGCGCTATCAAGGCCAGTCTGGCGATCAAGGTCCTTTTCGGTATGGCGCTTCGGCAGGCGACCGGGTTCATCACGAGTCTGCTGAAGCTTGACCGGCCCGACTGGTCCGTGCCTGATTTCAGCACCCTGAGCCGTCGGCAAAAGACGCTAGAGGTGGCGTTCGCGTATCGGGGCTCAACTGGGCTGCTACCACTTCTCATCGACAGCAGCGGCATCAAAGTAGAAGGTGGAGGGCAATGGAATGCGCTTAAGCATGGTGTCCCAAAACGGCGGGTCTGGCGCCAAATCCATCTTGGAATCGATGAGAAAACACTGGAGATCCGAGCGGTGGAGGTCACTAACAGAAATGTCGGTGATGCGCCGATGCTGACAGAATCGCTCGAGCAGATCGAGCCGACATAGGAGATCGCCAATGTAGCCGCTGACGGCGCCTTCGACACGCGCAAGTGTCAAGATGCCATCGCCAACCACGGCGCAGCCGCAATCATTCTGCCCCGCCGAAACGCCCGGCAATGGAAGCCAGCAACCGCGGGCGCCACAGCCCGACATGAGACGCTGCGGACCTCGACATGCCTCGGCCTGGCGCTCTGGCGGCGCTGAAGCGGGTACCACCGGCGAAGCAGAGTTGAAACGAAGATGAACAGCGTGGAGGGTCTCTGTCAGCGCCTCATAGCGCGCGACTTTGATCGCCAAGTGGCGACGGTTCAGATCCGTGCAAGCGTGCCGAACCGTTTCACGGCCCTTAGAGTACACGTCACAATGGCCATAGGATAAGTATTTTCGCGGAAAGCGGAGCTGCGGTACGCATCAGATTTGTGCAACAGCGCAAAGTCCACACCGATAATAGTGACTTCGGACATGGATACTCCTTCCTTTTCTGATGGCTTTAACACCCACCACAACGGCACACTGCGACGCAGTCGGGAGGGGCATCAACGCCATCAACCGAGTCGCTTCGGTCTAGGAAAAGACCACGGGGCCAGCGACAAAGCGGCCCGGCGCTGTTCACATTATCGAATTACATCGGCGGCTTGATGACTTTATCGATTACGTTGATCACACCATTGGAGGCCGCAATGTCTGGTGTCGTCATTATGGCGTCGTTCACCATGACTGTATTGCCCACATAAAAGGTCACGTCTGGCCTTCGACGGTTGAGGCGGTCATTCCATCACTCCGGTCGGCGTCCATCACGGCACCCGGCACGACGTGATAGCTCAGGATCTTGGCCAAAGCCTCGGGATCGGCCAGCATACCTTGAACGGTGCCTTCGGGCAATTTGGCGAAGGCTTCATCGGTTGGCGCGAAGGCGGTGAACGGGCCTTCGCCCTTCAGTGTCTCTAGCAAGCCGACGGCCTCGACGAGAGTGGTAAAATTTTCCGCTTCTATACCGGTGTGGATGATCTCCTTTGAGGATTCATGGGCGCCTGCGAATGCGCCGGTGCCCAAGGTGATCAGGGCCACAGTCGTCATTATCGTACGTCGTAACCATCTCCTTGTGGGTGTTTCGATGCAAGGCTGAAGCATGCATATTCACATTATGTGAGGTCCTCTGGCGGCGGCCAGTGGGCAGGCGCTTCGTCTAACCGAAGAGCGAAGGTCAGCAGGCTCGCGCCGCACTGTTTCCCGCGCGCTAGCGCCTCATCCACCAGCGCACGGAATGTGTGAATGCGCGACGGCACCTGCTTTACGAGTCCGGTCACGTGGTCCCACAGGGTGTTGTGCATCTCAAGCGCCTCAAGGGAATCCTCGACGCGCCTGACTGCGACCTACCCGCGATATTCCGCGACTAGTGCCGGGAACTGATGGCGCAGATTGCCGAGAAGACAGGTCGCATTGATGTCCTAACGAAAACCGCTAAGAGCTTCGCAGAAAAGGGCGATGCGGCCCGACGCTTGCAGACGATGCCGGGGGTTGGCCCGCTGACAGCGCTCACGGTAGAGGCCTTTGCGCCGGACATGGCGACCTTCCGACGCGGCCGCGATTTTTCGGCATGGCCAGGGCTTTTCCCGCGCAGCACTCATCAGGCGAAAAGGAACGGCTCGGTTGGGTGTCGAAAGCCGACGAGGTTGGCATTTAACGCCTTCTGATCATTGGTGCCATGTCGCGCCCAAACCGGTTGGGGCGCCGATTGATACCCGAGGGCTCTTGGCTGGCGCGGATTCTGGAACGAAAACCCTGGTCGCGATCGCTCTGGCCAACCGGATGGCCCGTGCGATCTGTGCCACGTCGACCAAGAAAGAGACTTATCGGGATCCGGCATGGAGCGCTGCCGGATGAGCAAAACGGCGAAAGCAGTCCCGCGTCTATGAAGGGGGTTTGAGACGTCGAAGAGGCGAATGGGCGCAACGATCGAACAAATCTGGATCGGGGAAACCAGGAAAGTGCTGAGAGCAGATCAGCTCGCTGAACAGATTTGGACCCGACTCGCAGATCACCATACTGACCCGTGGACTGTGAGTGCCGCAACTTGAGGCAAAACTGGATGGCGGCATCGGAGAAAACTGGCACACGACCCGGCTTGCCCTCATGCTGCGCCAACCAGGCCATTCCTTTGTCCAGCCATTCGAGCAATGATGCGCGCCTCCTCAGCGCAGCGTTATAGTCGGACCAGTTCGTCGTGCGATCGCGGTAGGGTGATGGCTTGCTCATCCGCTTCGACTAACCGTATGGATTCACGATGTGAACCTTCGCCGGTCTGATTTTTGCAACATATGTAACCGCCCAAGAGCATGAGGGATTTTGAAGCATTTTCTGACGCGTTGTCGGGTGCTGACATATGTCCGGCCTCAAGACGCGACATCACAGATGTCGCGGGCCCGTATGGTGTTCGCGGATCAGGCTTCAAATCAACGCCGCGTGCTCGGTGGTACTTTGTTTCAGGCTGGTTCCTCTGATCCCGTCTCACGACAGTTGCGCCAAACGTCTCCTTACCCTCTTTCGCTCCGACGTTCTCGCGACCGATGGTCGGCTTATGCCGCCGCGACCGGAGACTGGTAGACGCCTCCCTGGGCCATCAGGCCCCTGACGATGCGGCCATCTTGTTGGCCAGTGCCACCCGCACCAGCATCGGTGGCTTGCGTGTCAGCATCCCGCCTAGCCACGTGCCTGGTCTGGCTACTGCATGAATGTGCCGCTTGAGGATCACGCTATTGCCCCCGATGATCAGCAGGCGTCGCAGTGATCGCTCGCCCATCTTCGTCGTGGCCCTGAGCCATTGTTTGCCGCCTGTCGAATGCTGGCGCGGCACGAGACCAAGCGTCATGCCAGACGCGTGCTTTTAGCACGAGGCCGCAAAATCGCGTGCCTTGCGGAAAATCTCAGGAGGCGGGGCCAAGACCGCGATGGCTGTGGCGATCAGCGGCCCGATCCCAGGCACAGTCATCAGCCGCCGTCCAACATCATTCGCTTTTGCCCGGCGGGCGAGCTCGGCATCAAGCATTCTGATTTTCGCTTCCACATGGGACAGCGTCGCGATCATCACCTTTAAGGTGGCGATAGCATCGGCCGGCAGACTGCTGTCCCGATCCTCGACAATCGCAACCAGCCGCTTGGCGTTGGACGCCCCTTGCGGCACAATTTGCGCGAACTCGGTCAGATTGCCACGTCATGCCGGAGGCGTGCTTTCAGCACGACGCATTGATGGCCTGCGTCCTCTGCGGCATCATTCTTCTGGCGTTTGACGAATGGCTTCACGTAGGCGGGTGGGGTGAGCCGCACGTCATGTCCAAGCTTGCCGATTTCCGGGCCCAAGAAATGAGCGCCACCACATGCCTCCTTCGCGACGACACAAGATGGCAACTGGCTGAAGAACTCAAGCACCTGCGCTTGCCGCAGATTCTTGCGCAAGATCGCTCGACCGTGGTAATCTCAGATATGACCGTCCTCCTTTGCGAACCGTTGCAGACCCACCTTGGTGCATCAATGCCGTCGGGGGGGCGCTTACATAATCAACGCGGAGCAAAACCAAGAGCCTCAGGGCTGTGCCAATCCGCGAATGACTTGTGAATAGTGCGGGCCGTCATATGCCTTGACCCGATCCGTGATCTTTGCGCGCATCAGGCGGTCCTCGATCGGCATGGGCTCTGCGAAACCACCCATCCTGTCGACGTAGGCCGGCAGATGCGCTGATGCGACCAGGCGCCAATCCAGCTTCAGACCCGGTGCGATCACTTGCGCCAGTTTGTACACCGTCGTCGTGCAGTTGGCCGTCACCGTGTTGTAGAACCGGGGGGTCTGGGCCAGATCATTGCCCAGATCGACATAGGACTGGAACAGATCGCGCCGCTGCATGGCGTTCAGGTTCAGGGGATACAGGCGCACGTCCTCTTGCCTGTGATTTGTACGCAGTTTGATCGCGTCCTCTTCCGTTGTTGCCAGCAAGACCAGTTCGAACTGGCGAAAGAACCCACCTGTCACGTTGAAGGTTTCATGCGTTTCCTTGCGCGTTTCCACCGAAAACACGATGCGCTGCCCATCAGAAAAACCGAAGCTGACCAGAAGGTGGGCAATGTCCGGACTGTCCCAGACGGATGTCAGCATATCCACGCTTTGCAATTGCGACAGATCGACGGTGCGCGACACCCAGCGTTCCTTTGCTTCCGACACGCCATACCAGTCGAAGTCGCGCACGTTTCTCAGTGTGACGATTTCGCCACTTTGATCCGCGGTGACACTGCGGGCCACATCGAACGCCCAGTCCAGATCGCTTTGCGGTTTGAGTGTCGCGTACCACCCCATGACGCAGATGGTCAGGGCGGCTGCGACGCACCATCCCCAACGACGTGCGCGGCTGTGGGCCAATACTGCGGCCAAGCCGGCGATGGCCAGCGTGGCCTGCGCCGTGATCAACACCGCGCCAGTCAGATGCACGGATAGGGCAATCCCGCTCCAGGCACAGAACGCCAGGACAAGGCACGCAAAACCGATATGTCCGAAAATACGGGGCCACCGGATTTGTGACGAAGCTGTATCTTTATACACGATATCAATCCTATCGGGAATAATGGTGTGGGGCCGCAACTGACGTCCCACTGCGGCCTTGGGAGTCATGCGGCGTCGGTGCCGGATGCCTCGGCCAGAAGGCGCTCTGTGCGGGCGTCTTCGATCTTGTTGTAAAGCCGCGTGCCTTCCTCGGCGTCGCGGACAGACTTGGTGATGCCTGCGGTGGAACTGACCAGCATCAGCGCGGCCATGGCGTAAAAGCCTTTGGCAGAGAAGCTGGCTTCGAGGAAGAAAATACCCCCGGCCATCATGACAGCAGCAATACCGAATTGCGCGTAGGTGAACATGGTCCAGGCTTTGGACGGCTTTTGAACATAATTACTCATGGTTAGACCCTTCGAATGAGATGCGATTGTTTCGGATTCAGCGACGATTTTGTCGTGTGTTGGTTTACGGCTTGCCCTTTTTAAGGCGCGTCAGGACATCGGCGGCGGTGCTGCGTTTGGCTGCACCCATGCCAGCCTCAGCCAGACGATTGTTGACCGCGTCGGCGCTTTCGGCCAGCGACAGCTCGGCCATGGCGACCAGTGTGTCGTCAGCATGGCTCTGACGTTCCTGGAGCCGTTTCAGGGTCGCCGCTGCATCAGACAGATCATTCTGGCTCAGCGTCGGAAAGGAGCCGCGCACTTGTTGGGTCTTGGCCGTCGCTTCGGCCAGACGCTGACCCCGTTTGAGTTCGGCAAGCTGTGCTTCGCTTTTCGTAAGGTCGCGGCGCAGGACGGCGATCTCTCTGTCATAAGTTTCGATGGTTTTGCGTGTCGCTTCCTGCTCGGCCTCGAGGTCGGCGATGGCCTGTGCGGCCTCATGGGCCAGGTCCTCACGGTCTTTGGTCAGGGCATCCAGTGCCCGTGTTTCAAGTTCTGCGATCTTGTTTTTAATACAGGTCAGGCCGCGTCTTTCCCTTTCGGCATAGGCCATTACCACCGCCAGCGCTTTGCGCGAGCGGGCAACCCCTTCTGCCGCTTCCCGCATCTGCTGGCGCAAAAGGGCGACGGCATTGGCATCAAGGAACGATTGCGACGCATCGACGGACGTGCCGCGAATGAGTGTAAGAAGTTGTTTGAACATTTCTTTCTCCTTCGTTATTTGAACGCTGTTCATAAATCGTTATACGTGAAAATGAACGTCGTTCAAGAATAAAATGAACACTGTTCAAAAAAAGTCTGGAGACACTCCATGGACAATAATCGGACCAGAAAAAAAGAAGATCTGCGCATGCGCATGATCGATGCGGCTGAGGCCATCATTGCGGAAAAGGGATTGTCCAATCTTAAAGCGCGTGATGTGACCGCGCAGGCCGGCTGCTCGCTGGGCGCGATCTATACGGTCGTCGATGATCTTGATGAACTCATAATGCGTGTAAACTCACGGACATTGAAACGGTTGGGCACGGCATTGCACGAGGCTCTACCGCAAGATTCGACGCCGAAACAGGCCATGCATCTCTTGGCCGCCGCCTACGTAGGCTTCGCGCTTGAGAACACGACGACATGGTCCGCAATCTTTGGCCAACGCCTGGGCGAGGGCACGGAAGTACCGGAATGGCACCGTGCTGAATATCCTGTCCTGATCGCTGAAATCATCGGTCCACTGTCCAGATTGCGCCCGGACCTGTTGTCAGAACAGCTTCGCCTGCGCGCACAAACAGTTTTTGCAGCGGTTCATGGAGTTGTGCAGCTCTCCATTCATGGCCGTTTCGTCGGTGTCCCCAAGGAGATGCTGGCCTCCGAGGTCGACGCTTTGGTCGACGCCATGACGCGGGGCCTCGACCAAGGGGACCAGGGTCAGGTTTCCTGAACAGCACATAACCATGCAGCCAAGGTGCGTGCCGACAAGAATATCTTAGGGCATCTATCGTCGCGGGTTGCTAAACGTCGCCAGCTCTTGAGGCGGGCGAAACTGCTCTCGATGTTGTGGCGCTTACGATATCGGATTTCGAGGCGTGGGATGGTCAACCTCTCTTATGGCCAAATCGTCACCGTTCACATCGGACGTCCTTGCATCCGCGACTCAACATCCCAGACTCAAGGTCGCGTGAAATTTGGCGCGGCTCTGACTCACCGCTATGTCAGCTGAGGTGCGCTTCGCTTTATTCACGTGCAACTTTAAACGGGCAGGGCGGACCGACAGGTACCCCCCCGTTGCCGAACGCGGTCCAACGGCTAGGGCCACAAGTAAGAAGATGTTGGAAGAGGCGAGGCGTCCGAGGTGCCATCTCCTGGCGTCTGGTAGACTTCCCAATGCCGGCGCGGGTCTTAATATGGCATCGGCACTGCGATAAAACTCTCCGAAGCAGTCGTTCCCTAATGAAAATTCCGGCCTGGAAATAACTTTTTTGGGCCTGCTCGCGCGGGTGGCGGGCGTTCGATCTGGCGATTCCTGCCACGGGACGCCTAATTTCATCGGCGCGGCCATCATTGGAGTCGATGATCCCCGAACGGCCAAGGGTGGCAAGCAGGTGCGGGACATCCTCGACCCTTTCGGCGATGAGATGTGTAGGTTACGTCGCAAAGTTTGAGAATATGGGCCTGCCCTCCAAGCTGTGATAGGAGCCCCCTTTGAATTGGCAGGTGGGTATCAGACCATGACGATTGACTTCAAAGGTATCGAAGTCGCGCATATACCAGTGTGCTCCGAAGTGTGCGACAGAACCCGTGTTGATCACCCGCACTCTAGAGCCAGACTTACTGGAACGCAATTTTCAAAACAACGTCGTCCAGATGGCAGACATCTCCGGACCGCGATTGCCACGGGCTTAGGGAGTGGACGCTCAAGGGGCTGAACTTGAAGGTCGAGCGTCAGAGGGCGTCATGCGAAAGATCAACGCCTCGTTCGAGCATCAACTCGGCAACCTCGCGCATACTTTCGTTTACAACGGGCTGGTGGCAATAAGAAGATCGTCGACGTTCCTCTCGGTCAGAGGGCGACGGCCCGCTTCGATCTCGAAGGCGATCTTAACGACGTGTTCATTGACCGGAGCCTGCTTGCCATGCGCCGCAAGAGTCTTCACGACCCATCCGTTGACCTCGTCGATCTCGGCACGCCGACCCTTGCGCCAGTCCTGCAGCGATGTCGTCAGCGTATCCTCGCGCGAGAAGGTCCTGAGCACCTCCTCGAAGATCTCGTCCACGTACCGTTCCGGATGATTGCTCATCACCGGAGGCATGCCGATGATCGGCATGATCACGGCCCCGTCGGCCATGGCGGCGTCCATGGCCTCGTACCCCGCGCGCCGCATGAGATCTAACATGCCGGGCAGATGCGCAGCATCGTTAAGTGCCGTGTCGATGATGGCAGACGGGATCAGTTCGGCGGCGTTCACGACCAGTTTCATCCATTTGGCGGAATGGATATCATCCGTGACCTCGACCCGGCCCGCGTGCCGCAGCAGGGTTGCTACATCCTCGACCTCTGAATGACGGTCGGCGTCGAGCGCGCCAAGTGCAAACCAGCTTTCGTCATGGTCGTTTTGCCGGGTCGTGACACCGGGGGTCCACATGTTCGATGCAATCTGGATCACCGCGCCTATGGTGCGGTCGCGACCGACGATGGACGCGATATCCTCATGCGCCATCCCGTTTTGCAGGCCGACGACAAACCCGTCGGGGGCCAGGACCGGCTTGATCAGTTCAGTGGCCCACCGGGTGTCGTAGGCCTTGACCACCAGAAATACGAGGTCGAAGCGCTGCTTGATCTCTGCTACCTCGCACAAGTGCAGGGATTTTACGGGGGTATGAATTGTGCGGGTTGGCATGTGGACGGTCAGACCGTCCTTGCGCATCGCCTCCACATGGGCGGGCCACTGGTCGATGAATGTGACGTCAAGGCCCGCGCGTGTGAGATCCGCAGCGATCGACGCACCTTGCGCTCCTGTTCCCAGAAATGCGATGCGGGGGTTGGCCTTCATTGTGTTGCCTCAGGCGTCATGACGAAGTCAAATGTGGATTTCCAGATCGTCGGGCCGTCGGGCGTGGCAGCATAGTCAGCGATCAGCGTCTTTTTTACGCCAAACACCGCGTCGGAGCGAAGGTAATCGTCCCCCCGAACGAAAGTGTGGGTTATGACCGTCTCATGACCCGGTGCGCTAACGATAAAGTGCATATGCGCGGGGCGGAACGGGTGGCGTCCAAGATGGCCCAGCATCTGCCCCACCGGACCATCATCTGGAATCGGGTAGGACACAGGCTTGATTCCCTCAAACCAGTAGCGCCCGTCGGTGCCGGTGACAAAGACACCGCGGTTGTTGTGCGGCGGTTGCACGTCGGGTTGCTGCACGTCATAGAATCCGTCGGCATTGTCAGACCAGACGTCGACCCGCGCGCCTGGGATGGGAGCGCCGCTCAAATCGACTACACGGCCTTCGAACAGGCAGCTTTCGCCGATTCCGTCCTTGCTGATATTCGCTCCCATCGGGTATTCTGGCACGCCGTCGACGTGGAACGGTCCAAGGACCGTATTCTCTGTCGCCCTATCGGGCCTACGGTTGTTGATCGCATCGACCAGCATCGACACGCCCAGCACATCAGACAGCAGGATGAACTCCTGCCGGTTGCCGTCGCACATCTGTCCAGTATTTGTCAGGAATTCGATGGCAAGCGCCCATTCGGCCTGCGTCAGTTCCACATCCTTGATGAATGCGTGCAGATGCGCCACCAACGCATTCATGACCCGTGCCAACCGCGGGTCCGTCCCGTCACCCACACGGGTGGTCACGGCGGCGACGGAGTCGTCTTCGGTGAAATAGGCAATCGTTTCTGTCATGGGTTGGGGCCTTTCAGGTCAGATCTGGATAGGTCGGGTGCCGTCGTAGGCCCGCGTCAGCAGGCCGAGGATCCCGTCGTGCGTCACCTCGCGGGGGTTGCTGTAGGGGTTCTTCACAGCAAGATTGGCAACCCGAACCAGGGCCTCACGATCAAGGCCGAGCTCTGCAAGCGCAAGCGGTGCCCCTATGTCCCGGGCCAGATCGTAAAGCCCGCCGCCCAGATCCCCGCCGAACATGGTTGCTGCGGGTGCAAGCGCCTGTTGCGCGGCAGGTGCGTTATATGCCGCGGTATGCGGCAGCAGTATGGCATGGGTTTCCGCGTGCGGCAGGTTGCAGGTGCCGCCCAGCGTGTGGCACAGCTTGTGATGCAACGACATCGCGACCGACCCCAAAACGACACCGCAGAGCCACGATCCATAAAGCGCCAGACTGCGCGCCTCGATGTTCTTCGGATCACTGACGATGACCGGCAACGCGTCCTTCAGCGCCCGGATCCCCTCGATCGCAAGCAGCGACGTGACCGGGTTGGCATCGGGCGCATAAAGCCCCTCGACCGCGTGGGCCATTGCGTTCAGCCCGCTCGCTACGCTCATCGCGACGGGCAGGCCCGTGGTCAGAGCGGGGTCGTAGATCACGACCTCTGGGCGGATCTTGGGATCACGAACCGTGGTCTTCGTGCCGTTCTCGGTCTGGCCAAGGATGTCCGTCACCTCTGATCCGGCGTAAGTCGTGGCGACGACAAGTTGGGGCGCGTCGTTACGATATGCGATCGCCTTGCCCAGCCCGATGGTGGACCCGCCACCAAACGCCACGAGGCAATCGGCCCCGCAGGCGTCGAAGACGGCGAGCGCGCGCTGCGTGACGGCGACTGGCGTGTGCATCGTTGCATCGGTAAATCGCCCCGCGGCCAGCGGGCCGAGTTGATCGGCCAGGGCCGTCAGGTCTGTCGCCTGAAAGGATGTCGACAACAGAAAGGCGCGTTTGCAGCCCAGCCGTTCGATTTCCTTCCCGACCTGCGCCAGCGTGCCTGCCCCGAAGATCACGCGCGAGGGCGCGGCTTGGTAAACGAAATTGCGGGTCATGTTGGCGCCTCTGCCCGACTGCGGGCGGTTGCGTAGATCAGCGCGGCGACGACGATCAGCGCGCCCTGAAAGAAGTATTGATAAGCCTGCGACAGCCCGAGGAACGACACCGCGTTCAGCACTTCGGTCAGCAGGACGGCCCCGAGGATCGTACCGATGAACGTGCCCCGTCCGCCACGCAGACTGGTGCCACCGAGCACGACCGCCGTGATACTGGATAGGGTATAGGTGATCCCCTGCGCGGGATCGCCGACGCCGATCTGCGCCATGAGCATAATCGCGCCGCACGCGGTCAGCAGCGATACGGCGATATAGCCCATGATGAACACCCGGTCGACACGTACACCAAGGCGGCGGGCAGCCCCCTCTTCGGACCCGACGGCGCGCAGATGCCAGCCACCACGGGCCCGGCGCAGCAGTACCTCGCCCAACAGCGCAAAGCCGATCAGGACAATGAAGGCCACTGGGATCGGCCCCAGCTTCCATGTCAGCCAGTCCATGATCGTAAAGTTGATGTAACCGCCCGGGCCGTCGCGCAGCACGAAGCTCATGCCTTGCAGGCCGATATACATCGCCAACGTTGCTGCGATGGGTGTGAAATTGGCGAACCGCATCAGGCTGCCGTTGATGCTGCCGACGACTGCGGCGCAGGCGAACATCGCGAAAAAGCCCATCGCGATCACCGCGCCTGACTGGCCGTCGTTAATGAAGAACGAGCCGACAACCACAAGAAACCCAGCCAACGGTCCGACCGACAGGTCGATGCCCCCCATCAGTAGGGCGATGGTCTGTCCCATGGCGATGAAGCCGAGGGCCGTCGCGAGCAGCAGGATGTTCGAGATATTGAAGAACGAGAGGTAGTTTGCGTTCTGGCCATAGACATAAAAACCCAGCAGGACAATGACCGCCGCCAGCGGGATCGCCGTGGCATTGTCACTTTGAACAAGATGCCTCCAGCCACCACGCGCTTTTTCGACCTTCCGTGTGGGTGCGCCAACTTGCGGCGCATGGGCTTCGGCCTGCACAGCTGCCCCCACGATCCGTTCTTCAGTAATCGCCGCGCCGACCAGCACCTGCGTCACACGTCCGCGCGACATGACGACCACTTTGTCGCACAGCCCTTCCAGTTCCGCAGCATCCGAAGAGTTGATGATCACAGGCGTGCCAGAGGCCGACACCTCGCGCAGAATACGATAGATCTCGAACCGGGCACCGACATCGACGCCCTGCGTCGGCTGATCGGCAACGATATAGCCGGGCTGCGACAGCAGGGCGCGCGCCATGACGATCTTTTGCTGGTTGCCGCCTGAGAGCGAGAGCACCTTTGCATCAAGCCCGGGCGTCTTGACCGCAAGCTGTCCAAAGATATCGTTGACCTCGGACAGTTCGCGATGGCGGCTGAGGACGCCGCCGATGGCGAAACGATCAAGCGCGGTGAACGTCGCATTCTCGCGCACCGTCAGATCGGTGGCGAGGCCTTCACCGTGGCGGTCTGCGGGCATGTAGGCGGCGGTGCGGCTCAAACTGTCTGCCGTCTGCGGCGCATCGTCCACCAGGACCTGCCCCTCGAACGGCAAGAGGCCAGCCAGAGCGCGCATCAGTTCTGCCTGTCCGTTGCCGTCGACCCCGGCGATACCAATGATCTGACCCCGGCCGACGTCAAAACTGACATCGGTGAAATTCTGCCCCGTCAGACCGCTGACTGCGAAGTTGACTGCGGGGGCCGCCGCGGTCGCCTTGGGCGGAAAGGCCGATACCAGCGACCGCCCCACGATCATGTCAAGAAGGTCCTGATCTGTGACGTCCTGCGCAAGCGCCGTGCCCCGCATCCGCCCGTCTCGCAACACGGTTACCCGGTCGGCGATCTGACGCAATTCGGCCATGCGGTGCGTGATGTAGATGACAGCCGTGCCTTGCGCCGCCAGCGCCCGGATGCGGGCGAACAGCATCTCAGTCGCGTCCTGATCAAGGGCGGCTGTTGGCTCGTCCATGATTAGGATGCGCGGCTGCACGGCCAGCGCCTTGGCGATTTCCAAAAGATGGCTCTGCGGCACCGTTAGATCCGCCGCCCGCGCCTTGAGCGGGACACGCAGTCCGACGGCATCCAACATGGCCCGCGCAATATCTGACGTGTTGCCGCTGGCAAAGATATGACCCGGCAGCGCCACGCGAAGGTTTTCCAGCACCGTCAGGTCGTTCAGCACCGCCGGATGCTGATAGGCGATCGACACGCCCAAAGCAGTGGATTTCGCGGGTGTCATGGGCGATACTGCTTCACCGGCCACATGGATGGTTCCGGTGTTCGGCTGGAGCACGCCGGAAATGATGTTCATCAGCGTCGACTTGCCAGCGCCGTTCTCGCCCAGCACGGCGTGAACCTCGCCCGGGAAGATATCGACCGACACGTCGACAAGTGCAGCCACACTTGCGAAATACTTGCTGACACCGGACAGGCGCAGCGCTGGCGCGGGCGCGGCAACTGGCCGGGGCCGCGTGTCGGTTCGGGGCATCTCTTCCATGACGGTCATCTTCTGTCCTGCGCTGGCGGAACTTTCGGGGCCGGCCCGGGCGCAGGAAGC
>NZ_AWWI01000146.1 GCF_002760615.1 Puniceibacterium antarcticum | reverse complement strand
CAGCCCCCGCCAAGGCTGCGGCCCCCGCAGCGCCCCGCGCCCCGGTCCCGGCCGATGACGCCGCCCGCGAAGAGCGGGTCAAGATGACCCGCCTGCGCCAGACCATCGCCCGCCGCCTCAAGGATGCGCAGAACACTGCCGCCATGCTCACCACCTATAACGAGGTGGATATGACGGAAACCATGGCCCTGCGCAATGAATACAAGGACCTGTTCGAGAAGAAGCATGGCGCCCGTCTCGGCTTCATGTCCTTCTTCACCAAGGCCTGCTGCCACGCGCTGAAAGAGGTCCCCGAGGTCAATGCCGAAATCGACGGAACCGACATCGTCTACAAGAACTTCGTGCACATGGGCATCGCCGCCGGCACACCCAGCGGTCTGGTGGTTCCGGTCATCCGTGACGCCGACCAGATGTCCTTTGCCGAGATTGAAAAGGCCATCAGCGAAAAGGGCAAGCGCGCCCGTGACGGCAAGCTCAGCATGGCGGAAATGCAGGGCGGCACCTTCACCATCTCCAACGGCGGCGTCTACGGCTCGCTGATGTCCTCGCCCATCCTGAACCCGCCGCAGTCCGGCATCCTCGGCATGCACAAGATCCAGGACCGCCCGATGGTCATCAACGGCGAAATCAAGATCCGCCCGATGATGTACCTCGCCCTCAGCTACGACCACCGCGTCGTCGACGGCAAAGGCGCGGTGACCTTCCTCGTCCGCGTGAAAGAGGCGCTCGAAGATCCGCGTCGCCTGCTGATCGACCTCTAAACACCGTGGCGGGTGTGTAACCCCGCCCCGGCTCCCCGTCCTCCCGTAGGGCGGGGGTCACCCCGCAGTATCACCGGGCAACTGGGCGCGCGTCCCCATAAGGCCCGCAACCGGAGTCACCCGCATGAGCCATCAGCTCCTCGCCCGCTACGACAGCTTCGACAAAACCGCCTTTGACGGCGACGCCGAAAACCGCAGCACCGCGGGCGTCTCGCTGCTGCAACTCTGGCATGCGACCACTGGCAGCCACTGGGCGCTGTTCAACATCAGCGACGCGGACAAGGCCCGCGCCTGGCTGGACAAGACCGCCGCCCTGGGCCACGGTCCCACCGAACACCACTTCGTGGAGACGGTATGACCCCCGAACTCACCATCCTCACCCTTGCCGCATTGCTGCAGGTCGTCCAGTTCGCCCTCTTCGCAATCCCCGCGAACATGGAACTTGGCGCCGGCTACACAAGCTCGGCGCGGGACCGCCCGCCCAGCAAACCGCTCAGCGAAAAGACCGCCCGCTTGCAGCGCGCAATGACCAATCATTTCGAAGGGCTGATCCTCTTCTCGATCGCCACAGTCGTCATTACCTTTTCTGATCAGGGCAACGCCATCACCGCCCTCTGTGCGACCGCCTACCTGATCGCCCGCATCCTCTATATCCCGGCCTATTACTTCGGCCTGCGCCCCTGGCGCTCGCTGATCTGGGCTGTCGGTTTCTGCGCCACCGTGCTCATGCTGCTGGCTGCACTTTTCTAGGGCTTCATCTGCCCGTAAATATCCCGGGGGAGTCTGCCAGAGGCAGACGGGGGCAGCGCCCCCGCCCCGCCACCAGAAAGGATACTCTCATGGCATCTTACGACGTGATCGTCATCGGCTCCGGCCCCGGCGGCTATGTGGCCGCGATCCGCTGCGCCCAGCTTGGCCTGAAAACCGCCTGCGTCGAAGGGCGCGACACCCTCGGCGGCACCTGCCTCAACGTCGGCTGCATCCCGTCCAAGGCGATGCTGCACGCGACCCACATGCTGCACGAGGCTGAACACAACTTTGCCGCCATGGGCCTGACCGGGGACACCCCCAAGGTCGACTGGGCCAAGATGCTCAGCTACAAGCAGGACACCATTGACACCAATACCAAGGGCATCGAATTCCTGTTCAAGAAGAACAAGATCGACTGGCTCAAGGGCTGGGGCTCCATCCCCGAGGCGGGAAAGGTCAAGGTCGGGGATGACCTGCACGAGGCCAAGAACATCATCGTCGCCACCGGCTCGCAATCCAGCAGCCTGCCCGGCATCGAGATCGACGAGAAAACCGTCGTGACCTCGACAGGCGCGCTTGAACTCGGCAAGATCCCCAAAAAGATGGTCGTGATCGGCGCGGGTGTCATCGGTCTGGAACTCGGCTCGGTTTATTCCCGTCTGGGTGCCGAGGTGCAGGTGATCGAATTCCTCGACACCATCACCCCCGGCATGGACGGCGAGGTGCAGAAAACCTTCCAGAAGCTTCTGACCAAGCAGGGGCTGAAATTCACCCTTGGCGCCGCCGTTCAGGCGGTCACCACATCCGATGGCAAGGCCACCGTCACCTACAAGCTGCGCAAGGATGACAGCGAACACACCGTCGAGGCGGATACAGTCCTCGTCGCCACGGGCCGCAAACCCTATGTCGACGGCCTCGGCCTCGAAGCGCTGGGGGTCGAAATGACAGATCGTGGCCAGATCAAGACCAACGGGCACTGGGCGACGAACGTAAAAGGCATCTATGCCATCGGCGACGCCATCACCGGCCCCATGCTCGCCCACAAAGCCGAAGATGAAGGCATGGCAACGGCTGAAGTCATCGCAGGCAAGGCGGGTCACGTAAACTATGGCGTGATCCCCGGCGTGATCTACACCCACCCCGAGGTCGCCAGCGTCGGCAAGACCGAAGAAGAGCTGAAGACGGCGGGCCATGCCTACAAGGTCGGCAAGTTCTCCTTCATGGGCAACGGTCGCGCCAAGGCGAACTTTGCCGCTGACGGCTTCGTCAAGATCATCGCGGACAAGGAAACCGACCGGATCCTCGGCGCGCATATCATCGGCCCCATGGCTGGCGATCTGATCCACGAACTCTGCGTTGCGATGGAATTCGGCGCCGCTGCGCAGGATGTGGCGCTGACCTGCCACGCCCACCCGACCTATTCCGAAGCTGTGCGCGAAGCAGCACTCGCCTGCGGGGATGGTGCGATCCACATGTAAGACGCAACGGCGGACGGGATCCGGGGTCGCTAGAGGCCAGATCCCGCCCCCGTCTCATCGGGGCGCATCCTCGCCACCCGCGCCCAAGGATTTTTTCGAAAATCCTTGCCAAGAGTTTTTAGAAAAACTCTTGGGCGCCCCCTCTCGCCGAATATCACCAAAGCGTTTTGGCCGCCCGTTCCGGAAAGGTCTTGTCCCACTCCTGTGCCGCAATCTCGCCCGAGGTCATCTCGGCCAGAATATCGCCCAGAGAGGGCACGCCTGCGGAATCGTCACGCGCCCACAGGCCGGATCGCAAAAGCGCCTTGGGGCATTGCGCATAGATTTCCGCGATATCCACGACAATCACCGTCGCAGGCTCACGGCCCGCCTGAACGAACCGGGCACGCAGCGCCGCATCCTCGGTCACGATGGCCCGCCCGTTCACCCGCACCACGATGTTGTCGCCGGGCACCATGAACATCAGTGCCACACGACCGTCGGAAACGATGTTGCGCAGCGAATCCAGCCGGTTGTTCCCCCGCCAGTCGGGCATAAGCAAGGTGCCCGGATCCAGTTCCTGCACCACGGGCCCGTCATCGCCGCGCGGGGTGGAATCGCAACCATCCGCACCGACAGTCGCCAGAATGCAAAAACGCGACGCCGCGATCCAGCGCCGGTAGGTCGGTGTCATGCGCCGCGCCACCTTGCGCAGGGCCACCTCACTGGGCGCGCCATACAGCGCCTCAAGGGCGTCGATCGTGTCAATCTTCTGCATAAAATCCGGCCTCCGCCATCAGGGCGTCAGACGCGCCCTCCACATCCGCCTCAAGCCTGGTCAGAAAGGTCCCCCGCGAGGATCCTGCCCGGATGCGCGGCAGAAATTCCACCACAGCGACCCCCGGCTTGCGGTAGATCCCGCGCTTGGGCCAGAACAGGCCGACATTGGTCGCCACCGGCACGCAATCCTGCCCCAGCTCGCCATAAAGCACCGCCGTGCCCACCTTGTAGGCCGCCCTCACCCCCGGGGCGACGCGCGTGCCCTGCGGATAGATAATCAGCTGACCGGGCTGGGCGGACCCGGCCTTTACATCCGCGGCCATCTTCTTGATCGCAGCGCCCCGTTTGCCCCGGTCCACCGGCACACAACCGATGCGCAGCGCATATTGCCCCAGGATCGGCGCCCAGAGCAGTTCGCGTTTCATGATGAACTTGCCCGCAGGCACCGCGCCGAAGATCAGGATGATGTCCAGAAAGGACTGATGCTTGGCGGCGACAACCACCTCGTCGCTCGGAACGGCGCCGCGCACCTCTGTCTTCAGCCCCACCATCCAGCCCAGGGTCCAGCGCACCCAGCGGCAAAAGGTCAGACAGGCCATGCGCGCCCCGCGTGGCGACACGATCGCCCAGGGAAAGAACACGACCCCCAGAACCAGCATTCCCACATACATCGACACCACAAAGATCAGCGACCGCATCCACTGCAGGGCATATGCCATCAGGCCAACTCCTCAAGTACCCGCCGCGCCGCCGACCGCGTCGCAAGCAACGCCACCACCGCCGCCAGCGGCGGCACGAACAGCGGCCATATCCATTGTGCGCCGTAAAAGCCGAACTCGGTCAGAACGCCGCTTTCTTCTCCGGCATCCGGCAGCAGCAGGATGCCAAGCACCGCCAGCGCCGTGCCCACCGTCGCGCCGCTCAGCGCACGCAGGGTAAAGCGGCGCACAAAGGCCTTGGCGATATAGGTATCCGTCGCCCCCACCAACCGCAGCACGGCAATCACCTGCGCATTGGCGGCCAGCGCGGCCTTGGCCGCCAGCGTGATCATCGCCCCGGTCGATGCGGCAATCAGCAAGATCGACACCCAGCCCAGCAGCCGCAGCCGTGACGCCGCCGTGACCAGCGGCCGACGCCAGCGCGTGTGATCGTCCAGCACCGCGCCGGGCACCTCAGCGCTCAGCCGCAGGCGCAGGCCGGTGGCATCATAGCCGCCAGAGGTTTCCGTGATGTCAATCAGCTGCGGCACCGGCAGCGTGTCCAGCGGCAGATCCGGCCCGAACCAGGGTTCCAGCAGCGCCCGCTGCTCCTCGGGGCTCAGCGCCTGCGCCGCTGCGATGCCCGGTGTCGTCTGCAGCACCCGCAGGGCGGTGGCCGTCTGCGATGCCATCTCCTCGGGCGCGGCCGCGATGCGCAAGGTCGAGGAGCGCGCCAGCGCATCACCCCAGCTGTGCGCAACCCGCCCCGCTGCCAGCGACAGCGCCAGTGCGAACACCGCAAGAAACGCCATGGCACCGGCGGAAAACACCGTAAGACGCGCGGTAAACCCCGTCGGCGGCACAACGCGGTCCGCACCCGCATCCGGCGTCAGAAGATCCCTCAGAACCGTCAGGTCAATCTCTCCACAGACCCGCCCCCGCCAGTTGCAGCCGCCGCTTTGATATCCGCAGCACACGCGCCTGCACCTGTTGCTTGGCCGCGCGGATCAGCCCAAGGTCATGGGTCGCGATCATGATCGTCTTGCCCATGCGGTTCAGCTCGACCAGAAGCCGCAGCAGGCGCTGCGACATTTCCCAGTCGACGTTCCCGGTCGGCTCGTCGGCCAGGATCACATCCGGCGACATGATCACCGCCCGGGCCAGCGCCGCGCGCTGACGCTCCCCGCCCGACAGCTCGGGGGGCAGCGCATCGGCGCGCCCGGTCAGCCCGACCCAGCTCATCAGCTCGCGCAGGTTGTCCTGCTCGCTCGCCACGTCCAGACCCGCCACGACCAGCGGCAGCGCGATGTTTTCGGCCACGCTCAGGTGATCCAGAAACTGGCAGTTCTGATGCACGACGCCGATCCGTCGGCGGCTCAGCGCCACGGCCTCGCGGTCCATCTGCATCACATCGCGGTCAAACAGCCGCAATTGCCCGGTTGTCGGGCGCAGCGCGCCATAACACAGCTTGAGGAAGGTGGTCTTGCCCACGCCGGACGGTCCGGTCAGGAAATGAAACGAGGCAGGCGCCAATGTCAGCGACATATCCGTCAGCAGCGCGCCTCCGCCATAGGAATAGGCGACATTTTCCAACTCGATCACGCGCTCACCTGCCTGGCTTTGATTATTCTCTGTTGTGCAGCAGCATCGCACGGGTTTCAATGCGTTGGCGGACAGACATTCGACTTTTCCATGTCCATCAGCTGGCCTATGGTCCGCCAAAGTGGACTAGGGCGGGTTTAAGGGGAAAATATGCGGCTGACATGCCCGAATTGCGGCGCACAATACGAAATTCCGCTAGAAGCGATCCCGCTGAACGGTCGGGATGTGCAATGTTCAAACTGCAGGCACACTTGGTTTCAGAACCGCCCCGATGACCAGCCTGTTCTGGCAAAGGAACTGATCCTGCCGCAAACGCCTCGGGCCGCGCCGGAACCAGAGACCCCAGCCCCACCTGCCGAACCTCAGAAACCTGTAAGCCCGCAGGTTGCGCCGACGCCCCCCGCTCTGGCAGATCGTAACCCCGATGAAGACGAGGATGAGGAGGACGCGCGGCCGGATCAGCAATCTCTTGTGCGCGCCACCATCGCTCGCCCCCGGCCCATGGATCCAAAGGTGGCCGATGTCCTGCGCGAAGAGGCCGCGCACGAAAGCCGCCAGCGCACCGGCGCGATTGCCAGCCCGCAACGCCCCTCGACGACAGCGGCCCCAAGCGCCCCGCCGATCCTCGCCACACCGGAACCCGCAGCGGCGTCGCGGCGCGGACTGCTGCCAGATGCGGAAGAAATTCAGCAGACCATGCTCCCGCCGCCCCGCCCAAAGCGCGAATTCGGGGCGCAGAACATCCGCACACCAATCCACATCGACGAGCCGCGCAGCGGTTTCGGGCGCGGTTTCCTGATCGTGATCATTCTGGCGGTGTTCCTTGGCGCCACCTATGCTCTTGCGCCGCAGATCAGCGATGCCCTGCCCGTGGCCAAGCCGCTCCTGACGGAGTATGTCGCCGCTGTGGACCAGGCGCGGCTCTGGCTTGACGCACAAGCTTCCGCGATCCTGAACAGCAGCAGCAGCGATGCGCCAGCCCCTGCCGGGAGCTGAGCGGTCATTTGACCGTTGCCCCCCTTGCCGCGCGGCAGAGCGGTTCCTATAACCGCAGCGATCAGCAAGGAGCCCGCCCATGCGTTTTGACCAGCGTCACCTACTGGGGATAGAACCCCTGCGGCCGGATGAAATCACCACCCTGCTGGACCTGTCGGACAAATACGTGTCCCTGAACCGCGCCCGCGACAAACGCTCGTCCACCCTGTCTGGTCTCACCCAGATCAACATGTTCTTTGAAAACTCCACCCGCACCCAGGCCAGTTTCGAACTGGCGGGCAAACGGATGGGCGCCGACGTGATGAACATGTCGATGCAGGCCAGTTCGATCAAAAAGGGCGAAACGCTGATCGACACCGCCATGACGCTGAATGCCATGCACCCCGACCTTCTGGTGGTGCGCCATCCGCATTCCGGCGCCGTCGATCTTCTGGCGCAAAAGGTGAACTGCGCGGTGATCAATGCCGGCGACGGGCGGCACGAACACCCCACACAAGCGCTGCTGGATGCGCTGACCATCCGTCGCGCCAAGGGCCGCCTGCACCGCCTGTCCATCGCCATCTGCGGCGACATCGCCCACAGCCGCGTGGCGCGATCAAACATCATGCTGCTGGGTAAGATGGAAAACCGCATCCGTCTGGTTGGTCCCGCAACCCTCATGCCCTCGGGCGTGGCCGAACTGGGCTGCGAGGTCTACGAGGATATGAACGAGGGCCTCAAGGACGTCGATGTCGTCATGATGCTGCGCCTGCAGAAGGAACGTATGGACGGCGGCTTTATCCCGTCCGAGCGGGAATATTACCACCGCTACGGCCTTGACGCCGAAAAACTGGCCCGTGCCAAGCCCGATGCCATCGTCATGCACCCCGGCCCGATGAACCGCGGCGTCGAAATCGACGGCACGCTGGCAGATGACATCAACCGCTCCGTCATTCAGGAACAGGTCGAAATGGGCGTGGCCGTGCGCATGGCCGTGATGGATCTGCTGGCCCGCAATCTGCGCGCCCGCCCGAAAGAGGTCATGGCATGATCCAGATGACCGTCCCGGATCATGAAACCGGGGTTCTGCGCATCTTTGTCATAGACCTGCCGCCTGAAACCGTGGACCGTTTCGTGACAGAGGCCGCAACCGGCGAATGGCCGGTGCGCTATGCGCTCGGCGCCAGCCTGCTGCGCGAGGCTTATGTAGAAACAGTCGCGATCCGAGATCTGGGTGCCATGCCGCTCTCGACCTATCTCGCCGAAGGCTACGGGCTGACCGGCGATGATTTCAGGGCCGCGCGCCCGCAGCTTGATGCGCTGAAAGGGCATGTGCTGCTCCTGCCCTCCGCCGCGCTCGGACGGATCGAACAGCACCTGAAAATCTCTCCCCCCCTGCGCTGGATCGGAACCTTCAGCGAAGACACCCGCCCTGCCGACCTGACCCCGTTGCGCTCAAAATCCGCCAAGGGCATCCTGTCGGGCGGTCCTGCCGGCGGGCCCGCCTCCAGGGGCAGTTCGACCCTGCTCAAGCTGCTCGTGATGGGCCTTGGCATCATCGTGCTGGCGGTTCTGTTCCTTGCCTTCGGGTTCCGGTGATGCGCCTGCCCGATCCTGACCGTTTATCCGACGCGCCCGGGGCAGATGTCCCGACGCGCGACTTTCAGAAAGACGCCGCATGACCGACTTGCTCATCACCAACGCCCGCCTCGTCGACCCCGAAGGCGACACAATCCGCCCCGGCGCCTTGCTGGTCCGCAATGGCGTGATTGCCGAAATTTTCGACACCCCGACACCGGATGTCAGCCATGACCTGATCCCCGATCACAACCGCCGCGACGCCAACAACCGCTTTGTCGCCCCCGGCATCGTCGATATCGGCGTCAAGGTCTGCGAACCGGGCGAACGTCACAAGGAAAGCTTTGGTTCCGCCGGCATGGCTGCCGCCGCCGGGGGGGTTACGACCATCGTGACCCGCCCCGACACCCTGCCTGCCATCGACACACCCGAGGTGCTGGAATTCATCCGCCGCCGCGCGAACGAAGCCGCCCCGGTCAAGGTCCTGCCCATGGCCGCCCTCACCAAGGGGCGTGAGGGGCGCGAGATGACGGAAATCGGCTTTCTCATGGATGCCGGCGCCGTCGCCTTCACCGATTGCGACCATGTGGTCAGCGACACACGCGTGCTGTCGCGCGCCATGACCTATGCCCGCAGCCTTGGCGCGCTGATCATCTCGCATCCGCAGGACCCCGGCCTGTCGCGCGGCGGCGCCGTCACCTCCGGCAAATTCGCCACCCTGCGCGGCCTGCCCGGTGTGACCCCGATGGCTGAACGCATGGGGCTGGACCGTGACATCGCCCTCGTGGAAATGACCGGCGTGCGCTATCACGCCGACCAGATCACCACCAGTCGCGCTCTGCCCGCGCTGGAACGGGCCAAGGCCAACGGCTTTGACGTGACCGCCGGCACATCCATGCACCACCTCACCCTGAACGAACTGGACGTGAGCGACTATCGCACCTTCTTCAAGGTCAAGCCGCCCCTGCGCTCTGAAGAGGACCGCCAAGCAATCATTCAGGCGGTCGCCTCCGGCCTGATCGACGTGATCTGTTCCATGCACACCCCGCAGGACGAAGAATCCAAACGCCTGCCGTATGAAGAGGCGGCATCGGGCGCCGTTGGCCTTGAAACCATGATGCCCGTCATGCTGCGCCTCTATCATTCCGGCGATCTGACCCTGCCCGGCCTGTTCCGCGCCATGGCGCTGA
Organism: Puniceibacterium antarcticum; assembly: GCF_002760615.1. GTDB lineage: Bacteria > Pseudomonadota > Alphaproteobacteria > Rhodobacterales > Rhodobacteraceae > Puniceibacterium > Puniceibacterium antarcticum. The sequence goes on along the minus strand of NZ_AWWI01000146.1, from coordinate 24,020 downwards.
ACCCCTCGCGCCGTCTGGGGCTGGACACCGGGCGCATTGCCAAAGGCGCGCCCGCCGATCTGGTGCTGTTTGATGCGGACAAGCCGATGATCCTTGATCGCTTCAAGCTGAATTCGAAATCCAAAAACACACCCTTTGACGGCGCCCGCCTGCAGGGTAAGGTGATAGAGACATTCGTCGACGGCCTGTCCGTCTACCGGAGCGCGTGATGCCCATAATCGAAAACACCCCGACCGTTCTCGCCCTCTGGGCGGTGATCGGCTATATGCTGGGCTCGATCCCCTTTGGCCTTCTGCTGACCCGCGCCTTTGGCATTGGCAATCTGCGCAGCATCGGTTCGGGCAATATCGGGGCCACCAACGTTCTGCGCACCGGCAATAAAAAGGCCGCAGCGCTGACGCTGCTGCTGGATGGCGGCAAGGGTGCCGCAGCCGTCCTGCTCGCCCGGTATTTCGCGGGCGAAGACGCGGCACAGATTGCCGCGCTTCTGGCCTTCTTGGGCCACTGCTTTCCGTTCTGGATAGAGTTCAAGGGCGGCAAGGGCGTTGCAACATTCCTCGGCATCATGCTCGCGCTGGTCTGGCCCGTTGGCGCACTTTGCTGCGCCACATGGCTCGCCGCCGTCGCCGTCACCCGCATCTCCAGCCTTGGCGCCTTGGTCGCCGCCGCGCTGTCAGCACCTTACATGTGGCTGCTCGGCAGGACAGAGGCGCTTGCCCTCACCCTCCTGCTCACCGTGGTGATCTACTGGCGCCACAGCACGAATCTGGCCCGCCTGAGGGCTGGCACCGAACCGAAGGTTGGCAAGAAAACCTGATACAGAAGGTTTGACACAAAACCTCAACCGGCGCGGGGCAGCAGACTGCCCCGCCTAAGTTCAGCCAATCATCGCCTTGATTTCCGCCGCAACCTCGATCGGATGCGTGATCGGCACCATATGCCCCGCCCCCTGAACAACCACCTGACGCGCGTTTGGAATCCGCTCGGCCAGCGCCTCGTGGATATCCTGCATGATCGGCTGGCTTTGTGATCCGCGGATCAGCAGTACGGGCATGTCCAAAGATTCAAGCCGCCCCGCGCTCAGCAGCCCGGCCGCATCTTCGTTCAGCGTCTTGTTGGTCTCTGCAATGATCGAAATCCGCTTGATCTGCGATTCCTTCTGCCGCTGGGTCAGATCTTCCCAGCCGCGCCCATCGCCCCACAGCGCGCTGAACAACCGCGCGGCCGTGTCCCGGTCCCCCACCGCCAGCGCATTGGCAAAAGGCCTGCATTTCTTGACATAGGCATCAAAGACAGGGCGGACCCGCTCCTTTGCGGCCGCAAACAGCACCGGTTCGATCAGCGTCAGCGACCGCATCCCCGGGTTTTCCAGCGCCAGCCGCAGCGCCACCATCGCTCCAAAGGAATGGCCGATCACATGGGTTCCCGGCTCCAGAAAACTGGTCGCGATGCCAGTCATCTGGTCGTAATAATCGGACCGCTGATCCCAGTCCCCGCTCAGCCCGTGCCCCGGCATATCCGGCGCAATCGCGCGGACCCGGTCGGCCAGCCCCCCGGCGACCCGCGTCCAGGCCCCGGAATGGGCCAGCGCGGGGTGTAGCATCAGCGCCGGCTCGGGGCCGACGCCAAAATCGTTCCAGTGCACCGGAAAACCGGCGCGGGTATCATAAGACATTAAAACTTTCCTGCGAGGTGCAGATCCAGATCCTCTAGCCGATCCTGGCCAAAGAACCGCTGGTCATCCTCTGTTATGTAAAAGGGCGATCCGAACACGCCCTGTGCCGCGGCCTCTTCCAGATTGGCGCCATAGGTCTCTGCCCCGGTCAGCAGACCGGAATCCGCCAGCTTGGGGTCGAACCCGGCGCCGCTCAGGCAATCGCGCACCACGTCATCTTCTGCAATGTCTTTCTGCTCCGCCCAGCAGGCGCGCAAAAAGGAAAACGCAAGCTTGCCCAGATCACCGCCGCCAGCTTTTTGCGCCGCGATGATGGCATAGCCCGACGGTGCCGGATTGGTCGGCCAGTGCGCCGGTTTCAGCGTCAGCGGCATGTCGAGCTTCTTCGCCAGCCGGATCAGCTCTTGCGAGCGGTACTCCATCCGGCTCGGATGCCGCTCTCTCGGCGCTGTTCCCCCCGTCCGGGCAAACAGCGCCATCACATCCAGCGGCTTGTAGGTGATGCCGGCCCCGTGACGCGCGGCGATTTCTTCAAGTCTGGTGCCCGCCAGATAGGTGAACGGCGATAGTGTCGTAAAATAGTAATTAATATGTGCCATCTGATCTCTCCCCGGGCCGCATCGGCTTTGCCGGAACCTACGTGCATGCTAAGGCGAGCGCAATGTTGCGAATCCAATCCCCAGACCCAAAGCCGGAGCTGCCCTCCCCATGGCCACACTCGTTGAACCCAAACTGATTTCCGGCAACGCGAACCTGCCGCTCGCCACTGCCATCGCCCGCCGCATGTCCTTGTATCGCGGTATGACCGTCGGGCTGGTCGACGCCCGCATCGAACGGTTCAACGATCAGGAAATCTTTGTCGAGGTCTACGAAAACGTCCGGGGCGAGGATATGTTCATCATCCAGCCGACGTCGAACCCCGCCAATGACAACCTGATGGAACTGCTGATTATGACCGATGCGCTGCGCCGCTCCTCGGCCTCGCGTATCACCGCCGTGATCCCCTATTTCGGCTATGCCCGTCAGGACCGCCGCACCAAGGCGCGCACCCCCATCACCGCCAAGCTGGTCGCCAACATGATCGCAGAGGCCGGCATCGAACGCGTGCTGACCCTTGATCTGCATGCCACCCAGATTCAGGGCTTCTTCGACATCCCGGTGGACAACCTCTATGCCTCGCCGGTCTTTGCGCTGGATATCCTGAACCAGTTCAAGGACACTGGCGATGTCATGGTCGTCTCGCCGGATGTGGGCGGCGTGGCGCGCGCCCGCGAACTGGCCAAGCGGATCAACGCCCCGCTCGCCATCGTCGACAAACGCCGCGAAAAACCGGGCGAGATCGCAGAGATGACGGTGATCGGTGACGTGAGCGGCAAGCGCTGCATCATCGTCGATGACATCTGCGACACCGCCGGCACGCTATGCAAGGCGGCAGAGGTGCTGATGCAGAACGGCGCCTCAGAGGTGCATTCCTATATCACCCACGGCGTGCTGTCCGGCCCGGCCGTTGAACGCATCACAAATTCGGTAATGAAATCGCTGGTCATCACCGATTCCATCAATGCACCCGAAGCCGTGCGCAAGGCGCCCAACATCCGCATCCTGCCCACCGCGCCGATGTTTGCCCAAGCCATCCTCAACATCTGGAACGGCACCTCGGTCTCTTCCCTGTTCGAAACCGAAACCCTCGGTCCGATCTACGAAGGTATCCTCTGATCTGACCCAGCGTCAGGCGGCCTCGGCCGCCTCGACCTTGGGAAACAGCCCCTTGCCCTTGGCATCGATCCTGCGCGCCGCCACCAACAGCTTTTCGCGCACCTCGCAGGTCAGCGCCCAGGCGGTGTTGGGGTTAGGACAGGGCACGAGGAACAGCACATGCTGGCCGAACACATCGTGGTCGGTGACATAGCAGCCCCGGCTGTCCGGCTCGTCGGTATCCTCCATCCCGTCCAGAATCTCGTGATATCTTGCGCGCAGCGGCTCGATATCCGCATCATGACGCAGGCGCAGCGTCACCTCGCCCAGCATAAAGGGTTCCTGCATCGTCCAGTTCTCGAACGGTTCGGACACAAAATCCACAACCGGCACCACCAGACGCTTGCCGGTCCAGATGCGCAGCTGGACATAGGTGAAATTGATCCGCTCGACCGAACACAGGTTGCCACGAAACTCGATCTTGTCACCGATCCGGGCCGACTGGTTGATGGAAATCTGTAGCGACGCCATGATGTTGGACAGGATGTCGCGCGCCGCATAGGCCGCAACCAACGTCAGCGTCCCCGCCGAGGCCAGCAACGAGATCCCCAGCGACTGCATCACGCTCGCCTCGTTCAGCACGATCCCCGAGCCCACCATGGCGATCACGACGATCATGCCCCGCCGGATCGCCGACACCCGCGTCGCCATGTCCCGGCGCAGCTCCTGCCCTTCGCCAATCTCGCTCAGCTCGGCACCGTCAAAGTTCACCAGCCGCGACACGATGGCATCCGCGATGTTGACGACGAACCACAGCACCGACACAACGGCCCCGATCACGATCAGCGGCGACAGCACCGAATCGATGCGCCCGGAAAAGGTGAACATCCGCTGCGACAGCATGGCCAGCGCAAAGGTCATCCCCACCAGAACCACCGGCCCGCGCGTCGCCACCAACAGCGCCTCTGTGGTCAGCCGGGTGCTGCGGCGCGACAAAGCGGAAATCGCACCGTGCAGGATCCGCCCCGCAAGCAGCGTGATCATCACCACCATTGGCACCGCAACCGCTTCCCACCAGCGCAGCCCAAAAAAGGCCGGGGCGCGCCAGGTTTCGGGCAGCATCAGCTCCAGCTCAGACGGCCCGTAGGCCGCGCCAAGCTCTGGCAGATTGTCCACCGTCTGACGCGCCACCACCCAGACCGGCTCCCCATCCACCGACTTGACCCTGTTGATCCGGATCGGAAGCGGCCTGTCCTCAAGATCCACATACCACAGCAGGATAGACCGACGCGGCTTGCCGATCATCGCGCCGTCGCCTCCGCGTTCATCCAGCCCGTCGGGGCGGTCGCGCAGCGCGTACCAGTCGATGATGATCTTGCGCTCCAGCAGGATCAGGAAATCCTGCGCCCGGCGCTGCCCCTCCTCGCGTTGCTCCGCCACCGGAATGTCCGACAGGTCCAGCATCTGCGCCGCCGCCAGCCAGTTCTCGTCACGTGCCTCAATCAGAAAGCTTTCCACACTGGACCGGGGCGTCGTGCGGTCGATTGATGCCGGGGTCGGCCCCAGCCCCTCGTTCAGCGTCTCGACCTCGAACCATGCCGGACTGCCTGCGTCCTGCGCCGCCACGCCACTTGCCCCGCCAAAGAGCAGGGCAAGCACAAAAAGGGCGGCAGAGACAGGCATGCGGCACATGTTCATCAAGGATCAACACCCCCACCCCGCTTTGGTTCCGGCCCGCCCCACGCACGCGCCGCACCGTGGCACGGCGCTGACAGCGCACCTGCCCGCCGTCTACTCCCTTCAGAGACGCCCGCCAACGGCGGCCCCCGACCCGGTACAAGCAAAGGCGCGCATGAAAAAACCCCGCGAAACCATCGGGTTTCACGGGGTTCAGAACCGAATCAAAACGGATCGTATCAGAGGACGTTCTTGTCGGTCGACAGCCCGATATGGGTACCGATTGCCACCATGTCCGCCAGCAGCTTCGCCGCCTCGTCCACCGGACCTGGCTCGTTCTGGGCGGCCTCTTTCGCCTTGCCATAGGCCTCGTGGGCCTCGGCGATCAGCGCATCAAAGGTCGCCTGATCCATGTCGTCGCGGTGCAGCGCGCGCTCGGCCAGAACCGACACGCCGTCGCCGATCTCGGCAAAGCCGCCGGTCACGACGAATTCGTCATGGCCTGCATCGGTCACGACCCGAAGGATCCCGGGGCGCAGCGTGGTGATCATCGGCGCGTGGTTCGGCATCGCCGTCAGATCGCCTTCGGCACCGGGGATAAGCACCGACACTACCTGTGCCGACATCAGGCTCCGCTCGGGGCTGACCAGATCGAATTGCATAGTCTCAGCCATTTGGGCCTCCTGTTAGGGGTCCGGAGGGCCCCAAGGCCCCCCGGAACGGGTCCGCTGCTTAGGCCGCGTCAGCCGCAAGGCGCTCGGCCTTGGCTTTCACGTCCTCAATGCCGCCAACCATATAGAAGGCACCTTCGGGCAGGTGGTCATATTCGCCCGCCACAACCGCCTTGAACGACGCGATCGTATCTTCCAGCGGCACCTGAATGCCGTCGGAACCGGTGAACACCTTGGCCACGTCAAACGGCTGCGACAGGAAACGCTGGATCTTGCGCGCGCGCGAAACCGTCAGCTTGTCCTCTTCGGACAATTCGTCCATCCCGAGGATGGCGATGATGTCCTGAAGCGACTTGTAGCGCTGCAGGATACCCTGAACGTCACGTGCCACCTGATAGTGCTCTTCGCCCACGATCTGCGGATCCATCAGACGCGAGTTCGAATCGAGCGGGTCCACGGCCGGGTAGATACCCAGTTCGGAAATCGCACGGTTCAGAACCGTTGTTGCGTCAAGGTGCGCAAAGGTGGTTGCAGGCGCGGGGTCGGTCAAGTCATCCGCAGGCACGTAAACGGCCTGGATCGAGGTGATCGAACCCTTCTTGGTCGAGGTGATGCGTTCCTGCATCTGGCCCATGTCGGTCGCCAGCGTCGGCTGATAGCCCACCGCAGACGGGATACGACCCAGCAAAGCCGACACTTCCGAACCCGCTTGGGTAAAGCGGAAGATGTTGTCGACAAAGAACAGAACGTCTGTGCCCGACTGGTCGCGGAACTGCTCGGCCAGCGTCAGACCGGTCAGGGCGACACGCGCACGCGCCCCCGGAGGCTCGTTCATCTGACCGTAAACCAGCGCCACTTGCGACTCGCCCAGATTGTCGGGCTTGATGACGTTGGATTCGATCATCTCGTGGTACAGATCGTTCCCTTCACGGGTCCGCTCACCCACACCGGCGAACACGGAATACCCCGAGTGCACCTTGGCGATGTTGTTGATCAGTTCCATGATCAGAACGGTCTTGCCCACACCGGCACCGCCGAACAGGCCGATCTTGCCGCCCTTGGAATAGGGCGCCAGCAGGTCGATGACCTTGATCCCGGTCACAAGGATTTCCGATTCCGTCGACTGCTCGGCAAAACCGGGCGCTTCGGCGTGGATCGGGCGGTATTCATCCGCGTTGATCGGACCCTTTTCGTCGATGGGCTCGCCCACAACGTTCAGGATGCGGCCCAGGGTGGCATTGCCCACCGGAACCATGATCGGCGCGTCGGTGTCGGTCACTTCCTGACCGCGCACAAGACCCTCGGTCGCATCCATTGCGATGGCGCGAATGGTGTTTTCCCCGAGGTGCTGTGCAACCTCCAGAACCAGTTTCTTGCCGTTGTTGTCAGTGGTCAGTGCGTTCAGAATCGCCGGGAGGTGATCCTCGAACTGCACGTCAACCACGGCACCAATGACCTGAGTCACTTTGCCTTTTGCGTTTGCCATGTTTCGTCTCCGGTTCTTAGAGCGCTTCCGCGCCCGAGATAATTTCGATCAGTTCATTGGTGATGACGGCCTGACGCGAACGGTTATACTCGATCGTGAGGTCGTCAATCATCTCGCCAGCGTTGCGGGTTGCGTTGTCCATTGCGGACATCCGCGCGCCCTGTTCGCTCGCCGCGTTTTCCAGAAGCGCCGCAAAGATCTGTACCGCGACACCACGCGGCAGCAGGTCAGCCAGGATCTCTTCCTCGCTCGGCTCATAGTCATAGAGCATTTGCGCTGAATCCGCTTCCGGGGCCTCGAAAGACGCCGGAATGATCTGCTGTGCGGTCGGGATCTGGGTCACGACGTTCTCGAACTCCGAATAGAAGATCGTGCAGACGTCGAATTCACCCGCGTCGAACCGGTTCAGAATGTTGCGCGCAACCCCCTGAGCATCGGCATAAGACAGGCGCTTCACGCCGCTCATGTCGACGTGATCAATGAACAGATCGCTATAGTCGCGACGCATGCTGTCGCGGCCCTTCTTGCCGACGGTCAAGATCTTGACCGTCTTGCCTTCAGAGCGCAGCTTTTGAACATGCTGGCGCGCTTTCTTTGCGATGTTGGCGTTGAAGCCACCGCAAAGCCCGCGCTCCGAGGTCATGACAACCAGCAGATGCACCTTGTCTTCACCCGTCCCGGCCAGAAGCCGGGGCGCTGTTGCACTGTCGCCCACAGAGGCGGCCAGCGCCCCCATCACCGCGCTGAAACGCTCGGTATAGGGACGGGCCATCTCGGCGGCATCCTGTGCCCGCCGCAGTTTTGCGGCGGCCACCATCTGCATGGCCTTTGTGATCTTGCGGGTCGATTTGACCGACGCGATCCGGTTTTTCAGGTCCTTGAGATTCGGCATTGCCTTATCTCCCTTTTATGCGAAGTCGGCGGCGAATTCGTCGAGCGCAGCGCGGATCTTGTCCTCGGCGTCCCCTTTGATCTTCGGGTCCTCCTTGGTGATGAAATCCAGCACATCCTTACGCTTGCCACGCAGGTGGGTCAGCAGACCCTGCTCAAAACGACCAACGTCACCGACGGCGATTTTGTCCAGATAGCCTTTGGTACCCGCCATGATGACACAGACGATCTCGGCATTGGTCAGCGGCGCATACTGCGGCTGTTTCATCAGCTCGGTCAGACGTGCGCCACGGTTCAGCAGCTTCTGCGTCGCGGCATCAAGATCAGAGCCGAACTGCGCAAAGGCCGCCATTTCGCGGTACTGCGCAAGCTCCAGTTTCACCGGGCCGGCAACCGACTTCATCGAGTTGGTCTGAGCCGACGAACCGACGCGCGACACCGACAGACCGGTGTTCACAGCGGGGCGGATGCCCTGATAGAACAGTTCGGTCTCAAGGAAGATCTGGCCGTCGGTGATCGAGATCACGTTCGTCGGAATGAACGCGGAAACGTCGCCACCTTGGGTTTCGATGATCGGCAGCGCCGTCAGTGACCCCGAACCGTGATCGGCATTCAGCTTGGCCGAACGCTCCAGCAGGCGCGAGTGAAGATAGAACACGTCGCCGGGATAGGCTTCGCGGCCGGGCGGGCGACGCAGCAGCAGCGACATCTGACGATAGGCCACGGCCTGTTTGGACAGATCATCATAGACGATCAGCGCGTGACGGCCATTGTCGCGGAAATGCTCTGCGATGGCGGTCGCGGTATAGGGGGCCAGATACTGCATCGGCGCGGGGTCGGATGCGGTTGCAGCCACAACGATCGAATATTCGATCGCGCCAGTTTCTTCCAGCTTCTTCACCAGCTGTGCAACGGTCGAACGCTTCTGACCGATGGCAACATAGACGCAGTACAGCTTGTCGCCTTCACTGGTGGCGGCGTCGTTGTACGACTTCTGGTTCAGAATGGTATCAAGGGCGATAGCCGTCTTGCCTGTCTGACGGTCACCAATGATCAGCTCGCGCTGGCCACGGCCAACGGGGATCATCGCGTCAACGGATTTCAGGCCCGTTGCCATCGGCTCGTGCACGGACTGACGCGGGATGATGCCCGGTGCCTTGACGTCGGCCAGACCACGTTCGGTCGTGTTGATCGGGCCCTTGCCATCCAGCGGGTTGCCCAGACCGTCCACGACGCGGCCCAGAAGCGCATCACCGATCGGCACGTCCACGATGGACTTTGTGCGCTTGACCAGATCGCCTTCCTTGATGTCCCGGTCGGTGCCGAAGATCACGACGCCGACGTTGTCGGTTTCGAGGTTCAGCGCCATACCCTGGATACCACCGGGGAATTCGACCATTTCGCCAGCCTGGCAGTTGTCCAGACCGTAGACGCGCGCAATCCCGTCACCGACGGACAGCACACGGCCGACCTCGGCAACTTCGGCGTCCTGGCCAAAGTTCTTGATCTGCTCCTTCAGGATCGCAGAAATTTCGGCTGCTTGGATACCCATTTATCCGACCTCTTTCATTACATTCTGGAGGGAATTGAGCTTGGAGCGGATCGACGTGTCGATCATCTTCGAGCCCACCTTGACGACAAGACCACCGATGAGACTTTCATCGACGGTCGCATGAATGAGAACTTCACGGCCAATCTGACCCTTCAGCGTCTCGGAAAGTTTTTTGGCCTGTGCATCCGACAGCTTGATCGCGGATGTCACCTCGGCGGTGACCTCACCCTTATGCTCTGCAATCATTGCACGCAGGTGGGTGATCATGGCGGGCACCACAAACAGGCGGCGCTTGGAGGCCATCAGCGACAGCACGTTCTGCACGGCCGAAATAAGGTCCATCTTTTGCGCGACGGCGGCAATCGCGCGCCCCTGGGTATCGCGGCTGTAAACCGGCGAATGGATCAGGTCGCGCAGATCCGCGCTTTCGCTCAGGGCGGAGGAAAGATCGCCCAGATTGGATTCCAGTTGGTCGAGCTGATTGTTCTCTTGAGCGATTTCAAAAACCGCTTTGGCATAGCGTGAGGCAATGCCGGAGGAAATCGAAGCTGAGTCTGACACGTCCACCCTTCCGATATTATGCCCCCGTGGCCCCGCATCGCTTTGGGGTCCGGAGGCGTTAGTTACCACCCTGGATCAATTCCAAGGCATCAAAATCAGCGCGGATGTAGCAGACGTACCCCCACCCCGCAACACGCTATGACGCTTCTGCGGATCGCATAAAACCCCCTGAAACACCTCTCGCGCACAGTTTTGCGCTAACTGCGACCTTGTGACTATCACAGGAGATCACCAAAACCGCCCTTTTTCGTGAACAATAGCGATTTCTTAACATATTTTTGTCCCAACGTCAGAAAATGCGCATGTTCAGTGACCCCCTACAGACATTGGTCTGTAGGGGGTGCGGCATTTGATCCGCCTGAAATTCCCGCACAGCGCCACAAATCCGCGCTATCGTGCAACCACACCGGCGCTGTTAAGAGCAGTGCCGCCCCAAAGCACACAGTGGACACACCAAATCCAGTCGCATCCGCGCGGGTTCGATTCGTGCGCGGGCGCTTTGGCCGGGCTCAGATCGGCTTGGCCCTCGGGGACGGGGACAGCGCGCCCAGCGGTTTGCGCACCACTTCTTTGACGGACGAACCGCCGCTGCGCGCCGGGGTGCGTTTGGCCACCTCGACCATCAGCACGCCCCCTGCCATGACCGCCGCCGCCGCGCGCCCCGTGCTTTCCCACATCGCGCCGGTCTTCATCCAGAACCGCCGCGACGACGGCGGCTGATACAAGGCCGAGACATTGCGCTCCGGCACGAAACTGTGGCGCTTCAGCTGCGCCTCAAGCTGGCTCAGCGAATAGGGCCGACCATAGCCAAAGGGCGTCTGATCGCTGCGCGCCCACAGCCCCGACCGGTTCGGCACGATGAACAGCGCCCGCCCACCCGGTCCCAGCACCCGGTAACATTCATCCAGCAGGGCAGATGGGTTTTCCGATGTCTCAAGCCCGTGCATCAGCACCAGCCGGTCCACATGCCCGGTCTCGACCGGCCACAGGGTTTCGTCACACAGCACCGATACATTGGGCAGGCCCACCGGCCAGTGCATCACCCCCTGGGGCCCCGGCATCAGCCCGATCACCCGCCGCGCATCAGCCAGATAGGGGCGCAGCAGCGGCACGGCAAAGCCATAACCGGCCACGGTCATGCCCTTCGCTTCGGGCCAAAGTTGATGAACCTGATCGCGCACAACCTTCTGCGCAGCCCGCCCCAACGCGCTGCGATAATAGAAGGTGCGCAGATCTGTAACATCGAGGTGCATTGCAGCCTCCTCCCTGATCGGCCAAGCTGCACCCACCTTACCCAGCCAAAGCGGAATGACCATGCCCCTTGAACTCCTGACCATCCCCGCCCGCAGCGACAACTACGCCTTCATCCTGCATGACAGCGCCTCGGGCGCCACGGCGGTGATCGACGTCCCCGACGCCGCCCCGATCCGGCAGGCGCTTGCCAGCCGGGGCTGGACGCTCACCGATATATGGCTCACACACCATCATCCCGACCATGTCGAAGGCGTGCCCCAGCTCAACGCGCTCTATCCAGGTGCCCGCGTCTATGGCGCCGCCGCTGATGCGCACCGCCTGCCCCCTCTCGACCAGCAGCTTGCCGAAGGTGACGAATTTTCCTTTGGCGGCGAAGTGGTGCAGATCTTCGATGTCTCGGGCCACACCGTCGGCCATATCGCCTTTCACCTGCCCGGCTCGGCCTATGTCTTTACCGCCGACAGCCTGATGGCCCTTGGCTGTGGCCGCGTCTTTGAAGGCACGTTCGACCAGATGTGGCACAGCCTTTCCAAACTCGCCGCCCTGCCGCCCGAAACACTGGTCTGTTCGGGTCACGAATACACGGCCGCCAATGCGAAATTTGCCCTGACCATTGAACCCGGCAACGAAGCGCTTAAATCACGAGCAGACGCAATCGCCACAGCCCGCACCAAAGGGATCCCGACGGTCCCCTCGCTTTTGTCGGACGAACTGGCCACAAACCCCTTCCTGCGTGCCTCGCAAGCCTCGGTCAAAGCTGCGCTCGGCCTGCAAGACGCCTCAGATGCAGAAGTTTTTGCCGAAATCCGCCAACGCAAGGATCGGTTTTAGCGCAAATGCACGTCACCATTCGGCACCACCCGAATTTGTGAGGGGCGGTTTCAAAGAAAATCCTTGAAGCGGGACAACAATCGACCATTCTTTAACCGTAAGAGGCCAGTCTGGACCGGCGCACCGGCCCGACACAGATAAGAAGGAGCACCCACGTGCCTTCATTCTCGAACACATTAGAGCAGTCTATTCACGCAGCGCTGGCGCTTGCCAACTCGCGTTCGCACGAATTCGCCACGCTGGAGCATCTGCTGTTGGCGCTGGTTGATGAACCGGACGCCACCCGCGTGATGAAGGCCTGCAACGTCGATACAGAAGAACTGCGCACCACGCTGGTGGAATTCATCGACGATGATCTGGCCAACCTCGTCACCGAAATCGAAGGTTCCGAAGCGGTGCCAACGGCCGCCTTCCAGCGCGTGATCCAGCGCGCGGCGATCCATGTCCAGTCGTCGGGCCGCACCGAAGTGACCGGCGCCAACGTCCTTGTCGCAATCTTCGCCGAACGCGAATCGAACGCCGCCTACTTCCTGCAGGAACAGGACATGACCCGCTACGACGCGGTGAACTTCATCGCCCATGGCGTTGCCAAGAACCCCGCCTATGGCGAAAGCCGCCCTGTCACCGGCGCCTCCGAAGACCACGAAGAGACGTCATCGGCTGAAACGCCCCCGGGCGATCACAAGGAATCCGCGCTGTCGAAATACTGCGTGAACCTGAACGAGAAATCCCGCCACGGCGACATCGACCCGCTGATCGGACGCGCCTCCGAGGTCGAGCGTTGCATTCAGGTCCTGTGCCGCCGCCGCAAGAACAACCCGCTGCTGGTGGGTGACCCCGGCGTGGGCAAGACCGCCATTGCCGAAGGCCTCGCACGCATGATCGTGTCGGGCAACATCCCCGAAGTGCTGTCCAAGACCACGATCTTCTCGCTCGACATGGGCGCGCTGCTGGCGGGCACCCGTTATCGTGGCGATTTCGAAGAACGGCTCAAGGCTGTCGTGACCGAGCTTGAGAATCATCCCGACGGCGTGCTGTTCATCGACGAGATCCACACCGTCATCGGTGCCGGAGCCACATCCGGCGGTGCCATGGACGCCTCCAACCTGCTCAAGCCCGCACTTCAGGGCGGCAAGCTGCGCACCATGGGCTCAACCACCTACAAAGAGTTCCGCCAGCACTTCGAAAAGGACCGCGCCTTGGCCCGTCGGTTCCAGAAGATCGACGTGAACGAACCCTCCGTTCCCGACACGATCAAGATCATCAAAGGCCTCAAGCCGTATTTCGAGGAACATCACGGTGTGAAATACACCGCCGATGCCGTCCGCACGGCGGTCGAACTCTCGGCCCGCTACATCAACGACCGCAAGCTCCCGGACAAGGCGATCGACGTGATCGACGAGGCGGGGGCCGCGCAACACCTGCTGCCCGATTCCAAACGCCGCAAGACCATCGGCACCAAGGAGATCGAGGATGTTGTGGCCAAGATTGCCCGCATCCCGCCGAAAAACGTCTCCAAGAACGACGCCGAAGTCCTGCGCGACCTCGAATCCTCGCTCAAGCGGGTGGTGTTCGGTCAGGACGATGCCATCGTCGCCCTGTCCTCAGCGATCAAGCTGGCCCGTGCCGGCCTGCGCGAACCGGAAAAGCCCATCGGCAACTACCTCTTTGCCGGACCGACCGGTGTTGGCAAGACCGAAGTCGCCAAACAGCTCGCCGACAGCCTCGGCGTGGAACTGCTGCGCTTTGACATGTCGGAGTATATGGAGAAACACGCGGTTTCCCGTCTCATCGGCGCGCCTCCGGGCTATGTCGGCTTTGATCAGGGTGGCCAGCTGACCGACGGCGTCGACCAGCACCCCCATTGCGTGCTGCTGCTGGACGAGATGGAAAAGGCGCATCCGGATGTTTACAACATCCTGCTGCAGGTCATGGACCACGGCTCACTGACCGACCACAACGGTCGGACGGTGGACTTCCGCAACGTGATCCTGATCATGACCTCAAATGCCGGCGCCATCGAGCAGTCGCAATCGGCCATCGGCTTTGGCCGTGACCGCCGCGAAGGCGAAGACACCGCCGCCATCGAACGGACCTTTACGCCGGAATTCCGCAACCGTCTGGATGCGGTGATCAGCTTCAGACCGCTGCCCAAATCCACCATCCTGCGCGTGGTTGAAAAGTTTGTGCTTCAACTCGAGGCACAGCTGATGGATCGCAACGTGACCATAGAACTGACCGAAGGTGCCGCCGCATGGCTCGCGGACAAGGGGTACGACGACAAGATGGGTGCACGTCCTCTGGGCCGCGTGATCCAGGAATACATCAAGAAACCGCTGGCTGAGGAACTTCTGTTCGGCAAGCTGATGAAAGGCGGATTGGTCAAGGTTGTGGTGCGCGACGGCACTCTGGCCCTTGATTTCGAAGGCCCGCAAAGCCCGCGCCTTTCAGGCAACAAGCCACCGCTGCTCACGGCCGAATAACGCTGGCCGGGCACACCTTCTGACCTGACACCCTCCGCCGCGCCCACCGCGGCGGAGGTTTCGTTTCCGCCCCCCGACTGCCCCGCGCAGATTTTTCAAGAATTCTGTCGTCCCAAGAGCAAACAACTGTCAACTGCATCAGCCAGAACCGACCGGCAGGCACAGCGCGCAGATTTCCAGACCATGCGCCGCCGCCACCGCCACGGAATGACCCGAAAGCAACGATGCCGGTGTCCACCACCGAAACGCGGCGACACACGGCCCTCCGCGTCAACGGGCCTCCCCCCGCTTCTTCTCTTTCCAAATACGCAAAATTCCGACCGCGCAAGCAACGCAACGTCCGAAGCAGCGCGTTACTTCTCGGTGAATTTCAACTCGATCCGCCGGTTCTGCGCCCGTGCTTCGGGGGTGTCTGCCGGGTTCACCGGCTGGTACTGCCCGAACCCGTTCGCGGCCAGCCGGTTCGGCGGAATGTCCAGCGCGTCAATCATGTAACGCACCACAGACAGCGCCCGCGCCTGGCTCAGCTCCCAATTGTCGGCGAATTCGCCAAGGCCCGACAGCGGCACGTCATCTGTGTGACCATCGACCCGGATCACCCAGTCGATTCCTGCGGGGATCGCATCCGCCACCGATTTCAGGATCGACGCCACCTTGGCAACCTCGCCCCGGCCCGCTTCGGACAGGGTGGCCGATCCCAGCGGGAACAGCACTTCCGAGGAAAAGACAAACCTGTCCCCTTCAATCCGCACACCCGGCTGATTGCCCAGTACATCGCGCAACCGGCCAAAGAATTCCGACCGATAGCGCTCCAGATCCTGCGTCTGCGCCTCCAGCCGCTTGCGCTCGGCCTCTTCCAGCTGGCGCCGCCTGCGTTCTTCTGATGCCACCCGGGCCAGCGCCGTGTTCAGATCCGACCCAAGGTTCTGCAACTGCACCTGTGCCGCCGCATCGCTGTTGCGCGATTCATCCAGCAGCCCCTGCAAGGATGACAGCTGATCGCGCAGCGCCGACACCTGCCGGTTCAGCAGTTCGGTCTGTTTCTGCGCTTCGCTCGTCCGCGCCTGTTCGCTGGTCAGCGCATCGCGCGCCGTGGACAGCAGCGCCGCCCGGATTTCGGCCTGGCTCATCGCCTCCCCGGCCTCGGCCTCGGCGGCCCGCTTGGCGGCCAGCGCCGCTGTCAGACGTTTGCGCACCTCTGCCGCATCGCTTTCGACCGACTGCCTCGCCGCGACCGCTGCCGCCAGATCCTGTTCCAGCGCCTGCCGGTCCTCGCCCTGAACCCCGGCCAACTGATCCTCCAGCGCGCTCACCCGCGCCGCGCGATCCTCACCCTCGACCAGCGCAGCGGCCAGTCGTGAATCCAGATCCGCCTCAGCCTTGCGCGCGGCTGCCAGCAGGGTCAGGGTTTCTTCGGCCCGCGACCGCTGTTCTTCCAGCGCCAAAGTCATCGAGGTCAGCTCGGCATTTGACTCCTGCAACCGCTGGCGCAGCAGCGCCGCCGCCTCGGCCTCGGCCAGCCGCTGCGCCTCTTCGTCGGACAGGGCCGTGCTCAGCTCTGTCACCCGGTCGGTCAGCGCGCCGACCTTGCTGGTCACATCGGCATTGCGCGTGCGCAGATCAGCAACCAGCGCATCCAGCGCATCGCGCCGCGCCGCCGCCAGCCGGGCGGCTTCGCTCTGGGCATCCACCTCGTCGCGCGCCGTGGCCAGCGCAAGGTTCATCGCCTCTTTTTCATCCACCAGCGCGTTGCGCGCCTGTTCCAGATCGGCCACCTGCGCCTCGATCGCGCGCCGGTCTGACAGCAGCCCGGCCACCTGTTCCTCGAACGACACGATCCGCGCACCGGCGCTGTCCAGCGCCTCGGCCTGCTGATCGCGTGTGGCGGTCAGCGTGGCGATCAGACTGTCCTGTTCCGCCAGCCGTGATCTGGTCGCATCCAGCGTGGCGCTGACCTCGCCCAGCTGATCGTTCAGCGTCGCATTCTGCCGCTTTTCCAGCCCCAGCGCCTGCGCCAGCGCCGACAATTCGCCCGACAGATCGGACAGCTCGCCCTCCTGCCCGGTGATCGTCTCGCGCAGCACAAACTGCACCATCATGAAAATGGTCAGCACGAACATCAGCACCAGCAACAGACCGGTCATCGCATCGACGAATCCCGGCCAGATAGACGCCTGAAAACGAGAAGCGCTGCTGCGTCGCGACAGGGCCATGGCTCAGCTCTCCTGCTCGGGCTTGGTCACCTTGGGGCGCTGAAAGACCGGCTTGGCCGTGGCGGGGGCGCTGGTGGTCTGCCGCCCCATTTGTGCCAGCACCCGGCTCAGCGCGGAAATATCGGTGCGCAGCTCGGCCATGCTTTCCTGCCGTCCGGCGCTGATCTCTTCAAGGATGCGCAGCATCTGCACATCGATCGAGCGCAACCGCATCCGGCTTTCGGCGTCCAGCCCTTCGGAGCTTTCCTTGCGCGACAGCACGTCGATCAGCCGCTCCTGCCCGTCCGCGATCCGCGCCAGCGCGTTCGATGACGGCGCCGTCGCCTCCAGCCGCTCGGTCATCCGCTCGACCGCATCCGCAAGCTGCCCCAGACGGTCATCCACTTCGGACCGGCCCACCTCGGCGCGCGCGAACAGCAGTTGCAGCGTCTCCATCTGCTCGGCCATCGCATCCATCGCGACCGCCGCCCCGCTCACCTCTTCGCTGGCCTCGCCATCCGAAAACCCCAGCCGGGTGATCGAACTCAGCCATTCCTCCAGCTCGCGGTAGAACCGGTTCTGCCCATGCCCCGCGAACAGCTCCAGCAAGCCGACAATCAGCGACCCTGTCAGCCCCAGCAGGGACGAGGCAAAGGCAACGCCCATGCCGCCCAGCTGATTCTGCAAACCTTCCATCAGCCGCGAAAACACCTCCACGCCGGTTTCCCCCGCCTGCGGGACCAGCGACTTGATCGTGTCGACCAGTGCCGGCACGGTGGTGGCAAGACCGTAAAACGTGCCCAGCAGACCCAGAAAGATCAGAAGGCTGACGACATAGCGCGTGATCTCGCGTTCTTCATCGATCCGCTGTGCCACGGATTCAAGGATCGAGCGCGTCGAAGTTGTATTGATCTGCATCCGCTTGCCGCGCGAGCGCAGCAGCGTCGCGAGCGGCGCCAGCAGTTGCGGCGCCTTTGCGCCCATGTCCCGCTGGGATGCGAACCGTTCGATCCAGCGCACCGAAATCATCAGCTGCGCCACCTGCCAGAAACAGGCGATCACCCCCAGCAGAAAAACGACAAAGATGAACCCGTTCAGATAGGGGTTGGATTCAAAGATCGGCAACACCCGGGGCAGCGCCATGACGCCACCCACACCGGACAGGCCCAGCGCGGCCAGCATCAGAACGATCTGGCGCACCGGTTGTGAAAAGTGGGGGTTGGCCGAAAGGTCCGGCTTGTCCATCGGACCGCTCCTGAGGCTGGATATTCCAAGGTTTTCAAGCGCGACCCTAGGACCTGCATCCGGACAAGCCAAGAGGTTAACGGTTTATGAACTCCACACGCGTGCTCAACCATTGCAGTTCTGCATCGGGTATGCCCAATTCGGCCAGATGACGGGCGGTGTTGAACAGATATTCGGTGTTTGGTCCCCGCCCGCCCACCGCATGGGCAATGATCTGCGCCTGCTCCTCCAGCGGCAGACCGCCGCAATACTGCTCATGCACGGCATCAATCACATAGGTGACCGCCTCAACATCGCGCCCATCCGTCAGCCGCACCTGCAGCACCTTTTCCAGATAGGCCGACGACACCAGCTCGCGCTCGCGCAGATAGGCGAGCGTCGCCGCCTCGTGTCCCGCAGCCACCCGCAGCGCCAGACCGTCACAGGCAGCGCCCTCCTGCTCATCCAGCGCCAGCACCAGACCCGGCTCGGCCACGGTGCCGCGATGGTGGATTGATCGCATGCAGAAACTGCGCGCATACCCCGGCAGGCGCGCCGCCGCGCGTTCCGCCACCTCAAACCCCGGGTTCCACAACAAAGATCCGTATCCGAACACCCACATCGTCATCATTCTGGCCCTTCTCTGACGGGGGCTATAAACACCACTCAGACAGTTTTCAAAAGGGGTCCGGCGCCATGAAACGATTGCTCTTTGTCACGATTCTGGCAGGCCTCGCCTGGACGGGCCACTGGTTCTGGTCCGCGCACAGCCTGCGCCAGCAGACCGACGGCTGGTTTGCCGCCCTGCGCAGCGCCGGCTGGACGGCGCAATATGACGATGTCTCGATCCTCGGCTTTCCCAACCGTCTGGATCAGACCTTCACCGACATCACCCTCACCGCCCCCGAAGCCGCGCTCACCTGGCAGGCGCCGTTCCTGCAGGTCTTCCGGCTGTCCTACAATCCCAGCCACCTGATCCTGATCTGGCCAGAGGATCAGACCCTCACCACACCCGCCGCCACTACCACAATCACCGACAAGGGCCTGCGCGCCAGCCTGATCCTCGATGGCGGTGAAATCCTGCGCAGCAACCTCGAAGCGGCGGCGCTGACCTTCACCACAGCGGAAAACACTCTGGCGCTCACCGGCCTCACCGCCGCCCTCACCCATATCGACGGGCCCAGCTACCGCCTCGCGCTGAACGCCGAGGATGCCAGCCGCCAAAGCGATGAACAGGCCGCACAGGACCCAGGCGGCGTTGTCTTTGACGCTACCGTGACCTTTGACCGCCTCTTCACCACAACCACCCTGAACGGCCCGCGCCCGCAACCCCAACAGATCGCCCTGCGTCTGGCCGAATATCGCCGCGGGGATCAGTCGCTGAAACTCTCCGGCGACCTCACGCTGGATGATATGGGCCGCGCAAGCGGCACCCTGTCGCTGCAGGCAACGCGGGGTCGCGACATGCTCGCCCTGTTGCACGATCAGGGCGCGCTGCCGCTGGCGCTGTTCGACCCGCTGGAACAGGCCCTGACCCTGTCGGGCAATATGAATGGCTCTGCCGACACGCTGGACCTCACGCTCAAGGTCTATAGGGGCACCGTCTCGCTCGGGCTGATCCCTCTGGGCCAGCTGCCCCCCCTGCGCCTGCCCTGACCAGTTCATAGGCACACAAACATATTTTTCCGACGGGTGCCCGGCGCCACCTTGCACCCCGCCCCGGAACCGGGAACACTCTCGCGCAAAAGGAGTGTCCCCATGTCCGACCCGCTCAGCACCCGCATCAGCGACAAAGGTGATGATCTGATCGCCCTCACGCAGGATCTGATCCGCATCCCCACGCTGAACCCGCCGGGCGACCACTACGCAACCATCTGCGATTTCCTCGGAAAACGCCTCTCGCCCCGGTTCGACTGCACCCTTGTGCGCGCCAAAGGCACCCCCGGCGACAGCGACAGATACCCCCGCTGGAACATCATCGCCCGCGCCACAGGCACCCGCCCCGGCCCCTGCGTGCATTTCAACTCGCACACCGATGTGGTCGAGGTCGGCAAAGGCTGGACCCGCGATCCCTTTGGCGGTGAACTCGACGGGGACAGGATCTATGGGCGCGGCGCCTGCGATATGAAGGGCGGGCTTGCCGCCTCGATCATCGCGGCCGAGGCCTTCCTCGAACAGCACCCCGATTTCGCCGGCGCCATCGAAATCTCCGGCACGGCGGATGAAGAATCCGGCGGCTACGGTGGCGTCGCCTACTTGGCCGAACAGGGCTGGTTCAACCCCGACCGGGTGCAGCACGTGATCATCCCCGAACCACTGCAAAAGGACCGGATCTGCCTTGGCCATCGCGGCGGCTGGTGGGCCGAGATCGAGACAAAGGGCGAAATTGCCCATGGCTCCATGCCCTTCCTCGGCGACTGCGCCGTGCGCCACATGGGCGCGGTCCTGCAGGCGTTCGAAGATACGCTCTACCCCGCCATGGCCGCGCGCCACACCGACATGCCCGTCGTCCCCGAAGGCGCGCGCAGCTCGACCATGAACATCAACGCCATCCACGGCGGCCAGGCGGAATTCCTCCCCGGCGACACAAGCCTGCCCGCCCATTGCGTGCCCGACAGCTGTCGTATCACCATCGACCGCCGCTTCCTGATCGAAGAGCCGATTGCCGAAGTTTCGGCTGAGGTCATCGCCCTGCTCGACGGCCTCAAATCCAGCCGTGCGAATTTCGACTACACGATCACCGAACTCAACCGCGTCCTGCCCTCGATGACCGACCGCGAGGCGCCCATCGTGACCACCGTATCTCAGGCAATTCAGGACGTACTGGGACAAGAGGCCACCTACGTCGCCTCCCCCGGCTCTTACGATCAGAAACACATCGACCGCATCGGCAAACTCAAGAACTGTATCGCCTACGGCCCCGGCGTGCTGGAACTGGCGCACAAGCCGGATGAATGGATCGGCGTGACAGATATGCTCGACTCCGCCCGCGTCATGGGCCGCACGCTGGAATCCCTCCTCCTCCCCTGACGCCGCGCGGGTGGAGAGCGCAGATTTTGCGTATTTGAAAAGAGAAGAAGCACGGACCGGCACCCGGCTTCATCTGCCCCTAAATATCCCGGGGGAGTCCGCAGGACGGGGGCAGCGCCCCCCCCTGCGCCCTCACAATACACTCTACCCAACGGCAATATTGTCGATCAGCCGCACCCCGGCCAGCCAGGCCGCGGCCAGCAGCCGCGCGGGCCGGTCAGCGCGGCTCATCAGCGCCAGATCGGCGCAGGCACGCAGATCGAAATATTCGATATCCGTGAACCCCGTCCGCAGCAGCCGCGCCTCGGCAGCCCTGCGCAATACGCCCGCATCACCCCCCGCCAGCAGCCCCTCAGCCATCTCTTCCATGGCGCGGTGCAGCTCGGGTGCCCAGACGCGGGCGCGGTCGGAGAGCAACAGGTTGCGCGACGACATGGCCAGCCCGTCCTCTTCGCGGATCGTCGGGCAGCCCACCACCGTGACCCCAAGGTCGAGGTCCCGCGCAAGCCGTGTCACCACCTGCAGCTGCTGGTAATCCTTTTGCCCGAAATAGGCGCGGTCGGCCTGTGTCTGGGTGAACAGTTTGGTCACCACCGTGGCCACCCCGTCGAAATGCCCGGGCCGGTGCGCACCACACAGCACATCGGTCATCCCCGCCACCGACACGGTGGTGCAAAAGCCGTCGGGATAGATCTGATCCCCACCCGGCACATAGACCGCATCCACCGCCAATGGCCCAAGCTTGCGGGCATCCTCGACCTCGGTCCTCGGGTAGTTCGCCAGATCCTCAGGGGAATTGAACTGCTTGGGGTTCACAAAGATCGTCACAATCACCCGGTCGCAGTCGGCCTTGGCGGCGCGCACCAGCGACAGATGCCCGTCATGCAGGGCTCCCATGGTGGGCACCACTCCGACCGTCTGCCCCGCCCGTTTCCAGCCCGCAAGCTGCGCACGCAGCGCGGACAGCTCGCGCACAATCGGCGCGGCAGCGTCGCGGGACACGGGCGCGGGGGTCATAGTGGGGCTGCTCATCTTTGGACTCTCCTCAGGGCCGGGATGCCTCTGTGATCTAACAAAAACAATGCCTCCCCGCCAGCATGTCCCCGCGACTGCCCGCTTGATCGCCACGCCAATTCATCCGACAGTCCCCCCAACCGGCGCGCCCCGCGCCCCTTGCAGGAGTTGACGCCCATGAAACGCTGGATACTGGCCACCACAACCGCCCTCGCCCTCGCCACCACCGCTCAGGCGCAGCAGACCGACCTCACCATCGCGCTGCAGCTGGAACCCCCGCACCTCGACCCCACCAGCACCGCCGCCGGCGCCACCGATTCCGTCCTTTACGCCAATGTGTTCGAGGGTCTGACCCGCTTTGCCTCCAACGGCACCGTCATCCCCGCCCTCGCTGAACGCTGGGAAATCAGCGACGACGGACTGACCTACACCTTTCACCTCCACCCCGGCGTGACCTTTCATGACGGCACCACCATGGACGCCGAGGATGTGAAATTCACCCTCGACCGTGCCCGCGCCGAGGACAGCGTAAATGCGCAAAAGGCGCTGTTTGCCGATATCGCCGAGGTCACCGTGACCGATCCGCAGACCGTCACCGTGACCCTGTCGCAGCCCGATGGCGCCCTGCTCTTCAACCTCGCCTGGGGCGATGCGGTCATCGTCGCCCCCGAAAGCATCGAAACCATCAAATCCAACCCCGTCGGCACCGGCCCGTTCCGCTTTGCCGACTGGCGGCAGGGCGACCAGATCACCCTGACCCGCTATGACGGCTATTGGGGCGAAAAACCCGCGCTCAGCGAGGCCACGTTCAAGTTCATCTCGGACCCCACCGCCGCCTTTGCCGCGATGATGGCGCAGGATATCGACGCCTTTGCCGGCTTTCCCGCCCCGGAAAACCTGCCGCTGTTCGCATCAGACCCGCGCTTTCAGGTTCTCATCGGCTCGACCGAGGGCGAAACCATTCTGGCCATGAACAACAAGCTCGCCCCCTTCGACAATCCCAAGGTGCGCGAGGCGGTCGCCCATGCCATCAACCGCG
Organism: Puniceibacterium antarcticum; assembly: GCF_002760615.1. Taxonomy (GTDB): domain Bacteria; phylum Pseudomonadota; class Alphaproteobacteria; order Rhodobacterales; family Rhodobacteraceae; genus Puniceibacterium; species Puniceibacterium antarcticum. Next base: position 745 of record NZ_AWWI01000146.1, on the reverse strand, counting down.
ACGATATCATCAACGGCGCGATGTTCGGCCTCGGCACGCCCATCGGCACGCATTTTGCGCCGCACAATCCCGATTATGTCGATCTGACCGCGCAATCCGCCTATGATCCCGACCTGTCGAAGAAACTGCTGGCAGAGGCCGGATTGCCCGATGGTTTCACCACCACGCTGAAACTGCCGCCGCCGTCTTATGCCCGGCGCGGCGGCGAAATCATCGCCGCGCAATTGCGTCAGGTCGGAATCGAAACCGAAATCACCAATCTCGAATGGGCGCAGTGGCTCGAAGAAGTGTTCAGCAATCATGACTTTGGCCTGACCATTGTCAGCCATACCGAACCGATGGATATCAACATCTACGCCCGGCCCGATTACTACTTTCAATATGACAGCCCGGAATTTCAGGATCTGATGAAAACGCTCAGCGCAACAACCGACCCTGCGGCGCGCTCGGATCTGCTCAAGCAGGCGCAGACACGGATCGCGGATGACTATGTAAACGCCTATCTGTTCCAGCTCGCCTATCCGACCGTGGCTGATGCCCGGCTGCGCGGCCTTTGGCTGAACCAGCCGACACAGGCAACCGATCTGACCGGCGTCAGCTGGGCGGAATAGATCTAGACCGGACAGGGCCTGAAACGGTCCGGGGTCTGCCCCGGGCCAAAGCCGATCCTATTTCGCGGTCCACCCGGCGCTGTTGCATAAATCTGAAACTGGCCGCAGCTCCCCTTTCCCCGGACACACTTATC
>NZ_AWWI01000145.1 GCF_002760615.1 Puniceibacterium antarcticum | reverse complement strand
TCATCTGTCGCGTGAACCCTTCAAGGGCGGCGCTGGCGGTGCAGCCGTTCATCTTGCTGAGGATGACAAAGCGGGTCTTGCGCTCGACCACGGTGCCCACCGCCGACCGGTTGAAGGCCCCCTTGATCAGGTCTCCCTCCCAATGGCCTGGAACCAGGCGTGCCTCGATGTCTTCGGGACGATGGATAATCCGCAGCGTTTCCGGGACCATAGAAGTTCCCGCCAGAGAGGTGCGCCGGGCACCGCGCTTCGGCTTGGCCTGCCGGAGTGCCTCGATCATCAGCGTCTTCAGCCCGCCCCGGGGCTGCGCGTAGATCGCGGCATAGATCGTCTCGTGGCTGACGCGCTGGCTGGGATCATCTGGATGCATGCGCCGCAGTCTGGCCGAGATCTGCTCTGGCGACCAGCGCCAATGGACCAGACGGTTGCGCACCCAGTCATAGAATGGGGCTGCGGGGACCAGTTTTTTTCGTCGACCCGAACGCAACTGAGCCGCATCCCGCGCCAGCCTCGCCACCTGTGGATCATATCCGCCAAGCGCTGTTCCTCGTTTCAGTTCAAGCCCGATGGTCCCATGATGCCTGCCAAGAAGCCGACCGATCTGACGCAAGCTCGATCCCCGCCGGTTCTCCGCAAAAATCACGCCACGTTCCTCGGCGTTCAGGTGCTTG
>NZ_AWWI01000144.1 GCF_002760615.1 Puniceibacterium antarcticum | reverse complement strand
CCTCTGGGCAGATTACACCGCCGACATGGCGGCGTGATCCGCCGATCACTCCAACCGTAAAGGCTTGAGGCAACAAGTTGGCGATCCCGTCAAACGACGTGTGGTCCTTGCAAATGGAATTCCATATGATGGCGATTGCTGCGATACGCCCAAACTAAACTTGAAATCCATATCTGCAAGGCATGCAACCCATGGGAACCAACCCACGAAAAGACACAGAGGAAGTAAAACCGGCAGCTGCAACAGACATGTCCGCGATGGCGGCCCGCGTCGCGGACGCCTTGCGCGAACGGATTGTGCGCGGCCAGTTGCAATCGGGAGAGCGTATCGTCGAGCGTCAGCTGTCGGCGGAGCTGTCCGTCTCGCGCACACCGGTGCGGGAGGCTTTGAAATTGCTTGAGGCCGACGGACTCATCGAGATATCGCGCAATCGCGGGGCCCAGGTCACGGGCTATTCACCCGCCGAAGCGCGCCATCTGTTCGACGTTATCGCGGTGCTTGAGGCGCTGGCAGCTCAGCGGCTTGCGGAAACGATTTCGCCGCTGCTTCTGGCGAGGTTCGAGGGACTGCATGCGGAGATGCTCAGCCACTATGGCTCACAGGCGCTCGATCCCTATTTCGATGTGAATTCCGCCATCCATGACCTTGTCATCGCCTCTTGCGGCAATCCGAGGCTGGCTGATAACCACCGCCGCCTGATCCTGAATGCGCGGCGTGGCCGGTTCCTGGCGATCCTCAGCGCAGATCGCTGGGCGCAATCGGTCGACGAGCACGAGGCGCTGATGCAGGCCCTGCGGAAGCGTGATGGTGTGGCGGCATTCGATGTATGGCGCATTCACCTCGCCCATACCGGCAATACCGTGGCGGCAGTGTTGGAAGAGACCGCCGCCACGTAGAGGTGCCGCTTCTCAGCCCTTCGCCCGCGCCCATAGCCGTTCGGCGACGCCTTGTGCGGTTGTTATGACCTCCGACAAATCGACCCGTGTCGGGCGACCGTCCCGCACAAGGCATTCGCCCGCGCAAAACACCGTGCGGACATTCCCGCCCGAACCGGAATGCGCGACGATCCCAAAACCGTCGATCACCGGGGCGAGGTTGGGGGCATCGGCGTCCAAGATCGACAGATCTGCCGGGGCGCCAATGGCGAGCGTTCCGGTGGCCGCGTGTCCTCGCAGCGCCTTTGCCCCCGCCGACGTGGCCCAGCCGAAGACTTCGCGCGCGCTCAGCGCCAGTGCCATGTTGCCCGTCACCTGTGCTTCGCGGGTGCGTGCGGCGATCAGAGCACAGCGCATCGCCTCGAACATGTCGGCGGATTTCGTGTCGGTGCAGAGCGTAATGGCGGCACCCGCATCGCGCAGGGCGATGATGGGTGCAGCTGCACCGAAGGCGGCGTTGCCGATGGGGGCATGGGCCACCACAACACCGGCGCGGCCCATCCGCGCGATGTCATCGTCGCTGAGGTAGATGCAATGCGCGGCGATCAGATCCGCGTTCAACAGGCCGGTATCCTCCAGCAGTTCGACCGGGCTCATGCCGTCGCGGGCCTGGATCTGGGCTACCTCCATACGCGATTGCGCCAGATGGGTGTGCACTTGCTTGCCTGTCTGCGCGGCCAGATCGGCAAAGCGGGAGAGCATGTCGCGCGAACATGTGTCGGGTGCGTGTGGGGCGAGGATGGTGCTGATCCGGCCGTCACCGCGTCCTTCCCAGGTATCGATCAGATTCATCGCGTCGGTCATGGTCTGATCGGCGAGTTTCGGATCATGGACAAAGCGCCCTTCTGCCAACTCGGCGGTGTTTGCATCCATGACCCGGCCGCCCACCATGGCCCGCAGGCCGATTTCCTCGGCTGCCTGTGCGAGTGCTGCGGGGCAGCGGTAATAATCGACGATGGTCGTCGCGCCGGTCATTAGCATTTCCAACACGCCAAGCCGGGCCAGTGCCAGCGTCTCCTCCTGGGACAGCCAGTGCCCCTGCGGAACACCGGGTGTGTATGCGGGAGCAAAGCCGATATCCTCGACCATGCCGCGCACGATCATCAGGGGGGAATGGTTGTGGGTGTTCACGAAGCCGGGCAGCACAAGGGCACCACGCGCGTCGAGCACGTCGGCATCATCGGGTGTTGGCTGGGTGCCAGAGGGGTAAATGGCAGCGATTCGGCCTGCGCGGATCTCGATGTCCTGACCCGAAAGATAACCGGTTTCAGGGCAGACAATGCGGGCATTCCGGATTTGGCATGCAATATTAGTTTTCAAATTGCCGATCCTTTCAGCGTTTTGGTTTCGGTATGTTTTAATAGTAGGCATTGCTATTTTTGCGCAAAAAGAGCCATTGCCCGATCCCTCAGTTGCTGCCACCACAGATCCAATAAGTCAAATGGAATGCCATTTTAGCCGTTCTGAAACCCCTTGATTCCGGCATGGGCCGGGACAGATCAAAAGGAAATTGATGATGACCAGTTTGACCCGTCGTACCCTGCTGAAGGGATCTGCTGCCGCAGCCGTTGGAACCCTCGCTATGCCCGCGATCCTGCGTGCGCAGTCTGCCGAACTGGTGATCGGCTGTGCTGGCAGCCACACCGCCTGGATGGAAGAGATCGTCGTTCCCCACATGAAGGAGGTGATCGGAGCTGACATCCTGTTTGAGGGTACAAAATCTTCGGTGAACCTCGAAAAGATGTCGTCGAACCGTGACCGGCCCTACCTGTCGGTCGTTCAGATGGACGACCCTGTAATGATCCAGGCGGTCGAGGAAGATTTGCTTGCCCCGATGGATGCGACAAGTGTGCCGAACCTTACAGACCTGCGCGACGGGACAGTGCACATGGACGGGATGTGGGCGAACTATGTCCAACCCTGGGCCGGGGTCGCCTACAACTCCTCAATGCGCGACGGCGTTACCTCCTGGGGGGATCTCTGGGCGCCCGAGTCCAAGGGCAGGGTCATCATCCCGTCGCTGCAGAACACCGAAGGCATGTGGACCCTGTTCGCTGCCGCGATGCTGGGCAGCGGCAAGCCGTTCTCGGAGGCGCAGTACGAGATAGATGCAGCCTTTGCCAAGCTCGAAGAGCTGAAGCCGAATGTGCTGACCACCTATTCGGTGATGAGCCAGGCGTTCAACCTGCTTGAGCAGGGTGAGATCACAATGCTGGCGGGCAACTTCTCGTCCTATACGCTGCCGCGCAAGGCGGAAGGTGTGCCCGTTGATCTGGCCGCGCCGAGCGAGGGGATCTTTGCCATGCCCTCGGGCATCTGCCTCGTCAAGGGCGGGCCGAACACCGAACTCGCCGCAGCTTACGTGAACGAGATGCTGGGCGCCGGGCTGCAGAAGGAGATCGCCACCTTTGCCTCCTCCGTGCCTGCGAACACCAAGGTCGATGCCGGCGATCTGGTGCCTTCTGGTGTGCCGATCCTGTCGCCTGACTGGTCCTTCGTTGCGGCAAACCGTCAGGCCTGGATCGAACGTTTCGACAAGCTGATGGCGGTGTGATGCAGATGCAATCCGTCCAGACGCCACAATCAAATGCCCGCCTGGCCGACGGCGCGACATCGCCCGGGGACGCGCGGTATCTTGAGGTGTCGATGGTGCGCAAATCCTTCCATGGCGTGACAGTCATGGAAGGTATGAATTTCCACATGGCCCGAGGCGAACTTGTCTCGCTTCTGGGACCATCGGGCTGCGGCAAGACCACTTTGCTGCGGGTGATCGCCGGGCTCATGTCGGCAGATAGCGGCGACATGGTTCTGGGGCCGCGCAACATCACGCGGGTGCCTGCGCACAAGCGCAACATCTCGGTCGTGTTCCAGAACTATGCCTTGTTCCCGCATCTGACGGTCGCCGAAAACGTCGCCTTCGGTCTGAAGGCGCGGGGGGATACTGCCGGCATGCCGACGCGGGTGGCAGAAGCATTGGCGCTGGTGCGCATGAACGCCTTTGCCGACAAGGCCGTCACCGGCCTCTCTGGCGGGCAGCAGCAGCGCGTCGCGGTGGCGCGTGCGCTGGTGGTCCAGCCCGATCTGTTGCTGCTGGACGAGCCTTTCTCGGCGCTTGACCGCAAGCTGCGGGAAACCATGCAGGTTGAACTGAAATCGTTGCTGCGCGATCGTGGCATCACCGCGATATTCGTCACCCATGATCAGGAAGAGGCGCTCGGCGTCTCCGACCGGATCGCGGTGATGAACGGAGGCAAGATCGAACAGTTCGCCGATCCCTCGACGCTTTATGCGCGTCCAAAGACGCCGTTCGTGATGGACTTCGTCGGTCTTTCGCTGCGCCTTTCCGGGCGGGTGATCGAGCACCGCGCCGCAAGCAGCGTGATCGAGACCGCGCAAGGCCAGATCGTTGCTCCGGTAGAGCTGCCTGTCGGCAGCATGGCCGTCGTCGGCGTGCGCCCCGAACTTGTGTCGGCTGTGGCAACTTCCGAAGATGCAGCCGGGACGGGGCGCAACCGCATCCAGCCGGTGCTGGAGGATGCGATGGTTCTCGGGTCGAAAACCATATTGCACGGGCGTGCGGGCGAAGGTGACCGGGTGATTTGCGAATTGTCCGGAATACGCTCAGGGTTCGTCCGCGGACAGACCGTGACGCTGGACTGGGCCGTAGAGGATACGCTGGCGTACGAGGTCGCGGGATGACGGCTGCGCCAAACATCATCGCGGGCACACCGCCAACACGGTGCGGCTTGGGCTTTGACCGGATTGCCTTGCTTGCGGCGCCGGGACTCTCATTTCTGGCGCTGTTCTACGCCATTCCGCTTGCCCTGCTGCTGTTTCAAAGCCTGCGCGGGCCGGAGGGCGGTTTCGGCATCGCCAACTATGTCTCGTTCTTTTCCGAACCGTTCAACATAGGCGTGCTCATGCGCACGTTGCGCGTGGCCCTGCTGACCACGCTCCTTTCGCTCATCATCGCCTATCCCACGGCCATCGCGATGAACCGGGCGCGGGGCGTCTGGCTGACCGTCTTCCTTGTGGCCATGGTACTACCGATGTCGCTGGGCGTGGTGGTCAAGGCATTCGCCTGGTCGATCCTGTTTCGTGCCAATGGCGCGCTGAACCAGATCATGCAGGCGATCGGGCTGACCGATGGCCCCGTGCGTATGCTGTTCACCGAAACAGCGCTGGTGATCGGCGCGGCGAACGTGTTCCTGCCCTTCATGGTGTTGCCGATCTACGCGGTTCTACAACAACAGAAGGCATCCCTGGCCGACGCCGCGGCCAGTCTCGGGGCAGGGCCGTTCTTTCGCTTCTTCCACGTGGCGCTGCCGCTGACACTGCCTGGTATCGTGGCGGGGGCGGCCTTCGTCTTTTCGCTGTCGGTGTCGATGTACGTGATCCCCAGCCTGATCGTGGGTGAGACGCAGCAGAACCTGCCCATGCTCATCGCGCGCTCTTTCCTCTATCTGCGCAATGAGGAACTGGGGTCTACCATCTCGGCAATCCTGCTGATCATCGCCATTGCTGTCGTGCTGGGCTCGACCTGGCTCGCCGCACGTCTGGGAGCCAAGGAATGACGCAGACCGACCGTATCTTTCAGACCGTTTCGTGGATCGTCGGGTTGGCCACGGTAGCCTTCCTCATGCTGCCCATCTTGATCACAGTCGTCGTCGCCTTTTCGGCCTCGCCAGTCTATACTTTGCCGCCGCCGTCCTGGTCGCTGCGCTGGTTCGCGGATCTGCAGAATAAAACCGGGCTTGTCGATGCGGTGCTGCTGTCGCTCAACCTTGCGGTGGTCTCGACTCTGGTCAGCCTGATCCTCGGGACGGCAGCGGCCATCGCCGTGGCGCGGGGCCAATTTTCTGGGCGCGGGGCCGTGGCCACCTTTGTTGTCTCTCCGCTGATGATGCCTGGTCTGGTGCTGGGTGTCGCGATGTTGCAGTTTTTCCGCGACATCGGCCTGCGCGATGCCTATTGGAGCTTGCTTCTGGCGCATGTGGTCATCACGCTGCCCTTCGTGATGCGCACCCTTCTGGCGGCGATGGGCAGTTTCGACTTTTCAATCATCGACGCGGCGCGCACGCTCGGCATGAATTATCCCAAGTCGGTGGCAAAGGTGCTTATCCCCAACCTCGCCCCGGCCTATCTGACCGGGGGGCTGTTCGCCTTTCTGGCATCGATGGACAATTACCCGATCTCGATCTTTCTGACCGATGCGCGCAACAAGACCCTGCCTATCAAGATGCTGCAATATCTCGAGGAACAGCCGGATCCGTCGCTCGCGGCAATGTCGACCGGACTGATCCTTCTCGCGGTGACGGTGCTGGTCATCGGGGCGCGCACCGTCGGACTGAATCGGATGATCCAGGGATGAGCGCGCCGCAGGATCGCCGCGATTTGCGCGGCAGCTGGGGCACCGCGGAAATTGCCGCGCCATGGCCAGACAAAGCGCGTCTGGCCGTGTCCTTCGTGGTCAACGTCGAAGAGGGGGCAGAGCTGTCCATCGGCGACGGAGACGAGGGCAACGAGTCGATGTATGAAATCCGCGAAGAGGTGATGAAGGGTGCCGACCTCTGCATGGAGAGCCATTTCGCCTATGGACCGCGTCGAGGCTATGACCGCATCGTTTCCGCTTTCAAGGCATATGGCGTTCGCGCCACATTCTCGACCTGCGGGCGCGCGGCCCGGCGTCTGCCCTGGCTGATGCAGGATGCCGTATCGGTGGGGCACGAGATCAGTTGCCACGGCTGGCGCTGGGAACGCCACGCCGGAATGACGCCGGAGGCTGAGGCCCGCATCATCGCCGACACCCATTCCACCATCACAGAGGTCTCCGGGCAGGCTCCGGTCGGTTGGCACACGCGTTCGGCGCCGTCCGAACTAACCCGACAGCTTCTGCTGGACCATGGCGGGTTTCTCTACGATTCCGATTGCTATGACGACGATCAGCCACGCATCGAACGCATTTCGGGCAAGGACCACGTCATCCTTCCCTACGCCTTCGACACGAACGACATGCGGTTTTCGCCAGGTGGTGGCTTCGTGCAGCCTGAGGATTTCAGCCGCTACGTCGCGGGCGCTTTCGACCGCCTTTATGAAGAAGGTGGGCATGGGGCCCGGATGCTGTCGGTTGGGTTGCATCTGCGCCTGATTGGCCGCCCCGGGCGCATCAGCGGGCTCGAGGCGTTGCTCGCGCATATGTCGGCGCGCCCCGGTGTCTGGTTCGCCAGCCGGGCTGAAATCGCACGCTGCTGGAAAGATGTCGCATCATGACCCGCCAAACCGCTCGGGCCATTGCCTCTGGGGTCAACGCCGGGGAAGTATCTGCCCGAGTGGTGTCCGAGACGGCGCTCGAGCGCGTTCAGCGGCTCAATCCTGGACTGAACGTTTTCGCCCATCTCGATCCCGCGATGACCCTGGCCGAGGCGGATGCGGTGGACGCCCGCCATGCCGCGGGCGAAGACATGCCCCTGGCCGGTGTGCCGGTGGTGATCAAGGACAACATCTGGGTTGCCGGGCGTCCGATCACGCAAGGATCGCGCCTTTTCGCGGATTTTATGCCGCCCCGTGACGCAGAGGCCGTGATACGGCTGCGTGCGGCGGGGGCCGTGATCCTGGGCATCGGAACCTGTTCCGAATTCGCGTGCAAGGGCCTGACGAACACGCCGCTGCATGGGATCACTCGCAACCCCTGCGATCCGGCGCTGACGCCGGGCGGATCTTCGGGTGGCCCGGCTGCGGCGGTCGCTGCGGGCTTTGCGCCGCTGGCGCTTGGCACCGATGCTGGCGGTTCGAGCCGCCGCCCGCCGGCGCATACCGGAACCGTGGGGTTGAAACCTTCGCAGGACGTGGTCCCGTATGGCCCCGGCTTTGCCGAGCCGTTCTGGAACATTTCGGTACTCTCTCCCATCGCTGGAGATGTCGTCGATGTGGCGCTGATGTTCGATGTGCTTTCAGGCCCAGCCGAGATCTGGGAACCGGACCGCCCGTTGCGCATCGCTTTCGCCCCGACGCTTGGTCTGGATGTTCCCATGGACGGGGCAGTGCATGCAGCAATGTCGGCGGCGGCGGAGGCCCTGCGCGCCGATGGCATCGTGATGGTCGAGGCTGCCCCGGTCTGGCCGGAGGGGATCAATCCCGGCGCGCTCATGCCGATGCAATGGGCGGGGCTGGCGGATTTGTATGGCGACCGCTGGACCGCCACCCCCGACTTGTTCGATCCCGATCTTGGTGCCCAGATCACGGCAGGGCTCGGCCTGTCCGGGGTCGATGTGGCCCGCGCTCTAGAGGCTGCACAGGTGACACGCGACGTTCTGCGCTCCTTCATGACTCGCTTCGACCTGATCGTCAGCGCCACAACCCCTTGCGCCGCTTGGCCGGTTGACCGGCTTGGCCCGGCCTCCATCGGCGGTGCCCCGGCCGCACCGCGGGACCACGCCGCTTTCACGTCGCAGTTCAACCATGCGGGCCTTCCCGCGCTGTCCCTGCCCTGTGGTCGGACAGCCGAAGGGCTGCCGCTCGGTCTGCAGATCGGCGCCGGGTTCGGAGGCGACCGCCAGCTTCTCAAAGCTGCAGCTCTCTTCGAACGGTGTTTCAAACGTGCCTGTCTGGCTCCCGTACCTAACGCAATGAACGAGTAGAACCCAATGCGCATTCTTCTGGTCAATCCGAACATGTCCACCGACATGACTGACACCATGGCCGATATAGCCCGACAAATTGCCGGACCCGACGTCGATGTAGTACCCTTGACTGCCACACGGGGGTTTCCCTATATCGCGAGCCGCGCCGAGGCGCAGATCGCCGGTGGCATCGCTCTCGAAATGATCGCGGACAACCTGAGCGGGGTCGATGCCGTCATTCTGGCAGCCTTCGGTGATCCGGGATTGCGCGCGGCGCGCGAACTGTTCGACCTGCCGGTGATCGGCATGGCAGAGGCCGCGATGATGAACGCAGCCATGCTGGGAGAGCGGTTTTCTATCGTCACTTTCTCGCCGGTCATGCGCCTCTGGTACCTCGATTGCGCGCAGGACAGCGGACTGATCGGGCGGTGTTGCGGCGTCCGCACCCCCTCCAGCCACCCTGCCGACATGCGTGATATGCGTACCAGCTTGCGCGACGACGTGATCGGTCTGGCGCGACAGGCGGCAGAAGAAGACAGCGCCGATGTCATCATCCTCGGGGGCGCGCCACTTGCCGGAATGGCCAAGGACATCGCGGGTGACGTGCCTGCCATCGTCATCGACCCGATTGCCGCGGCGGTGGCGCAGGCCACCGCGATGGTCCGCATTACGCATCCAGCCAGTTTCGCAAGACGCATGCGCAAGCCGCTTGCGAAACCGTCGCTTGGGCTCGGCCCCGCCCTGACCGCAATCGTCGCTGGGGAGCAATGGTTTTAATTTCCCGCTGATGGCTGACGGCTGTCCACGTCACGACGACATGACCCGCTTCTTGGACAGCGATGCGCCAGGCCTCGTCATCAGAACGGTCCGGCGTGACGCGATCGATGGCAGCTTTCAGATGCACGTTGCTCACGGGCGTATCTTCCCGTCTCGCCTGTGCCTTAGCTTTGCGGATCGCGGCCGCCACGGCTGCGCCGGAGAACCCGACCAGTCGCCGGGAATGGAACGCAGCAACGCACCAAGTCAACGCTGCCTAACCGCGGTCCTCGGCGGATGCTTACGGTTGAAGGTCAAGGCCGGTGCCTTCAGGTTCCGCAGACCCCGCTCGTCCCAGCTCGGGAGCCCTACAGGCAGCCTGTCGGCTTCATGGCTCCAGAACCGATCCGGACTGACTGGCTGCATCCGGAGGGGTCCTGCACGGCGCGAAGGATCACGTGCTGCGATGAAGGATCCTGTAATGCGCCTCGGTCGGCTGACAGGCCGCGCCGTTGATCGGCAACATGTCCTGCGGGCAGGCCGACATTGCAACGACGCAATCCATCGCGGCCCGAAGGATGACATGGTCGCCCGGCTTGGAAAGCGGCTCTCCCCAACCCGTCGAACCGTCCGCTGAGACTGGGATGTTCATCCACAGGTTCAGCGGACTTGGGCATTCGGGCGCTTCAAGCCCGATCCGCCGCATGGCGGCATGCAGGTTGTCCGTGCAGTTGTCATGATATTCGGTGCAGCCGAGGAGGCCATAGCGGTAGTCGTCGCAGGCCGCGATCAGGGTGTCGTGTCGTCCCGGCGATGTGTCTTCCTCGATGACCATGATCGCCCGGCGCAGGTTCGTGATCAGCGCATCCCCCTTGCCGGGCCACAGCTTGCCCAAGGTCGGGCGCATGTGCTCGTTCGACAGGAATTCCGTCAGATCCTCGGCATTGAACACCCATGTATCCACTACCTGGGATCCGTGCGTGTTGATGATCTGAATGGCCTCTCCCGCGCCGAGGCGCACGGCGCGCCCGCGACGCGCCGGAAGCGTGAACAGATCTGGTTCCGTGTACATCTCGCTTGCCTCCGGTTTGCGCAGTGTGATGATCAGAACAGAGTTTCCATAGCCTCGCAACCGGATCGACGAATACCGCGTCGATCTCCCGCCTACCAAGCCCTTCGCAAATGGCTCCTTGCCGACCTCGGGTGCGGCGCGGTAATGGACGCAAACGTGGGCTGATCGATGGCAAGGACGGCCCTTTGCGGAAGGTCGACATTACGAAGACCGGAAAATTAGGAGCACCACACTCAAGGTTTTGCCCCCGCGCATGGTCCCAACGCAAGTAGCCAACCGTTTGCGCTGGACGTGTTTCACCACTACACCTGCAGGCGGCGGGAGCCAGTGATGGCCCTCAGAGTCCCTTCCATACGAGGCATGAAAACGGCTGAGCAGCGGAGACATCCTGCATATGATCGATTGAGAGTTAAGGGGTTTCAAGTATTGTAGGATCGTTAATTAATGGCGATTTTGTGTCGCAGTTTGATACGCTGCTTGGAGAGGCAATGCTCAATTCAGGATCGCGATGGCTTCGTTGGGAGCCGCATATTCATACCCCTGGCACAGTGCTCAACGATCAGTTCAAGGGGCATCGCCAAGTTGTTGCCTCAAGCTTTTACGGTTGGAGTGATCGGCGGATCATGTGCTTCGGGTTTTTCTGATCGTTGCGATCCTTCCTGTTCTTGCCAGCTGGGCGGGAGAGCGCAAGACACGCCCATTTTAGGTTTCAGATGACCGGGCCACAGTGGGCCTAGGCAGGCTTTCACTCCGGCTCACTTGTATAGAGCCGCCATGCCTTTCCGGAGCATCCAGTCGCTCACATTTTGCCTCCGTCCTGGCTGTCATACACACCGCCGGTAGCCTCCGCGTATGAGAGA